>NZ_JAENIL010000039.1 GCF_016595505.1 Pelagicoccus mobilis | reverse complement strand
CACGCGATTGCAGAGCGTCTGTTCCCTTCGAATCGCGTGACAAGCACGCTCCCACTTACATCTATTCAAGAATTCTCGCTTCATTGGACAGCCTCCTGAGACAACCGCGCCTATAAGCAGGCGACTCCGAGATATGATCACCCGGAGTCGCCGAACCCAAATCGCCTTGTAGGCGACCATCTGTATCCGGGATCGTTCAACTACCCCAGAACGAACCCGGCATCCTCTGATAATCCCAGAAACGATTCCGCTACCCCTAACGAACCGTTACAAAAACACTTAGTAAAAAAACAGCCTGCACAGGCGACATGACCAGCTTCAGAGGAAGCATGCAATCGCATCCAACCTGTGAGTTTTTCGCTAAATGCTTTCGGGAAAATCAGAGAACACGAAACAACATCTCATCGATGCCTCGTTTCGCAAAGAAATGCGTGGTTAACTCGTCAACAAGCACGACCGCCAGATATCTCCGTCATAGCAAAACGCCTCCCAGGCTCGGGGAGGCGTTACTCGAGGAGTATAACTCTAGCTCAGAGCGCTATCTAGCCGTGCATCGTCCAGCCTTTGGCATAAGGCTTGGAGAGGTACTGGTTCGCGCTCGCAACGTTTGTGATTCTTCCTTTCTTGCCGTCGTAGAGTAAATCCTCGCCCGCTCGGTAGCCGACAAGGCCGAGACACATGGTTTCGATCATGTTCGCGCTGTATTCGAAATTACATGCGGTCTTCGAGGGATCACCTTGCTTACAAGCGTTAGTCCACTGCTTTTGGAAGTTGCCGATCGGCGGGATTTGTTCGCTTTTTTCGCGCGGCTTGTAGTACGAGAGGTCCGCTTTGCTTCCGAACGGATACAGCATACGACTGTTGAAGTCAGCGATGACGAAGCCCCTGTCTCCCTTAAAAAAGGCTCCATGATCTATCTTGTTGAGGTCGATCCATTTTGATGGTGATTTCGGCATCGAACCGCCTTGGTACCAGGTCACGCGGAGTTTGTCGCGCCAGCTGTTTTTTGGAAAAATGAAAGAAGAAGTGAGGTTGACCGGAGTGACGTCCGGATTGAACGCTTCTGGCGATTCGACCTTCACCGACTCTGGAAGATCCGCGTCTATCACGTTCCAGATCAAGTCCATTGTATGGCTGCCCATATCGCCCATCTGCCCGATTCCGAAGTCCCAGTACATGTTCCACTTAAGGCAATTGGCTCCAGGGCGACCGGTGAAGTAACCTGGATTGTATGGATGTTCTGGGGACGGACCGAGCCAAAGTTTCCAATCTAGCCCAGCGGGCGGTTTCCCTTCAGCTGGGAGATAGCCGGGCCTGCGAATCTGGCGGCTTCCCCAGACGTGTACATCCTTCAAGGTTCCGATCGCTCCGTCATGAATCATTTCGCGTAGACGTGCAAAGTTCTCGATCGCGTGGCGCTGCATGCCTACCTGGGTCGCGAGCTTGTTCTTCTTTTTGAGATAGGTCTCCCGAACGATACGCGCTTCCTCTACGGTGATTGCGAGCGGCTTCTCCATGTAGCAGTGGAGGTCACGATTGAGGGCCCAGTTCGAGATGAAGGCGTGGTGGTGGTCTGGAGTGCAGCAGAGAACCGCGTCGAGCCCCTTGTGGTCGATACATTTTCTCCAGTCCGTATAAGCCTTTGCCTTTGGGAATTCCTTCTGCCCGACGGCCATATTGTCCGGATTCACGTCACAGATCGCGACCACGTTTTCGTTGTGGAGTGTCTGGTAGTGGGCTTTGGCGCGCCCGTAGGCTCCGATGAGAGCGATGTTGAGCTTGTTGCTTGCAGATGTCTTGCCGAATAAAGAGCCACTCGGCATCATCATGAAACCAGCCCCTGCTACTGCGCTTTTTTGGATGAAGGTACGGCGACTTGTCGCAGCGTTAGTAGATGGAGTATCTTTCATTGTAGCTATTTCTTTATGTCTTTAAATTTCTAGTACGCGTTTTCTAGGAGCTGCTGGATCGCTTCCTTTTCGGTTCCTTTTGGTCGGCATTCGACCCCGACGTACCCTCGGTAACCGAGATCGTACGCCGCTTTGAGGATCGCTTTGTAGTTGAGCTCGCCCGTGCCTGGTTGATGACGACCTGGCGTATCCGCCAATTGGAGATAGCCGACTTGGTCGATTCCACGCTCAAGATAGGTGATCAAAGCACCCTCGGTCAGCTGCATGTGGTAGAAGTCCCAGTTGATCTTGATCATCGGGGAATTCACTTCGCGGCAGATCTCGACTGCGAGCTGGCTGCCGTTGAGCAGATTGTGACCGTGATTGACCGGGTTAAAGGGTTCGATGATGATCATCACACCTGCTTCTTCGCAAAGTGGGGCCACTCGCTTCAGTGCAGCTGTGTAATTTGCGACCTGATCTTCCTTAGAAAGGCCCTCGGCCCAGCTGTGGCCTACAACGGTCATCTTCTTGACTCCGAGAACCTCCGCTGCCTGTAGAGCGTCCTTTATGCCTTCTTCAAATTCATCGATGTTCTTGCCCGATGTTAGCGACTTTCCCCAAGCGGAGAACTGGATCACTTTCATATCGAGTTCCTTGCACTTGGCCGCAACAGCTGGAACGTCTACTTTGCGGTAGCCCCAGAACTCGATCGCATCGAAGCCATCGGCGTGGGCCTTTTCGATCTTCTCAAGCACGGGAACTTTCTTGCCACCGTACCAAAGCACTAGATTCGCGGCGAACTTTGTCTTCACATCCGACATTTTTAGTTCCTTAGCGCTCGCAGGGAAACTGAAGCTCGCGAACAAAACCGCAGCCAATGCGCTAAAGTATAATGGGGTTCCTACTTTTCTCATATCTATTTCTTCCAGATTTATCTATATGTATGCTTATAAATTCGAGCTCCCAGTCGCCGCTCAATTACCTTGGGCCGGCAAGTTCTCCACCACCAAACGCATGAAAAGAGGAGACTCACCATTCGACACCCGGTGAGTGACTTCATCAAAAGAACCATTCAAAGCGTCAATTTCGGGAGCCACCTCCATGTATATCCAGTTAGCTGATACTAGATCCGTGCTGGTTTGTAGTCGGTAGACAAGGTCCTCGTCCCCGATGCGACGTAGATGCCGTAGAGCAAATGATGTTCCCTCTCTAGTGAGAACGGGCCCAAATCCTGTATCAAAAGGAACGAGCGGATCCCCACTAAACGCATATTCGTACAGGTTTATCCGACCATCGCCATCCGCATCCTCACCTTCCGAGCCGATCCCGTAGCCATTCGCCCAGACTGCGTATCCACTCATTGAATTTCCTCCTTGGGATCTGAGAGCGAAATTGTCCGCAAAGGCCGTTCCCAAGAAGCCCCCATCGCAATAGATATCCAGGGTGATGCTTTTATGGTCTCCGCTGTTGAACAGAATTTCCTCTTCTCGCCAGCCACCCGTCGAACTGCTAACCGTGACTTTCAATTTCTCCCCGCCAACAGTCAGTCTCGCCGTCATCGAACCACTGGTTCCGTTTTCCGGATAATTCATATCAACTGAAAACTTGTAATCCGTGTTCGGCTGGACCATGAGTACCTGTCTCGCTGGCGCGACGGTTCCACTGACATCGACCTTGGAGAATTTCAAAGAATAGCTTTCGTGCGAGGCCGCATCGTCAGTCACTGTCGTCTCACTTGAAGAAGACAGCTCCCACTCGTTTGCATTCCCGGTCTCGAAAGAAGCATTTTCTATGAGATTTGAAACAGGACCGGTTGCCTCAGCAACGATGATCTTGAACAACTGATCCGTACGATCCGTTCCATCGTCTAGTCCCAACTGCACCTCATGAATCCCGATATCACTGTTCGAAGGCACACCGCTCAACACGCCCGTATCGGTATCGAAATTCAGCCAAGCCGGGATTTGGACGCCCACCCACGACAAATCCTCTTCCTCTAGATCATAACCCGTTGCGGCATAGGCATACGTTTTTCCATCCTCCGCAGTTTCGACAGGTGTTGAATTGAAGATGGGTACGGGATTCGTCGAGAGCGTTCCGCCTTCCCCTGGTCCCACCAGATCGGCGAAAAAGGGAAAGTGATCGCAGTTGATATAGCCCCGATTCCCTTCATCGATCTTGGTCTGGATCGCGACATCGAATCGCTGCAGGCCATAGGTATCCAAAGTTCCCTGATCCATGATCAAGGTATTGAAGATGTGCGCATGCTTCACCTCGAGCGCGCTCGATTTCCAAAACATATAATCGATGGTCTTTCGATGAATCGCTTCGGGCTGATACCCACCGGCTGCAATCTCCTCTTCGGTAGTCCCCACGAAGCTCACCCCTCCGGATGTATAGTACCTGTTCGACTCTTCCCACCCCAGATGAGAAGGCCTAATGTTCGTTAGCGGGGTATTGTTCGCTACGTTTTTATAACCGCCGTTATTCTGTTCCCGGGAGTTAAAGTCCCCACACAGCATGATCATAACATCTGCAGGCACCTGGTTTATTTTGCCCGCAACCACATCATTGATGAACTCAGCCGCTCCGGCACTCTGAGTAGCCTGCCCTGTCGACGCGACAACGAAGTGAACATTAACCACTAGCAAATCCTGGTCGCTCAGGGATTCGGGCAAATCAATCAAGGTGGCATGCGTCCGGCCATTTACGCTATCGCTCCAAAGGATGGGATAACGGCTCAAGAGATAGCGTCCGCCCTTCTGAACCGTTCCGGGATCATACTCGTAATCATGAGAAATATGCCAATCAACATCTGTAACCGAATTCATGTGGGCTCTGATGCTCTCCGGCGTTCTTACCTTAAACTCGATTCCAGAGTGAAAGACTTCCTGCAGTGCCCAAATATCGGCATCCATAGCCTTCGCCACTCGCTCGAACTTTTTGACCCTGTTGGGCCGAGTGGAGTCCCATCCGCCATCTTCCTGAGGAAACACCGATCCGTAGTGGATATTGTATGACGCTAAGCGCAGCTTCACGTCCTCCCCCTTGCTCAAAGAAGTAAAATCTCCAGCCCAAAGACTGCCAGCAGCCATCAAAACAGCACAAACGCAGATTAGCTTCATAACAAACACTCCGAAAATTATCTTGAACGTCCACTCTCTCGCAAAGCGTCCAATCGCTTAGCCATCCGTGACGCCACTTCCGGATTTTCATGGAAGAGATTGCGTGTCTCGCCTGGGTCAGATTCCAAGTTGTAGAGTTGAGAATGCAGCTCTTCCTTGCGAATAACTCTCTTCGCGTTCGGGTTTGGCTTTCCCTCGATATACTTCCAAGGCCCCATCCGCAAAGCGAAGTTTCCGTTCGGGCTATGAAGAGCCATAGAATCTCGGATCGGCACCGCGGACTCCTCTTCCAACCAATACGGCAGAACATTCAAGCTATCCTCTGCCACATCTCCCGCTGGAATGGGTTGATCGACCACCTCCGCTAAGGTCGCGAACATGTCAACCAGGCTAAAGGTAGCATCGCTCGCAGCCCCTGCGTCAACTCGTCCTGGCCAACGCACCATAAAGGGAACGCGAAACCCACCTTCGTAAATACTGTGTTTCCTCCCACGCCAGTCTCCATTGCAGAGAAGACCCGCCTGATAGGCCTGGGCCTCGGGTCTGTCCCCTTCAGTCATTAACACTCCGCCATTATCGCTGGTAAAGACGACCAAGGTATCCTCTGCCACTCCCATTCGATCGATAGTATCCAAAATCCTACCTACAGATAGATCGAGCTCATGAATCCAATCGCCATAGTAACCAGCACTGCTGCTGCCTTTGGTTTTATCCGAGGGTGTAAAAGGGAAATGCACCGCCACTGGCGCGAAATATAGAAAGAACGGAGACTTGGAATCTTGCTCCTCTAGCCAAGTGACCGCATCATCGGTCAAGACATCCATCACCTCCTCATCCACGCGCTGCGGAGCGTCTATACCGTAGTACTTCCGCCCGTAGCTCGAATCCTCGATCTCTATTTTCTGGTCGGAACGCAAGCCGACAACCTTGGTGTTCCTCACGTAAACACCAGAAGAGTCGCCATGATTCTGCGGCACCGCAAAGTGATAATCGAAGCCGAGATCCAAAGGCCCCGGACTCAGCTCTTTGGTAAAGTCTAGCTTGCTGCCACTACCGTATCCAAGATGCCACTTCCCGATGGCTGCCGTACGATACCCGGCCCTTTTCATGATCGACGCAATCGTCGGGCGTGATGGATCGATATGCAACGGGTCCAGTGTATTCAATACTCCTGACTTCAGATCTGTACGCCAATCATACCTACCCGTCAGCAATGCGTAGCGCGTAGGAGAGCACACAGAGGAAGGCGTATTCGCATCCGTGAAACGTTTCCCCTCAGCCGCCAAGCGATCGATATTAGGCGTACGCACATGCTTTTCATCCGCCCCATAGCTATTGAGGCACCCATACCCCAAATCATCAGCAAGGATGAAGATGATATTTGGGCGACTCGTCTCGGCGGAGCTTTCTAGCGAAAAGGGTTCAGCCGCGAAAGCCGCAACACACCCAAACATTCCCAATAGAATTCCCAACTGCTTAATTTTCATATCTACCTTCCAAGGTTTGCTTCCCCGTACTTGCCATCCCGCTAGAGCTCCTTAATGCGGATGTTCTTCCAAGCGACCCTGAAAGGCCGCGGGGCCTCTTTCAATGAATGTACCTGCAGGCCGATGTGCCCCTTGGGCTGAGTCGTGTGCCGATCAGACGGCACCATGGTTTCCGTAATCAACACACCATTGAGGTAACTCACAATCTTAGGCCCCTTCGCAACGACCCTGTAACGGTTCCACTCTCCTAAACGAAAATGACGATGGGGAACCCGAGCCTCCTTAGATGTAATCCAACCATCCCAGCCTTGACCATAGACATAGCCTGAAGGTGTCGGTCCGCCATTCTTATTCGCGGTTATTTCGATCTGCGGACCAGCGATCGGGCCATACTTCGCACCCTTGCGTTTAGTTTCCTTCGGCAAAGAGCGGATCTGCACTCCCGAATTCAGTTCTTTGTCGAAGAGCTTAACCTCAAATTCCAATTCAAAATCTGAATACTGTTTCTCCGTGCAAAGGAATGACATCGGGCTATCGCCCCTGAGAGACGTACCCACGATAGAGCCCTCTTCGACAGCATAGGTAACCGTTCCGTTCATTTGCACCCAACCATCCATTGACTCTCCGTCGAAAAGAGACACCCAGCCCTCTTCGGCGTTAAGTTGAAAGCAGAAAAGAAAGGCACAGATGAGAGTGCTCAGGAGTTTTATTCTAATCGATGGGTAATGCATATTCTACATTTTTGGGAAGGATTCTTTCAGCGAATCACCCCTCCGCTCATATAAAAATGTCAGAACCGCTCAGAAGGTAACGGAGAATATTTTTTGCTTACCTAAACAGCAGACTCCTCCCCTTTCGTTACTTCCCACTTCATCCGCACTCGGATGGAGTCAACGTTCTAAACCATTCCCATGTAACGCTCAATTCGTTATGGAGTTTTCCACAAAACTGATATCCGCATTTTTTAGATACATGCTGTACGCACAGCGAATATCTTCGACTACGAATATTCGCTTCCAACCTAATGTCCCTGGGGTATGCCATCGACCTCCTCGGATCGCTCAACGAGTTGCAAAGGAAGCTTCAGGATGAACGTCGATCCTTTGCCAACTTGAGACTCGACGCTTAGATCGCCCCCCATGAGTTGCGATAGTTGTTTGCAAATCGCGAGTCCTAAGCCCACCCCACGACGAGCAGCAAGGTCGTCCACCTGCCGTTTGACGAAAGTTTCGAAAACCAGATCAAGCTCCTTCTCTGGAATCCCTGGACCACTATCCGCGACTCGGAACTCTATCGTATCCGAATTTCGGGATACGCTCAAGCTCACGAAGCCCTCTTCAGTGAACTTGTAGGCATTGGTCATCAGGTTATCGATCACCTGCTTGATGCGCGAACGATCACCCCTCAAAATCAACTCTTCGTCGCGCAGCGCGTTGTCGAGGCGGTGCTCTATCTCCCGATTTTCCTCCCTCAAGGCGAAGGAGGAATACGCATTATCCATGAACTCGTTCAGTGAAAATGCATCGGATTTTATTTTGAGTTGATTCGCCTCGATCAAGGAAAAGTCGAGAATATCGTCGATCAGCGTCAGCAGCGAATTCGAGTTTTCGAGAACCAGCCTAGAATAAAGATCCCGATCCTTCTCCTCGAATCCTCCAGCACTGATCAGGGAAGTAAACCCAGTGATAGCATTGAGGGGCGTTCTGATCTCGTGCGACAGATTAGCAAGGAATTGCGATTTCAAGCGATCGGATTCTTCTGCGTGATCTCTCGCTACAATCAATTCCTTAGTACGGTTTTCGACAATCATCTCCAATTGCTCACGGTGATCCATCAACTCCTTGGTTTTCTCCCTGACAACTGCAGCCAGCCTGGCCCTATCCGCCCTTAGCCGTCTCTCCCGAATGAAGATAAACGCGTAAGCACTCGCACATGCCATGAGTCCGACAAGGGCATAGAACCAATAGCGCTGCCAAAAAGGCGGCGTAATTTCGATAGCGAGGCTCGCTCCCTCTTCGTTCCAAACGCCGTGTCCGTTCGATGCCTTTACTCGAAAAACATAAGACCCAGGACTTAGGTTTCCATAGGATGCGACCCGATGATAAGCGCCAGCATGTATCCATTTTTCGTCTACCCCTTCAAGCCTATAGGCATAGCGATTCTTCCTTGGATTGATAAGATCTATTCCGGAAAACGAGAAGCTGAGCTGGTTTTGCTTCCAGTTTAGAATCAATTCCTCGAGAGCCTGCGGATGCCTATCAATGAGAGGCTCTGGGTCGCGATGGTCCAAAGGCGTTCCGAAAAGAGCAATGCTATCAATCGTGACGGTGGGCGGGGTCTCGCCTGCGCTGAGCTTCTTTGGGTCAAACCCACTGAGTCCATCGAATCCCCCGAAGTAGAGCCACCCCTTCCGCGTTTCCAGAGAAACGTTTTGAGCGTAACGATCCCCCTGAAATCCATCGGTCTTAAAATAGTTGATCCCTTTCCGTTCGTTGGGAAAAAAATGGCATAGCCCTTCAGAGGTACTGACCCAAATTGAATTCTCGCCCATGGCTTGGATAGAATCTATCCACCGACTCGGGAGCCCTTCGCTTTTGCCGTAGCTGCCGATTCGCCTACCACTTCGATCGAAACTGAAAAGGCCATGATCGCGCGTCCCCACGTAGTATGTTTCGGACTCCTCTTCGAACGCTACCGCAGTGGCAACTCCCCTCGTCTCAAGAAAGCGACTCACGCTATTTGAAGTTTCGTCATAGCGGTAGATGCCATCTTCTGCAGTGAGGAGTATCTCACCCAATGAACTTTCAGTGATGTACACCTCTCCCTCGACGCCCCCCAAAGCGAACTTACCGATAAGCTCCAGGTCCTTACTCAACAAGTGCAGCTCGCGGGTCCCTCCTCTAGCATAAATCCAAATCCGCTCTTTTCGGTCGATCTCGATATCCCAAATTTGCCCCGGTCCGTAACGCGTCAATTTTTCCGCCGCCACAAGATCCCGCTGATAACGCCCGTCCACTTCGTCAAAGACAAAAATTCCAGCCCCTCTCGTCACCATCCAAATACGGCCATCGCTGCTTTGATCGATGCCGCGAATTTGCTGACGGGGGAGCGAATCCGGATCCATGGGGTCATGGTTCAGGTTCAGTATTTCTTTCGTATTCGGATCCAGGATACTCATCCCTCCACCCCGCAAGCCAATCAAGATCCGATCTTCACGGTCTTCGAAAATACAGTTTATTTCCGAACTCGAAAGCGAGCGTTTCGGAAAAATCGAATCGTCTCCATAGTTTTCGATAAGCCCTATCGAAGGATAGAAAACATCAACTCCGCTTCTATCATTGCCTAGCCAAAGGATGCCTTGCGGATCTTCATAAAGCGCAAAGAGCGTATTGGAACTCAAACCGTGTTTCCTATTCCTGTCGAAGTCTTGATGCCGAACGAGCTCGCTTTCCTTGTCGAAAAGAACGAGCCCTCCCCTGGAACTGATTAAGAGTTGGCCTTCGGGATATTCCAAAAGGTCATTGGCCGCATTTCGATCGCCTCCCGACCTATCAAGAGCCAGGTCGAAAGGGCGAACGCTTAGGCGATCAGGAAGGAATTGATACAGCCCGGGGTTCAATGGATTCGCATCCGTAATCCAAAGCCCTCCCGATTTATCCATATGGAGTTTCTTCCGAGAGCTTCTTAGACCCGTAAAAATTTCAGATTTCTCAAATCGCCCCTCTTCCGGATAAAACTGAAAAATGTTATCACCGCCCGATAATACCCAAAATCGCCCTTTGCGATCGACAATCGCGCTCGTGGACAGGTCTTGCGTGCGAGGCAGCGTAAAACGATCAAATCGATCCTCTTCAGAATCATATCGATTCAGTGATTGTCGAGTGCGTACCCAAAGCCGCCCATTAGGCTCTTCTAGCAATTGTTGAACGATATTGCTTCCTATGCTGTGTGGATCATTCTCTGTGTGCTGATAACGGGTGAAGGAATCGTATTTTCGGTTGTATCGATTCACTCCATTCTCAGTGGTCACCCACAGCTGCCCATTCGAATCCTCATGTATGTCCGTGATCGAGTTGCCAGACAGCGAATCATCTCTTTCCGGATCATGCTGATACTGTCTAAACGTGTTGCCGTCATAACGCAGCAGACCAATCGCCCCGCCAGCGCTCCCGATCCACAGATACCCCTGGCTATCCCGGTGAAACGCCCTGACCACCCGCATGCCGACTTCCGTCTCAAGGTGCGAAAAGGGGATCTGAGCAAATAACTGCGAAGCACAAGAACTCAGAATTAGCACTAAAAGTAGGGGGTATTTAACCATCAGAGATCCTCCGTAGAATATAGACTAATCAGAGATCGAGAATCTATCCTATGCTAGGAAAACCCGTTGAGCAAACGCACAGGAGTTTCAATCCTGCCCTATCACTCCATCCGCATTCGAATAAACCCCTTCCCCTCCACATCGAGTTCGAACTCGGCCAAATAGGTTTTCTGATCGTCCCACCAGTCTAGCATCGTTGTCTTTGAAGCAGTAACTTCGGTCCAATCCCCGGGCTGCAGGGAGCTCGATCGCTCGAAAACCACGCCACTCGTTGCATCGTCACTCAACCATCCTGCTCGTTCATCGTATTCGATGCGAATGACGACTCTCCCTCCATCCCCACTCACATCGAAGGCATAAACACCAGCCGAATCTTCATTTGGCGAACTTGGTGGCGAAGACAATTGGGTATAGAGAAACTCATTCGGCGTCGGGCGTCGAAAGGAAGTCGCCACGGAATTCATAAATTCAAAATAAGCCTGCCGCAATTCGCGCCCAATTTTCGGATACTCTTCAAGGACATTTTTCTGCTCCGCGATATCTTCCTCCAAATTATAGAGTGCTAAGGATCCGTCGTCGAATTGCCGCAACTTCCATGCTCCCTTTCGCACGGCACCATCGTAATAAGGCGTGTCATCGTCGCACCAAAAGAGGTACTCGTGCACCTCTTTGACCTCTCCACGAATCAAGGGCATGAGGTTCTTTCCGTCCGGCGTATAATCGTAGAACGCGCGCGTGTTCCTCTTGAGAAGTGGATCAGCTTTTAGAACCTCCAACCCCGCGATATCTAGTAGCGTCGGCAGTAGGTCCATCGCGATCACTGGAGCATCCACCCTTTGAGAATTAGCCACCGTCTCCCCTAGATCATTCTGATGAATCCCGTTTTGCTCCTTCAAAAGCTTCGGCCAACTTATCACGAACGGCGTGCGGATTCCACCTTCATAATTGTTACTCTTGTTCCCTCTCAGAGGAGCATTGGAAGCATTCATACCGGTCGCTCCGCCATTGTCTGAGATAAAGATGACGACCGTATTCTCATAAACGCTGTCGTCGTAGCTCCCATCTTGATTCGGGTCTCTCAGACGCTCCATGATCTGACCAATCCCCTTATCAACCCACCGAATCATCGCTAGGGTTACACAGCGTTTGCGAATATCGTCGTCATTCTTAACGGAACTCAGTCCACTACCTCCCGAAAAATAGCGAAAGGCCTCCGGGTCGTTCTTGTATTTTTCATACAGATACAATGGATCGGGAAACCAGTTCGGATCCGGAGTTTTTGCATTGTACCAATCCTCAACGACCTGATCGTTTATCGGCGAAATTGGCTGTCCTTCCTCATCTACAACATGGTAACGTCGATCATCCATACCCAAGCGATCCAGTTGTGAATCGTTCGGATTCATATGATAGGGAACCTGCGAGGGCGAATGAGGAGCATTGTATGGCACATAGCAGAAAAACGGGGTTTCTCCATTCGCTTGCTCTCCGATAAAATTACTAGCCGCTTCCGTTATCCGAACCGTGAGGTAATTCTCCGGAACTCGCTCGCTGTGGATCTCATAGGCAGAACTATTCGCATTCCATCGATCACGTGGGACTTCGGAGGCACTGTCAGCCCCAGATCCCGGATTGCGTCGCGTATCCAATCCCACCGTACGCCGCATGGGGTGATCAGGATCCCCATCTATGTAAATTTCATTTGGATCCCAGTAATCGTGTGATCCACGTCCCATAAAATAGAGGTAGTTGTCGAAACCGCGATTCGCGCAATGCCACGGGCTCCCTCCTATCCAGTTTGGGTCATAGCGATGTCCCGCAACCCGATTCAGAATAGGCCCATCCGCTAGATCGGGTTCTTCGAAATCCGTCCCTGGGATCGCCTTGTAGGCATACCCGGTATTCAGAACAGAACCCGAACCATTTATTAACTTACCATTCCTAAGCTCATACACCTCGTCCACACCAAGGTGCCACTTTCCAAAAACGCCATTGACGTATTGACTATTCAAATTCGTCGATTGCTTGAGGAACTCGGGTAAAATCGGATTAATCCGAGCAAAGTCGATGCCACTACTCGAATAGTCGGGAGTCTCGTAAAGCGGCATCCCTACACCGCCCGCACCCGCGCCATAGATGCCCACTCGCTGCTGATAACGCCCTAACATCAGGCCCGCCCGCGTGGGTGAACAAACATTTCCATTAACGTATCCGTTCGTGAATACGACTCCCTGGTCCGCGAGACGATCAATATTAGGAGTGTGCACTTCAGCGAGAGGGGTACTATCCCAAGCTTCTCCAAGGTAATCTGAAGTACGCATCTCCATCGCGTAGTCCATCGTGAATCCAGCATCCGCATAACCGAGGTCATCCGCGACGATGAGCACGATATTTGGAGTTTTTGCCGCACTCAGCCAAACCACGCCAAAGCCCATCATGGCAATGGATGCCTTCAACAGATTCATCTTAAGAGGAGAGTCGTCGGAATTGTGAGCATCCAGAAGACTGGTCGTATTCAATATTTTTACACAGAGAATTTCGCTCTTACAGGTGCTTCAGGATGAAATCGGCTGCACTGTGATTTATTTCCTGCATCGATGGTTTGATCTCTTTACCGCTAAAGCTGTGTCCGCCATTCTTGACAGTGATTAGCCTGACATCAGCACCGACCTCTTCAGCACGCTCGAGAAAGTAGTGGGAGTGATCGATCGGCAGGACCGTGTCCTGATCGCCGTGCAAAAGAAGAGTCGGCGGAACAGCGTTGGTTAGGTGTTCGGAAGGACTGATCAGAGCAGCAGTCTCTCGCTTCTCTTCGAGCAAGCCGCCGATCATGGGCACCAAACGTTGAGGCTTCTCGAAGTTCGATCCCTTGGAAAGCTCAGGTTTCAAAAACGAGACAGCTGGATAGTACGATACGATACAGCGAAACTCCGGTTCAAACTTCGCCAGGGCCTCATCCCCTGGAAAAAGAGCATTGTCCGCCATTCCAGTCATTAAGGAAAGATGTCCTCCGGCAGATCCACCCCAGACCCCTATTCGGGACGGATCGAGTTGATAACGTTCGGCATGTTTAATCAAAAATCGGGCCGCGTCCTTACAGTCCGTCACACAATCCACCGCAGTCGAAACACCTTTACGGGTCAGTCGGTACTCGATCGACGCCACTGCTACTCCGTTTGCCAAGAGCTCACGTAGAGCCTCCTGAAACGGCGCTCGGAAAACCTTGAACTTATCGCCGCCACCCCAGCCGCCTCCGTGGGTGTAGAGCATGACCGGCATCTTTCCCTTCGGAGGCGCCTCCGGCAGGAAGAGCACCATGTCGAGGGACTCTCCATTTACCGTTTTGTATACGATGTCTCTCTGGCTTCGGAACGCGTCTAGAAGGGCCAAGTCCTTAGCTGACGGACCAGCCTGTTTCGTTCTCCCAGCCAAGGCGACAGAAATGAAGATCAGTGACCAGAAGCAAAAAAGGATCCTATGGGGGTAAGTCATAATCGCTCAACCACACCACGTCTCCCTGGAAACTTACGCTTTATCCACCCGAAACGATCAGGTCGGCCCGTTTTCACCATAAGAATTTGCTCTCAAAAGGAGTAAACTGGGTAAGAAAATGCAACTCCCCCAATCCAACAGAAACTTAATTCGCTACTTCAACCTTTGCACAGCAGCTCTCATTTTGATAGCCGGGAGCAAAGCTGAAGATCCCGCCGCTAAGTCTTACATATTCTGGGGACTGGACATCGACGCCGTATTGAAAGACGGGCAGGCACCGGTCGTCGCAGCGCAGAAAAAACGACTCCTCGCCGACACCTCCAGGGGCGTAAAGAAAATCAAGTACGGCTCAAAGTTTCAATTCACCCCCAAGCCCAGCCACTGCAAACAGCTGGTAGAGATTCAAGATCTCGATCTGAGTTTTGACTACATGAGAAGATACGAGCTTGAGGCGGAAGCGATGGCCGACGTGATGCGACATGAATCACTAACACAAGCCGAAATCGGACGACTAGTCGGACCTTCCGGGAGTCCCGGGCAAGCGAATCAGCAACGAATCGATCGACTCAACGATAGCCAGCAGGAACTCGAAGAGAATGTGCGAGATGCAATCGAAGGAGACGGTTTCGATTCCGATTACTTGATTGATTCCGTCACAGCAAAAATGACGATCACCTCGCCAGTCGACGTGAAGGACGCGTTCTGCGTATTCACGATCCAATACATGGCTCCAACAGATTGGAACTCTACCGAGAACAAAGCAGTCAACTACGGAAAGATCCGGTACATAGGAGATCTGCTGGCAGATACGCCACACAAGGTAAAAACAACGTTCCGAATCCCAGAAGGCTATGCTAGCACCTTCAAACACAAATTCTATCTACTCTCCGGTGAATGCGAGAACCTCGGCACTAACCTGTCTCACGGCCTACACCAAACCACCGCCAAGCAAAAGGCCGGGCAAGAGGGCAAATAGGCAACGCAGACCACCCCAAACAAACAAGAAGCCTCTATGAAGAAAGCCTGGACGATCTCCTTGCTTATCGCTGTCGCCTTTTCATCGACAGCCCACTCTCAGCTATTTTCACGAAAAAAAGCTCGTGTCATCACCAACGCCTGGGCAAGCCCCGAGTTCGTCGAACGACGCATGGCTTCCGACGAAGGCCCCATCCCCATGAGCTACCATTTTTTTCGAGGTGAATTTCACGGCGGATACATCAAGGATAAGAGTCTCGAGCAGTTTCCACTCCAAGAAATCATCGAAACCCTAGCCAATGACATGGAAGCCCAGAACTTCTTCCCAGCCCGATCTCAAGAGGAAGGAGATCTGCTGCTCGTCATACATTGGGGCACCACAGCCGTCGAAGAAGATTTAAGCGAAATGTTCCCTGATGACGGCCTAGGAGCCGGCTACGAGGGAGACTACAACGTGGACGAAACGAGCGAGTACGATACGAGCTACGATAGCGGATCCAGCTCAAACTCCTCCCTCTTTGGTGATGGTATGGACAGCATTCACCGAAACGCCGTTCTCACCGGCATCGACAAAGCCCTCTACAAAAAGGGAATCACCCCGTGGGACGAACAGGATCTCCGCTCGCTCCTTAAAGACGAGCGTTACTTCATCATCCTAGTCGCCTACGATTGGCAAAAATTACTAAAGGAAAAGCAGAAGAAGGTTCACTTTATCACCCGCTTCAGCCTCCCCTCGATCGGCACGAACTTCGCCAAAGCGGTCCCGTCCTTAAGCCGAGCTGCCATCCCCCACATCGGCACCAACCTCGACGATCTCGACAAAACCAAAACTCAACTCGGCTGGGGCAAGGCAACCGTCGGCGAGCTGGAGGTCGTAGGTCAAATCGACGAAGAGGAACTCGAAGAAATCAGAAAGCCAAAGCAGAAGGATAAATAGTCGAGAACCTCATGGGAGATTCGGCCGCTCGCCCATTCGAAGCGAGAATTCACTCTAGCAAGCGGCAATGCGCCGCAGCAAAAGCTCATTTTCGCTAGAGTTAGGCGTAAGTCGCCTGCCTTTTTCGGAGTCCCTTGTTGGTCACAGATCACTCGTTAAACCCCATACCCCACTTTTACCATGACCGACTCACGACGCGCGTTCATCAAGAAGTCAGCCAAGCTCGCAGCACTTGCCCCCATGTTGAGCTGGGCAGCAGCCAGTCAGGAGAGCGATTCCCTAGGCAATGTTCTCCCAATGCGAAAACTCACTCGAGACGGCGAACGCGTCACCTCCCTTTGCCTCGGCGGCTACCATCTTGGTTTCACCGAAAACGCCAAAGAAGCCGAAGCCATGGTGGAACGGTCGATGGAGCTCGGTATCCGCTTTTTCGACAATGCGCGCAAATACCACGGCGGTCGTTCCGAGGAATACATGGGACGCTTCCTAACACCAAAGTACCGTGAAAAGATCTTTCTCATGTCTAAGGCGCCGGATCGCACGGCAGAAGGAGTAAGACGCCAATTGGACGAAACCCTCAAAGCGCTCAAAACCGATTACTTAGACCTTTGGCAAATCCATGCCCTGCAAACGCCAAAGGATGTGGACAACCGCATGAGAGACGGCGTGCTCGAAGTATTCCTCGAGGCGAAAGCACAAGGCAAGGTCCGCTACATCGGTTTCACTGGACACCGAAACCCCAAGACTCATCTGCACTTCCTCGAGTTCCTCGATAAGAGAGGTCTCCTCCTCGACACCTGCCAGATGCCGCTCAACGTCTGTGATCCGAGTTTCGAGTCGTTCGAAAAGCACGTCCTCCCCGTTCTCCTCGAAAAGGAATACGGGGTCATCGCTATGAAGACCATGGCAGGCGGGAGCATGATGGGCGGTCGCATCGATACCACGCCTCAGGACATCCGGACCAAAGACATCCCTGACGTCGTCGCCAAAACCGACCTGACGCTCGCGAACCTCCACCAATACGTTTACTCGCTCCCCATTTCCTCCCTCTGCACCGGTTGCCGGAAGCTCCACGAAATCGAAGAGAACGTGGCCGTGCTCCAAAACCTAAAGGACCTTTCCGAAACCGACAAAGAACGGCTCATCGAAATAGCCAAGCCCTACGCAGGGCTCATCGTAGAGAACTACAAACGCGTTTTCGCGTAAGATCATATAAACTCACGGAGTCTCAATACAGATACACTCAGACTCCCCAATCAAGGTATGAATATCACTACATTCGCAAAACCTCTCCTCGCAGCCCTAGTCCTAAGCAGCGGACTCTGCTCCTCGCATGCCGCGACAAGCACGGAACGCCCCAACATCGTCATCATCCTTACCGACGACCAGGGCTACGCTGACATCAGTTTCAATCCAGACGCACCAGAAGAGGTTCACACTCCTCATATGGATCGTCTCGCCAACGAGAGCGTCTTCTTCTCGCAGGGTTATACAAGTGGTGTTGTTTGCTCGCCAACGAGAGCCGGACTCATGATCGGCCAGTACCAACAGCGCGTGGGCGTCTACACCGCCGGTGAAGGGGGAGAAGGTTTCGATCCTTCACGAAAGATCTTTCCATCATTCTTGCCAGAAGAGTACCGCAGTATGGCAATCGGTAAATGGCACCTCGGACTGGACAACGACTATCCCGAACTGAAATGGCACGCCGTAAACCGCGGTTTCGACGAAGCGTACAAGTTCATGGGACGCGGCGCTCACGACTACTTCGGACTTAAGGGAATGAAAGGCGACTACTCCGCCATATACAAAGATCTCCGCCGTATCGACGAGAGTGAATACAAGGGGTACCTAACCACCCGCCTCAGCGAGGAAGCTGTCGACTTCATCGATCGCGAAAAGGACAACCCATTCTTCCTCTACCTCGCTTACAACGCGGTTCACACCCCTGCCCAAGCGCCCCAGGAAGATATCGACTACTACAAGAACAAGTATCCGCATCTCTCCGAACGACGCGCTATCCTCATGGCAATGCTCAAGCACCTCGACGATGGGGTGGGAATGGTCGTCAACAAACTAAAGAAGGAAGGCATTTGGGACAACACGATCGTGTTCTTCCTCTCCGACAACGGCGGCACAAAGGCGATGGAAGCCGACAACGGGCACCTACGTGACTACAAGCAAACCGTTTACGAAGGCGGAGTGCGCACGCCATTCATGATGAGTTGGCCCAACAAGTTCAAAGGCGGTCGTACGATCGATACGCCCATCATCTCATTCGATCTACTCCCTACCGTACTCGACGCCCTCGGAGAAAACCCACCCGAAGCGAAACACTTCGACGGGAAAAGTATCCTTCCACTGATAACCGAAAACGCTACCGATCATCATGAAACCTTGTATTGGGATACCAGCGACGAGCGCAAAGGCTGGGCCATCCGCCAGGGCAAATGGAAGCTCATTGGCATCCGTGGCAAACTTGAACTCTACGACATGGAAAAGGATCAGTCGGAAACGACCAACTTAGCTAAGCAGCACCCAGAAACGGTAGAGTCACTAAAGAAGCAGTATCAAAAATGGCGCTCTCAAATGGCAGAGCCTTCTTCCGCCAAGAAAAAGAAGAAAAACAAAAACAAGGATAGCTAAGAGGAATATCCCCAAACCAGGAGGTCCAGCCGCTCCGCGGGTGGACACAAAAGACTTCAAGGGCGTCCACTTTATGGACGCCCATTTTTTTGGTTTATCAGCAAACGCAGTGGAAGAGAACCCAACCGTTGGAGTTCCGCCTTTAGGCGGCAACCCTAAGCAGCGGAAACTGATACCCCGCTAAAGCGGGAACTCCAACAGTTCCGCCTCAAGCAGCAATCCACTGCATTTGGCTATGATATCATTTTTTTGGCTAAACCACTACGGCCGCACCGGCGTGCCATCGTCACGCCGCACCTGAGTCCAGTTGTAATTGTATTCTACCGGAGGATACTTCGCCGCGGCTTTCTCATCAATATCAATGCCAAGGCCAGGAGCCTCGTTCACATGGATATAGCCCTTCTCCACTCGCGGCATTCCGGGGAATACCTCGTAGGCTACGTCTTTGAAAATCGGAATTTCCTGCACCCCAAAATTCCACACCGCTAAATCGATATGGCAATG
Organism: Pelagicoccus mobilis; assembly: GCF_016595505.1. GTDB lineage: Bacteria > Verrucomicrobiota > Verrucomicrobiia > Opitutales > Opitutaceae > Pelagicoccus > Pelagicoccus mobilis. Next base: position 58,972 of record NZ_JAENIL010000039.1, on the reverse strand, counting down.
CGCTGCGTGCCCTACGGGAGAGGTATCACCGGGACCGTGCCATGCCGTGCGAACATTGAACCACTCGCCTAAGCGAGCCACCTTCATGGCCGGCGTGATTCCACCAATCTGCGAAACATGGATTCGGATGTAGTCGTACAAACGCTCACTCATCGGCACCAGCCATTCATGCGGACTGTTGAAAAGCTCCCCCATCGCAATCGGTACCGAGGTCTGTTCACGAAGTTTCCGGAACCAGCCAATATTCTCCGGTGACAATGGATCCTCCATGAAAAACGGACGATACTCTTCGACTCGTCGAAGAAGATCAATCGCATCCATAGGTTGGAGACGCTCGTGCATATCGTGCAACAGTTCTACCGAATCTCCATAGGTTTCGCGGGCGGCCTTAAAGATATCGATCGTCCCCTGCTTGTAGGCTTGAGGAGAGATCGTCCGATCCTTCTCCATGCCGAACCCAGCCTCCTTGTAAGAAGGTTTAGTTGCGAGATGGGTCGACCCGTATCCGCCTAATTGGATACGGATGTTTCGGTACCCCATTTCCTTAAAGCGACCCACATCCTCAACAACTTCCTCAACTGACTTACCAGAAGCGTGTCCATAAGCATCGACCGCAAAGCGAGTCTTGCCACCGAGCAAATCGTAAACCGGCATCCCCGCCATCTTTCCCTTAATGTCCCAAAGAGCCTGATCCACTCCGCTAAGCGCGTTGTTCAAAACAGGACCATTCCGCCAATAGGAGCTTTGATAGGCCATCTGCCAATTCTCCTCGATGTTCCCGACACTCCGTCCACGGAAAAAAGGATCCAGATAGTCCTTCACCGCGCTTACCACGGAATGCGCCCTTTGAGTGAAGGTCGCGCAGCCCACCCCGTACAAACCGGCTTGATCCGTCTCCACCTTAACAACGACCAAGTTCGTTCTATAGGGAGCAGTCAGAATCGCTCTAACCTTGGTAATCTTCGGGCTTGCCCCTCCTTTTCCTTTCGTATCCGCGGAGTCCTTACTTTTAGCGGAGCTTAAGGGTATTCCAAAGATCCCAGCAGTCCCTAGAGCTGATGCAGCTCCAAACGATTTAAGAAGTTTCCTGCGATTCATTTTTCCGTCGTTTGAACTCATGTAGTTTTCTCAATTTAAATTCCTAACCAACACGCGTCAGCTGTGAAGTCGTCTCATTCTCGGAGCATACTATATCAGATGTTGGCCTACCTTTCCACCAGGACGCCAACACTGATCCTGAGAGATTCATCCAAGTCCCGAAAATGATGGACCCTAGAGCTGAGCTAGTACTTTGCAAAACATTCAAAGCCAGAGCGGATCCCATACCTCCGTTCTGCATTCCAACTTCAAGAGCAACGGTTCGGCATTCGCTCTCTGAGAGATTTCCAATCCGAGCCCCCCAATATCCGGCAACGTATCCAATCGAGTTATGAATAATGGCCGCTATGAAAAGACCAACTCCTACGGTTAGAATGGCTTCTTGCGACCCAGCTGCGATGATCGCCACGATATAACAGATGCTTAGCATAGACACGACAGGAAGCCCACGGCTCAACCACTGCTGACGCAATACCCCCATCAGCACAAACGCACCGCTAAGACTGTACAAGGTCTTCGTCCACGACTCGATGAATGGAGCAGCAAAATAGAAACCCACAGCAAATGCGAAAACAATGGCCCGCCAGTATCCACTCTTCCACTTCGACTGCAAAAGATAGTGAGCAAGCAACCCGGCACCGATTGGCAAAATGATTAGATTCAGAATCGAGAACATCATACCCAAGAAATCGATGTCAATCAATCGACCAGCAAACAGAGACATCACCAACGGAGTCAGCAATGGAGACAGCAAAGTAGAACAAGCAGTCATCGAAACCGAAAGAGCTACATTTCCTTTTGCCAAGTATGCCATTACATTCGAAGCCACACCACCGGGACAGGAACCGATTAAGATAATCCCTGCAGCAATCTCTGGGTCGAAGCCCATGCTGTAAGCAACAGACCAGCCCACCATCGGCATGATAGCGAATTGCAAGCCGATCCCAATCAAAACAGCCTTTGGCATCCGCAAAGCGTTGGAGAAGTCCCTAAGGCTTAACGTCGCCCCCATTCCAAACATGATGATTTGAATCAATGGCAGGATCAGCGATCTCTGATCAAAGCCTCCCACAACCAAAAAGGCCTCCGGATATACAAGGCTCGCCAAGAAAAACGCAAAAACGAGGCAGGTGAACGAGAAGGTTTTCAGGTGGACCTTTAACTGAAAATAGAATGCCGCCAAAAGCATCGCAGCAACACCCATAAGACCAGCAGGCTGGTATTGTTTCAAAAAGACAAAGACCGTTGAGATGACAACAGACGCGAAGACAAGGAACAGAAGTAACGTCACCACCGGAGCAGCGATACGAAGGGGCACGATTTTCATGATTTCAGAAGTCGTTTTAGATGAGGCAACGATCATAAGTTGAAAGTTAACTCGGACGAAATCAGCTCCCATTCGGCTTTACTCGTAAACTCCACACAAGACCTAGCTTAAGGTCCCCGCATCCCAATTCTGGATACATCTATACAAAGTCCGACTCGACAACCGACACAGCCCTTCTCCTGGATATCTCCAACACCTGTGTCCGACCTCCGCCAGTAAAGCTCCGGAAAGCACGAGGACTCAGTAGGAACCGATCTGGATATGCGTCGGCACCGAGTTTCATTGCATCGACCAAGGATCACCCTAGAGTCGCGCTACTTTATCAGACCAAATCTGATCTTTTCTGTTACAGCCCCCCCAAACAAGATGAAGCTCTCTCTGCGTACGCGACTCGTCGTTTTCGGACTCCTTACCACAATAACCCCACTGGTATTCCTCTCAGTCATCTACATTCGCAATGCCTCGAAAACGCTAGAAGAGAACATCAGCGAAAACATCGAAAACAATTCACTCAGTCTCGCCGGAAATCTGAACGATCTGATCGAGCAACGCTCCCGCGAACTCAAGCTCCTCACTCAAGCAGACGTCTTCGAGGAAGGGAATCGCGTGCAAATCACCCAGTTCCTGAATGAAGCCATCGAGGAATCACCAGACATCAGCGAGCTCTACTTCTTCGATCTCGAAGGCCGCTCCATCGCACTCTCGGGTTCCTTAAACAAAGACGAAATCGACTTTTCAGCAGCCAAGATCTCGGAGGCTCTTTTTCTGCAAGCGACCAAGTCTAAACAGGGCGAGATTTTCAGATCCAATATCAATCAGGATTCCTTCAGCATCCTCTCCCCCGTGACCGATGACTCCAATCTGAACGTCATCGGCGTTTTAGTTACCTCCATCCGAACCGCCCTCATCAAAGAAATCATCGAGGACTTCCGGCAAAGCAGGCTACCAGAAGGAAAGATCATTGTGTTCGACAGCTTCGGAAAAGCCATCGCGAGTTCAAACATACCAGCCAACAGGCCCCACTCATTGGATACGGATCGAATCCAGAGTGAAACGGACCATGTCTCCAGCGAGATCCTCACCAACGAAAGCAACGGCGAGAAAAACTTCGTCACTCGAGTCGACTTCGACCTCTTCGGAAGCGCCAAGACCTACGACTGGACGCTCGTCTCCTCGCTCCCCCGAGAGGTTGCTCTCGCGCCCCTACGCGAGGCCAATATGACTTTCATCATCATAACCATCCTAGCCGGTCTTCTCGCCATCATAGGCGCGATCTGGACTGCTTACACCTACACCGACCCCTTAGTCCGGGCAACACGAATGGCGAAGCAATTCGCGGACGACATCAAGTCGATCGAACCCCTGGAGAATCCGCCGCACGAGGTAAAAGTCCTATCCGATGCCCTAATGTCCGCCGCGGGACAAATCATCTCGAAAACCAACAACATCGAAATGGCCCGCAAGGAGGCAATCCGTTCCAAGGCCGAAACCGAAAAAGCTCTGGAAAAAGCGGAGATCGCCAGCGAATCCAAAACGACCTTTCTCGCTGTCATGAGCCACGAGGTACGTACTCCTCTTAATGCGATCCTAGGAGTCGCGCAGATTCTAGAGTTGGACCAGTCCCTTTCTCCTGACGCGTTGGGACACATCAAAATGCTCAAGACCGCGGGGCAAAATCTTCTTCAGATCCTGAGCGACGTACTCGACCTCGCTCAGATAGAGTCAAATAAACTTGAGATTCAAACGAGCGCCTTCGACTTGAACGAAGTGTTCGCTCCAGTCGTCGATATCCACAAGCTGCTTTGCGACGAAAAGAAGATCCAGTTCAATGTAGCCTACGAGTGCGACATGGATGCCACCTTTATCGGCGATGCGCTAAGGACACGCCAAATCCTTTGGAACATCGTAAGCAACGCAGTCAAGTTCACCCTCAAAGGTTCCGTATCTATTCACGCCTCCATTGCGGAAAACGAAAAGTTTCCCCAAATTTGTGAACTGATGTTCACCGTCTCGGACACAGGAGTCGGCATTCCCAGAGCCGATCAAAGCCGCGTATTCGAATCGTTCATACAGGTCGATTCCGGCAAATCACGATCGTTCGAAGGAACTGGATTAGGTCTGGCCATCGTCAAGAACCTCATCGAACTGCTCGACGGAAAAATCAAGCTCGTTAGCGAGCCTCAAGTTGGGACAATCGTGAGCGTCTCGCTCCCCTTGAAGAGAAGTGGGAGCTCAATTCCGGCACCATTCAACCGACAAGAAAACAGCACGAATCAAGAATCTGAAAAATCAGGCGCAAAACAACTCCAGTCCGACAAAACGAGAGCACCCTACGTCCTCATCGTCGATGATAACGCGCTCAATCTCAAAGTGCTCCGAGACCTGTTAGTTGAACTAGGCTACTCCTGCACCATCGCTGAACGAGGCGACACCGCACTCGAAGTTCTCTCCAACAAGTCCATAGATCTAGTAATCCTCGACGAACATATGCCCTCCATGAGCGGGCGAGAGTTGACGCGCACGATCCGCTCGAAATCCGATAGTCGGATAGCGAATATTCCCATAATCGGCCTTACCGCCGACGTGCTTGCAGCAAACAAGAACGCTATGCTAAACGCCGGCATGAACACCGTGCTCAACAAGCCACTCGACAAAGATCAACTCACCTCCGTTCTCCAAAGTCTCCAATAAGCGAATTCCCGAACGAACCAGGAAATGCCCCAGCGCATAGCCCCCCAGAAACCGGCGAGAGATCCAATCGAGCAAAACCGCAGCTCATAAGCTGACTAACTCAAATGCCTCACAGTAAGCTCGAACTCAGAACTGTGGTTTTCCCCAGAAGTTGACCTAGCCGTCTACTCATGCTACTCAATCCGGAACCTTAGCTTTCCCCAACAACAAACGTGTCGGTTCGATTGAATCCACTCATTCCCACATTTCTTGCGTTCTTCTCGATCCTGACGCTCTGCGGTTCCGCGAACGCTCAAATACCGTTCCAGCCTTTAGAAGCTGAAAACGCGGTGTCCAACGCACGCGACCTACACAGAGACCAAGAGGGCTACCTGTGGATAGCCAACAATATCGACGGTTTGGTAAAGTTCGATGGCTATGAAGCGATCAAGTACACTCACGATCCCAATCGTCCCGGCACCCTCTCGAGCAACATCATAACCCAAATCCACGTCGACCAAGCAGGCAATGTTTGGGCCGGATCAGACAAAGGACTAAACCGCTACACCCCGGAGCACGACTCCTTCACCCTTTACCAGCATGCGCGTGGCAATCCTCAAAGTCTCGGCGGGCATCTCGTAGAAAGGATCAGCGAGAGCGATGATGGAACGCTTTGGGTACTCACGGAACACAGCCTCAACCGCTACCATCCCGAAAACGACACCTTTAGCGCGTTCAGCTTGAGCCCTAAGCAAAAGAAACAGGGACATCGCTTCACTGACTTCGTAATCGATGCGAAAGGACGCTGTTGGCTACTAGAGTCGTTCGAAAACCTTTGGCGACTCGACTTTGAGACAGGCAAATTCAGCAAACAGAAGCTGTTCGACCACAACGAGAAGTCCCGTAAACGCTTCCACCGCGATAGCCAAGACACCCTTTGGATCGGAACCCGAAATTTCGGGCTATACGAATTGGATCCGGACTCGATGACGCTCAAGACCTTCCCTATCGCTAATGATGGAAGCGGACCGAACGGGAGCGGGGTTACCGATTTCGTCGAATACCCAACTGGGAGGCTTCTCCTCGCCGTCGACGGAGCAGGCCTCAACATACTGGATCTTCAGACTCGACGTTTCAGCTACCAACACGCAGCTCCCGGATACAGCCTCTCTTCAAATGGCGTCAAAGCGCTTCACTCAGATAAAGATGGGATCCTATACATAGGACACACGCGTACCGGTATAGATGTGCACAATCCCCACTCGGGACGATTCGAAACCTTTCGGAAAAACCCGGAACGCCTCGAGACTTCACTCACCCACAACGTGGTCGGTTCCCTCTTCGAAGCAGACGACGGCAAGATTCTTATAGGAACCGGCGGGGGCGGCATCAGCATCTTCGATCCCGTGTCGAAACAGACGGTCAACATCACAGAGTCTCCGGGCGGACTCAGAACCAACATCATCCGAAAAATCGACCAAAGCAGCGACGGTCTGTTTTGGATTTCCACCTGGGACGGCGGCGCCCACGTCGGCAGATTTCAAGATGGAAAATTCATTCCCGATCCCGGAAAAAGCGAAAAACTGCTTAAGTACGGCAAGAAGCGCCAATGGGATATCGAAGTCGATCGCAAGGATCGTATCTGGATCTGTGATACAAGCTCACGCATCTATCTACTAGATTCCAATGCCGAGTTGATCGACACCTTCCTCCCCCCAGACATCGGATCCAGCTTTTTCAATCCCATCGTCACCGAGCTTCCCTCGGGAGATATCTTTATCTCCAGCCTAAACGCAGTCTATCGCTTCGATGAATCCTCCAGAGTGCTAAGCCACTTCGCTTCGACCAAACGTGCCACCGTGGTCAGCGGATACGAAAACGGGGACGTCATCTACGTTGGAACGGTCAGCGACGGATTACTCGTCTTCGACAATTCCGGCAATAAAATCGACCAGTTTAATCAAGACGACGGCCTCCCATCGAACCATATACGCTCGCTTCAGATTGCAGAGAGCAACCAACTATGGGTGGGCAGCTTAGACGGGCTTTCAAACATAAACACCGCTCAAAGAAAGATCCGAAATTACGACGTGAATGATGGACTGCAGGGCAATCAGTTCCACATCGATTCCTCGTGCAAAACGAAAGAAGGCATACTCTACTTCGGAGGGACGAACGGATTTAGCAGATTCGACCCAAGAAACGAAGTCACCAACCCGATTCTACCATCGGTGCAAATCGACCAGATTTCGGTATTCGGAAAGCCACTCGATTTTCGGGCGAAAGATTCCCCGATAAGCCAACACCCTAGCACAATACAGAGACTGGAACTGGACTGGAAACAGAACTTTATAGGCTTTCACTTCAAAGGGGTCACGATGACGAACCCTCAACGTACGCAATACGCCTACAAACTAGAAGGCTTGGGTAACGACTGGACCTACGTCGACAGCAATCAACGCTTTGCCAACTACACCAACCTCCCATCCGGCGAGTACCGTTTCCACGTTAAAGCTGCCAATAACGACGGACTCTGGACCGAGGAAGCTAAGACGATCAGTATCAGCATCATCCCTCCTTTTTGGAAACGCTCCTGGTTCTACATCCTCGCATCCGTTTTCGTAATCGCTAGCTCTTACACCTTCATTTCGTACCGCGAACGCCGGCTGCGGCGTGACCGCAAGAAACTCTCCCTACTCGTAAGGGAGCAGACTGAGGAATTAAGACTCCACAAGGTGAATCTCGAAAAAACGGTAGAAACGCGAACCTTAGAACTTATTACCGCCAAAGAAAAAGCAGAGGAAGCGAACGAGTTGAAGTCCCAATTCATCGCAAACCTCTCACACGAGATCAGAACCCCTCTTAACGCGGTAGTCGGATTTAGCAACCTCATCAAGGAAACCGACCTAGATGAGGAAACACGCAATAGCTACATTGACATAATAGACGACAACTCCCAGCAGCTTGTCCAGCTCATCGAGGACATACTCGACTACTCAACCCTTACCGCCAACCAATTGACCGTCTTTCCAAAGGAGTTTCCACTCAATGAGCTCGTTGAGAATGTCCATCAAACCTACCAGCTTCAAGCTGAAGAAAGATCACTCAAATTCTGTACCCAACATTTCTTACAATCGGAAAACGTCATTATATACTCAGACCGTACAAGAATTAAGCAGATCATCGACAATCTTCTGAACAATGCTCTCAAATTCACCGAAGAAGGAATCATAGAACTCATCGTATCCAAAAGCCATGACAGGGTAGCTTTCTCCATAAGGGATAGCGGCCGCGGAATTCCCGAAGAGAGCATCGAGATGATTTTCGACAAATTCGTAAAGCTCAGCGAAGACCACAACGCCGCACGTCGAGGAGTCGGGCTCGGGCTTGCCATATCAAAGCAACTCGCTGAGCGACTGGGTGGAAGCCTCCATGTAGACTCGACCTACGGTGCTGGATCAACCTTCACCTTCGAGATACCCATAAGATTAGAGTCCCCGGCCACTTAGAAACGCATCACCTACGATTTTTCCTCTAGCGAGGGAACTCATATCCCAAGACGCATCTAGGAGTCAGCCACGATTCACCAATCGGATTCTGATAACGTAAAGAAACAACTCTGCACACTACCAACAAGCTCTAGATCCTCCTATTCCGCCGTCTCCAATTCGATCCTCAAGAACACGGGGTCACTTCCAGGATCGAGAACGTAATGTCTAATTTCATAATCATCGTTCAGCGGCTGCGTGTCCGTTCTTAGCAATCGCTCATTAGTAAACTCGGACCCGAGTAGATACCAGCTGCCAGGAGCGAGAGTGTTGCTCATTTTCAATACAGGCTCGTAATCCGACGTGAACCTACGATGTACATAACTGTACACCAACGAGCCATCCTCGGACAAGCTGATCAAGGGAAGACCCGGTTTCGGGTCCTGGCCGAGCTCCAGCTTCGAAACGTTCGCTATGCGAGGATCGCCGAGGTCATGGAGAAAATAGAACACATTAGCGACACCATTGCCTGAAAGGTCCCCAAAGTCCTCGGAGCCATCATCAGCCAAACCATGTTCCTCACGAAAGAGACGCAGCAAGGCGTCTTCCGCTGCATAGGTCAGAGCCACCACGTTTCCTGAATTGTCCGCCTCGCCAAGCGAGGTTACCGGATTCACATAATACTCGTAGGATTCGCCCGCAACACTTGTTGTGTCATTGAAAAACAGTGGCAATTCGCCCGAGTCCGCGTTGAGCAACGTAAAGCCAGACTCGCCTTCGCCTTTTCGGTAAACCTTAAAGCCCAACAAATCCTGATTGTGCACACCTGTCCACTGGAGGCGTTTCTTTCCCCCTGCACGCTTCATGGAAAAGGACCACTGAGGCCTAAACGCCGGAACCTCACTTAGCACCGAGCTAGATCTCGTATTCGAAAAACCTGACTCATTCCCGGCTTCGTCCACAGCTGTCAGGGCGTAGTGGTAAGTGATCCCTCGCTTGATACGCATATCCCAGTATCGATCGTTAATTGCGTGAAACGGCACAGACTTTGTCAGCTTTACCGCATCTGCAATCGTCTGCCCCTCTTCCCAACGATACACATTGTAGCCTACCACGTCATCACTCGAAGACGCGCCGATCCTGATGTAATTCCGGTATCCATTTGTTTCATTCGCTTGCGTAATTCTCGGCGGCTCCGGAGCGATCGTGTCGGAACTAGGAGTCACATCTACGATGAGTACGTTATCTATGAAAACACTGCCTTCGCTATCGCCATTTACTCGACGCCACTCGAGAGCGATCCGAGTAATGCTCACAGCCTCAGCAGGAACGTCCAATTCTTGTTCATAGGTTTGGAACTTCGATCCATACAAATCAGGATTAATCGCTTCAAAAGCCCCCTCGATCTCAGCTCCCGTGTCAAAACGTATCACCATCCGATACTCCACCTCTTCTGGATCAATTTCTTCAACCGTATCATAGGCTGTTCGAGAAACCAGCCGCAGTCGCGTTGCTCCATTGAGCGAGACATCCACCGTCTGAGTGGATACGGCGATTGTTTCTGATCCTAAGGCAAGCGTACCGACCGTATACTGCCCACCATTTCGAGGCATCCCCGTAAGATTTACTCCATCCTCATTCTTTATCGACAGGGGTTCGATATCCGTAAATTCAATACTGCCCTCGAAGTCTTCTAGAAAAAGATGCTCAGGTGAGAATTGCGCTCGCCACAGTTCCGCACTGGGCGGGAAAGCTCGGTCCGTCCAGGCAAGGAAGTCCAAAAGTAGAGCCTCATTTACCCCATCCGCATGAGCGAGCGGTAGCAGTCGATACATCGAGTCCGCCACGCTTTCTCCGGGCGATGGGAATACATCTTTAGACCCATCGGTAAACGGTGTCGGGACATAGTCTCGCGTGTTGATGAAATGGCGGGCATTCGTTCCATCTTCCGCCGCATCGAGCCGCTCCATGGTATCCACATTCTGCTCTTCGACAATATGCAGCCACTCATAGAAGTACTCCTCGAAGTACTTTCGCCACAAGCCCGGTTCCACCAAATCCAAACCGCGATAATTGTCACGATTCATCCGATCATCCGAATAAACGATGTACGGCGGTGTCGTACGCATCGAGAAATCCTGCTTGCTGATCCCCCGACTCGTGTAGCGTGACTGCATCATGTTCACCTGATTAAGCATCTGGGTCGCCGCATAAGGATGCCCAGACATGCTCTCAGCCCAATTTGTATGGATCTTCACATAATCCCAGTCTAGCGGCGAATTCATGCCAGCCGGTTTTCTGTATCCAGAATTCAGGATCTGCTGCAATAGATACCATTGATTGGATACAAACTTACCGCGCTGCACATCTTGATTTTCGAAACGATCAAAGTCCAGACTCGTGATATGCGGAGCGAAAACCCACACCGTACTCCTGACCCCTAGTCCTGGAAATCCCAAAGCCTCCGGTGTGTACAATGGAACTTGGCTTGGATTGTAAGTTCCTTGCGGAGCATCCATTTTGTCCTCCAACTCAAAATCTCGCACCGCATAGGCCAGTTTCACCGCACGCCAGCGTACCAGACTACCACGCATCAGATCCCAACTGATTCCCGGCTTCACCACCTGCCAAATCTGATCCGTGTCACGATTTTGGTGACGCCATTCGCGATAGAAATCTACGTTAAAGTCTACCGTGAAGTCACCAAACGCAGCATTCAGCTGCCCGGCTGCAGTCAATGTCTCTACTCCGGTGCTCTCCAGCCTACTCATCAATCGATCAAAGAGCCAACGCGGCGTTTCATTCACCTTAAGATTCTCGTTCCTCAGATAATTCGGCAGGTCCGTGCGGGCTTCATTCAGCATCACGCTATCCTCCCACATGTCCTCTGGCGCGAGATCCGGCAGCCATTGATTCCAATCTCCAAGCTGAATCGAGAGAGGGACCTCACGAGGACTCATGGAAGCTCGATGATCCACCAACTCAGCTATCTCTCCATGGCTGGTCCCATCAGGCAAAAGCCCTTCAATGACTCCATGGTCCCCCTCGACGACCGCCTCCAAGCCACGCCCCGCAAGCCAAGACGCTGCCTTCTGCTTTTTGACGAGCTCAGGATCCTCAGTCTTGGGATCTGTCCCAGCACCCGGTTGAAAGGGAGGATTCCAAGGCCGACCAGGTGCTGGCATATCCCCAGGCAGATTCAAATCCAACGAGCGAATGTAACTCGCGATCTGAGCGCTTTCTTCGTAGGTCAAACCATGAAAAAGAGATCGCCCGATTATCGTCTCATTCGAGTAGTTAAAATATTTGAGGTCGCTGCCATCATCGAAATGGCAACTGGCGCAGGCCGCCACGATTGGCGTTTCCGAAATCGGATTCTCTATCAGGACGTTTTTGGCCCTCCAAAGGGCTAATCCTGCCGAGATATTCTCTTGGTCCGTGTAAGGTCCGATCCAAAGACTCGGGTCTTCATCTGTAAAAGTCCCCTCCTCCAAAGTAGATTCGCCATTCGTATCCACGAAATCGATATCGATAACGCGTATAGCCGTCGTCCGACCATCTGTTCCATTCAGTCGGAAGGCAATCGTGTTCTCCTGCCCTTCGATCACGTCGCTGCCATCGACATAAAAGCGAATCGTCGAGAAGATCCCGCCAATGCCATCGTGACTTTCCTCCATTGGAGCCATCTCGATGTTTCGGTTGTAGAGAGTCTTCCATTCGCCCTCGTTGATTTTCACCGACACCTGCCCACCAAACCGAATGTTGTGTATCTGAAGGTACACCTTTTCCACTTCGGGTGAGGATGGAACAGGAACCACTGCCGACTTCTCCTGCGGAGAAACATCCCAAGTCACGACACGAATCGGCAACTCGACCGCATCGCCCCGCCAAACGACGATAAGCGCTATAACGCAAGCGACAGAGACAACAAAGAGACTGTGTGGTTTGCTAAACACGAAGGGGCATCGGTTACGGATTAAGCAAAGGTAATACGGAGCGAAACGTAGATTGTTACGGAAAGCTATTTGCGATGAAGAACAGCTCCAGAAACGAACAGGTTTCCTCGTTATTCAGCACAACTCCGAGGCGTAGGCAGGCATCACCGCTCTCAGGCCTTTAGAACCAGATACAAAAAAGCGGCGAAGAACCACTTCGCCGCTTACCCCAAATACGAGTCCTACCCCTAGAACTCGTACTTTACGGAAAGCTCGTACGTACGTGGAGCTTGATGGATCATCTGCTGATAGTAGACGTTTCCTGTACCATCATCCATTCCACGATTCGGATACCAACCGTCGTCATCGAACAAGTTGCGAACACGGAAAGTCAAATTCAGGTCCGCGTCGTTCTTGAGCTTGACTCTCTTAGAGACGAATGCGTCCGCAGTGAAGACTTCGTATCCATCGAACGGATTCGCTACATCGAAATCACCCACCTCGTCTAGGGCATATCCAATCACAGGAGCCTCGCGCCAACGAGCATTCGCTCCGATACGAACCCCATCCATCTTGCCATCGCGGAAGCGGTAGCTGGTCACGAAGTTAGCACCCCAAGGGTTATAGCGGAGACGCTGCCCACCAACTTGCGCCCAAGCTTCGTCAAGCTTGCGATCGATGCCGTCGATGATATCACCTAGAGTGTCCCCATCCGCTCCATTGACGAACAAAGCGCGTACTGCATCGTCGCCCGCAACAGGAGCGACAAACTTCTCGTACCAAGGCATAAAGGTCACGTAAGTGTCGGTGATTGCAGAGTCATTCTTGTAAACGTTGAGCATCAGTCTCCAGTTGCGTGTCGGATTGATGGTCGCCTCCAGCTCGTAGCCTTCAGTCGTGGTGCTCTCAACTTCCGACCAGCTGCCGTTCCTTCCCAGGTCGAAGAACTCGTCGTAAGTCAAAGCGTCAGCGACCTGATCTTCGTAACCATTGGTTTCCATACCGACGAGGAACTGCTCCACCAGACCGTTGCTGCGGATCAAGCCGTTGCGCAGCGGATTGGAGATGGAGTTCTCGCGAACATTCTCGAAACGGTTCAACTTAAGGATGACCTTGTTATCGAACAGGAACGCCCGGAAACCGATGTCCTCACCTTCACCCTGCTCGTCAAGTAACGGCCTTCCGAATACATCGAAATTACTGCCACCTGCTGAAACAGTATTGGTAGACTCGTTCGCAAAAAGGTCGAAGTTTTTGCCAAGCTTGAATACAACTCCGTAGTTAGTGTTATCAATCGGCCGTTTTGTAGGTTCAGATAGTGTCACCGAATCGCGGCCGAGATAGATACCGTCGTCGTTCGTGTCGAAGATCGCTGCCCGGTTTGTGATATCGTCCTTACGTGTTCCGGCAGTAAATATGAGGCGGTTCTCGAAAAGGGACCACTGAGCGATGTACGCCTGCGACCTCGTTTCTCTAGGATTGTAGCTCGGCGAGCCCTTGCGAAGAAACGCGTTTTCCACAGCGGGAACGATGCCTTGAGCATAAGAGGCATCCTCTGCTTGCGACAAAGGCGCAAACGGATCGCCCATGTAGTAAGGCTCATTGTCCCCGGTCAAATAGTAGCGACGATTGATAGTGGCGGTGACCGCATCCAGGGTCGTAGACATCTCCACAAACGACTCGCCGTAGCTGTCCTCGTCGCGAGCGTAATACATCCCCACAAGCGATAGCTTGCCGAGATCGAAATTACCGAAAATCTTCCGATCCCGCATATCAACCACATGCGAAAGGGTCACACGGTACTGATCGTCGTCATTGTCGTTTTCGATGTACCATGGATTGGACTCGATATAGGGCATACCGAAGTACGGATTGAGCGGTTGACCACTACCGTCTGGATTCTGAGTCGGCAAATAGTAGTTGTTATCGATCCAGATACCGAAGTCCTGACGACGGACCGGACGGAAATCGAAAGAGTCCGATTCCTCATGGGCATAGGCCAGCTCCACATAAGTGTTTTCCGCCAATTGCTGCTGCAATGAAACGCTCCACTTATTGTAGTTTACATCGTAAGAATCGGATGGTCCCGATACGATGTTCGTAACCGGATAGTCGATACCGGCGATAGAGTCACCAGTGAAGCTGATGGAGTTGCCGCGTGTGCCATTGACCCATGGCTCATCACTATAGGTTTTGCCCATCCAGTTCATGACCGGAAGGGAAAGGTCGTTCTCGATTACTACAAGGCGGTAAAGGGTGCCCTTCTTCACATTGGTGCCCCACGAACGGCTAACTCCGGCTGTCTGGTTCTGCAGATCGGTCAGAGCCTTCTTGTCCTTGTTTTTGGAGGCATAGTTAGCCTTCGAAGTAACGTCCATACCAGCGAGGTTCGACTTCTCATCTAGAGCGAGAGGCGAATCTAACCAGCCAGAGAAGTTGTCCTTGGTGAGGTAAGGGCGAGGATTAAGTTCGTCGATCGTCCCATCCTCGACGTTGAAGTTGATGGAGGTCTTCTTCGTCGGTTTGAAAGTGAAATTCAAATACGCAGACTTTCTCCGGCGGAACTGAAGATCGCGATGCGTGCGTCTGTCGTCATAGAGAGCGGCAAAACGAACCGCCAATTTATCCTCCACCAGAATCTGGTTGATATCCAACTCGGCTCGGAACGACCCCTCCGAATCTGCACGGAAGTTGACCTCGCGCGTGTCGTCAGAAAATCTGCCTCGCTTGTAGGTTGAATTAATCGCCCCGCCTACGGAACCAAGCCCGAACAACAATGAGTTCGGTCCACGCGACTGCGTGATGCGCTCGGTGCTGAAGCCATCCTGCTTGATACGGGAAAAGAAGAAATTCTGCGTGAGCCTAGTAGCACGGAATCCGCGAGAGTTGTAAGCGATCCCGGTACGAGCACTGTTTCCGTCGATATCCGCGACGTCTCCAACAAAGGACTGCGTGCTTGGAAGGAACTCAAGAGCTTCCTCGTAGTTGAGAGCTCCGATATCCTCCAGCATCTCCTCGGTAAGGATCGTGACTGGATTCGCCAAATCGCGCACGCTCGTCCTTAGCTGGGTGCCTGAAAGCGTTTCAGTCGCATAGTAACCAGAGTCACTCGATCCATCTATGGTGAAAGGGCTCAGCTCATAGATCTCTTCATTTTCTTCCTCTTGGGCGTGAAGCAGTGGAGCAACAAGCAGTGTCAGGGCAAACGTAGATCCTAACACGAGTTTATTCGATTTGTGGATTCTTCTCATTCGGGGATGTAGCTTTTAGTTTTTTTGATATCCGCAGCACATAGCGCACGGATGTAGTGGGGTTGTCTGTCCTGGGGGCAGCAGGATTCACCTACCAACATCAAGAACTCACATATCCTTATGCCCTTTTTTGTTTTTTTTTAGTTTTCTAAGGTAGTCCCCTTTCGCTCCTTAAAACCCGACCAACAAAAAGGCGCCTCACAATCGTGAGACGCTCTCCTTACTTACCTTAAAAACGAACGACCTCGATCAGTTACTTCTTCTTTTGGAATGAAGCATAGAATTCGTCTTCCGAAAGCTTCCCGTCGCCGTCCTTGTCAATTTTCGAAAACCCCTTGGCAAAACCCTTAGCACGTTGCTTAGCGTCAAACTCCTTGCCCTTCTCTTTCGCGGTGCTCTTGCCGCGCTTTACCTTGACAGCAACGAACTCCTCTTGGCTCAAGAAACCATCTCCATCAGCATCGCCATTTTTAAACATAGCTTGTTGGCGCTTAGACGCCGAAAATCCTAGGGAGGCAGTCGATAAGACAAGCAAAGCAGCGAGGAGGTAACGGGTGATCTTTTTCATAATCTAAGAAGGGATAGAGGTTATTGGAGCAGGAACACTTCACCTGCTTCACTGCACGAACTCCACACGCTCCACGATTCTTACGGATTCTTTTAACAGAATCACTGCTTCATCTATTAATCTCTTTTCCAACTAGCTCGCATCAAGGCAATGCGGTATTCGGTTCGACAGCATTTTTTGGATACGGATTACTCTCACCAAAAACCAGCATTTCTTCCCTCGTTTCGATTTTAACGAACGACTCATCTACCTCGCCATCCACAATGGATACTTCGCTCGGATCCAAACCGAGATGTTTGATCAAAAACGGATAGGCAGCCTGCCGCTTTGATGGACCATAATCGTGGCCCTCCTCAGCAAAGTGAGCGTTCCCAATCGAGTTCTCCGCACCGTAAAGCTCATAGACCTGTTTCACATACGGAAACTCAAGCTTAGGCGTATGCCGTGTCCAATCACTGCCATTCGAAAGCAACAACTGCGGCCTTGGGGCAGCGAGGGCGGCGATCTCAGCATTGTTGGTTTTATGAAACGCGCTCTGATGAATCGGCATGCCGCTCTCGCATTTGCACCCTCCAAAAAAGAAGGCCGAGACTTGGCAGGAAGGGATGCTTACCGCCACACGATCATCCACTGCAGCTAATATAAACGACTGTGCGCCCCCTCCTGAATTCCCCGTAACAGCGAGTCGCTTCGAATCAACACGAGGCAATGACTCTAGAAAATCCAAAGCCCGGATACTATTCCAAATCTGCAATCGAAGCACTTCGGGAGCTTTCTTATGATTCCACCCAGCTTCCTTCCAGTCCCCGTAACCCACCATGTCGTACTGGAAGACCGCAGCGCCCATTTTAGCGAAGACCGCACAACGTGTTTGCCGATTTGCATTAAAACGCCCGCCATGTCCGTGCGGACAGAGAATTCCCGCTAGCTCGCCATTGTAGTTCGTTGGCAAATACAGCGAACCGGTTACAAAGAATCCAGGCGAACTTTCGAAAGCGACACTTTCCACAGAGTAACCATCATAGATCCGCTTATCGGTGAATTTCGCGTTCAATGGTGAGCGCTTAGGGAGCTCACTCAAACCTGCCCCTTCAAGAATTCCTTTTTGTATCGTCCGCTTCCGTTGCTCCCACTCGTCCAAGTTCGAATAAGTCGCTTTAAACGATTCCAACTCTTGCCGCGACTCTTCGACCGTTTGAGCGCGTCCTCGTCGCAACATCGGGTCAATCTCCTCTAGATCATCCGCTTTTACCTGCGCCTCAACAACCTGAGCTATCACTAGGACCCCAAATCCGAGCGCGACAGTGATAAATCGGATTCGCAAAATCATCTTAGCAAGATCTAGCATTCACCCACCAAACTCCCTCTACACCTGAAATTTTACGATATCCACTCCAATACATGCGTTAAATTCAAACCTCCTCTGGAGTGGAACAAGAAAGCACCCCTCTCAATTAACGATGCCGTTCGCTAAGAATCTTTTCACCCTGCTCGCACTCCTATCTTCAGCATTCACTTTTGCTGAAGCGAACAAGCCCAACGTCGTCTTAATCGTCGCCGACGACCTCGGTTATGGCGACCTCTCCTCCTACGGTCAGACGGCTTACGATACTCCTGAAATCGACCGTATCGGCGCGGAGGGGACCCTTGCCACCGACTACCATGTTGTCGTCCCCTATTGCGCTCCCTCACGAGCATCCATGCTCACAGGCCGATTCCCCTTGCGTCACGGCATGATCCGCAATCCTCATCCTGACACAACTCCCGAAGCGGATGCTGTCGGAATCCCAGACGAGGAACGAACGCTCGGCGAAGTTTACCAAGCAGCAGGCTACCAGACCTCACTCGTCGGAAAATGGCATCTCGGCCACCAAGCCCAGTTCCTACCTACTCGTAACGGCTTCGATTCCTACTACGGGATCCTCTATTCCAACGATATGCTGCCCATTCAGACTATGGTGAACGAAACGGTGGACGAGAACCCAATCGACCAGCGAAATCTCACAAAAAAGTACACCGACCGAGCCGTTGAGTTCATCGACGAAAACAAGGACTCTCTTTTCTTTCTCTACCTCGCCCACTCCATGCCGCACAAGCCTCTGGCTGTATCCAAAAAATTCTACACGCCCGAAACACCAGACGATCTTTACGCAGATGTGATTCGCGAGCTGGATTGGTCAGTTGGCGAAGTCATGAAAACGCTCGAGAAGCACGACATTCTCGACAACACCATCGTCATCTTCACCTCCGACAACGGCCCACACTTCGGAGGCAGCACCGGCGGCTTCAAAGGAAAAAAAGCCACTCCCTGGGAAGGCGGCCTGCGAGTTCCCTTCCTGATTCGCTACCCGAAAGCCTTTCCCAAGGGAACAGTCGTCGATACCCCCTTCTGGTCACTCGACCTTTTCGAGACCCTCTTGGACCTAAGCGGAATCGAAATACCGATAGACCGTAAACTCGATGGCGAAAACGCGGTCGCCCTTCTAAAGGGAGAAACGAAGAAGCACGCCCCGATCTTCAGCTCCCACGGCGAAAAGGTCATCACCATCCGAGATGGCGACTGGAAGCTCTACCTCAACGAGCCCAACTACCTCTCCGCCCGTGACCGAGATCCCGACTGGGTCGATCCCAGATGGCCCAACGGAACCACCATACTCGCCCAGGCAGAGCAGCCAAAGACAACGCAATATCCCGGTATTCCGCCTGAGCGTTTCGAGAATCCTCTCCCTCTTTTCAATCTAGCAAGGGATCCGGCCGAGATGACGGACTTGGCTAAAGAGTATCCAGAAGTCGTGAGTCGGCTCCGCAAGAAGTACGAACGCTTCCTCGCTAGCATGCCGGAGCTCAATTGAGACTAGTGAAAACATTTAGTTTAGAAATTGAACAACCCTAAACCTCTGCTATTTAAATAATCGAAACATCCCAACTCACCCACATAAATCGAGTTAGTTAACCGGGAAACCTACCCCATTCTCGAAATCCTACTATTTCTAACTAGCTATAGAATTACTATAATTCCTTACCCCGCAGCGGGACCGTTCTGGTGTACGCAGAATTGTCCCCGAAAAACCAAACCGATATCAAAAACTAGCCTACCCCGCCTATGAGTTCAGCCAAGTCGCTTACCTCTCTCGCAAGCCTGTTTTGCGTTTGCGCAAGTGCCCCCTTCGCCGGCTCTTCCGATACCGAGACTTCCACCCGAGCCTCGTCCCCTCATATCCCATCCATTCACCACGTCGATAAATCCACACTCAAGGGAAAAGTAATGGTTTCCTACATCGGATGGTACAACACCGACCAAGACGGAAGCGGTAGAGGTTGGACACACTGGGCTCAGGATAAACACAAACCTCTCGAGGCGGATAATGTCTCTGTGGAGTTCTTTCCAGACCTCTCAGAATTCGGCCCAGAAGAACGATTTCCCACCGGACTCACCAAAGCGGACGGCAGTCCAGTCGAGCTCTTCAGCTCGTTACAGCCCGAAACTGTCCAGCGCCACTTCGAGTGGATGGAAGAGTACGGAATTGATGGAGCATTTGTTAAACGGTACGCATTGGACTTCGGATCAGAAGTCTCCCGAGCGCACACGAACACCGTTCTTTCAAACGTCCGTACAAGCGCCAAAGAAACCGGCAGAGCCTACGCCCTCCACTACGATCTCAGTGGGCTACAATCCGGACGTATCGATACCCTCATCAAAGATTGGACGCATCTAGCCAAATCAGAACAGATCACCAAGGACGAAGCCTATCTGTGGCACCGAGGCAAACCGCTAGTAGCCATCTCAGGCATAGGAAAGTACAAGCAAGATTTCTCCCTCGCCGAATTCGAGCGATTCGTCGACTTCATAAAAGAGCAGGGATGTTCGGTGATGATCGGAACCACAGCTAACTGGAAAGACGAGCAAGGCGAGCTCATCACGGACGCAAGCACGCTCAAGATCATGGAAAAAGCGGATGTCCTGAGCCCTCGCTCAATTGGAAAGTACAAGACTCCAAAGGAAGCCCTCAAGTTCGCGAGACGAGTATGGTCCCACGAGAAAGAATGGTGCGACGCCAAGGACATCGACTATCTCCCCGTCGCCTTCCCAGGTTTCAGCCGTGTTAGAGATGGAGTTGTCGTGCCCCGTCGCCACGGGAAATTTCTCTGGGCCCAGTTTATGGGTCTCAAAAGAGCTGAGTGCGATATGCTCATGATCGCCTCCTTCGATGGGTTGCACAACGGCACAGCGATCCTTAAATGGGATAAAGAGATCGGCAGAGAAAAAAGCCAGAACGACGTGATCGCCGAACAAATTCCGAACGATTACTATCTTCGACTTACAGGAGACATGTCACGCGAGCTGAAAAGCGCCATCGCCGAACAAGAGGGCGGACTCAAGCTAGCCTCCCATTAAGGCAACTCTTAACGAATTCTCGGGATAGCTGCTACCTCTCTCGGTATCCATAGAGCCACCGCGGAAAAAAAGCCCGGTGGCCTATTTTTTTGCCTAAAGAAACGGAAGTTTCCGGAATTGGTTTACAGAGACCGCAAACGATATGAAATCCCAACGACAGGAAAGCCAATCGATGCAATCTCACGACCACGAAGATTTTCTCCAACTCTACAGTGCGAGTGAGCCGACTATCCGTGCATTCGTTCGCAGTCTAGTACCCAACCAACGCGACGCCTCGGAGATCGCTCAGAACACCGCCGTAGTCCTCTGGAGACGCTTCCACGTATTTGTCGAAAAGCACCCTGAATACAAAGCGGCCGAACTCGAAGTCGAAGACATCCACGCCCACTTCAAACGCTGGGCCATGACGGTCGCTCGTTACGAAGTCCTCAGCTGGCGCCGCGACAAAGCCCGCGACCGGCACGTATTTTCCGATACTCTCCACGAAATGCTCAGCAGCGAGGCGGAGGAGAAAGAGCCTCATCTCGAGAAACTCCAATACGCCTTAGAAAGCTGCCTGAAAAAGCTGCCCCAAGACCGCCGGGACCTGCTCCTCGAGGCCTACACTGCACGTAACAAGCCCCAGGAACTCGCCACCCGCACCGGAAAGACCCTGAACGCGTTCTACCAATGGATGCATCGCATCCGCCTCAGCCTGGTAAAATGCGCAAAACGGACGCTCGCCACCGAAAGCTACCAATGACCCTCGAACCCTCCAAACTTTTCGCAAAGTACGTAGACGGCACCATTTCGCCGGAGGAATTTAGCGTACTTGACGAGCGCCTCTCCAAGGACCCAAACCTGCGAGAGGAATTTCTCGAATACATGCGGGTCTGTGTGGTCATTGAAGACAACGCCCCCATTTTCGAGGCTCAAAAGGAAGGCCTGCTAGAACTCCCTCCCCTCAATAAGCCGAAGCCATCCAAGCTCATCCAATTCGCAAAATGGTCCGTAGCCACCGCTGCTTGCGCCACGATCGCTCTCACACTTTGGACTTTCTATCCCAAGAAGACACCCGCTGAATCCGCAATAACCGCCCAGGTCATAGACCTAAAGGACGTCGAAGATCAACCCTTCGAAGTCGGCGACAAGATCGGTTTGAATGAACTGCAAATCGCAAGCGGTTGGGTCCGTCTCGAACTGCCCAAGGGCGTCGTGTTCGACATGTACGGTCCCGCGAAGGGCGAGTTTGTTAGCGATCAACGCTTTCGCCTCGACTCGGGACGCCTCAATGTAGACGTCGGTCCTCTCGGCAAAGGATTCACTGTGGTAACCGATAGCGCGGAGATCGTCGATCTCGGCACTGAATTCGGTGTCGAAATCGGCGACGACTCAGAAGCAAAGGTAGCCGTATTCTCAGGCGAAGTAGAAGTCCACTCGAATAAGGAAGTCAAAAACCCAAGACTGCTCACGCAAGGTGAAGGCGTTCAAGTCGCTTCCAACGGGAAATCGTCTCGCCTCATGTCCATCAACATCGCTGATCAGGACAAGATCTCCGATTCATCTGCTATCTTCGCGGACAACATAAACATTCGCGACGACTTCACGACTGATGAATCACTTCGCTACTATGGCATTTTAAGCGGTGGACTGCGCGAAGGTGTTCACTCCTATACCACCCACCCCACCGTGCGCTGGAAGAGCGATGCGGATCAAGAGTTCCCCACCGAATTACAAGGTGCAGACCTGATTCAAACGTTCTATAAGGACCGTTTGGAGAGAGACCTTAACATCAGTCTGGATGTTAAGAATCCGTCCAAGGTTTATGTCATATTCGACGAGCGTTATCCGACCCCAGAGTGGCTCTCGGAGAATTTCACCGAAACCGATATGGTAGTACGTTCCGGTCCTTGGCGCCCCGTCATGATCGTCCAGGACATCCTCCCCGATAATCAAGGGTATTTCTATGTTCGATACAAAGTGTGGAGCAAGGACCTCTCTCCTGGCGAAACCTTGAACATGGGTGAATCCAGGGTCCCAGAATCGGAGGGTAGACTGTTCCGAGCGATGTACGGAATCGCCGTGAGAGAGAACGTGCAACAATTCGCCCAAGCGAATACCGAAAACTAATCCCAATGTTACAACGTTTGGGCCTCCTCGCCCTCCTGTTTTGTCTCTGCTCGCTTAGCTACGGCGGCAAGCAGCGACCCAATATCATTCTCGTCATGGCGGACGATCTAGGTTGGGGACAAGTCGGTTACTACGACCATCCCGACCTCGAAACGCCGAACCTCGACGCCATGGCCGCTAACGGCCTGCGCTTCGACCGATTCTACGCAGGAGCCCCGGTTTGCTCCCCCACTCGTGCCAGCGTGCTTACCGGTCGCTCAAACGATCGCACGGGGGCCATCAGTCACGGCTACGCCCTGCGCCGACAGGAAAAGACAATCGCCACCGCGCTCGCAAATATTGGATACGAAACCGCACACTTCGGTAAATGGCACCTAAACGCCCTGCGGGGGCCAGGGATTCCGCTTCTTGAAAACGATCCCTACCACCCGGGTCACTTCGGTTTCCAGCATTGGCTCACTACTTCCAATTTTTTCGATCTAAATCCGCTGATGAGTCGAGAGGGAGCGTTTGAAGATTTCCAAGGAGATTCCTCTGAAGTCGTAGTAGATCAAGCACTACAGTTCATCAAAAAACGAAAGGACAAGAACCGCCCCTTTTTCAGTGTCATCTGGTACGGAACGCCACACAGCCCATTCACGGCATTCGACGAGGACGCTGCCCGCTTCTCGAATCACGAAGAAGACAAGAAAAACCAATACGGCGAAATCATCGCCATGGACCGCAGTATCGGCACCCTTCGCAAAGGACTCCGTGATCTAGGAATCGCCGACAATACGATCGTCTGGTTCTGCAGCGACAACGGAGGGCTCAAGAGCATGGGCCCCGAAACAGTCAACGGACTCCGCGGTTTCAAAGGCAGCCTCTACGAAGGAGGGATCCGCGTTCCAGCCATCATCGAATGGCCCGCCGTGATAAAAAAGGGCTCCGCAACAAAAACACCGACCGCCACCATGGATATCTTTCCAACCATCGCCACCCTAGTTGCAGCAAACAAAGAGGACATGCTTCAGCCTAGCGACGGCTCCGACCTTAGCTCATTGATTAACGGCAAATCGTTTGAACGAAAACACCCCATTCCCTTCCGGCACATCGGTCGCGGCGCTTTGATCGACGGAAACTACAAGTTAATCTCCCTCGACTACGAGGGAGGAGAATTCGCCCTCTACAATCTCGAAAAGGATCCCAGCGAAACAACAAACCTCGTCGCGGAAAAGCCCAAGGTCGCAAAACGCCTCATCCGAGTATTCAGAAAATGGAACCAGAGCGTAGACCGCAGTGCCGAAGGGAAAGACTACCCGGAAGGCAAACTCACCACACCGGATCCTGAACCCATGCATTGGGCTCAAAGCAAAATTTTCGCCCCCTACTTCGAAGAATGGTCCAAACGCCCCGAATATGGGTACTGGATCGAACGTTGGACGAAGAGGTAGCGGCCGTCGTCCCCGACGGCCATACAGTGCTTGGACCTCCAAAACTACAAGCTACGACCAAACATGATAGTCAGAGCCCTATTCACAACTTTCTCCACTTTCCTCGCGAGCATCGCCCTAGCTGCCCCTTCAAATAGCATCAACCAGGAGTTGGCCCAAAAAATCCTGCAGGATGAGCGTCTCGAAAAAGTGACGCAAATGGGCTACGATCTGCTTTCTTCCGGAATGAACGCAGGCGACAAATACGATCAGGTTTGGATCCGAGATCTGAATACCTTCATTGTTCCCCTTCTAGAAGTCGCCCCTCAAGACGCGGTTCGAGACGCGCTGCTCACTTTCTTCCACTTTCAGGGTCAGGACGGTAACATCGTCGACGGCTTCGTATCCCGCGATGAAGGCAGACTCAAAAAATACCAACGCGTTTACCGCTACACGCCAACTCGCCCCAACCTCAAGGCCCACAAAAATAGCGTAGAAACCGACCAGGAGAGTTCACTCGTACAAGCGGTGTCGCTGTACATCCAATACACGAATGATAGCTCCATCCTAGACGAAGTCGTCCGTGACATTCCAGTACGCGAACGATTAGAAATGGCTTTGAGGTTCCCCCTAAAGTACCGCTTCGCCAGTAAATACGGACTCATTTGGGGCGGCACCACAATCGACTGGGGTGACGTGCAAGCAGAGAGCCCCAAAGGAGTAGAACTCGACTTAGACACCCACCGAGCAGTCAACATTTACAGCAACGCACTGTTCATGATCGCTATCGACTCATACCTATCGACGGTAGCGAAGGACTCTCCCACTCAAAAAGCAAAATGGACAAGTATCCACAAAGACTTACATGCCGCCGTCCGGAAGCATCTTTGGGATGAAGCCTCTAAGAAGTTCATCCCCCATCTTTACCTGGAAGAAGGTTCCCCCTTTCCGGCTGACTATGACGAAAACCAGATTTTCTATCACGGCGGAACCGCAGTCGCAATTAGAGCAGGACTCTTAACTCCTGATGAAATCTCCGCATCACTAAAACGAATGAGAGAAAACGTTGAGGAATCAGGAGCCCCAAGTATCGGGCTCACTGTGTATCCGATTTATCCGGAGGGCTTTTTCAAAAGCGCCTCACAACGCCCATGGTATTACATGAACGGTGGTGATTGGACTTGGTTTGGAGCACGCATGATTCGCCAACTCGCCCGAAACGGATTTGCAGAAGAAGCCATGACCGAACTCGAACCGATGCTGGATCGGGTGATCGAACACGACGGGTTCTACGAATGGTGGAGCCGAGACAACCAGCCACACGGAGCGAATTTCAGAGCCTCCGCCGGCGTCTTGATCGAAGCCATCACAGAATTGCGAAAATGGGCTGAACAAAATAGCGAGGTAAAGTCAGCTTCCTGAATTTTCAGTCATAGATCAGAGACCCCGCATCGCCCCAGAGTTCCACCCATCTGTCCATAGACCTTTTCAAGTAAACCTCTGGTTCTTCAGTTAGCTTGAAGTTCACAAATCCGATTTGGCTAGGAGTTTTGTGCTCTCTGATCAGCTTCACAAACGGAAGTAAATCGTATTCACTTTCTTCTAAAGAAGTGCTCTCCGCTCCCGAATTGTCTCCATCCGCCCCGACAGTCGACCCGGAAATTATCACGGTCGAAATATAATCTCCCGACTGCTCAAAGGTTTCAGCAAAAACAGAATCTGCTCCGGATTTAATTTCATGAAACAGATTGATGGAAAGTCCCAGAAACGGACTGTCGATTTTCTTCACTAGCGGCAATGCGTCCAAAGCAGTTGGAAAATACGTTCCATAATGGGAATACAGAACCACCTTCACCTTCTTCGAAGCCGCATATTCTACGATGCCTCTCACCCACTTCTCGACCTGTTCGTCAGTGACGCTTCCGCTCTTCTTGTCTCGTCCCCAAACCCATAGATCCACACCCTTTCCTGCGATACGATCAATTGCCGCTCGATGATCCGTATCCGAAAAACCATACTTACCAAACGGATGAGTCAAATACATGGCATGAACACGAAAGTCATCTCCATGTTTTTCACTCATTTCCATATATTCATCAAATTTCCTCAAAGAAGACTCCCCCCTGCCATTAACCACTATCCCCGAGTACTTTAGATCAACCAACAAGTCGACAACCGCTTCCACTTCCATCGTCTCCAAGCCTCCGAAATCATAAGTATAAAGCCCTTTGATTCTGGTCCCTTCGTTTGACTTAGAAAAGCCGTAACCCGCAGCCAACAGACAAACAAAAACAACAATAAAAACTCTCAATTCCTTCATCACGCAATTCTCTTCAATTTGAGGTCTGAAGCCATATCACCCATCAAGCTCATACAGACCGATTTCCTCGCAAAGCTCTTTCCAGCGGATCATCGAACGCTCTAAATGGTCAGCCGGATTTTGAAGATTGAAATTGATGAAAGCGATCGGTCCTTCAAAGCCGCTCTCCTTGATAAGCCGCATATACGGCCTCAAGTCGTAAACACTTTCATCCAATGACAGGATGGTAGAACCGCTCTTACCTTTCGCGCTCGAACGATCCACTTCAGTCAAGGCGCCTGAGATCATGATCGCAGAAATCCGTCCCTTCGCCCTTTCAAACGTCTGCTCCAAGACATCCCCCTTATCTGCAATCAACTCGTGGCAAAGGTTAATCGCGGTGCTCAAGGAAGGATGATCGACCTTCTCCAAAAAATCTAAGGCATCATCGGTCGTATCGAAAAAAGTGTCGTAGTGCGGATAGATGACCACCTCCACCCCCTTCGTTTGGGCATAATCTGCAATCCCCACAATAAAGTCCTCAAGGACTTTAGCAGTAAAACGTCCGTCCGGTTTCGCATCTCTCAACCAAACCCAAACGCGTCCACCGTTGCCTTCCATTCGATCGATCGCCGCTTTCAACTCCGTATCGGAAAGCCCCACTCTATCGAATCGATGAGACATGAATGCCGCCTCTACCTTAAAGTCGCCCTCTGAGCGACGACTCCACTCATGATACGTATCCAGACGCTCCCGACCTGCATCGCCACGAGCGTGCACAGCAATGCCCGAATACCCCAAACCGGATACCAGCTCCGCTGAGCCTTCTGCCTCCAAGTGCTCAAGTCCCCCAAACTCAAAAACATACAAGGATCTCGGCGTCTTTTCCGAACGTGCTTGAATAGTCCACGCGACCGCGACCACCGCAACCAATGCAAGGAGCCCTAAATAGGTTTTCTTTTTCATAAAATCATATCGTTGGTATCACGATATCCGTCGAGTGTTTCGAATTCTTGGATACGCCACGGCTGTTGAGTCGATCACAAAGCCCAAGGAGTGAAATACAACACCTGTCCTGAAGGCTTTGAGAATCTCAAGGTTTCGTTTAAAGGTTCTTTTCCAAGGGAAACGCCAGCGAAGCGCCAAAGGTAACGGAAAATAACAAAATTTGCTCCCTCCGTACGGCGACCTTCCAAGCCTAAGTCGAAAAAACGACGTTACCATTTCTCACTATTCGGAGTATCCCTGTAGACCAGTCCTAGCCTTCTTCATGCGAAAAGCCATTGCTCCCATTCTACTCCTTCTAATGCTCCCTTCCGCACTGTACGCCCAAGGCCGCATCACCACGGGCAAAGTCGTCGAGCAATACAAACAACTCTGCGCTAGCTGCCACGGCGAAAACATGGAAGGCGGACTGGGCTCATCATTAATCACCGGCGAATGGAAACACATCGGGCCCGACTTAAGCTTCGTCGAGCATGTCCAAAACGGCAATGCCGCCGTAGGGATGCCCCCCTTCGCTGACGCCTTAAGCGCTTCCGAGATCCGCGCCATGGAGATTTATATCGGCGAAGTCCGCTACAAGAACTCCTCCCGCAAAAAGAGCAAGAGCGCCCAAAACTTGAATACTACTTACGAAGGTGGCGGGTACTCTTTCAAGATGGAAGCTGTCATCCCGGAAGACCTAGGGCTGGATACCCCTTGGTCCATCGCCTTCCTGCCCGACGGAGGTATCCTCGTCACCGAACGTCCGGGAAGCTTGCGAATTTTCAAAAACGGAAAACTGTCTGCCCCCATTAAAGGCATCCCCACGGTTTGGGAATATGGACAAGGTGGATTGCTGGAAGTCGCGCTGCACCCCAATTACGAAAAGAATGGATGGATCTACCTCTCCTTCGCTCATATGGGTGGCCAGATGGATGGCCGAGACCATGGGATGACAAAAATCGTCCGGGGGAAAATAAAAGGCCGCAAGTGGACCAATGAAGAAGTCATCTTCGAAGCGAAATTCGAACACTACATCAAATCCGGCCCTCACTTCGGCTCCCGCATGATATTCGACGAACAAGGCTACCTCTACTTCACCATCGGCGAACGCAATCAAGGCGAAATGGCCCAAGACAACACCCTGCCAAACGGAAAGATTCACCGCGTATTCGATGACGGCCGCATTCCTCCCGACAACCCTTTCGTAGGGCAGAAAAACGTCTACCCCAGCATATGGTCCTTTGGACACCGCAACCCCCAAGGCCTAGACATCCATCCAATCACCGGCGAAATCTGGTCCTCAGAACACGGCCCTCGCGGAGGCGATGAAATCAATCTTATCCGTCCTGCCATCAACTACGGCTGGCCCATCGTGTCCTACGGAATCAACTACGATGGAACGCCCATTTCAGAAAAACCTACCGCACCGGGCCTTGAGGACCCCAAACACCATTGGACGCCTTCCATCGGAGTCAGCTCCATCAACTTCTACCTCGGTGACCTCTTCCCACTCTGGAAACACGATCTCTTCGTCGGTGGCTTATCCGCCCACGAGCTGCACCGTCTGGACGTAAAAGACGGCCAAGTCCTATCCGACGAGATCGTCATTAAAATAAAAGGCCGTATCCGCGATATCGAAACCGGCCCCGACGGAGCTCTCTACCTAGCCCTAAACAAACCGCATGCGGTCGTTCGGCTAATCCCCAATCCCTAAGCTTCCCACTCCCAAAGCAGATACCATCGATTCACCTATTCTCACCAACAGCATTCAAGGACCATGGAAAAAATCGCACTCGGAAATAGCGTTCTCCAATCAACCCGCCTCATCTACGGCTGCATGCGCATCGTAGGTGACCAATCCGCCGACAGTAAGGCCAAAGGAAAAAAGGCGCTGCAAGCGGCTCTCGACGCCGGCTACAATCACTTCGACCACGCCGACATCTACGGCGGCGGCGAGTGCGAGACGCTATTCGGCGAATTCCTGAAAGAAAACCCGGGCCTCCGCGATGAACTGATCATCACCAGCAAGTGCGGCGTGGTCTTCAAGGGCAACCCCGCCCCAAGCTCCCCAGGTCGCTACGATTTCCGCAAGGATCACATCCTCAAATCCGTCGACGGCACCCTCTCTCGACTGGGAATCGATACTCTCGATCTTCTCCTCCTCCACCGTCCCGACTACCTCTTCCACCCTGACGAAGTCGCGGACGCCTTTGCCGAAATGACCCATGCTGGCAAGGTAAGGCACTTTGGAGTCAGCAACTTCCGACCAAGTCAACTCACCCTCCTCCAGTCTTCCCTCGAACAACTGCTCCTCGTGAACCAAGTGGAGATCAATATCCACAACATCGATACATTGCTCGATGGCACCCTAGACCAATGTATTGAAAGCGGTATTACTCCTCAAGCGTGGTGCCCTCTGGGAGGCGTTGTCTATCCGGCCTGGGGCAACACCTTCACTCCTGAAACCGAGGAACGCATCAAAAAGGAGTTCGACCGCCAGTCCGAAATCTACGGAGTCGAGAATTGGATCATTATGCTCGCATGGATCCTGAAACTGCCTTCGCAAGTAGCTCCCATAATCGGCTCGACCGATCCCGATCGGATCGCCACCGCCAAGAAAGCTCTCGAGATCGATTACACTCGCGAAGATTGGTACCGCCTCCTCGAAGCGCGAAACGGCCAACCAGTGCCCTGATCCAAGCAGCACATCCTCCAGCGTGCTGCGGGATCCTTCATCTGCATTCCCAAGCAGCATGCGCTATCGCTGGTCTCGAGACCTCAAATAGCAGCTCCTCCCTCAGAATTTTTCGTTACTTTTCGCCGTATCTTGGAGTTCCCCACTAAGCAAGCATTCAATCGACAGTGGCCCCCAAGGAACCTACAGAAGAATTTATCCAGCTCATCACCCAAAGCCAGAGCCGTCTCTACGCCTACGCCTTCTCTCTGCTTGGCGACAGACAGGAGGCTCTGGATGTGATGCAAGAGACCAACATTGTGCTCTGGCGGAAATCTGATCAGTTTCAGATGGGCACCAATTTTGGAGCTTGGATGCTCAAAATCGCCTATTACCAAGTCCTCGCCCGCCGACGGAAACAGAACAAACAAGAACTCTTCGTGGATAGCGACTATCTCGAAGACCTGGCTTCCGAAGTCGAAACCTCAAGTTCGGACTTCGACCAAAAGGAAAGAGCTCTTCAACTCTGCCTCGAGAAACTCCCCAACCGTCAACGCGACATAGTCCGGCGGCGTTACTCCGAAGGGTACTCCATCAACTCCGTCGCCGAACAACTCAACGTGGCCGCCAGCGCCATCAAACAAACTCTCTTTCGCGCACGCTCCAACCTTATCAACTGTGTGCAATACCGCATGAGGGAAGACCTGCTATGAGCGACGAATCCACTCCAGTAGATTTTCGCGACCTCTTGGAAGCCGTCATCGATGGCGTCGCTAGTCCCGAGGAAAAGCGGAAACTCGCTCTCATCATAAAAAGCGACCCGGCCGCCCGTAAGCAATACATCCAGCACTGTGAAATGCACGCCGCCCTAGCCTGGCAACACGGAGTGCTCGACCAGTTGCCCTTCCCCGGCCAGTTCGACGAGAGCGAGTCAAACCCGGGCGCCAAAAACGTCATTCCTTTCCCCATACACAGAGCTCTCAAGATAGTCGCCCTAGCAGCCTGCATCGCCCTAGTCGGCTTTTTCGTTTACCAAGGCGTTCTTCCAAGCCTCGAAAGAAAGGCATGGCTCTCCAGTAAAAGCGTGGGCTCCATCGACCGTTACTCCGGAGGGCAACTCGTCGTATCCGGTACCAACATCGCAATTGACCAAGGCGAGATCCTTCGTGCCGGAGAATACTCCCTCGCTAAAGGCCTCGCCGCCTTCACTCTATCCAACAAGGTCGAGGTCCTCCTCGAAGCTCCGGCTCACTTTGAAATCGTATCGCACGACTTAATACATCTTCACGAAGGCAAACTCTCGGCCCACGTTCCCCCCGAGGGCATCGGCTTCACTATCGATACACCTCACGCTCAAGTCGTCGATCACGGCACCGTTTTCGCCATCGAAGTCGCCGGAGAGCGCCAAAGCGAAGTTCACGTCTTCAGCGGAGAAGTAGAGGTCAAGCCCCACGATGCCCCACCTGAGGAATCCTCTCTCACCCTTACCACCTCCCAAGCCACCCGTATCCAATCCGGCATCACCGCTCCCTTCGGAATCGAACTCGATCCCGAACGTTTCCTCCGCAGCCTCGACGAACCGCCTCTACGGTACTTCAAGCAAATCCGAAAAGAAGCCCCTATCGCCTACTACCGAATGGCAGTCAGCGAGGACGGAAAAACACTGTTGGACAGAGCTCCAACAGAATCCCCAAAACACGGCATCATCCACCAGCAAAGCGAGCACGGGTCCCCCTTCTGCACTGGCAGATTCGGCGCGGGACTTCGTTTCAAAGGCGGTGCGGAGAGAACCTACGCCATCGTTGAAGACTGTCCGGGATCGCTCAACAACGAGTTCACGGTAACCGCCTGGGTCTATGCCACTTCACGAGCTCGCTCCGCCACCATAGCAAAGACCAAAGATGAAACCGGAAGCGGTCAGTTTATGCTTGGACTCTTTCGGGACCACGGCGGCCTGGAAGCCCGCCTTCCCAACGGCAACGGCACGACGCTTCATCTATCCGACTCCACACCCATGCCCCTACGCGAATGGCAACACATCGCGCTGGTCGTAGACGGAAACCTAGCCCGCCTCTATCGAAACGGTCACATCGTCGCTGAAGAACCGTACACGAAAACCAAGAAACTCGCCTCCCAAGTCCTCTCCATCGGGGCGTTTCTCAATAGAGACGAAGCAGGAAATTTCGAGCCTAGCCGCTTCTGGGATGGCAAGATTGACGAGTTATCCATCCACGACATCGCCTTTCCGCCAGAACAAATTCTGACTCTCGCATCTAGCCCCCAATAGGCATCATCCACCACCCCGTTGGTCATAGCATATATGAAAAAAACACTCACTCTCCTCGCAGCTCTCCTCGGTTTTGCCATCCTCCCTCTTCACGCCAAGAAAGCGCCAAACGTGCTCTTCATCGCCATGGATGACCTAAACGATCGCATCGGTCCCATGGGCTTCGAGTCAGCTCACACGCCCAACATGGACCGACTCGCTGATCAAGGTGTCACTTTCCTCAATGCCCACACCGGCGGCATCTACTGTGCTCCTTCCCGCTCCGCAATCTTCACCGGCCGCTACGCCCCCACCACAGGCTGCTACCGCAACCAACCCTATTTCCACCAGAATCCAGAGATCCGCCCGCTCCAAGTCGCCTTCCAAGAAGCGGGCTACCGCACCTACGGAGCTGGCAAACTCTTCCACCATCCAGCTGGGTACGTCGATCTCCGCGGCTGGGACGAGTTCTTCGTACGCAGCCAAGAGCAACGCGAAACCGGCTGGCCCCTCAACTCCTGGGATAAAGAGACTCTCAATACGC
The DNA here is from genome assembly GCF_016595505.1 of Pelagicoccus mobilis. GTDB lineage: Bacteria > Verrucomicrobiota > Verrucomicrobiia > Opitutales > Opitutaceae > Pelagicoccus > Pelagicoccus mobilis. The sequence goes on along the minus strand of NZ_JAENIL010000039.1, from coordinate 25,948 downwards.
CAGAGTCCATCGCTCCCAATCCGTACCCAAATAGCATCTACAACAAAGAAAAAATCCGCTCCGGCAGCGGCTGGTTCCTCGAATGGGGAAAAGTGAAAAACGAAAACGAGGAAAAGATGGTTGATACCATCTGGACCAATTGGGCAGCTGACCTCCTCAAGCAAAAACACGACAAACCCTTCTTCGTCGGCGTTGGTCTCTACGCCACCCACTTCCCCAACTACGCACCTGAAAAATATTTCGATCTCTACGACCGCGATAGCATCGTCCTCCCCCAAGTCAAAGACGACGACCTCGAGGACTTGCCCGAACGTATTCGCAAGATAAAGACAAACCGCAAGGCTCAGCACCACGATTACCTTGTAGAGTTAGACGCCTGGAAAGACGCAGTACACGGCTACATGGCTTGTATTTCATATGTGGATGCGATGGTCGGTCGCCTACTCGACGCCCTGGAAGAAGGGCCAAACAAGGACAACACCATAATCGTCTTCTGGAGCGACCACGGCTACCATCAAGGGGAGAAAGGCGATTGGGGAAAGCACACGCTCTGGCAACGCACCTCTGGGGTCCCCTTCATCTGGGCTGGTCCAGGAGTTGCCGACGGTGAGATTGTCGACGCGACCGCAAGTCTGGTAGACATGTATCCAACATTTGTAGAAATGTGCGGACTCAAGAAGGACAAGGGCCTCGAAGGCGAATCGCTCGCCACCGTACTTGAGACCCCCTCAACAGCAGAAGATCGCAACGTACTCCTCCCTGGAATGGAACCAAACGAATACGCCATCATCAACCAGGACTGGCGCTACATTCACTACAAGGACGGCTTGGAAGAACTCTACCACGTCCGTAAAGACTTCCACGAATGGAACAACCTAGCTGAAGACAGTCGATTCGACTCGATCAAGGCCGAGCTCAAAGCCTCCGCCCCAGAGAACTTCGTCAAGCCCAACAACAGCAAACCGAAGCTCGTCATCGAAGGCGAAACCTTCCGCTGGGAATAGCGTCATTGGAGAAGATCAACCGTTACGAACAGGCTTGGGACGGCGCCCAAGCCCTACTTTTCTTTGGTTCATCACCAAATGCACTGGAAGAGAACCCAACCGTTGGAGTACCGCCTTTAGGCGGCAACCCTAAGCAACGGAAACCGATAAGCCCGCTGAAGCGGGAACACCAACAGTCTAACCTCAAACAGCAATCCACTGGATTTGGTGATGAACCTTTTCTTTGAGGTAGCGTCCGGGCGCCGTCCCGGACTCTGCAGAGAGAATGAGTAAACAGCCCCTCGCTAACTACCTCTTCTCGCCCGCTCTAGCATCGATCTCCTCCAGATGATTCCTCATCTTTTGCAGGATTCCTGCATGCTCGGGCGAACCCGCTAGATTTTTCAATTCACCTGGATCCTTCTTCAGGTCATAGAGCTCCTCGCCCGAACTCCACTTGGCATAACGCCAGCGTTCAGTGCGAACTGCTTGGCCGAGATTCTTGCCTCGGGTGACTACGGTATAGACGACTTCCTTACCGTCGGCCTCAGAATTCTTCATATTCCGGAGAAAGCTCTGCCCTTGCACGTGTTCGGGATCTTCGAGCCCACAAATTTCTGTCAGCGTTGGAAAAATGTCCAGCAGCTCGACCAAGCCTTCGCTCTTCGAACCGGGGCGGGTAATCCCAGGAGCCCGCACCAGCATCGGCACTCGAGCACAAATCTCAAACAAGGTTACCTTCCCCCACATGAAGTGATCGCCCAAATGATAACCGTGGTCGGAAATGAGGACTACGATCGTATTGTCCGCTTTCCCTGTTTCTTCCAAAGCATCCAACACCAACCCGATCTGGGCATCGATGAAAGAAATACACGCGTGATAGGCCTGCATATTGGCACGACGAAGTGCATCGTTCTCCACACCGAACTCAAAATCGAATCCCTCGTACCGCTTCGTACCTGCTTCTCGAGGGGCTTGCTTCCAGAAATCCTTAGACGCTAGCGAAAACTGCAGTTCATCTTTTGGATACAAGTCGAAATACTTATCCGGAGCTAGGAATGGTCCATGAGGCTTGTGAATCCCTAGCGAAATGAAAAACGGTTTGTCTCCGAAACTTTCCTTCTCAAGCCACTCAATGACCTTCAACGCGTTTTTTCCGTCCTTGTGCTGGTCGTCTCGCAATCCCGACGGCCCATAACCTGGCTTCTGATTCTTGGTCTGCGTAGCGATGTCATAGTAAATCTCCTTCCACTTTTTGACGTTCTTGCGATCAGTCACTGGACCATGCTTCTTTTCGAAAGCCTCTCGAACAGGAATCACCATAGGCATCTCATCATTATCGAACCAATGGCTTTCATCCCAAGTGTCCTTGCCGGGAGTGCTCTTCAAGTTGTGATAAACCTTCCCCGTCGCCGCAGTCCAGTATCCGTTTTCCTTAAAAAGCTGAGGCATCGAAACCGTTCCAGGACGCGTCTCACGGATATCGACCTTATTGGATACAACCCCGCTGGACTGCGGGTACAGACTGTGCAGGAAAGAAGTCCGCGATGAGTTACACACGGGATACTGGCAATATGCTCGATTAAAGGTCATACCAGTCTCCGCAAGCTTATCGAAAGCAGGGGTCTTTATGTGCTCGTATCCGGATGTCGATACATGCGTATTCAAATCATCACATACGATGAACAGCACATTGGGTTGTTCACTCTTCCCGAATGCAAAAACAAAGGGAATCGAAAGGCTTAGGATAACAGGCACTAATCTCATGTATCGGGATCTCTATTTTACTGTCTGGGTCACTCCGACTCGATCGAGCACTTCCTGCGGAGGTCCGTTGAAAGTTGGTGAAGGCACATTACCAACATAGCCAATCGCCTTCCAACCGGCTGGCGTCCCGTAGTACGCCCCCATGCAAATGCTCGTAAACTCGTGAAGGAATCCGGCAACTCGCTTGGCTAGGGCGTCCTTGCTTCCCTCTCCCGTAACTCTATCCAATAGTTTCGCCCTCAGCTTCAGTGACAGCCCCGAAAATCGCTCCCCTTCCAAATTGAGGCTCAACTCCTCGATATCCTTCAAGCCAGGCAGTATCTTTTTGCGGGCCGCTTGTTGACGCGGATAAGGGGCGCTCACCCACTCATCAACAAAGTCCGGAACGCGCAATGAGCTAGCGGCTGGGCCGTATTCATCCTCTGGTAAAATCGTATCCGCGAGGGCAGTGACAGTTTTCCGTTGTGATGAAGTTAAAGTCAAAGGCCAGTGATCTCCTGGTTTAAAGATTCCTGCGACCTTCGGGTCTTGTCCGTATCCCTCTGCACCTACCGCCCCTTGACCAAACGACAGGGCAGGACCGAACTGCGAAACCGCCGCTGCAGCAGTGAACCACTTGATGATGTCTCTTCGCGATATGCGGCTTTGTTCTCTTTCCGTCTTCATAGTGATTAGAGATTTCCTTTGGCTGACTGTTCGATGATGTAATCCGCGCAACGCCAAGCGAGAGCCATGATCGTCAGTGTCGGGTTCTTGTCGGGGTTGGAAACGAAGGTAGACGCATCGCACAGAAACAGATTCTTCACGTCCCACGTCTGACTCCATTTATTGCATACAGAGTCTTTCGGAGTGAATCCCATGCGAGCCCCTCCCACTTCATGCTTCACGTTCCCTCCTGGGCGTAGGATATCGTGACCAGACTTTGCAAGGGGGCGCGTTGCCTTTCCACCCATCGCATCAAAAATTTCGGCAAACGTTCGCTCGGCGTGCAGCGCCATGTTCAGTTCGTAGTCCGACCACTTCCAATGCCAACGGACCACCGGCACTCCCCACTTGTCTTTTACCTTAGGATCGATCTCCGCAAAAGAGTCCTCATTCGGGATCATCTCCCCGCGACTCGCCAAGGTGATGAACGATCCATAATACCGACGGGCCTCTTCCTTTAGCTTGGTTCCGTAGAGGCCTCGCAGATATCGCATCGAAACAGGACTATTGCCTCCAGGCATATTGCGAGTCGAACCCACCTCTATGTGATAGCCACGAGGGAAATCGAGCTTCCCCTTGCGCTGAGCCTCGTGGCCCCACCACGGGCTGTAGAAATGACTCCCTCCTGCCCCATCCTCATTATGCGGCGGCAAGTTCTCGAGAGCAGGGATCTGTCCCTGTAGCCCCATCGCAGCCGTATCCGTTATGTACCTACCTACGATCCCACTTCCATTCGCCACTCCCTCCGGATGTCGGTTGCTCCTAGAGTTGAGCATGATACGCACTGTTTCGCCGCTGCTCGCCGCGAGTATCACAACTTTGCCTTTCACCCTCTCTTCCTTTCCGGTGGTCTTGTCGATGAACACCACTCCAGTAGCCTTTCCATCGGGTCCTGTCTCCACCTCCCGAACGTGCGCATTCGCGATGATGTCGAGATTCCCAGTTTCTTCCGCAGGGGGAAGATGCACGATAGTGCTCTGGTAGGTAGCACCAATACTGCAACCGCGTCCACAAGAGGTGGCGTAAAAACAAGCGGCCCGGCTCCGCATCGACTTCGCCACGATCTCCTGCGCCTTTTTGTTTCCTGGGTGCAATTTTGCAGGAATAGTATCCGCGGCGAGAGGTTTGGTCAGTACCGCACGGTGTATTGGCACCACGGGCACGCCGACCTTCTTTCCCGCCTTCTGAGTAAGCAGGTCTCCGATTCGTCCCTTGGGCGGGGGCTGCAGAACACCCGGCGGCGAGTCTGGCACATTCTCCAAGCCTTCATTCGTACCGTGAACTCCAATCAGCATTTCGACCTTGTCGTAGTACGGTTTCACCTCCTCGTAAGAAATCGGCCAGTCAAAACCGAGCCCATCGTAGCTATACGGTTTGAAATCGTAGGGTCCGTTACGGAGCGAAATGCGGCCCCAGTGGTTGGTACGCCCTCCCATCATGCGAGCCCGCCACCAGGTGAATCGACGCTTCTTGTCGTCGCTTCCTTGCGTGTACGGTTCCCCCGGAACGTCCCACCCACCATCTACTGTCGCGTCCCAAAATCCCATGTCCTTATCGGGAGTAGAAGTGCCCCCGAGGGGTGCTTGATCCGGACGGTTAAACATCGGAGTTTCAGTGTATGGATTATAAGAACGGCCTGCTTCAAGCACCACACACTTTAGTCCGGCAAGTGTGAGAGAATAAGCCATTTGCCCGCCTCCAGCCCCGGATCCCACGATCACGGCATCATACTGTTCTTTCGCTTCAGATATAGAAATTGTTGGCATATGCGATTCTACTTAGATTCTCGCGAGTTCCGTCCTTAAGTTTCGGATACTCTTCTCAAATTCGATTTTCTGGTGACGCTGCTCGAACGCCTTTTTGCTTTCACCTTGAGCAGGCTCGACAACTAACTGCGGCTCTCCCCTGCGGACCAAAGCGAGGAACTCTCTGATGCCAGCTGCTTTCGTGTTTGGAAATCCCTCCCAAAACTCATCCGTCAAAAAAGGAATCGGCCGCTGCGAATTGGAAATGGTTTCTACAAAAAAGGGAGCGTCCGGACACTTCGCTTTAAACAGCTTCAGATAGGCGGGAACATCCATCATCCCCTCTCCAATCGCAGTCCACTGGAACGTGCCCCCCTCAGGAGCCTCCCACACTGTGTAATCACGAATGCTGGTACAGAGCACATGATCCCCAAGAACCTCAAGCTGCGTCATCGGATCCTCCATCGCCCAAAGGGCGTTCCCCGGATCCAACATGACTCCGAGCAAATCGCTGCCCACCTCATCGATCAGCGCCAGAATCTCCTCGGACCGCGTATCCGCAGCATGATTCTCGAAAGCGAAACGAACGCCAGCATCCTCAGCCCGTGAGCGCGTCGCTTTGATAACTGATGCCGCTTCTTCTAGACGAGCCTCAATCCCACCCTCGGTATAACGATCCGCTATCGCCCCGATCCTGCAATTGACAGTGGGTGAACCAAGGTCAGTCGCCACTCTAACACCCAAAGCCAGAGTCTCCTCTGGCGATCCGAAGCGGTCCCTGTATTTCTTAACACCAATACTGATACCTCCCGCTCCGATTCGAATCTGCAAGCATTTCGACTCCGCCGCCTCACGCACTCTGCGGAGATAAGCCGTATCCAAACTCTTGAAGTACTGCAGCCCATTGAAAAGCACCGCGTCGAGTTTCAGAGAAGCCGCGTACTCGATGAGCTGCATGGCTTCCCACTTCATGGCTCGTACGGAGTGAGCATCCAATCCAAGCTTTAAAGGAAGATTCGGGAGAGTGGAACCACGCAGCATCGTTCCACTCGATACAACTGCTCCCGCAAGAACAGCTATTTTCTGCAGTGCCGATCGTCTGTTTATTTCCATCATCGAGCAGAGGCTTTAGGCTCTCCCGGCGTATCGATACCGTCTCGTACGGGCGCCATCTTACACACGGGAATCTCATCTCGAAGAATCCTCCCCGCCTGTCCGGTCAGGTACAAATAGTAGTCACTGGGTAGACCTTCATAGGTCAAAAACTTACCTCCGTTTCCTGTAGGGGGTTCGTTGGTACATTTAAAAATAGCTGTGCCTTCATCGACTTCGTCAAACATGGCGACATAGATCATCTTTACCCCTGACTGCTTAGCCTGCATTAGCTGCTCCCAGAAGAACTGCCCCTTTAGTCGCGGAATTGCTCCAAGCTCTGTCCCCTTCATATTGTGCCAGCTGAAACCTGGAAACACGACCGGTAGGAAATCCGGTTTTCTCTCTTCACACCAGTCAACGTCAGGCGCCCAGTATTTCTCAGCGTGACCTGCAACTTGATCCAGCCGTTTGTAGCGACCAGGCGTCCACGGGCTGACAACATCCACCTTTTCCAACAATGCATGTAGGTCCTTCGTCGATACAGCGTCGCGATCCAAGGTCCTCCAACCGGTCGGAACACCGAGCATAACCGAGCAACCGTTCCGTTTAAGAAACCTCACCAAGTCACTGCATTCTTCCAAGGTGTATTTCCGGGGCTTGATTTTGTCGTTAAACCCGATTCCCCAAACCGCAACCAGCGGTTTCCCATTGTGACTTTGATACGCAGGATCCTTGGTGATCCGCATCTTCTTCTTCAGCTCCTTCCAATCCTGTTTGACCAACTCAGTGCCTCCCTTTGGCAACCCCGTTAAGTCGTACATAACTGCATAAGAACGCCCCGCCCGATTCGCTCCTTCGCGAGCATTAGAAAGCACTACATTCTTATGATGCTTTGACTCCTCTCTCCTTAACCCATGGGCAAAGCGCTGCACGAAAGCTCCATCGATCCCATAATCCCTCATCCACTCAAAATGGCGGATCACAGTCTTTTTGTTATGCGAACTGAATACATAGGCTGGCTCTCCGTTTTTGTGCGTGAACCCCGTCTCGTACTTCTCGTCGTCGTCCAGTTCCGACATATCCGGCCAAAGATCGACCGTAACACTTCCCGGAGCGAATGGCTTGCCCTTTCCACGCCCCCAATGTGTCCACCCCAACCCCGCGCCATCGCCAGGCGTATTAAACCAGCCCTGATAGCCAGTCATAATCTTACCATCCAATGTACTTGTATCGACTCCTAGGAGCGAAGGACCCGAATACGGTTTCAGTAGATTCGGATCTTCAGTTTTTGCCCAGACTGCCTGATTCGACAAAACTGTGCTTAGGCAAAAAAGGAACAAACGTAGCACTGCGCGTGCTGAGAATGATGTAGCCACAATTCTTTTAGGGAGTTAGGGGTTAATCGCTTCTGTGTGTCACAGATAAACTCCGAAAAGCAGCGAGAGGTAACGGAATATTTTACCCTAAATCCGAGTGAGCGGATACTCACCTAGAATCACTTCCCCATAGTCTGGGCAGCGTCGTCCGTTTTGTAGAAACCTTGCTTGAGCACGCGTTGCAGCTCTCGATCGAGTCGTTTCACGACATCGGGGTGCTTTGCGGCGAGATTCGTCGTTTCTCCGGGGTCCTCCTCCAAATTGTAAAGCTGGTGCTTCGGTCCCTTGTTCGAAAGCTTCTGCTGTTTGAAATAACCATCCGAGAAACCTCCCGAGCCTTTTCCATTGATGTACTTCCACTTTCCGTCTCGTACGGAGAACAATCCACGGGCTGACTCCAAGACCAACGACTCGCGATCACCTTGAGTACGACCTTTCAACACCGGAAGAAAGCTAATGCTATCCGGCCCCTCGTCAGATGAGGGTTCCCGCCCAATAACGTCCGCCATCGTTGCGAAGAAGTCGGTAAAACATATCAACTCGTCGGATACACTTCCGCTCTTCACATCTCCAGGCCAACGAACAATGAACGGCATACGGTGACCACCTTCCCAAGCGTCGCCCTTCATGCCACTCAAGCCCTCAACGGAATCATGTCCAAACTCCTTAACATCCGTCGGGTACCACACAGGACCATTGTCCGAGGAAAATAGAACGATCGTATCATCTTCCATCCCAGACTCCTCAAGCGCCTTCATCACACGCCCCACCATGTGGTCTACCATGACCATGAAATCCCCGTACATCGAAGCGCCACTCGAACCTAAAAATTCCTCGCTCGGTAGCCACGGCGTATGAGGGGCTGGATACGCGAGGTACAAAAACAAAGGATCGTCCCCATGCAAACGCGAGTGATCGCGAATCACTCCCACCGCCTCATCCGTAAAACGCGGTAAAACATCTTCTAGCTGCAAGTTGGGAGCGATTCCCCCTTCACGCCAAAATGCGCCCTGGATTTTGGTCCACCCATCACTGTAGTTCGCATCGATCGATTCGTACGGTTCCACCAAAGCGCGATCCCCTTCGATGTAAAAGTAAGGCGGAATATCCGTCGAAGCACGCATACCGAAATACGTATCAAATCCCCGATCAACGGGACCACCTGGCAAGCGGTTTTCGTAGCCGTCTTCCTTAAAACCAAGGTGCCACTTCCCAACCATCGCGGTTCGATACCCCTCTCCTTTCAACATCGACGCGACCGTCACTCGATTCTCATCAATCAATGGCTGTTCCCGCCAAACCGAATAGTTGATCCGAAACGGCAACTGTCCGGTCATCAATCCATACCGCGAAGGATGGCAAACCGACCCCGCCGAGTGAGCATCCGTAAAACGCATCCCCTCCTCGGCTAAGGAATCAATATGCGGCGTAGGAATCTTGGAGTTCTCGTTGTAACACCCCAAGTCCCCATACCCCATATCGTCGACCAAGATAAGAACGACATTTGGGAGAGACTTTCCCCAGGAAATCGAGCAGCAAACCAAAAGAGCGAGACCAAAAAAGAGTTTGTTAACCATTCTGTACAACCACTCCAGATAAAGCGTTTCTTTACGCTATCGCTTGAACAAGCTTCCGCTCCTCGCCCAGAAACACAAAAAGGCTCTCCTGTAATAACTTACGAAAAGGCTTTTCTAAAAGGGTCTGGCTAGCGGGATTCGATATCGAAAGATCTCCTCTAGGACAGCAGTTTACAGCCTCTTCCACTGCAAATAGCGGCAGTCAGACGCAGGAAACAGCACTTGATTTTTCTGAAAACTGACTGAAAAAAAATCCAAACGAACGATGTTTCCAAAGCTCGCCAAGGTCTTGAGAGCGTCGATGAAGGCCTATCCAAATGCGAGCATGACATACTCGATGGAATCGCCGTTCTTGCCAGAGGCGGAGCAACCCAAGCGGATAAGTTTTCGATTCCCACTACTTATCATCATAAAGCTGGTAATCCTTATGGTTATGAAGGTGCTTTTCGACTGATTTGGGATCAAGATACGCTTCCTTGAAGCGTTTTCCTGGCTTGCTTTGCCAGAACGGATCCGAGTCCATTACAGCAGGGTAACTTTCCAAGAATTGGAAAAATAGCTTCCTCGCTGATGCATGCTCTGGATTCTCATCCACACGTTCGTATCCGTTCCAAAACCTGTTTTCGCCCGTATAGTAGAAACGACCGTTCGGCATGCCTAACATAGGATTGTAGACTTCCAATAAGTGGGTCTTCGAGCGAACCAATTGGGACGTAGAAATGTATCCATGAATCAATGGTTTCGTTGTTTCCGAGTCTCCCTCTAGAAACTGTCTCAAGCTCTTACCATCGAAGGGAGCCTTCTGCTTTGGGTCTGCACCAGCGTACTCAGCCAAAGTTGGAGCGATATCGGAGAAGTCCATCAATTCATCTGTTAAGCCACGTTTCTTTATCCCCCCACCCGCGGCCATGAAAACAACATGGCAACCGCGCTCGACTCCTCTTGTCTTAGCAGTGATCGCAGTGCCGTTATCAGAGCAAAAGATGATGATCGTACTATCAGCAATCCCCAGATCCTCTACCTTCTTCTGTATCCGCCCTACAGTCGTATCCAAATGTTCGATCAAAGAACGAAACCGCTCCTGCCCGTCTTTCTGCCCCTTCTTTCCGAGATCGCCAACTTCGCCTCTCAAGGGATTCGTTGGCATACCAGTGCGGGTACCATGTGGAGATACCGTGGGCCAGTATGCGAGAAATGGTTTCTCCGCCGTCACTTGTCGCTCCATAAAATCGATAATGAAGTCGGCACAAAGGTCGGGACCAAAATCATCGTCCGCTACATCCAACAACTCACCATTGCGGACCAAAGACGGCTTCCAATACCTCGAGGGCGTCTTGGAATCCTCCCAGGAACAGTGCTCTTCCTTGAGCTCCTTTCCTGTTGCGTGCAGCACTTCCCGAGGCCCCTCCCACAAACAATACTCCTGAAAACCGACCTCAGGTTCGTAAGGCATCTGGCTTCCCGCATGCCACTTCCCAGCAATCGCAGTAGCGTAGCCAGCATCAGCCAGCATTTTCCCGAAGGCCAAGTGGTCTTTGTAAATCGTCTCCCTGCAATCATTGAGCCACATCCCATTTTGCAGAGCTCCTGTAGTGGATCCGTACTTACCCGTCATGATCAACGCCCTGGACGGACCGCACATGGCCGACGCGTAGGCAGTTTTGAAGGCAACCCCCTCCTCAGCCAGCCGATCGATGCTAGGCGTGCTCGCAGCCAACTCCATCCCATGCGGCGTCAGATCAGCAAAACACGAGAACATGTCCGGGCTGACATCATCAGCCATGATCAGAATAATATTTGGCTTACGCGCCAGCGCCGGGAGAGCAGCGAGCGCTACGAGCCCCAAGTACAATAGCTGTTTCATCATCTAAAAGTCATTTCACCTTCAAGATCCATGTTACCAAGAACCTCGGCTTAATCCCAATAGCTTCCCTCGCGACGGATACGCGCCCTGTGATCCCTCAGGGCCTTCAGCATTCGTTCGACCACGTCCGCATTCTCCTCAGCGCGATCGATCCGCTCTCCTAGGTCCTGCTCTACTTGAAACAGCAGCGGTGTTTCCATCGAGGCGGAAAATCCGTAATCCGTCTTCAATTGCGAGGTAAGCTTCACATGCAGCTTCCACGGACCTTGCCGGAACGCATACTCATCGTTGCGAGGCCCCGAATATATCAAACTAAAAGGTTCAACCGCTCCCTCTGCTTCCTCTGATAGGAGCGAGGCTGAAATGTCGCGCCCATCCAACGACCGTATCTCCGGCGTATCCACTCCACACAGGCGGAAGACTGTCGGCAAAACATCTAGGGTACTCGCTGGATTCTGGTCGATACCGCGGGCAGGAATAGTCCCCGGCCAATAGAAAATACCAGGCACTCGATGCCCACCCTCCCAAGTGGAACCTTTGCCATCACGAAATGGATACGCATAACCAACGTGCATACGAGCCTCGCCATACTTGGAGAGAGTTTCCGTCTCCCGAAATTTCACCCACGGACCATTATCGGAGGAGAAAACAATAAGCGTATTCCTCTCGATCCCCTCGTCCCTTAATGCGTCTACAATGCGCCCGATAGAGTGATCGACTTCCTCCATCACATCGCCCAACAAACCTCGCCGCGACACTCCTTGAAACGCCTCACTCGCATAGAGTCCGAGGTGCGGCATGTTGTAAGCCACGTAGGCGAAGAACGGCTCATCGCTCTTTTCATGAATAAACTCAATCGCTGCATCCGTGTAGAGTTTCGTCAGCTGCTCGCATACCTCAGGATTCGACGGCAGGTCCTTCGCCAACTGACGGTACCCCGTTGTCGGAACCGATCCACTCGGGTCACTCCGCAGCAGCTGAGCAACAGCATAGTCGTGCGATACATTCGTTCCGATCCATCGATCAAAACCATGAGCGAGCGGCAACGAATCGGGCGAGATCCCGTTCTTTGCATTGGGACTTCCTAAATGCCACTTGCCAAACATCCCCGTCGCATAGCCGGCACTTTTCAGTCCCTCCGCCAAAGTGATCTCCTTCGGATGAAGGTAACGCCCCGCGTCCGGACCAACCACCCAAGAGCCAAGTCCAGAGCGCGAAGGGTAACGTCCCGTCAGCAAGGAATAGCGCGATGCGGAACACGCGGGAGAGGTCACATAAAACTGCGAAAAACTTACTCCCTCCTGTGCGAGCCATGAAATATTGGGAGTGCGAACAGTCGGATTTCCGTTATGACTGAAGTCACCATAACCCGCGTCGTCGAGGAAGATCACAATCACGTTAGGTCGGTCCAAAACCTCGCGACCAAGCCCAACAACAGGAAGGCTGAACCCCAAAAGAAGGAGAATCTGTACAAATCTTATCACTTAAAGCTCTCTCCCTTCCTTTTCACCAACGACGGAATTGTTTCAGGTTCGTAATCCTTTCCATTAATACTACGGATCACCGACCGAGACCACTCATCGAGTTGCTTCTGCATCGCTCTGAACCGGACCGCATACTCCGGACGAGAAGACAGATCCCGAGCTTCCATTGGATCGTCCTCAAGATTGTAAAGTTCGTATCTGCTGCCGTCTTCGAGTCGATGTAGCTTCCACGGCCAATCCAACCAAGCAGCATGCCCAGTCTCCACGTCTTCCGGAAACTGAGGAAACGCATCGATATCCTTTCGCATACGCGACGGATCGTGCGGCAACGGAGCCCCGGCAGCCTGCTTTTCCATGATCGCTTTAAGAATCCGATCATTCCAAGTAGCCTGCCCATTTTGGAACAGGTGCCAGAATCCCATCGGCTTCTCGCGTTCGGTCACTTCCCCGGAAAAGACACCAGACATATCAACTCCGTCGAGCAGATGCGGATTAGCCGATTCCACGCCCGCCATGGCAAGCAAGGTCGGAAGCATATCACAGGTCCACACCGGAACCGCACTCCGCCCTTTGAGCTGACTCGCGGGCCATTCAATGATCGAAGGCACTCGTAGCCCCCCTTCGTAAAGACTACCCTTCTTCGCCCGTCCACCAGAGGTCTCATGCACTAGACCGCCGTTATCGCTGCAGTACCAGAGAATCGTGTTTTCTGCTAGTCCCATGCGTCTGAGTTCTCCGCGTAAACGCCCGAGCTGCTGGTCGAGGAGCGTGATCTCACGATAGTACCCAGCATGCTCCCGTCCCTCATAGAGGCTTTCCCCTTCTGGAACCTCTTCGTGCGGATCGTGCGGCGACGGGAACCACACAACCGCAAGAAAGGGCTGATCGCCGCGCTTGTGTTTTTCCAAAAACGCCCAGGTATGATCCATCACGTGCACCGAGCCTTTTCCTGTTCGACGCTCCACAACACCGTTGCGACTCAGATAGGGATCGTTGTCAAAAAAGTTAAGCCCGATCACCCACTCATCGAAGCCCATCGCTGATGGATTCGCGGGCGAGTCCGGCTGGCCGGATCCCAAATGAAGCTTTCCGAAAATCCCCGTCGCGTACCCCGCCTCACGGAGTATTTCAGCGAGCGTGATCTCCTCCTGCCGCATATATCGCCCGTGATTCGGCACTTTAGCCCGAATCGGATTACGTCCTGTCAATATGCTCGCCCGGGTCGGGGAACAAACCGGAGCCGCCGCGTAGAAACGATCAAAAACGAACCCCTCGTGGGCCATAGCATCCAGATTCGGCGTCTGTACAAAAGGGTGTCCCGTGTATCCAGCGTCCCCATACCCTTGATCATCAGCCATGACCAAAACAATATTGGGACGATCATCCGCTGCCCAAACAGCCGACAACAAGGCGAAGAGGACCGGAAAAGTAGAAAGCCACGTTTTCATAGATCTGAAAAAGTCTAGGGCTTACGCTTCGATAGCACTTCGAAGTCTCGGTATCCCGGAGCATCATAGTAATCCCGCAGCCTGTAGTACTCAGCTGTCACGCGCTTCCTAACATCTGCGTATTCCTGATTCTCATACACGTTCTCCATTTCCGCTGGATCGCGTTCTAAATCAAAAAGGTTCCACTCGTCAGTCGCGGGAAAGTAGATCAATTTATGGCGATCCGTTCGAACGCCAAAATGCATAGGTACGCTGTGCTCCCCCTCTTCGTAGTAGGCATAATAAACCGACTCACGCCACTCATCAGCCTCTCCTTTTAGTACAGGCAACAGCGAACGCCCCTGGACATCTTCGGGAACCTCTAAACCGGCGATCTCCACAAAGGTGGGAGCATAGTCGATATTTTGAATCATTTCCTGCGGCCGCGAGCCTGGCTTGATCACGCCCGGCCAACGAATCAAGAAAGGCATCTTGAACGACTCTTCGAACATCCATCGCTTGTCGAACCAACCGTGTTCGCCGAGGTAGAATCCCTGATCCGACGAGTAGATCACGATGGTGTTTTCCGAAAGGCCGTTCCGGTCGAGATAGTCCAGAACACGTCCTACATTTTCATCCACGCTCTTCACAGTCGCCAGATAGTTCCGCATGTAACGCTGATACCGCCAGCGCACTAAATCCTCATGGCTCATTCCACCCGCCTTAAACTCGGCCAAGAAGGCGTGGTTCAGCGGTCCGAAATGCGCGTCCCAAGCTCTCTTCTGAACAGGAGTCATTCGATTATATTCAGGCGTTCCATGCTTATCCCACCCCGGCAGCTCCACCCCCAAATGCTCGTCTTTGCGAAGTTTCAGATCGTAGGCCCAGTGGAAGTGCCGATCGATCTCCATTTCGTTATTTGGCAAGGTCGAGCTACGCGTGGAGTAATCGTCGAACAAGTTGTCGGGTTCAGGAATGTCCACTCCATCAAACGTATCCAAATGTCGGATCGCTGGAGCGAAGGTGCGATGCGGTGCCTTATGTTGACACATCAGAAAAAACGGTTTGGATTTATCACGCCCTTCCAGCCAGCTTAGCGCTTTATCCGTCACCACATCCGTAGCGTAGCCTTCGACTCTTTTTCTTGAGCCGTCCATCTGCAGCAACACCGGATTATAGTAACTGCCCTGCCCAGGAAAAACTTCCCAGTGGTCAAAACCGACCGGATCGGACTTCAGGTGCCATTTACCAATTACCGCAGTCACATAACCAGCCTCTCGAAGCGCTTTGGCCGACGTCCACTGCGATCCATCAAAAGGACCAGACACATTGGTCATGAAACCATTCTTGTGACTGTGTTTGCCTGTCAGGATGCACGCTCGTGAGGGACCGCAAATCGAATTGGCCACAAACGAGTTTTCAAAGATAGCCCCCTCCTCAGCGAGACGATCGATATTCGGTGTTGGCGCTACCGCAGCCAATCGCCCCCCATAGGCAGAGATCGCGTTTAAGGCGTGATCATCCGAAAAGAGAAATACGATGTTGGGACGCGCCGCCGCCTCATGTTTCTCTGCCGAAGCATAAGAGGCGAGCATCCCAAAGAGGAACGACAACAAAAAGAGCCTATTGATGATCATTTCGAAATCAGTGTGCGTGTGACTTTCTTCATCGGATAATTCTCTTATCGGAATCCCCGCATACGGTTGTGTAGTTTTGCGTTCAATCGAGTCTCCAACCTAGGTCGTGACCACTAAACAAAGGGGTGAAACCATCAGCAAATTTTGACCACACGTAATGAAGTGGAAACGTTATTTTTCCGATAGGGTTTAATAGCAAGGAGGATTGGAAAACTGATAAAGGCATGAGCCTAACTATACATAATATGGCTAAAAGGCGTCTTGTATAATTCGCGCATCTAGGTGTAGGACCAATACGGATCGACCGGGCTCAAACTTGCCCATTCCCCTTATCTTTTATGCTTCCAAAGCGCTGTAGGGCTGGCGCTCGCCGCATTGCAGGATCCGAAGTCCAAGGGAGATGAGGCATGCCGCGAGCGGCAGCCCTACAAAAATGCGCTCCATTGCATGTGGCATGCGACCCAAAAAAATGGGCCAAGCTGCAAAGAAATCAACTTGACCCACCGTCAATCCTTGAATGCCAAGACAAGCGAATCGCTACTATTTCACTAGCACACCACTTTGCCCTGACATCACAAATCTAGAAGGAGAAGGTATTAGTTAAGGAGAAGGATCGAGGTTCTTGGATACGCCATGCATAGATCTCTCCCGTATCCGGAATGTCAACACTTTCGGTTGCACGGACACCTACATAATCGTCATCGTCCAGAAGGTTTTGGATGTTCAACTGAATTTTCCAATCGACCTTGCCATCTCGGATCTTGCGACCGTAGGAGAAGTGCATCCCAGTAGTCAGTAGCTCCTCACCGTAGAATGGCTTGCTGATATCGACTTTGCCCTCCTCGTCCGAAGCATAGCCGATCGCCGCCTTATCCTTCCACTTGATGTTTCCTCCGATAGAGAATCCTTTCAAGGCTCCTTCAGTGAATCTGTAGTTAGTGAGATAGCTGAACGCCCACTCTCTTTGCGACTGCTGCGCTCTACCTTCCTCCGCTTTCTTCAAGTCGAGATCCCGCTGCATCTGCTCGATCGCGTCATCGACCGTTCTTCCGGATTCGTTGAGCGGCACGTCGCCGTATGCCGAAGCAAATGCGGAATCGAAGTGCTCTGCGAAGTATTGGTTAGCAGATGGGTTGATATTGTCCTGAATCGCCTCGTTGCGACTTCCAAAGAAAATCATACGCCAGTTGCTGTTTGGACTATAGGTCCATCTCATCTCCAGACCTTCCACGCTGATATCGCGCGTGTCGGCAACTGTCCCTTCGAGCTCGTTGAGATTATCAGTAAACATTTCCTGATCAGCGATGGAACCAACTTCCTCTTCGATCAGACCATTCCAAATCTCTCTCGCTCGAGTAAGCACCTGCCCAGCGCCGGTTCGGTTATTGAGCTGGCCGCCTTCGAACCAAGAGAGAGAGCCATTGAGCTTACCATTGAACATCGATGCCTTGATACCGACATCCTTGGTTTCTCCAGTTGCGAACGGCAATGGACGACCTTGCAGATTCGGATCCGAAGCTGACGGCTGGAAGTTGGTGGACTGATTAAAGCTGAGAGAAAAGCTATCGAGCAAACCGCGGTCGCGCAGCAGGTGATAGACCGCTCCCACTGAATAAGTGCCCTCCTCAATGTCTGAAACCGCTTCGTTCCGAGTTCGAACCAAAGAAGGATCGTCGAAGTCGACACGTGTTCCATCCGCGTTCTTTACCCACGCGCTTCCAGCAACGTCGTCGACGTCAGATGTATCGATGCGGTATCCAAGCGTAGTTACCAGTCGCTTATTGAAGAAGTGGCTTTGGCCCGCAGCCATATAAACGTTCTGTTTCGTTTCGGTGTTGATGCCGGAGGTGAAATTCAGGTACTCGGCAGTTACGCCTTCTAATGCGGAAAAGTCACTCGCCCAATCTCTAGGGTCCAACGACTCCCCATTCTGGCGAGCTCGATCTCCACCTACAGGATCCACATAAAATACGGTCATAATCCGATTCTGTCCATTGGTCGCGACGGGGTGGAATCGTTCTGTATCCGTATTGTAAAGACGGTTCCGGTTCGTGAAGCGGCGACCGATGTTGTGCTGAGCCATCAAAGAGAACTGATGTGTTCCCAACCACTCTCCCTTCTCGCGAAGGTCGAGTTCGTAGGTCGTCGTCCAACGGTAGTTTTCGTTCTCGTAGAGAAACTCGCGTCTTTCCGCAGTACCTCCACCGAAGAAGAAGCTGCCTTCATTGGGGTTCGGGCTACCATCAGGGAGTACTGAAGTCGCATCCGCAAACATGTGCGTACCGCCAGACCAGTAAATGTCCTTTTCGTGCGATTGGCGGAACATGGCGAACTGCATGTAGAGATTGTCGCTGAGCTTCTGCTCGAGAGAGAGATCGCCAATCCAGAACTTACGATCATTTAAGCGGTGGTTCCCCATGCTTTGAGTGTGATCCATGAAGTCGAAGTCGAGCGAAGCATTCCGAGCCGGGGAACCGACTTGGTATCGATCAGAGATCGCATAGCGACGCCAGTTCTGAGCGCGATTCACGCTTGGATCATTAGAGCCAAAAGCGATTCTCAACTGATTACCCCCCGTCGCCTGAACGATTCCCTCATTGGATCCTGGGTTACTTCCGTCCCAAGCAACCGTTGGCATTCCCGCATCGCGCCAAGCGCCCATGCGGTCCACGCTAATCGTAGGCGTTGCAGTATTCGCTTCGCTGTCGCCGTATTCGAGATTTGCGCTAATCGTCGTTTTCTCAAACGGCTTCCATGTAACAGCTCCATAGATACGCTCCTGATCTCTCCATTGCGTATCGCGAAAGAACTCTCGTTCCTCATTCAAGAGATTGACCCGAATAGCGAGCTTGTCCTCCAAAAGGATACGGTTCACTGCGAACTCAAATCGCTGCGATCCGTAGTCGTCCGCACGATGCCTGAACTTAGCGCTATCCTTTCCCAGGTTAGCGACTTGCGTTTGCGTATTGATGATACCAGCCGGGCTGGCGCTTCCGAACAAGATCGAGTTCGCGCCAGCGGAGAGAGTTACACGGCTCGAATTGTATCCATCCATCGATGGCATGAACTCGCCAATCGGTGCTGTGAAGTAGTTTCTCGCCAAGGCCTCCGACTTGATGCCTCGGATGGTGATGCCGGTCGAACCTCCACGGAAAACCTCGTTTCCTCCGTTTTCGTTTTCTTGAGTCGTCACCATCTCAGAACTTGGGAGGTAGTCAGCCAGTTCGTTGAAATCAGATATCCCCAAGTCATCCATAACATCTTTGGATACCAGGGTAATGGAGGCACCGATGTCCTCCACATCAGCTCGCAAGCGGCTTCCTGCAAGCGTATCAAGAACTTCGTACCCCGATGATTCGGTTGAACTGACAGTGAAAGGTGAGAGCTCGAAGACTTCCTCATCGCCCTCTTGGGCCATCATGAGGCTCGACGAACATAGCAAAAGGCTCGTAACACCAAGCCTTCGAATCATAGGTTCTGACCGAAATGCAAAATAGGGAGTCAGGTATTTATTCATAGTTTTTCGGTTGTTATTGTTCTAGTTATAGTTGCGTCCCTGTCCGTTGAGTTCGTTCGGCCTAGAGAGTCGCTTATGATCGAATCGCTGGGGCAGCCATTTGATCGGAGAGTCGTGTAATCACAGATTTCAGAATGCGTGACCAAACAACTAGCACGTGCTAGCTTTGGGCTAAAAATTCTGGCTGCATTACGAGGGGGTTAAGGTGGGGTAAAACAAGTTTGCTCGGTAAGTAGTAGTCGGGCTGCCTGCGGCAGGACGATGCACAGCTCTAAATCCCAAGAGTCCACACATCGGTGATGTATCGAACCTTTATACCCCATCCACGCGAACAGGCGTTAGTAAGCTCGTAACATGAGACTAAGAAAATACAGACACCTCTCTTCCACTTATCTATCAGAGACTTACAAAACTGCTAAAAACAGCGATCCCAAACCGATAGATAGCTGATTTGCAATCGTGTTACGGTGTTCGCATAACAAATCTGACAGCAAACGGGAAACGACCGATGCTAGCCACGAGCGAACGCAATACCCTATATCGAACGACAGGGTCCTGCAGCAAACGAGAATCAGCTAACGCACAGAAGATCGTCTCTCTATCAGCTCGTTGAAGCTAATGAGAATCTTCGAAGCGACCTTGTTGCCGGGATCATCCAGCAGCTCCAGAGCAAGCGACGCGGCTTTGCTCCCGAGCACTTCGCTTGGGATCGCCATGGACGACAGGCCTATGCTTGGAAATCCGCTCCCTGGCTGATCCCCCATCCCCACAAGAGCCACATCCTCGGGTACGCGAAGCCCCATCTCTTCGAGCACACCAATCGCTTCGATCCCGTAAACATCCAAACCCGCAAAGATCGCATCGGGGCGGTTTGCCTCATCAGAAAAAAGCCTTTCGACCTCGCCGCGAACGGATCCCGCAAGCGGAAAGGTCTGTATCCAATCCTCATTCACCGGAAGATCCGCCGCTTGAAGACAGCTCCGAAACGCCTCGAGACGAGCTCGGAACATCGGCCGCTGATCTCCCCAGCCAAGGAAGGCAAAACGCTTTCGCCCGAGCCCGATTAAATGCCGCATAGCCGTATCCGCCGCTTCGCGAGCGTTCCAAGCAACAACGTTGATATCAGGCAACTCATCCAAGGTATCGTTAAGGAAAACCAGAGGAGTGTCGGTCTTCAAAATCCTCTCATAGGCTTCGATCCCTTCCTTGAAAGGGATACAGATAATCGCATCGAAGCGATGCTGAAGCATCAGCTCTACCTCCTTCATCTGCAGTTCCGGATCAAACTGGTGAGTGGACAAGAATACTGAATAGCCCCTCTTGCCCAGAGCTTGCTTGATCCCATTCAGAGACTCGTCAGCCCAATTATGCTTCAAGTGATTATAGAGTAGGCCTACGATTCCGCTACGCTCGCTTCGCAAGGACTTCGCCATCGCATTCGGCACATATCCGAGCTCACGGGCAATATCCAAGACACGCTTCTCGGTCTTCTCCGAAATTTTCATCTTCCGGGCTTTTCCGCTCAAAACGAAACCAGCGGTCGATACTCCGACCCCAGCCTTCTCCGCAATCATCGCTGTACTAATCTTGGATTTCATCAGTCTCGTCCCAACTAGGAAGAACTAGCTGCTTAAATCAAGCCCACTGTAGCCCTGCTTCACCATAAGATCTGGGAAAATCCCATTGACACAACTAGTACGTCCTAGTCTCTTACTAGCAACCTTAATCGTACGTTGATGGATTTTAACCTCTTAATCATCACCCCGGACCAACTGCGTGCGGACTACCTCGGCTGCTACGGACACCCGAACATTGGCACCCAGCACATTGATCGTTTAGCGACGGAAGGCGTTCGCTTTTCGAACTGCTACTGCCAGGCTCCGCTCTGTGCCCCAAGCCGGGTCAGTTTCACAACGAGCACCTATGTCGGCGAACACGGCTGTCGCAATTACTGGTCAACTATCGGTACTCATGTGCCCAACCTCGTCAGCACCCTCAAACAAGCGGGCTACCGCACCGGCATGTTCGGCAAGAACCATCTCTTCAAGTACGACGAACTGCCGGAGGTATGGGACGAATACGACGAGATCTGCTTGGGCAACTACGACGGGCATCCGGACTACGAAAAGGCCTACAGCTCTTTTCGCCTTGAGGCCAATCACCTCTATAACATTACCAAGCGACTCACCCAACAAACGATCAATTTCATGGATGGGTCGGACCGACCTTTCCTAGCCTGGGTCAACTATCAAGATCCGCACCCGGCGTTCACCTGCCCTTCCCCTTACAAGGAAATGTTCGATCCCGCAAAGGTCGAGATCCCCCGCTCCTTCTACCATTACGACGCTGATAAACAGCCCGTACGCAACGAAGTCTGGCGTAAGCACTCGGACATGGATTCCTGCAGCGAGGAGGACATCTCCAAAGCGATCGCCACTTACATGGGGCAAATTCGCTATGTGGACGATTGCGTCGGGCTTCTGCTAGAAGCCTTAGAACGCTCTGGCACCGATAAGAAAACGGTCGTCCTCTTTTTCTCGGACCACGGCGAACTGCTCGGCGACTACCGCATGACTCACAAGCTCCCCGCCTTCTACGATTGTCTGACTAAGATTCCTGCCATCATTCGCCACCCCGATGGACGCTGGGCTGGATCCACTGTCGAAGCACTGACCGAAGAGATCGACCTGGTCCCCACCCTACTCGAAACACTCGGTATCCCAATTCCCCCTACAATGGTCGGCAAGTCCTACAAATCCGAATTAGATTCTGGAAACGTGGCAGGTAAGGAAAGCGTGATCAGCGAAGCCGGCGGAGGTGCTCCCACATGGAAAGATCCGATCGACGGATACATGATCAACGCCCCGAAACTCCCCACCAGCCTCGGCCCCGGTTCTATGATCCGCAAAGGCGACTGGAAGCTCAGCATCTACCACGACGATCTTTGCGAACTTTATAATCTCAAAGATGATCCACACGAGATGAATAACCTGTACGAGCGTGAATCGTGCAAAGCGATCCGAGAAGAGCTCACCTTATTGCTTCTCAAACGAACTCTTGGCGTTAAGAATCGAGACGTCGGCATGGAGTGGCCCGAGCAAGACTACCCAATCGATGTACGTTTTGAGCCACTACAAAAGTCCCATCACGACATCAGCCACATAACCGGCATCGCCACAAGCAAGACCCCAGTCCCCAGCAAGTGAAGATCAACGCCCTAGATTCCAGCATCATTCTACTCTATTTCGTGGCCATCATCGGGCTCGGGATATGGATTTCACGACGACAAGCCAAAGGGGGACGCGAGTTCTTCCTGGCCGGCAACTCCATGCGCTGGCCCTTCATAGGGGCCTCCCTCTTCGCTACAAACATCTCCAGCCAGCAGTTCGTGGGACAAGCTGGACTCGCCTTCACAGTAGGGATCATTGCAGGCGGATTTCAAATCATCGGGGCAGTCTGCTTTATCTTCTTAGCCGCATTCTTCATTCGCATCTACATGGGACTGAAGCTCGCAACCTCGCCAGAGTTTTTCGAAAAACGCTACAGTGGTCGCTGCCGCACCATTGTTTCATTCATCAATCTGATGATGATCATCCTAGGCAACATCGCCGCAGCCCTCTACGCCGGAGCGCTTGTGCTCACTCACCTTCTCGGGTGGGACCAGATGGAGAACGCCAACCTTCTTTACTGGGTATCCGTTTTCCTAATTGGAATAGCAGCCGGCACCTACACTTTGATGGGAGGGCTCAAGGCTGTCATTTACTGCGACTTCGTGCAAATGATCGTACTCATGCTCGGAGGAGCCTTGCTGCTATTCTTTGGCATTCAAGAACTCGGAGGCATCGATGCGATCTTCGCCAGCAAGGAAGCCACTACAGGTGAATCCATGTGGTCGTTGGTTCGCCCTTGGAACCACAGTTTCGGTTGGCTTCCGATGTTGACCGGAGCCTTTGTATTGGGAGTACACGGACACTGTACCGACCAGGACTACGTGCAACGCGCTCTCTCAGCCGGTAACATTTACCACGCTAAGATGGGGGCCCTCTTCGCAGGAGTTCTCAAAACACTCGCCCTGCTCTTCATCGCCGCGCCTGGTGTCGTCGCTGCGCAACTCTTCGTCGATCAAGACATCGTCGCCCGAGACAATGCATACGTCAGCCTTCTCACCAACGTAATGCCCACCGGACTACTCGGCCTCTGTCTAGCCGGTCTTCTCGCTGCGATTATGTCCAGCGTCGACTCCGGACTCTGCGCCTGCGGCTCTCTGCTGACCTTCGACTTCTTCGCCAAGATCAAAAAGAATGCCACCGAGAAGGAACTCCTCAAGGACGGCCGCATCATCATGGTCGTACTCCTCGTCGTGTGCATGCTCATCGCTCCCTTCATTCGAAATTTCAAAGGCCTCTTCGACTACCTTCTAGCGATTTGGGCGTTCCTAGCACCTGGCGTGTTCGTAACCGTGCTCTTCGGGCTCTTCTACAAGCGGGCCACGGAACGAGCCGCCTACTGGACTCTCGTCGTTGGCTGCGTATTGGGATTCGCTGCATTCTGCCTGTTGAATCTTCCCGCCCTCGCAGACATCAAGTCAGCCCTCCCTCTCCATTTTCAAAACAAGCTGAACCTCTCTCCACTCATTGTTCTGATCTGCATCTGTACCATGGTCGGCATCAGCAGACTTGGCAAAAAAACGGAACAAGACATCGAAAAAGCTAAACTGGTCACGATCCCAGATGGTCAGTTCGTCATGTCCGAGGAGGAGAACAAGAAATACCAACGCTTCCTCGTAGGACTCCTGATCTTCATCGCTTCGGTTGTGGCCCTTTTCTCTCCAATATTTTTCTAGGTATCCATTTTTTGCTACACTAAGTCCCCAAGAGATAATCAATGAAACACTCTATACTCACTAGTACCCTGCTTCTCCTGAGCGCCACCTTCGCGTTACAGGCGAAATCAGAGAAACCAAACATTCTGTTCATCTTCGCCGATGACCTTTCCTACGAAACCATTGGGTCCTTCGGAATCCTAGACATCGACACGCCTCACCTAGACAGGCTCGCCGAAGCGGGCACGACGTTTACCCACAGCTACAACATGGGCGCCTACAATGGCGCTGTTTGTGTCGCGAGTCGGGCGATGCTCAATACGGGACGATTCGTTTGGAACACCTTCAAATACGACACCGGCAAGATAATGAATGAAGAAGCCGACGCAGGCAAAATGTGGTCCCAGCTCATGAGTAAAGCCGGCTATCGCACCTACATGACCGGGAAATGGCACGTCAAAGTGAAGCCTGAGAAAATATTCGACGTCGCCGCCAATGAACGCCCCGGAATGCCTAAGGCGGTGCCCGAAGGTTACAACCGCCCGCTCGATGAAGCTGATTACGAGAAAGGCTGGAAGCCATGGGAAGCCAAATGGGGAGGATTCTGGGAAGGCGGTAAGCACTGGAGCGAAGTCGTGGCGGATGATAGTATCGAGTTCCTCAACGACGCCAAAGACCGCGACGAACCCTTCTTCATGTACCTCGCCTTCAACGCTGCTCACGACCCGCGCCAAGCCCCTAAAGAATACGTGGACCGCTACCCGCTCGATCGCATCGAGCTACCAAACAACTTCACTCCGAAATATAAATACCAAGACGAAATCGGCTGCGGCAAAGAGCTACGCGATGCACGTCTCGCACCCTTTCCGCGCACCGAGTACTCGGTTAAGGTCAACCGCCAGGAGTACTTCGCCCTCATTACCCACATGGACGACCAGATCGGCCGTATCATCGAAGCCCTCGAAGAAACCGGCCAAGCCGACAACACTTACATCGTCTTCACCGCTGACCATGGTCTTGCCGTCGGACGCCATGGCTTGATCGGCAAGCAAAACATGTACGACCACAGCGTACGCGTTCCTTTCATGATCGTTGGCCCAGAGGTCGAAAAAGGGGCCAAAAATGAAGCCCCGATCTACCTACAAGACATCATGCCAACCGCCCTTGAGCTAGCTGACGCTCCAATCCCTGAATACGTTGAATTCAAGAGCCTACTTCCCCTGCTCGAAGGAAAGAGGAAAAAGCACTACGATTCAGTCTACGGTGCCTACAAAGGCCAGCAGCGCATGATCATCAAAGATGGCTGGAAGTACATCACCTACCCGACCGCCAACGGTACACGTCTCTACAACATGGAGGCCGACCCATTTGAGAAAAACGACCTGTCGCAGAATCCCGAATACGCTTCTAAAATCAAGAAGTTGCACAAAAGCCTACAAAAGCTCAGCAAAGAGCTAGACGATCCACTCGACTACGAAGACCCAATCACCAGCTGGAATAAGGTATCGCCTCCTAAGAAAACGAAAAACAACAAAGGCGGGCACTAAGCGACGGAAAAGCAATCCACCCCAATCAATATCCCCATCTCCAGCAGATGGGGATTTTTAATCCCTACGTGGGAAGCGGCCTTGTGCCGCGATCTCAAACAGACAGCATCCTGATGGATGCCCCTTATGCGAGCTCATGTGGGAGCGTGCTCGTCACGCGAATTTCAGCGTCAAAACCAACGAAAAGCGGACGTATCGCGACACAAGGTCGCTTTCCACAAAAAACAAAACCTTGCACAGGAAAAGTGACACTACATTCCAGCAGCCGTCACAGAGCTCCAGACTTCGCCCGGCACAACACCACCAACGGAACCACCTCGTCCAAGTGGCACCGAGCTGTGGAAGACCAAAGAGACTGTCCAATAATTGTGGGAGCGTGCTTGTCACGCGATTGCTGAATAT
>NZ_JAENIL010000038.1 GCF_016595505.1 Pelagicoccus mobilis | reverse complement strand
ATAAAAAAACTTAACGTAAGAGGCTGCTCCAACGCCGTAAACGGAAGCATAACAGACTCTTCATAGGGGCCTTACGACTTAAGTTGACGCCAATGTGCATTGCGGCTGACTGGGCCAGCCAGCCCTACCTTGCGGATGGCCGTTTGGGACAACGGCTACCTCAGCGGCAAGTGCCGAGTGTCCTCCTGTTTTGAGGACTTATGTTTCAAATATTCCATCTCTGAGGATAGCATGATCCTCGTTATCAGTTTAAGTCCTGCAGAACTTGCGAACTGGGCTGAGCTGAGTTCTTAGGGGCATTGCTAGAACTATGAACAAACGAACATTTGCATTACTATCTTTGTTGCCGCTAATGCCGCTGGCCTTGCAGGCGGATTGCGGATCGAAGGCGTGCTCGAAAAGCGAGGCTTCGTGCGAAGAGAAGACAAAATCCTGTAAGAAGTATGAGGAAAGTTGGGAGTCGGTTGCCAAGGTGAACCAAACTCCTGACTGGTTCCTTGATGCCAAGCTTGGCATCTACACTCACTGGGGGCCGATTTCTGAAGCGATGGAAGGTTCCGACCCGTCCCGTCACTATCGTGGATGGCACGGCATGTTCATGTACGCAGATGGCAAGAAGGTTCCGACTAAGAACGGACAGCCGAGCAACAACTATCTGCATCACGTGGAGAAGTACGGCGACCCAGCCGAATTTGGTTACACTCACGTGATCGAGCAGTTTGATCCGTCTGGTTTCGACGCGGTTGAGTGGGCTGAGCTTTTTGAAAAGTCAGGCGCTAAGTTCGCGGGTCCAGTCGCCATGCACCACGACAATTTCGCGATGTGGGACAGCAAGGCGACCCGTTGGAACTCGATCAACTATGGTGGAATCGATCCCTCCGCAGATTTGAAGAAGGAGGTGGAGAAACGTGGAATGAAGTTCATGGCTTCCTTCCACCATGCCTTTACGTGGAAGTATTTCGCTCTCGCTCACAAGTACGGTGGAGTCGATCCGAAGGATTACGATTTGTATGGGAATCCCCGTTCTATGGAGTCTAACACGCCTGACGAAGACTACTATGAGCATTGGTGGGCGGTTCTGAAGGAGTACATCGATACCTACGAGCCTGACCTGATCTGGTTCGACTGGTGGTTGGAAGAGTTCACTGAGGAGAGCCGTCTCAAGTTCCTCGCTTACTACTACAACAAGGGAATCGAGTGGGACAAGGATGTCGCTGTAAGCTACAAGGAGACTACGTTTCCACTCTCTACCGGCATCAAGGACTATGAGCGCGGCCGTCCAAATCAGCCAAAGAGCCCAGCGTGGCTTACGGATACGTCTCCAGGTGCTTGGTTCTACCGCGAAAGCGCTAAGTTCAAGGAGCCGAATGACATCATCGATATCTTGATCGATATCGTTGCGAAGAACGGTGTCATGCTTCTGAACGTACCGCCTGACCCAGATGGTAAGATCCCCCCCGTAATGGTTAACATGCTCGAAGAAATGGGTGCTTGGTTGAAAATTAATGGAGACGCGATTTACGGCACTCGTCCTTGGGATGTGTTTGGCGAAGGTCCGACTCGTTTGCCTGAGGGCGGACACAAGGTTGAGAAGATCAAGATTGCCTATGGCAATAAGGACATCCGCTACACCAAGAAATCGAGCAAGGAGTTTTATGCGATTGTCATGGATAAGCCGAAAGGTGACATCGTAATGAAGACTCTGAGCACCGATATCGGCGTTTTGAATTCCGCAATTTTGAACATCGAACTGCTTGGTAGCGATGAGGAGATTAAGTGGACGCGGGATGAGCGCGGTCTCGTGATTAAGGCTCCGAAGTGGATCCCGTCAGACTATGCGCACGCCTACAAGATCTCGCTCGAAGGCTACACTGAGAACGATATCGGCGGTAACGTAAACGCCCATACAGAGTAGCTTCACTCTATTTTCCAGGCGCTGACATTCTTGGGGTTCAGCGCCTTGCAAAACCGTAGTCGTGTTACGACTACGGTTTTTCTTTTTTTATTCGATCACTGATAAGTGAGTGGGCGACTTGCTAATCATGGGCTTTAGTATGATTTAAGTCTCTGTGAGCGATTCACTTCATTTCGTCGCTTTATTGCCCGTATTTGCCAAGCGTTTGGCGTTTCTTGTGAGACACGCCGGGTGTGTCTTTGTCTTTCTTGCGAGTTGCTGGGCGATGAACGCGGCGGAGAGGAACGTGCTCTACTTAAACTCGTATAACTTAGGTTACAAATGGACGGATGAAGTCACGGAGGGTGTGTTTGAGCGCTTTTCCGCTGAGAAGGATATAGGAGTTTACTCGGAGTTTTTGGACGCGAAGCGATTCCCTGCGATTGGGGTTGGTGAGGATGCCTTGGGCTTGTTGCGATCCAAGTACGAAGGAAAGGTTTTCGACGTCATCTTGTGTTCGGACAATGCGGCGGTGGACTTCGTGTTGAAGTATCGTGATGAGGAGATTTTTAAGGAGGTTCCGGTGGTGTTTTGCGGGATCACCAATACGGAGGACTATTTGGGGGTGGATCGGCTTTGGGGGGTGCGTGAAGACCACAACTTTGAGGAGTACATTGAAACGATATACCGTTTGAAGCCCGATGTCGAAGAGTTGCATCTGGTGCTGAACCCGACTCCTACGGGGCAGCTTTACCGGAAGATCTTTGAATCGATTGAGGAGAAGTGGGTTGGCCGCCTCAGTTTTCGTTATCACATGGGGCATCGAGTCGACGAGGTGCCGGAGTATTACAGCGGCTTGGGGAAAAACGGGCTGCTTTACTATATCGTGGTAACCAATGACCGGGACGGGAATCCTGTGAGTAGTTTCGAGTTTTTAGGGGCGCTGAAGGAGCATTGCTCAGTTCCGATTTTCGGTGATCTGATGGGTGAGAACAGTGTTGGGCTGGTGGGGGGACCGGCAAACGAAGGCCTGCTGCAGGGGACGATGGCGGCGGGCTTGGCGATTGACCTTATTCGAGGGCGCACGCTCGCTAGGAAGATTGAGAACCGAAGGGTGACTTGGTATTTCGACTACGCGGAAATGAAGAAAGCAGGGATGGATCCGGCTGCGATTCCTGTGGGGTCGGTTCTTCTGAACGAGCCGTCTGGCATATGGGAGAAGCACCGCCGGGAGATCATTGTGGTGGGCGTGGTCTTGGTCTTGTTGGTGGTGGCGGTGCTGCTGCTTGTTTCGATGCTGATCCTGAAACGAAATCACGAGGAAGAACTTGTGAAGGAAAAGGAGAAGGCGGAGCAGTCGGATCGTCTCAAATCCGCGTTCCTGCAGAATATCAGCCATGAAATTCGCACGCCGCTTAATGCGATGATCGGATTTTCGAACCTGTTGCGTCACGATACGACCTTGGACGAGGCGGCGCAGGAGAGTGTGGATCACATCATGAACGGCGGCTATATTCTTCGTGATACGATTTCGAATATCCTCGAGTTTTCTCGAATCGAGTCGGAAGGGATTGGGGTCGAGCCGAGCGATGTGTTGCTGATCGAGGTGTTGCGCAAGCTGCGCAGCGAGGATGTGGTGGATACTTGGGGGGAGGAGCGGTTGCAGATTATTGACGAAACGCCGGCCGGCACGGTGTTGCGGGTGGATGCGGTCATGCTGGTGAAGGCGCTCGCCCACCTGGTGCACAATGGCTTGAAGTTCTCGAAGGATCGACCGGTTACCCTGCGTTGTCGCTTGGAGACGGAAGAGGTCGTGTTTACGGTAGAGGATCAGGGTATTGGGATCACTGATACGAATGTGAAGCAGATGTTTCTTCCGTTTCGAAAGGGGAATTTGGGGGCGACCGAGTTTTATCCGGGCGCGGGTTTAGGGCTTACGATCACGGTCAGTTATGTCGAGCGAATGCGGGGCGAGGTGACGATCGCTCCGCGCCAGGGAAAGGGGACGAAAGCATCGCTCAAGATTCCAGTCCGTTGACATGTTTTTTAAGGAAAATCGATTGGTATTTCTGGAGTGATACAGCTAGATTTTGAGTACAATTATCTGCATCTCTTTTTGAAATCCACACGTACCCTTTCTGGACCATGAGCTCGATTCTAGCCGCTTTTAGAAACTGTTTGAAATTCGTGACTGCTCCTTTGCTGGGGCTGCTTCTGACCTCTTGTGAGATGGGGATGAAAGATAGCGAGCACTTCATCTTTTTGAATGAGGAAGAGCCGCTTTATGTGCGGTTTACGATTTCGATGAATCCGGAGTTGGAGATGAGCATGCCGGATGTGGCGGATAACATGAAGGACTTGCGTCGACGTGATTACATGACGGTGATGCAGGAGCTTGTGTACCTTTATCGCATGCCGGTGGATGTGCACATCTTGGGAGAACATGATAGTCCAGGAGATGGTCCGGTCCTCGAGATTTACGCATTGCGATTCGAGCAGGATCGAGCGGGGGATCTGGTGACCAATTTGCGAGTGAAGCTTCATCGTTTTGGCGAGCTGAATACGCTCGGTACTTACTCTGAGAGGATGACGTCCCCGGTTACCATTAGTGAACGTCAATTAGACCTAGCGTTTCAAGAGCTTATCCGCGTTCCACTACGTGAGATGATGGAGGACTTGATGGACCACTTTAAGACCGCTGAAGAGAGCGATATGGTAGAAGCTCCATTAGGGGAGTTGGGAACGGAGTAGGTGGCTCAGTTGTGCTGCTTGAGAAGGGGATCTGCGGTGCGTCGTGAGAGACGACCCACAGGTCAGGTGTTCCCGAGTCGCTTGGTCGAATCGCCAAAGCGTTCGAGTGAGGACGCTCCCATGTTGTCGGCGAGATCGAGATAAAGGTTGCTGAGTGGTTGGGATCCGTTTTTGACGAAGCGACCGGTATTCAGTTTTCCACCACCTTGACCGGCGAGGATCAGGGGAAGATTGTCGTGGGTGTGGCGGTTTCCGTCGGCGTTTCCGCTTCCGTAGACGATCATGGAGTTGTGTAGTAGGGAGTTCCCATCGACGTCTTGCGTGGTCTCCATTTGGGTGAGGAAACGAGCGAATCGTTCTACGTACCAACGGTCGATGCGGGCGACCTTCTCGATTTTTTCGTCTTTGTTTTGATGGTGGGAAAGGTCGTGGTGTCCTTCTGATATTCCTATCTCATCGTGCGGACGATTGTCGCCGTCGTGGGTGGTCATAAAGGTTGCGACTCGAGTAGAATCGGTTTGGAAAGCGATGAGCATCATGTCGTACATGATGTCGATGTGCTGGCTAAAAGAAGCTGGCACACCCTCGGGGGTTGGCCGCTTCGGATCGCTGGGAGATCCAAATTGTTCCAGTTTTTGGATGCGTTGCTCAACTTCGCGAATGCCTGTAAGGTACTGGTCGAGCTTCTCTCGATCGCGATGGTCGAGACGTTGTTGCATGTTTTTCGCATCGCTCAATACGAAGTCCAAAATTGAGCGGCGACTCATCATGCGTTGCTGTGCATTAGCGGCTCGCTCACCATGTTTGCCTTCGCCGAAGAGGCGTTCAAATACGGTTCTAGGGTTAGACTCTGGAGTCATGGGGTTGGTGGGCGACTTCCAGGAAAGGTTGTTTTGGTAAGCGCAGGAGTAACCGGTGTCGCAGGCCCCGGTGCGTTTATCGGTCATGCAACTGAGCTCGAGCGAAGGGAAACGCGTGTTATGTCCAATCTCCCTAGCGATGGCTTGGTCGATCGAGATCCCGGCTCGGATATCGGTAGCGCTTTTTTTGATACGAACACTCGTGAGAAACACGCTGTTGCCGCGGGCATGGTCTCCGCCGCCATCTTTTCCTGGGGTGGCGTTTATTTGATCGAGTCCTTGGTGGACTTGAATGGACTCGCGATGTTGTTCAAGAGGGGTGAGTGTTCGGCTTAATTCGAAATCCGTTCCACCTCCTGTGGGCCACCAGTGTTTTGGGATGGCCCCGTTTGGAAAGAAGACGAAGGCCGTGCGAAGAGGAGCTCCACTCGATGTGGTCGCGAGGGCGGTCGCTCCCGAAGTGCTGACAGTGTTTTTTGCAGCGAGCGAGTGAAAGGCGGGCAGCGCCAGGCAGGCTCCGATCCCTTTCAGAAAATGGCGGCGGCTGGGGGCGATGGAATGCGAACTCTGTTGGGTCATGGTGATTGAAAGTCGGGGTGACGTGTTTTCTGGAAAGGAGCGGAGTGGACGATGGCTCGAAAGAGCGAGCTCGGGCGTCCCTCGTTCTGTTCTAGAGTCTCTACGAGTTGATCGAGGGTGTGAGTGTCGTAGTAATCAAGACCTCGCCCAAGCGCGTAGGTGAGCATCTTTTCGGCGAAGCAGTGGTAGAAGTCGTGGAGCCGATCTGTAGCGAGAATGCGTTTTAGTTCCTGGATGGAATTGAAGGATTCGCCGGTAATGAGAGTTCCGCTCGAGTCGATCTCTTGATCGAGCTCGGAGTCTCGCCAGATGCCGAGGGCGTTGAAATTTTCAAGTGCTAGGCCGAGTGGGTCCATTCGATTGTGGCAAGACGCGCAGAGAGCTTTCTCGCGATGAATGGCGAGCGTGTCGCGTAAGCTCATGTTCTCCAAATCACGTTCGCTAGCGACGTCCTCTAGCGAAGGGATATTAGGTGGTGGCGCAGCGGGAGGAGTTCCGAGAATATTTTCCAGGATGAATACGCCGCGCTTGACGGGTGAGGTGCGGGTAGGATTTGAGGTATAGGCCAAGAGGGTACCTTGAGTGAGCACGCCGCCGCGTGGGCTGTTTTCCGGGAGATTGACTCGACGAACGTTTCTGCCGGTAACTCCATCGATTCCGTAGTGTTTGGCTGTTGTCTCGTTTAGGAAGGCGTAGTCGCTGTCTATGAATTCGGATATGGGGCGATCTTCCCGGATGATGTATTCGAAATACTGCTCGGTTTCCTCCCGCATGGCGTTTTGCTCGCGCCAGCTAAGCTCGGGGAGGTCTTTGCGGTAGAGCGAGATCATGATCTTGCGAGTACTCGTGTATTCTTCCTTCTGCTCAGGAGTACGCTGCGAATCGGGAATGTTTCTCAGGTAGAAGTAGCGTTTAACAGCGTGGTTTTGCTCTGGATCAGGGTGGTCGCGAAGATGGACGTGTATTCGATTTATGTTTACTGAAATGATGTCACGGGCGTGTAGCCACTGACCGGCGAAATTTTTCATGAAGCGGTCGGACCGTTTGTCCTTCAGCATGCGAGTTATCTGGGAGTCCAGATTCTTGCGAAGCTCACCCGCTTCGGCCAATTGAAACAGCGTCCTATCGGGCATGGTGGACCAAAAGAAATAAGAAAGACGGGAGGCTAGGGCGTATTCATCTATCAAAGGGTGTTCCGATGGGGAGGCAGGAGGAAGGTGTTCCTCCTCTCGAAAGAGGAACCGAGGTGATGCTAGAATGGCAACGATCGCTTGTGAAATACCCTTTTCGAGTGTGTAGCTTTCGTGACTGGCCACTTCGAGAGCCATCTTTGTCAGTCGCTCCAGAGTGGGGTCATCGACGGGGCGACGGTAGGCTTTTGTAGCGAAGTGGCGGAGCGTTTCTCGGGTGTAGCTTGGGTGCTGCTCGGGCTTCTGTGGAACGCCATCGCCGAAGAATCGTTCGTAGTTGTCTGGGCGTTTCCAATGCTCTTTGGCTTCGGGGCCTGTGAATGTAAGCTGATCGAGGAGAAGGTAAGCGTCCTCGTTTTCGCTTTTTGAGTAAGGAGAGACTCTCAACTGGATTGTGTGCTCTCCGGCGGCTAGGTCGAGATCGAGGGCGAGGTCGAATGATTCCCCGTTTCGAAATACCTGTCTTTTGCTCGCCCGGTGTTGCTCGTCTACGATGAGCTCGACTGTGAATTCTTGTTCGCTGCTATCTTGGTCGTTTGAGGAGGTGGCGATCGTTTTTAGGTCTAGCGCCAGTTTGTATTTACCGCTGGTTTGGACTTTGAGTGTCTTGGAAAAGTCCACTGGGCTTTCCAGAGGAACATGTACCCGCTTTTCGGATATGCTGTTGTAGCCATCTGGGATGCCCAGGAGTGTGGCGATCTCGGTCCCGTCGTATCGGTTCTGCTGCATTACGAACGGTTCGGTGGGGACAGCTTCCTCAACGATCTGGATGGCTGCGTCCAGATACTTCTCGAGCATCATTGGCGAAAGGGTAAGGAGATCGCCAATATTGTCGAAACCCTCGCCCGAGTTGTCTGCGGGGAAGTTGGCGTAGGTCTCGAATTTGATCCCCATCAAATCGCGGATCGTGTTTTTGTATTCTTCGCGATTGAGGCGCTGAATCGTGAGATCGCCAGGATCCGGATTACTCGAATCGATTCCGAATGGGCGTCGTTTTATCCAGTCCAGTATGGCTTTCCGCTCTTCCTCTGGCGGTATATGTCCTTCCGACTCTTCAAGCGGAGGCATGATTTCCGCTCGGGTGTTCCTCAGAACGCGTTTCCAGAGGTCGTGGTCGAGGATGCTCGTTTTGGTGAACTCGTCCAATGTGACGCCGCCTTTGCTCTCTCCGTAGCCGTGGCAATCGTAGCAGTAATTGTCGAAGATGGGTTCGACTTCGTTTCGGTAGGACTGTAGCACGCTGGAATCGGCCCACGCGGAGACCGAAGCTTGCAGGGCGAGCAAGCCGATTGCGGTTTTGCAAAAGGGGGTGGATAGGGGCACGACCCTTATTTTGTAGCACCATGGTGCAGGCTGGGGCCAGAAGAAACGGCGGGGCGCTTACCAGCTTCAACTGATAAGTAATTTGGAGGCTTGGCGAGACGGCGAAAAAATCTCTTTCTAGCGGGATGGAAAGAACCCCTTTACGTTGCGTTTTCACGTCAATTTTGGCGCTCGGCGCTCTTTCGCTTTTTACAGGCTGTGTAGAAGAGGAGAAGGAGCCGATGAAAGTATTGATTATCGATGGTCAGAATAATCACGGAGTTTGGCCGAAATCGACTGTGATGATGAAGCAGTACCTTGAAGAGACAGGGCTCTTTGAAGCTGAGATAGAGCGTACAAAGTTCACTTGGAGGGGAGACAACTACTTCCCGGAATACGCTCTTGAAGATGGAGTGGAGCGCGAACGTGTTAAGGATCCAGTTCCCGATCCGGATTTCACGCCTGATTTTTCGCAGTATGATCTGGTCATTTCAAACTTCGGCTGGAAAGCGGCGGCTTGGCCAGAGGCGACTCAATCTGCGTTCGAAAAATTTGTGGGTGAAGGTGGAGGTCTCGTCGTTGTGCATGCGGCTGACAATTCCTTCCCGACCTGGCATGAGTACAACCGTATGATTGGCCTTGGTGGATGGGGAGGGCGTAACGAAAGTCACGGGCCCTACGTATACTACAACGAAAACGGTGAGAAAATTGTGGATACCTCTAAAGGTAATGGCGGAACACACGGAAAACGTAGCGAGTTCCACATTGAAATTCGTGATTCCGAGCATCCGATTACTAAGGGAATGCCAGCGAAGTGGCTTCATACTGAGGATGAGTGTTATGGCAAGTTGCGTGGTCCCGCTGAGAATATGCACATCCTTGCGACAGCGTATTCAGATCCGAATACTAAAGGTACCGGGCGCCATGAACCTATGCTGATGACGATCAACTACGAGAAAGGTCGCGTATTTCACGTAACTCTTGGCCATGATGTTCTCGCTTTCCAGGGCGCGGGCTTTATTGCGACCTTGCAACGCGGTGCCGAATGGGCGGTTACCGGCGACGTTACGCAAGAGCTTCCAGCCGATTTTCCAACGGAAACAGAGGCTACTTTCCGTAAGTTTGCGAGAAAATAGAGTTGGCCGCAAAATCACTCTTTAATTGAGTAAAAACACCTGTGATGAAAGGTCACGGTGGGCTACTATAATGGGATAGACCGCATGTGCTCGGTGCTATCCCTTTTTATTTTGCCAACCTCAAATCAATTATGAGAACCCCATTGCTACTTACTCTATTGGCCGCTGCTGTGCCTACTCTTAGCCAAGCTCAAGGCTACCAAGAAGTAGACGGTCTGATCGCTATCGAAGCTGAGGATTTTGCTTCCCAAACCAAAGCGGATATCCGTCGATGGATGAAGTTCGACGCCTCGACTCCCGCTCACTCCTATGCGGATGCAGACGTGACTCATGTCGAAGGAGCGAGTGGAGGCGCTTATTTGGAGATTCTTCCTGATACGCGCACAAACCACGACGAGAAGTTGATTCACGGGGAAAACTTTCAGCCTGAACCCGGAAAGATGTGTGTGCTCACGTATCCAATTAATGTGACGCAAACGGGACGCTACTATGTTTGGGGGCGTGCGTTTAGTACGGGACCCGAGGATAATGGTCTTCATGTGGGTCTCGACGGCAAGTGGCCGGAAAGCGGTCAACGCTTACAGCTTTGCCAAGGCAAGCATCAGTGGACTTGGTCTTCGCAGCAACGTCGCCCAGAAAACCACTGTGGAACACCATTCACGCTTTGGATTGATATCGAGGAACCTGGCCAGCACACGCTCATGATCTCCATGCGTGAGGATGGTTTCGAGCTCGATAAGTTGGTGCTCTCTATGGATGAAGGTTATACGCCAGAAGGTCTCGGCCCAGAGGCGACACGCTATGTTCCAGCCGAACTTCCCGAGCGTTCAGAGTTCAAGGAGATCAGCCACTACAAATACATTTGGAAGGTAGAAGAAACTTTTAAGGCTGACGAGGATGGGGACATCCCATTCTATTTGCACAAGGGCAAGAACGCTTACGCGATCAATGCAGCGAAGGTTCCATACCGTAAAGGATTCGCTCGTGCGAGCGCGGTCTACGGCAAGAAAAAGTCGGCTACGTTCGACTTGGTGCTCGTGACGCTCGCGGAGATCGACGGAGAGAGCGAGTACCGAGTATTGGTCAATGACAAGGTGATTGGCAAATTCCAGAATCCGGAAACCGAGGACGACTACTCGGAAGCGTATTTCAAAATCAAGGACGTCACGCTTAACGAGAATGATGTGATCTCTGTTGAGTCCAATGCTCACACCAACGGCAAGATTCCGGAAGGCGATGGCACCGCATTCTCGCGTGGCCGCTGGATCGGTGTTGTCCTGCAGTAGAGAGAAAGTGTTCGCTGGGGACAGCGGACGCTACCTGTATACTTTGTGATCTGATAGCGAAATGGCGTTCCTTCTTGGGGAGGAACGCCAATTTTGTGTTTGGAGATGTCGGGTCAACGCCCCGACCTACAGTGATTGACTGTAGGCCGCCGAGGTGAGGCGGCTGTTTGTGAGACTGCTTAAAATGTATCCACTTTTCGGTAGGCATCGATGACGGCTTGTTCGCCTTCTTTGCCTTTGATGGAGTTGCCATGCTCCATGCCGATCACGAAGTCTTTGCCTTCTTTTTTGCTGCGTTCGTGAATATAGCTGAAGACGTTGAGATAGTTGATCTCGCCGGTTCCAGGCTCTTTTCGGCCGGGATTGTCACCTGCCTGGAAATAGGCGATTTCGTCCCAACACATGTTGATATTCGGGATGAGGTTCCCCTCAGCAATTTGCTGGTGGTAGATATCGAAAAGGATTTTGCAGGATGGGCTGTTTACGGCTCGGCAGACAGCGTACGCCTGATCGGAAAGCTCGAGGAAAGTGCCTCCGTGGTTGGAGTGCCAGTTAAGTGGCTCGAGAACCATGGTGAGCTCCGCTGGCTCGAGGATTTCGGAACAACGGCGCAGTATATCGATGACGTTGGCAGTTTGATAGCCCTCGGAAAGGCGACCGCCGCCATACTTGTTCCACTTTTCCTGTCCGCTGTGTTGTTGATCTACAGAACCAGGGACGACCGTGCACCACTTTGCGTTCACGCGTTTGGCGACCTCGATCGCTTCTTTCATTTTTGAAAGAATCTCTGCTGTCGAATCAGGATCGGGACGGGCGAAAGTGGGGGTGTCGAAATTCGCGTAGGCGACAAAGACGCCCATAGTCATGCCCAACTCAGCTAGGGTTTTTCCGATGGCGTCTTGTTCCGCGGTGCTGCGTCTAGGGAGGCCATTGTCTTCCCATGCCGTGAAGCCTTGGTCTGCGGCGAACTTGATTTGGTCAACTATGTTCTGGCCGGCGTGGTGTTTGAACATGCCGGGGTGTGGAGCGTATCCGAGATTGAAGGGCGTCACTTGATTAGGATTGGCGTTTAGGGATGGGGTGAGAATTGGCTTGGCTGCGAGAGCGGCTCCCGCGACTAAGCCCGTACGGACGAAGTCTCTACGTTTCATTGAGGAAGAGGGTACAGGATTGGAAAACGTTTTCGCAAGGAAAGGTCAGAGTATTTTATGCACAAATCGACGGTCGAATATGCACGATCCCGTTTAATCAAGGTTTGGTGAAGGCTGGGTCTGCCTCTTTGAGATGTTTAAGCGAGGATTCCTTTGTTTTGTGAGTAAAGGGACGTAGCGTCGTTGTCATGAAGTTGCGAAATCTACTGACTGCCGCTTTGGCCCTGCTCGCTTCTGCTAGTTGTATTGAGGCGGCTGGTACGAAGAAACTATTCAATGGCAAGAATCTGGATGGATTCTACGTCGAGGACGGAACTGCTACTTATGAGGTCCGAGATGGAGCGATTGTGGGGCGCACGGTATTGGGAAGCCCAAACACATTCCTTACTACTGAAAAACGCTACGGAGACTTCGAACTGACATTTGAGGTAAAGGTTGACGATCGCCTTAATTCAGGTGTGCAGATTCGTTCGTGGAGTCGGACGGAGCCGGAAGGCAAGTTTAAGGAAGGACGTTTCCATGGACCGCAAGTCGAGATCGAAGCCGGTCCAGGCCAAGCGGGCTTTATCTATGGGGAAGCCATGGGAGGTAGTTGGCTCTCTGACGCTCCTAAATCAGAGGACAAGTCGGTAAACACTCATGATTACTTTAAAAACGGGGAGTGGAATAAGTTCAAAATCATCGCCAAAGGACCACGTATCCAAACTTTCATCAATGGTCACAAGGTTGAGGACCTCGTCGACAAAAAGGCTTACAAGACTCACCCGG
Organism: Pelagicoccus mobilis; assembly: GCF_016595505.1. Classification (GTDB taxonomy): domain Bacteria; phylum Verrucomicrobiota; class Verrucomicrobiia; order Opitutales; family Opitutaceae; genus Pelagicoccus; species Pelagicoccus mobilis. The sequence goes on along the minus strand of NZ_JAENIL010000038.1, from coordinate 66,865 downwards.
AAGGTCACATTGGCCTGCAAGTTCACAGCATCAGTAAGAAGAAGCTGGGAGATGCCGAGTTCCTAGAGGTCAGCTGGCGTAAGCTGAAGATCAAGGAACTCTAAACGATTTTCGGTGGGAAGCGGCCTTGTGTCGCGATCGATAGGTTATTATCGCGACACAAGGTCGCTTCCCACAACTACGTGCTGACAACCCTTAGCTTTGGTTACGCCAAGCGGAGGGAGTCATCCCGAACTGTTGTTTGAAGGTTCGGGAGAAGTACTGGCTACTCGAAAAGCCGAGATCGAAGGCGATCGTGGTGACGGAGTCGTCAGGTTCGGCTTTGAGTCGCTTTGCTGCGTGAGAGAGGCGGCAGCGGTTGAGATAATCGATCGGGCTGACGTTTTGGAGTTGATAGCAATACTTGCTGAATGCGGAGCGCCCCATGCCGCAGTGACTGGCCATACTTTCCAAAGTCCAAGTGATAGACGTCATTTCTGGGTTACGTTGGAGTTCTGAAAGGAAGAGCTCAACGGTTCGGGCTACGGAGCTGAGTCGAGCGTTGGTTACGATGCGTTGGGAGCGGAGCAGCTCGAGTAGGGCGATGAGGAGTTGGTTGATAGTGACCATTATCCGGGAGGCCGATGCTTCGGGATCATCCGAGGTCGTGTAGCGAGCTAGCTTTTGAAAGATCCGGATGAGCTCGCCGTCCGCTTTCCAAACCGGGTGCTCATTGCCTCTAAGCAGCTGAGTGAGCTCTGCCAGGTCTTCCGGAGTGAGAATACACCAATCGGGCCAATCCCAATCTTGGTTAGGGCGGCGCACGCCCACATCTAAGATAATCCAATGGAGTCGACCCGGACCGAGATAGGGATCTCCAACCCGGTGTAGCTGCCAAGGGCGGGTAATGGTCAGAGTTTGGGCCGGGGTTGGGTACATTTTACCATCCACTACGAGCGTGTTCTCTCCACTTTCCTGAAGGCAGATTTCGATTCCTTCGTTCCGATGCTCCGTCATGCCCCAATCTTGATTCCCGATCGCATCCATAAAGCCCATGCTGCTGACGCCTGAGAGAATCGGTTCGGGAAGCTGAATTCCGGGGTAATTCCCATGAGTGAGCGCGTGCATCTGGATTTTGCCTTCATTAACAGCCGAAATCTGGGGAAGGCAGGCGTCGATGTTGTAGCTTTGTCTTTGTTCGAGGTAGATGAGGTCGCTCATTTGCGTAAAAGGAAGTATGTGTAATATTTACCACAATGCTGTAGTGCAAGCCACCTCAAAGTTCCTGTGTTACTCTGCGTTTCCTTTGATCTGGTACGTTCTCCCCGATTCCCCATGCGCAGCCTTATTCTTCAAGAACCCGGCAAACTCGAATTCGTCGAGCTAGACCCAGTTGTGCCTCAAGCAGGCGAAGCCTTGGTTAAGGTCCTATCCTGTGGCGTCTGCGGGACCGATATCCATGCTCTAAGCGGAAAACAGCCGTTTTTCAGCTATCCAAGACGCTTGGGACATGAGCTCTGTGTTGAGGTGATCAGCGTTCCCGCTGAATCCGGACTGGTTGCCGGAGACCGGTGCGCGGTGGAGCCCTATTTCTTCTGCGGTGAGTGTCCCGCCTGCCGTGCGGGCAAAACCAACTGTTGTCATTCGCTTCAAGTAATGGGCGTAGATGTGGATGGTGGCCATGTACCTGAGTTCACGATTGATCCGGCTTATCTGCATAAGAGCGAGAGGCTCAGCTCGGATCAATTGGCCTTGGTCGAGCCATTGGCGATCGGGGCTCACGCGGTCGAGCGGGCAAATCCAACCGCAGGCGAAGCGCTCGTTGTCCTAGGCATGGGTCCGATCGGTTTATCGGTGGCTCTCTTCGCGAAGGCAGCTGGCGCTAATGTGGTAGTGGTAGACCTTGACGAGGATCGTTTGAAGTTTGCCTCCGAAGTAATGAAGCTAGGAACGCCCATAGTCGGAGGTGATGGATTCGAAGAACGGCTAAAGACTCACTTTGGGCAACTTCCAAGTTGTGTGATCGATGCAACCGGTAGTCCCCGATCCATGAATACGTGTTTCAACTTCACGGAGCACGGAGGGAGAGTGGTCTTCGTGGGGCTCTTTATCGGTGATTTGCAGTTTGATGATCCCAACTTCCATCGACGCGAGCTAACGCTTTATGCCAGCCGGGCAGCTCTTTCATCAACGTTTGGTGATGTTATAGAGAAGATCGAAAGCGGTGCAGTGGATCCGCTGCCCTTGATTACGCACCGTCTACAATTCGATCAATTGAAGGATGAGCTCCCTGAGCTTCACAATCAGGCAGGCCTCGTGAAGGCAGTTATCGATTTTTAAAGCGGATTTGTCCCAAGAATTTAACCACAGAACACACAGAGTACACAGACTGTATCGAAACTAATATTTGAATACAACGGGCGAGTCATGAAGCGAGATTACACACAAGCAAATATCTGTGGATTCTGTGTAATCTGTGGTTCTCGAAGATACCAAAGGAAATTTATTTTTTAAGCATTAGGCATTATGAGAATTACTAAGTTAGAACCTATCATTTTGCATGCCCCGGTTACTCGTGGAGGCATTGCGGATAGCACGCATTCAATTACTCACTGGGGAGCTCCTGGAGTTGCGATTCATACCGATGATGGAAAAGTTGGATACGGTTTTTCTGGAACCCATGCCCACTTGCCAACGGATCGTTTGATTGTCGATTGCATCACTGAGAGTTTCGACCCGCTCCTGATTGGAGAAGACCCATTTGAAGTGCGAGCCCTCTGGGAGAAGCTGTACCACAAGAGCGAAATCTATTGGGTTGGGCGCTCTGGCATTACGCATCTGGCGCTCGGAGCGATCGATATCGCCCTCTGGGATTTGAAGTGCAAAGCGCTTGGACTGCCACTGTGGAAGTTGCTCGGCGGATCCGCGCAGACTAAGGTGGAGGCCTATAACACAGATGGTGGCTGGCTAAACTGGAGCAAGGAGCAGCTCGTCAGCGACTGTAAGCGCATGGTCGAAGAAGAGGGCTACCGAGCGGTGAAGATCAAGGTGGGCGGCGACTCTGGCAACGAAGACTTACGTCGTTTGGAAGCTGTGCGGGAAGCTCTGGGACCGGAGGTGCGGATCATGACCGATGCGAATGGCCGCTGGTCCTTGCCGCAAGCGATTCAGCTTGGTTCGAAACTCGCGGACTTCGATGTGGTTTGGATTGAGGAGCCAACTGCCTTTGACGATGTGATCGGACACAAGCGTTTGGCGGAGTCGATCTCCACTCCTATCGCACTTGGTGAGCAATTATACCTTGCCCAGCAGTTTAGGGACTTCGTACACGCAGGAGCGGTGCATTATGTACAACCGGATATCGTTCGCTTGGCAGGCATCACCGAATGGTGGCAAGTCGCGGATCTCGCTCATAGTTACGCGCTGCCGGTGGTTCCTCACGTGGGTGATATGTGTCAAGTGCACCAGCACCTTTGCAACGCTCACCCTGCGTGTCAGTTGCTTGAATACATTCCTTGGTTGCGTGATTGGATGAAGGATCCCGCTCAAGTGAAGGATGGTTTCTTTTTTAATTCAGAGGTTCCTGGTGCTGGCATGGAGCCGACTGAGGAAGCCTTGAAGACCATTAACAAAATTTAGCTTATGAAATACCCCAATAGTATCCTGATTCTTGTTACTTTTCTCTGCTCGACAGCCTTTGGCTTTTCACCTTACGAGAACGCACTCGTTTCGGAGCTTGATCAACGCGTTGGCTTGTTGGCCTATTTAGAGACAAGCGACCTGGAAGCGGCTCAGAAGCTGGTGGCTGACATTAGCGATAAGTCTGATCGTCACTTGGCGAAAGCGGGAGCGAAAAACGTGAACGTATTCTTCCGCGACTTAAACGGACGCATCGCTGTCTTCGCATACTATGAAACCGGACAGAAGGGGCTTGATGGTTTGACGACTCTCCTGGGTGAACACGCTAATGAGATTTCGAAGCTAGAGGAGATGCTTATTCCTCACACTAGAGCAGCAGAGGGAGAAGCGTGGGTACGAATGGAGTGGATGAACTGCATCGCGACAACGGAGGCGTTTCCCCACGATAAGAAAGAGATTCAGAAGCTCGGGCTGATGAGTGGATTGAAGCCCGAGAAAGAACTCACTTACCGCCAGCTGCATCAGACCAATTGGCCAGGAGTAGTGGATGGAATGATACTTTCGAACTACCGCCACTGGACCACCTTTCTTATCGAGGATGGGGACGCACTCTACATGTACACCTACTGCGAGTACATCGGCGACGACATCGATGCGGACAACAAGGTTATGGCTGCGGACCCCGCGACCCAACGCTGGTGGAAGCACACGGATCCCTGCAATATCAACCTCCATGGAGAGGGTAACTGGTCTCTGATGACGTCCGGGGGAGAGTAGGTTTAAACAAAGAAACTTGATTGCTGTAGGGCGGGGCGTTGACCCGCTATGTCATGTCGCCTCACCGCGGCGACCTACAGACTTAACTGGAGAGAGATGAAGTATAGAAAACTAGGAGCCACTGGGCTCGATGTGTCGATTTTGAGCTACGGAGCTTCCGCTTTAGGAGGTGTGTTCTCTGAAATCAATGAGGACGACGGTATCCAAGCTGTGCACACGGCTCTCGATATGGGAGTGAACTATATCGATGTGTCGCCCGCCTACGGAGACAAAAAGGCTGAGACCGTTTTAGGCAGAGCTCTGAAGACGCGCAAGCGTGAGGAGTATTACCTTTCGACCAAGGCGGGAAAATTTTGCACGCCAGGAGCCTACGGAGGTCATTTGTTCGACTACTCGGAGGCAGCGATTCGCAAGTCGGTCGACGAGAGCTTGGGACGTTTAGGAGTGGAGCACGTCGATGTCGTTTATTTGCATGATATCGAGTACGATGGCCGTAGCCATGTCGATCAAGCGGTTGGAGAAGGCATCGAAACACTTAAAGCTCTGAAGAGTGAAGGGAAGATCCGCTTCTACGGGCTTTCGACTTATCCGATGGACTTGTGGAAAACCGTTGCAGAATCGGTCGATATCGAAGTGGCAATGACGCATAGTCACTACTGTCTCAGCGATACGCAGTTGCTAGATATCGTCGATACCTGCGATCGTCGAGGAATTGGTTTGATCAATTCGTCGCCTTTATTGATGGGAGTGCTCACCTCTCGTGGTCCTGCAGATTGGTTTCCGATCACGGAGGAAGAGCGGGAGGTCGCTCAAAAGGCGGTTAACTTCTGCCTAGAAAATGGGACCACCATCGAAAAGCTATCGATTCAATATGCGGTCGCCAATGAACGGATACCGACGACTTTGACCAGTAGCTCGAATCCCGGGCGTATCCGGCAGAGTATCGAAAACGCTTTGATTGAGCCTGACCTGGGATTGGTGGGGGAAGTTCAGGATATCCTGAAGCCCATACTAAACCGCGACTGGAACTTTGGAGAAACCTGCTAGCTATGAGTGAGAAGAAAAATTCGGATCTGTTTTGTTTGGAAGGCGAGATTGCTCTCGTAACTGGGGGAGGTACTGGGATTGGTCTTGCGATTGCTCAGTCGTTAATCGATGCGGGTGCAAAGGTCTGTATCTCAGGGCGGAGAGCTGACGTTTTAAAAGAAGCGGTAGCCAGTCTCGGTGATACGGCTATAGCCTGTGAGGGTGATGTGACGAAGGCTGAAGATCGTGGCCGCATGCTTAAGGACGTTCAGAAAGCGTTTGGTGCTCCAGTGTCGATTCTCGTGAACAATGCAGGGCAGAATTTCAAGAAGCCGGCTCTTGAATTGAGCGATGAGGAATTTGATCAATTGCTCGATACGCACGTGAAGGCAGGGTTCGCTCTTTCGAGAGATGTCGCACCGGCGATGATCGAGAAGGGCAAGGGGAGTATCGTGTTCATCGCTTCTATGGCTTCCTATATGGGAGTCCCTCAGATTATTGGATACACGACCGCTAAGACTGCTGTGGTTGGCTTAACGCGTGGACTTGCCGCTGAGTGGTCTAAACAAGGGATCCGTGTAAACGCGATTGCACCGGGCTGGATTAGCACTCCGATGACGGATCGTGCCTTTGCGGGTGATCCTGTTCGAAAGGAAAAGGTGCTCTCACGTACTCCAATAGGAACGATGGGATTGCCAGAGGATATAGGTCAAGCAGCCGTCTACCTATGCTCTGATGCTGCTAAGTTCGTTACTGGTCAATGTGTGCCCGTTGATGGTGGCGCTTCGATCGGTTTTTGATTTTTGGATACTGTTTCTGTGCTTAAATTATGAATATACATTGGATCGATCTTGTAATTGTCGTCGCCTACTTAGTGGGGATCACGGCAATTGGTTGCTACTCGGGAAGAAAGTCGTCGGAGAGCTCTAGCAGTTACTTCTTGGCGAGCCGATCAATTCGCTGGCCGACCGTTGGTCTCGCTCTTTTTGCGACGAATATCTCAACGGTGCATCTGATAGGCTTAGCCGCTTCGGGTTACGATCAGGGAATGGTTGTGGGCAATTTCGAGTGGTTGGCTCCTTTTCTGTTGATCGTGCTCGGCCTCGTCTTTGCGCCATTCTATTTCCGCACAAAGATATCCACACTGCCTGAGTACATCGAGGGCAGATTTGGTCCTCGTTCGCGTACGGTGCTCGCTATCATGGCGGTGGTTGGTGCGCTGTTCATCCACATCGGAGTTACGCTCTATGCCGGAGCGGTTGTGTTTCAAAGTTTCGTCGACCTCGATATCATTTGGTCGATTCTCATAATCTCTGGTTTGACTCTGCTTTATACCGCAATTGGAGGCCTGAAGGCGGTTGTCGTCACCGAGGCGATCCAGACCGTCATTCTCATTCTCGGAGCGGGGGCGATCGCTTTCTTCGCCTTCGATGCATTGGGAGACAGAGGTATCACATCCTTGGAAGGACTCAAGGCTGCAGCTAAGCCTGACCAATTGAGCATGATCCGAACAGAAGGTGATTTCGCTTGGTATGCGATGTTGCTCGGTTATCCGGTGCTGGGCATTTGGTATTGGTGTAGCGATCAGACGATTGTTCAGCGCGTGCTCGGCGCGAAGACAGAGCGAGATGCTCAGCTAGGACCGATCTTCGCAGGCTTTATTAAGATCCTGCCCGTTCTATTCATGGTGCTTCCAGGTGTAATCGGCTATGTGCTTTTCAAAGATATCATCGCTGAGAACAAAGACGCCACACTTGTTGTCATGATTCAGCAACTACTGCCGGTCGGCTTGCGAGGCATTGTTGTGGCCGGGTTGCTGGCCGCTTTGATGAGTACGGTTGCGGGTGCATTGAATTCGACTGCGACACTGGTGAGTATCGACATCGTAAAGCGCATTAAGCCCGATACGGACGATAAGAAGCTCGTGAGCATCGGTCGTGGTACGGTAGCGGTTGTCCTGTTGCTCGCGATCGCTTGGTCGACGCAAGGGGAGCGTTTCGGCGGAATCTTTGAAGGAATCAATCAGATGATCGCGGTCTTGGCCCCGCCAATCAGTACGGTGTTTATCTGGGGTATATTCTGGAAGCGTGGTACTTCGGCTGCCTCTTTCTGGACTTTGATCGGTGGATTTGCTCTGGGTGCGGTTGTGTTCTGCTTGGACTTCCCTGCGGTTTCAGGACTTTTCCTTGGCTACAACGAAGCCGGCGAGCCCGCGCGGATGTTCACTGAAAACTGGGGTATGCCATTTATGATGCAGGCCTGGTGGTTGTTCGCTATCTGTAGTGGATTGTTCGTGACGATCAGCTTCCTGACTCCGAAGCCAAATCCTGAAGATATAGAGAAGTACTGCTGGCAGAGCCCGCTGCAGGTACTCTTCGAAAAACGAATCACTGGAATCTCAGACCCTCGAAGCCTCTCGCTCATCCTTATCGCAGTGATGGTGGTTTGTTATGTGGTCTTTGCGTAAATTGAAAATTTTGGAAGGAAAAGAGATGAAAAAGACTATTTTGATATCCGCCTTGGCGTCGCTGTGCACGGTTGGCTGTGTACAGAAAGAAGCCGAGCAACCTAAGTACGAAGAAACATGGGAAAGCCTGCATCAATATGAAATTCCGCAATGGATGAAGGATTCGAAGTTCGGGATCTTTATCCACTGGGGTCCTAACTCCGTGGCGGAACTGCATACGGATTGGTATCCACGATGGATGTACTTGGATAAGGGGAACTTCGATAACCATACGGGTGAGAAGACTTCGGACAAGCCTCACCCTGCCTACGAGTATCACAAAAAGAAGTTCGGGGATCAGAAGGACTTTGGATACAAGGACTTGATTCCGAAGTTCACCATGGAGAATTTCGATGCCAAAGAGTGGGCGGAGCTTTTCAAAAAGTCAGGAGCTAAGTACGTGATCCCGGTGGCGGAACACCACGATGGGTTCGCCCTCTACGAGTCGAGCGTCACTCCTTACCACGCAGTTGATATGGGACCGAAGCGTGATGTATTCAAAGAGTTGATCGACGCGGTTAAAGACGAAGGTTTGATCGCTGGGGCGAGCTCCCACCTAGCCTTCAATTGGTTCTTCTACAACATCCAAGATTACTACGACAATAGCGACCCACGCTACGAGGCGCTCTATGGTCCAAAGCGCAAAATGGGGGATCCGGTTAGCCCGGAGTGGTTGGCGAACACATGGTGGCCACGTACGAAGGAGATCATCGATAAGTACGAGCCGGATATTCTTTGGTTCGACTTCTTCTTGGATCGAGAGAATTTCGTCCCGTACCACAAGAAATTGGCGGCTTACTACTATAATTCGGGCGTAGCCCGTGATAAAACGGTGGTCTTGCAAACGAAGAACCTAAAGTTCGATTCCTACCCGGAAGGTACCCACATGCTTGATCTTGAGCGCAGCAAAATGGACCATTTGCGAAAGGAGTATTGGCAAACGGATACATCGATCGGAAAGAACTCCTGGTACTATGCGACCAATTGGAAACCCAAGGGGGCAGGTGAACTAATCGCAGATCTATGCGATATCGTGAGCAAGAACGGTTGTTTGCTTCTTAACATCGGACCGCGTTGGGACGGCATCATTCCAGAAGACCAAAAGGCGACTCTGCTCGAGATGGGAGAGTGGCTCGATCTAAACGGTGAGGCCATTCACGGCAGTTCCTATTGGCAAACGTATGGAGAGGGCCCCACAGAAACAGTTACAGGTCACATCTCTGAGCACAAAAACTCCAAGTTCACTCAGGAAGACATTCGTTTCACGACCAACAATGGAAACCTGTATGCGATCGTTTTGGATCCACCATCAACGGATATCACCATCGAATCCCTGACAAAGGATACCATCGGTATCGAGTCAATCGAGCTTTTGGGTTGGGATGGTGAGCTTGAATACAGCCAATCTAGTGATGGAGTGAAGATCTCTATGCCTCAAGGGGTTAATCTGAAGTACTCTTGGGTCTTCAAAATTAAGCCCTCAAAGTAAGCGGAACGAAAATGCTTAAGCACGGAGTTTGCTTGTTCGTTGTCTTGCTGCTCGCAGGTCTCCTATCTGCGAGTCAGCGTCCCAATGTTGTTTTGATTGTGACGGATGATCAGGGCTATGGGGATGTCTCAGCCCATGGCAATCCGGAACTGCAAACTCCGAATCTCGATGCCTTGCACAGGCAGTCGCTTCGTCTGACTGACTTTCACGTCGATCCGACTTGTGCTCCTACACGTGCGGCGGTCATGACAGGAAAATACTCTCATCACGCAGGGGTATGGCACACTGTGCGAGGTGGAAACCATCTCCGTCGTGGTGAGGTAACCATGGCCGAAGTGTTTAAGGAAAACGGATACGCAACCGCCTTATTCGGAAAATGGCACCTCGGGGCAAACTATCCTTATCGCCCGATGGATCGCGGTTTCGATGAATGGCTTGGAATTGGTGATGGCGGCCCTGGGACATCGGATGACTACTTCTGGAACGATCGTGTGAATGATGTGTATTGGCATAATGGGGAACAAGTGCATCGCGAGGGATACAACCCGGACGTGTTCTTTGATGCAGCCTTAGATTATATCAAGGGATACAATGAGCCGAACCCGTTCTTCGTCTACCTGCCGACTTACGCTCCACATGATCCCTGTACCCTGCCGGATCCAGGGCTTGCAAACAAGTACTTGGACGCTGGAACTCCGAAAGGGCGTGCTCTCTTTTATGCGATGATCGAACGTGTTGATCAGAACGTAGGGAAACTATTGGAGACTTTGGATGGCCAAGGCTTAGCGGATGATACGATCGTTATTTTTATGACCGATAATGGGAGCACGCATGGTCGCAGCTCCTTCAATGCAGGCATGTCGGGTGGAAAGGGGAGCACTCAAGATGGAGGTCATCGTGTGCCTTGTTTTATACGTTGGCCTAGCGGTGACCTCGGTGAGGCGAGAGATATTGATACGCTTTCGGCTCACATCGATCTGCTTCCAACACTGACCGAACTCTGCGGTTTAGAGCTTCACAAGAAGATCGACTTCGACGGAACGAGTTTGGTTCCTTTGATGAAAGAAGAAGAGTCCGATTGGCCCGAACGTACCTTGTTCGTGGAAGTCCAGCGGAAGGCGGAGTACGAAAAGGGCTGGCGAAGTGCGGTTCTGACTCAGCGTTGGCGTCTACTTTCACTGGATGAGCTTTACGACATCAAGGCGGATCCTGCTCAGAAAAACAATGTGTCGGCAGAGTACCCTGAAGTGGTTGAGCAACTACGGAAACGGTTTGATGACTACTGGGCTTTGGTCACTCCTGAGGATCGTGTGTTTCCGTTGCCGATTGTGGGGACTGAGTTTGACGAAGAAGTGTACCTTGGGGTCTCCGAACTGAGGGAAGGGACCTTATGGAACCATGCTCACACAGCTTCTGGAAAGCCGATAAGTGGCCTGTGGCATTTTGAAGTAGAAACGCCCGGTGCCTTCGAAATTGAGATCCGTCGCTGGCCGAAGGAGGTGGATGGTGGAACGATTTCTGGTGTGCCTCCGGTTACCAAGACTGTGGATGCTTGGGATTACGGTCCGAAGACGCATTTGCTGTATGGTGATGAGTTTGTGGCCCTCCCGATTAAGGAGGCGTATTTGAGAGTTGGAGACGTTTCGGATTCGAAGCAGGTGACGGTATCGGATGAATCGCTCGTTTTCGAAGTTGAGCTGGGTAAAGGACTCCATGAGCTAGATGCCATCTTTTTGGACGAAGCGGGCAAGCGGCTGACAAGCGCTTATCATGTTTATATTCGCAGGAGGTAGGGCTTTGTGGCCGCTAGGGACAGCGGCCGCTACCTTTAGGCGGCGAATTCCTTTTTGCTGAAATCGACTCGTTCTTCCGGGGTGCGCGGTGTTTCGTGGTCTAGCGACTCGATGCGGCTGAGGCGGGACTGCAGCCCGAGCCCGTTGGCGGTTTGGATCGCTAGGCCGGGGCGAGCGTTGAGTTCGAGAATGAGCGGGCCTCGTACTCTGTCTAGGACGACGTCGGCCCCGAGGTAGCCCAAACCTGCCATTTCGTAGCAGCGAGTTGCTATGAGCAGGTGTTCATCCCACAGCGGGATCTTTAGCTGGTCGAAGGGCTTGCCGGTGTCGGGGTGGCGTTTGATGGACTGGTCGAATTGCACGGCGTAGCGGGCTCGGCCTGTCGCCAGGTCGATGCCGACGCCTACGGCGCCTTGGTGAAGGTTTGCTTTGCCGTCCGAGGCTTCGGTGGAGAGGCGTGACATTGCCATGACGGGATAACCCTTGAAGACGATGATTCGGATGTCGGGGACGCCTTGGTAGCTGTAGCCGTCAAATGTATCCGTAAATTGGATGATTTCCTCGATCATCGCCGAGTCTGTCACGCCGCCAAGCGAATAGAGGCCTGAGAGGATATTGGAGATATGCCGGGTGAGATCGGCTTTGGTGACCTTGGCTCCGCTTGGCTTGAAGTAGAGGTCTCCTTCTCGTTTGGAGATGACGAGAATCCCTTTTCCGGCTGAGCCTTTTGCGGGCTTGATGACGAACTCCGATTTGTTTTTCAGCAGCTCGAGGGCGGAAGGGACCTGGTGCTGGAAATTTATGATCCCGATTAGGTCCGGTGTGGGGATCTTGTGACGAATGGCTAACTTCTTTGTCTGCGTTTTGTCGTCGACGATTGGATACAGTTTACGGTCGTTGTAGGCTTGAATGTAAGCGTGGTTCCTCGTGTTCATCCCGAGAACGCCGTCTTGGCGAAGCGATCGGACTGAGGCGAGTTTCGGAGGGAAGGACTCCTTCAAGCGTTTGAGCCAGTCGATGTTCATTCGCCCTTCTTAGTGTTTTCGACCAATGGCTGGAATCGGTGGAGCTCGGTTAATCGGTAGCCGGTGTAAACGCCGAGGAGAAGGATGATGCCAAGGATTATGAGATTGGCTTCAGGAAAGGCGTACATGAAGTGGGTGATATGCTTGTTGCTCATCGTGAGGTAGACGATGACTGCCACGAACAGGCTGCCGCCTAGCTGGATAAGGACTTCCCGTATGCCTTGCTCTTCGGCGGCGATGGACATTCTTTCGATCGTCCAAGCGATGATGATCATGGGGAAGAAGGTGACTCGCATGCCGGTCTCGAGGCCCATTTTGAAGCTGATGATGCTCATGGCGGCCATGATGAAAATGACCACGATGATGCCGACGGAGATGCGAGGGACGAGTAGGAGGTTCAGTTTGGACAGGTAGCTGCGGATGCCGAGACCGGCGGCGATCATGACGAAGAGGATGATGAGTCCGGGAAGGAGTTTGGTTTCCAGGAAAGCCAACGCGAGGAGGATAGGCATGAAGGTGCCGCTGGTCTTGAAGCCTATGAGGTTGCGAACGATGACGACGATGAGCGCTCCCAAAGGGATGACGAATAGCTTTTTGAATACGTTTTGCTCCTTGATGGGGAGGGTGTAGACGGACAAGTCCCACAGGGCGGACTCGGTGAGGTCTTTTCGTTTTAGGATAAGTTCGTTTGTAGGGCGGGCCTTTTGGATGACGGAGACGGATACCTTCGAGCCGCGTCCGCCTTCGACGTCGAGAAGCGAGCTTTCGCCACGTTGCCAGAGCAGGAAGCGGGAGGGGATTCCTTTTTTGCCGGTAGTCGGGTCGAAAAGCTCCCATGCGTCGCCGGTGTAGATGTCGATGAGCTGGCGCATGGGCTCGAGGCGACTGTCCTTTTCAAGGGATACGCCGCGGGTGAGGCGTGAGGGGATGCCTTCGAGAGCGAGCAATTTTCGCGTTAGGGAGACGAGGTCGGGGTCCAGTTCCAGGAGCGTTTGAAGGGCTTCGTTTCTTTTGTACTGGGATATTTGTCGAATAAGCTCTGAAGCGAAGCTATCGTCGTCGGCGCTGCGTTCGTGAATGGAAGCCACCAAGTCGAGGGCGGTGGTATTGTAGGGCTCTTCGAAGCGCGGTTTGTTTGGGGTGGGGGGCGGATCCTGTTGGAGGAGGACTTGGCCGCCGACGGCGTCGAATACGTCGAGGCGGTAGAAGATCTTTTGCGGGCCTTCAGCGCTCCGCTTCGACCAGATTGCCCGTCGCCCGGAGTCTTGCTCCTGAAGTGAGACGCTGTATCCTGGGGCGATGCTCTTTTCGTCCAGGATGTGGAAGGCCGAGGAGTCCTTGGGGACGGCTAGGGATACCTTTACTGGTTCTCCATCCGCGCGGAAACTGATGGCTGCCTCTACCAGCCAGACGGGCTCTTGGGCCCTTTGGGTGAGGGAGTAGCCGTAGACGGTCGCTTTTTTGTAGATGCTCCAAGAGCCGAGGAGGACGAGGAAGGCGACCCCGAGGTAGAGCGGCCATTTTTTCCCGCTTGATGAGCTGCTCATTGTTGGGACAGGGATTTCCCGAGTGCGAATTCGGTGGAGACGTCGACCATGTACTTTCCTTCGAGGACGTTTCGCCCGATGAGGACGGGGTATTCGTAGTTCTCCCGATTGGTCAGGGTGAACTCCACGAAGACGGGCTCTTGTCCGTTGAAAACGAGTGAGAGTCTGGCGACGTAGCGACGTTGCTTGGGGCCTTGCTGTTCGATAACGGCGACGCGCTCGATGGGACGCTTGAGGCGTAGGCTGGCGTCGCTCTCGCGATCCTTGATGGTGAAGGCTACCCACTCTTTTCCGTCGCGCTCGAAGGGCTTGATATCGCGAGCGTCGATGGAGGAGGTGGTGGCCCCGGTGTCGATGCGCGCTTCGAGCGGGAAGTCGAACTCCTCGAAGCTCGCTTTTTCGACGGCGCCGATGATGATAGAGGGGCGGTCGCGGTCGAATTCGGTGACCGTTTCGGGGCCATTGTCGACCTTAGGCTCGGGAACGTTTTCCTGGGTGGGAACTGATTCGCAGCCGCCGAGACCGAGGGTGGCAAGCAAGGCAACAAGAGATAGGACCGGGAATGGTTGAGACATGTTGGTCTGAGTGGATCGGGAGAAGCCGCAGATAGTTGGGAGTCGGTGTTGCCGAGTCAATATCAGGATCCAGGGGCGCTCTTCGCTCGTGCCGCAGGCTGGTTTGAGGGCCAATCTAGGGGCGGGAAGGGGGAGGTATTAGGCATTTTGTGGCCTGCTCCGCCTCGCTGGGTGGGAGCTCCTAGGTGTTTCTCAAATGGGCCCATCCGATGAATGCGATGGCTAGTACGCCAGCTAGCAGGATCAACCATCCATACCAAGGTGTTCTTGGTCTGGGCGCGGCGAGGTAGTCTTCGTCGAAGGTCTCGTTGGTCTCTCGGTTCAGGCGAATGATCTCGTCGAAGGCTTCGATTATCTCGGGTAGCTCGACGTATGATCCGATGGATACCTTTCCGCGATTCGTTACTAGATCCAACCAGACCGAGTTCCCTTTTCCTTTTGTGATCTTTGATGTGTAGATTCCAGAAAAGGGAACTGCGACCTCATCAAGAACCTTGTCGCCGGCGAACTTTGTTATGAAGCGATAATTTCGGAAGAACGCTAAGCCAGTATCGTAGTCCAATTCTATCTCGGTCTTTTCCTCGCCCTTCGCCGTGTTTCTCAAGATTAGGGCGAAGAAGAGTAGGATGAGGGCGGGAATCGCCAGTATCCACAACTGGTCTGGGGGAATCGATTCGGTACCGAAGTTCGTAATGCCAAGGTAGACGGCGATCGGAGTTGCGAGCGAATAGAACCAGAGGGATTTTGTTCTCTTTTTCCGGTTTGATTCGGATGCTAAGCTCCAGTGTTTGTTCATCGGGGCTGCCGAGGCTGAGTTGTTGCGGTAAGGGGGGCGAGGCAGCTATGCATCAGTCCGCTGCTTTGAATTCTCTTCATAAAGCGGACCGTAGGATCTTTGACATCGGTCTCCCTTTCGCGAGCTCGTCGATCAGTTTGTCCAGGTATCGTATCTCCTTCATGGTTGGCTCTTCGATTTCTTCAATTCTCACACCGCAAATCTTTCCCGTGATCGACTCTCGGGCAGGGTTCATGGAGGGAGCTTCGGCGAAGAAGGTCTCGAAGTCGGTTCCGGTGTCGAGAGCTGCTGCAAACTCTGTCTCGCTGTAGCCCGTGAGCCACTGTATGATCTCATCCACTTCGGACTTGGTGCGTCCTTTCTTTTCTGCCTTCGCCACGTAGTGGGGATAGACGCTTGAGAAGCTTGTTTTGAAGATGCGGTGTGTTGGCATGGCGTGTGGTATTAGTCTGCCCAAGCATTGCCAAGTCGGAGTTGTGAGGCGAGGCGAAGTTTGCGCACCGCTTTGCAAATCGTCCTCTGCTTCAGTGATTTCGGATGATTCTCGGCAACTCGATTCTGGACTGGACAAAGGAGTCTGCGTCTCTCACCTCTTCGGGGAAGCCGTACCGCTCGGCCACCCAATCGAGGGGATGGTGCCCTATGTCATCGAATGCCTGCTCTAGAGTTGATTGGGAAAGAGCGCCTTGGTTTTTCTCTCGCATGGCTTCGAAGGCCGGCTCGTACAGCTTCTCTCCTACGGTGGACGCGGGAGCAAGGTAGTCGTCTAGATCGAATATGAGAGTTCGAATCATGCGTTTTGGTTTCCCTTTTAATAGTAAAACCGTCGTCTGGTCGCTATGTTTTGTTGTTGTTGTTGTTGTTGTTGTTGTCGTTGAAAAGTGGATACGGTTTGTGGGCGTGTCTATCGTACCTTTTTAGGTAGCGGCGTGTGCGTGCCATCTGCAGGGCTCGAACTGGAAGTTCGTGAATTGAGCGGTGAACGATGAATCTAAGGGGCTGCATGCGTAGACGCCAAACTGAATTACGTTTTTTGCAGGAAGAGGTGGGTTCGCTTTCCCCATCTCTTCCGTTGTCTGTTCCAAGCTATGCAAATGAAAGATTCGCATCTGCTTAAAGTCGGTTCCATCGTAAGAAAACTCGATTAGGAAGTCCGGACCTCTTCGACTTAATCGGTAATGGATTTCGGGAGGTAGGGGGATATCGCTTGTCGCCCAGTCAGAGTACCCTGTGTTTGTCACAACGCTACCAAGCCGCGAGAACTGGTCGTTCTCGAATTCGATGGACGCTTTGAACCAGTTTTCGTTGTCCAGGTATACTATCAATCCGCATTGGTCGAACTGTTTTCGATAGTCGATGTTAACTTTCACGGCGAAGGTGAAGTTAGCATCGCTAGACCATAGAAGTGCTGGGGCATTGTCGTTTCTGAAACCATAGAATGATCGCTGCCAGAAATCGGTACCCGGCTCTGTGGTGATCGATACTGTCGTTCCTTTTACTTCGCTGCTTCTAGGCTTATTTAGCCATTTCGCTGACTTTAGGTCTAGTTTCATCTCATTTTTTGAAGGAATTTAGGCGTAAACGGCGTGTTGCCAAGTGATCGCTTAATATTGTTTGTATTCACATTATGATACCTTTGGGGAATGGACGATGTGCTCAGGCTACCGCGAAGCTCCGACCGGAGTTGTATGGGGCGACTGTTTTTCGTCTGTTTTCTCCTTATAGCCTGAAGGGTTCTTTTGCCCCAGCTTCTCAGAGTCTGTCCAATAATGTGGGGATTTCCGAACTGAAGATAGGTGGGAGCATGCTTGTCGCGCGGTTCGAAAGGGGAAAGATAGCTAGCTATCACGCTCCCACAAATACTGGACAGTCTCTTAACGCTCCAGAACGAGCACTTCGTTCGCATGACTCCTAATCACACGAGAATGAGTCTAACTAAATTTTAGCCTACAGGATACGGATAGGATCCGAGGGCGAAAAACGGTTGGTCTCTCAATTTTTGAAGTGAAGGAGCGTATGCCGAATATGTATCGATCGTCTGACTACGAATTCTCGTGAATCAGGAAGGCCTTTGCGGTAGGAAGGTCTTTATCTCTCCATCCGTAAAAGAGAAGCATGCCGTCTACTGGTGTCCCATCGGGACGAGCGATTGGTTGGACGTGGTTAAACCGCCAGCCGGGGTATCGTTCGCGATCGGGTGTGAGGTCACGGTTTTTGCCCCATGTCTTTCCTTTGTCATTGGAGATCCATTCCTCGACGCGACCACCACCACGGCCATCCATATAGCCGCCTCCTAGAAATCCATCTCCTGTGATGAGGTAAGCGTAAATGCTTCCGTCGGTGCGATGAACCATGTAGCCGCCGTTCCAGTTGTGGTTTGAAGAGTTGATCCTCGTCTGAAGCCACTCGCCGTTTTCACGGCGCACGTAGTAGTAGCCATGTGTTTTCAGATCGCCTTCGGAGAGAATGTGCAGAAAAGTCGGATCTCCTTCCGTATCCAGAGCAATTACGGGGGGGATGCCTGAGCCTCGCCCCTCCGTGTCCCAGATCAGGCAATGTTCCTTCGAATAGTCGATGTCGATCGGCGTTCGGAGCGTCTTTTCCTCAGCATTGGTGACCTCGTGGGTTTCGAGGTCGATCTTAACGTAGTGTAGGTTGTATTTCCACTCGTTGCTGACGTTCTGGCCGTAACGGGGATTGTAGAGGCGGTCTGGAGTTAGCTGTGTTTTGTAGTCATCATAGTCTGTGTAGACCATGTGCAAATGCCTACCGTCCTCGCTCGGCAGCACGGTACGGTAAGATGACCAGTCAGTTCGGCCTTTGTTGTCGAGGTCGGTGACATCCTGTTCCGGCCCGGTCCAGGTTTGGCCGTTGTCGTCGCTGATCCGATAGGTCCAAGAACTGGTGTGGCCATTGGTTCGATAAGCGATCACTTCCTTTTCGCTGTAGGCACGGAAGACTGTTGGGTAAGACAGCTTTGGTGCAATCCGAGGGGCTTCTTCCCATTGGATCGCCAACGTTCCCGCGACGACGGGCTTCGCTGAAATAAGGTGAGTGCCTGGCGTCCTGTGACAACCATGGAGCACATGCAGGTGATCCGATTCGTCGGCCCAGATTATCGGGCTGTAATGGTGATCGCTACTTGCTGGGCCGATACGCACGGGCTCTGTAAACTGGCGCGTCTTCGGGGAATAGGTGATCATCATGGGATAGGCTATGCCCTTCTTGTCCTGGGTCGGTGTTGCGTTGGCGTTGAAGACAATGTACACACGACCGTGCAACAACACCGAGTGTGGTCGCTGACGGGCGTCGTAGAGCATGTTGCGTTTGCCGTTGGTGCCAAACTGCAGAATCTGAACTTGCTCGGGAGCTTCGACGGATTGAGATTGGACTTCTACGTTCGTGGAGGCCCACAGCAAGGATGTTATAGCCAGAATCTTGTGGTGTTTTTTAATCATTGCTGAAGGGGCAAGACAACGGGTGCTGGCTGTGGAGAGGTGCCTTTGAGTTTGGGGATTAATTGAGTGCAGAGTCAGATGTTATCCGGATAGTCGAAATACATTCTCCTTTTTCGTTGCCATCGTAGACAATTACAAACCCGTCACTCTTCGAACTTCTTGATTCGATTCGTTTGGTAAGATTTATAACGAGCTGCACGGCGTGAATGTACTGTAATGATATACTGGATACATGCTGCGGTATGTCTCCTTCGCTGGGGTGAGTCGAATATTCTTGGTACTTTTTCCTGAAGGGGAGACAGAAAGAGAGGTGGAGTGGGGTGAAAAGTGGAAGGGGTAGTTGGGCAGTGCGGTGCGTCGCGAGCGACGACCCTACGGAGTGGGGATGGCCGCCGGGACACGTCGGTTGGCGGTTTGTCGCCTCGGCGCGGCGACCTGCAGCTTCTTTGTGCTGATGGCCGTTGAAAGGCGTGGGGCGGCACCCACGCCCTGTCTTGGGTTAGGCGCCGGCGATGCGGGTCATGGGGGTGGGCTCCTTTTTGATTTCGGCGTGGAGCATCTCCATGATGAGTTTGGCCTTCAACTCGGCTGACGCGGGATCGTTCCAGAGGTTCTTGAGCTCCTTGGGGTCGTTCTCGAGATCCCACAGTTCACCGTATTCGTGGCCTGCATACGTGGTGATTTTGTAGCGGGCGTTGATGTACGTCTTTGCATTAATGGTGGTGGGCTGGTGACGATTCTCGACAATGGCGTGGTCGCGCTGGCTGGTTTCTTCACCCGTCCATGCTTTGGCCTGGGAGATTCCGGTCATTGTATTTGGAATCTTGGTACCGGTCGCTTCGAGGAAGGTAGGGGCGAGGTCGACAAGAGATTGGATCTCGGAGCTGGTGGTGCCGGCTTCGATCTTGCCGGGCCAGCTGGCGATGAAGGGGATGCGGATGAGATCTTCGTAATGGAATGGACCTTTGGCTATGAGGCCGTGGTGCCCGAAGAAGTGACCGTGGTCGGAGGTAAAGACGATCAGGGTGTTGTCGGCGATGCCAAGCTCGTCGAGCTTGTCGAGAATCTGGCCGATGTATTTGTCCATGCAACTGATCATGCCGTAGTAGACGGCGATCTCCTTGGAGAGCGACTCGCGGTCTTGAAGATGCGATTCGCAGCCGTGCATGGTGTTGCCGCCTTCTTCCTCCCAATTAGAGAAGTCGGGGTTCTCTTGCTGGGTCTTTTGGAAGTGCTCGGGATTTTGTTCGTGCTCGCCGGGCGTGATCTGTGGGACGGTGACCTTTTCTGGGTCGTACATGGTGTCCCATGGTTCGGGCACGATGTAGGGAGGGTGCGGGTCGAAGAAACTGGACCAGAGGAAGAAGGGCTTATCCTCTTTGACGTACTCTTCCATCAGGGCGTTGGAGCGTTCGGCGATCCAGGTGTTGTAGTGGTACTCTTCCGGGATGCTCCACTTGAGGTACTGAGGTGGGTTTGACTCTTCGGCGAAAGAGAATTCGCACCAGTCGCTCTGGTAGTGCTTGGCCCAGTCGTTGAGGCCTTTTTCTTCCATCCAAATGGCGTAGTGCTGGCCGGCGTGGGTTTCGTCGGTGTGATTGCGAGCGAGCTCCACGTGGTCGAATCCGTAGAAGGGCTGGTCGAAATCTCGCCAGAAATCGAGGTCGCGAAGAATTGGATACGACTCGAGTGAGGAGAATTCTTCGGTTTCGCGAAGAGGCTGGAAGTGTGCCTTGCCGACCAGAGTTGTCTGGTAGCCCGCGTCGGAGAGCGTTTGGCCGATGGTGACGCGGTCTTCTAGGAGCTTGGTCCCAAGCGTGTAGGCGCCATGCTGGCTTGGATACATGCCGGTGATGATGGAGGCACGAGTGGGCGTGCAGGTCGGATTGGGGCAATAGGCTCGGTCGAAGAGGCAGCCTTGCTTGGCGAGCCGATCGAGATTGGGTGTGTGGATCTCGGGGTTGTTGAGACCGATGGTGTCCCAGTGTTGCTGGTCGCTAGTGATGAGGAGAATGTTTGGACGCATGGTTTTGAAAGTTTGGAGTTTGAAGTTTGAAGTTTGGAGTGGGTGCTGGGTGCTGGGTGCTGGGTGCTGGGTGCTGGGTGCTGGGTGCTGGGTGCTGGGTGCTGGGTGCTGGGTGGTTGGAAAAGTGGAAATGTGGAAGGGTGATGTGCTGGGTTCTGAGTTCTGGGTGATGGAGGGGCGTTGTTTCGGGAATTTTAGCAGTTTCTTTTTGGGGAGAACATGCGATATTGTCCGATAAACCTATAAAATCGTCTGATCGTGGAACTGCAACATTCTGTCATTCCTAGTGCTTCGCTTGAGCTTGCGGAGTCGCATCCTATTTTGAGTTCGCTCTTTGTGCGCTCGGTGGGACGCTTGCCGCCTGCAGTAGGCTCGGAGACGAGACGGAAGCGAGGCATGGATGAGTTCATCCTACAGTATTGCGCGGAGGGAGTCGGCTGGGCGGAAAATGGAAGTGATAGGTGGGAACTGAGGCCTGGGACCTGCATTATTGTCCCGCCGAAGACTCCGCATGCTTACGGGGCTATGGAGAGCGAGCCCTGGCTCAACTACTGGGTCCACTTTAGGGGTAAGCAGGCGAAGGCGTTCTCTGAATTGCTGGGTTTGTCGAAGGGGGAATGGAGGGTGGAGCTGCCGCAGGACCCGGAGTGTGTCGCGGAGTTTGAGATGCTCCTGGAATTGTATCGGGGCGAAATCGGTTTCGAACAGCTTTTACGAGCTTCGACGCATTTGCGCCAACTGCTGCAACGGTTCTTTGTCCTATCGCAGCGGCGGTTAGGGGGAGAGGGCTCTAAAGGGGTGGAAGCTGCGGTGCGCTATATGGAGGATCACCTCGGGGAGAAGTTGGATTTGGCGCGGCTGAGTCAGGTGGCCTGCTTGTCTCGAGCTCGATTCCATGAGCTGTTTCGCTTGGAGATTGGCGACACGCCTAACCGGTACTTGACCCGCCTGAGGGTACGGCGGAGCTGCGACTTGCTATTGTCTACGAAGCTGAGCCTGGAGGAGATCGCCTTGCAGTTGGGATTTTCAAGTGCCTTCTATTTTTCGCGGGTGTTTCGGCAGACGATGGGGATGCCGCCGAGCGCGTATCGGCGGGAGTGGTGATGTTTTTGGGGTTAAGGGTTATGGGTTATGGGTTATGGGTTCTGGGTGGTAGGGGAGAGTGTTTTTTGACAGGGGGCCGCCTGCGGGCGGAGCAGGATGGCCTTTGGTCGGCAGGAGTTTTGGGGGATGGCGGGTCGGCGCCCCGCCCTACAGAGGGGGGAGGTTGGGGGCTGGGTTCTGGCTGGATGTCGGTGCGGAGCGAGCGACGACTCTACGGAGAGGGGGGGGGGGCATCGGGGATGATGGCCGCTACCTTGGGCGTGTGTTTGCGGATTGCGCGCAGTCAACGGTTGACGGTGGAAGGGTTAGCCGAGGAGCTTGGGGGCTGCGACACTTCGAAATTACCCGGATTTACCTCCGTCTCTCCCAAACCCAATCATGTCATCTTTAGACTACATCGTCATTCTTGTGTTCACTGCAGGCGTCCTGACTGCGGGCATGTCTTTCTCGAAATCGGGCAAAAACATGAAGACCTTCTTTGCTGGGGGCGGCGCGGTGCCTTGGTGGATTAATGGGCTTTCGCTGTTCATGAGCTTCTTCTCGGCGGGGACCTTCGTCGCATGGGGGTCGCTGGCTTACATCAATGGTTTGGTTTCGATTTCGATCCAGTGGACAATGTGTCTGGCGGGCTTCATCATTGCTGGATTCATCGCTGCCCGGTGGCGTAACACGGGGGTGTTGACCGGGGCGCAGTTCATCAAAGCTCGCCTAGGTGCTGGGGTGCAGAAGGTGTACACTTATCTTTTTGTCGCGATTTCGGTATTTACCAGTGGCGCGTTTTTATACCCGGTGGCGAAGATCGTGGAGGGGGCAACCGGCATTCCTTTCGAATACGCGGTGGTTCTTTTGACGGTGGCGATCGTGCTCTACACGGCGACGGGTGGCTTATGGGCGGTGATCGTGACGGATGTGCTGCAATTTATTATTTTGACCGCGGCGGTGATCATCATCGTTCCGTTGGCCTTCGACAAGATCGGCGGCGTCAGTGGCTTTTTCGAAGGGGCTCCGGAGGATTTCTTCAATTTTACCACCAGCAAGTACACGCCTTTGTTCTTCCTAGGCTTTGGGCTGTATAACCTCTGTTTCATTGCGGGTAACTGGGCGTATGTGCAGCGTTATACCAGCGTGAAGACGGCGAAGGATTCGCGAAAGGTGGCGCTCTTATTTGGCTGCCTCTACACGATCAGCCCGATTGTTTGGATGTTGCCGCCAATGATCTACCGCATCTACAATCCAGGGCTGGATGTCGCGGCGGGCGATGCGAATCACGCTTACATGAACATGTCCAAGGAAGTCCTTCCGGCGGGCATGTTGGGGCTGATGGTAGGCGCTATGATTTTCGCGACCGCGAGCTCGGTGAATACCACGCTCAACATTGTTTCCGGTGTATTCACAAATGACATATACAAGGGCATCAAACCGGAAGCTTCGGATAAGCAATTGATCACAGTGGCCCGTGTTTCGACGGTGGTGTTTGGCTGCCTGACCATGGTCTTGGCTTTGACGGTCGATCATCTCGGCGGCATTTTGGATGTGATCTGGATGCTGGCGGCTGTGACGGGAGGAGCGATGTACATTCCTCCGCTTTGGGCTCTGTTTTCGAAGCGGCACACTGGTAAATCAGTGCTCGGGGTGACTTTGATCTGCCTTACGGTGAATCTGATTTTCGAAGGTTTAAAGCGATCCGGTGTATTTGCCCTGAGCCCCGCACAAGTGCAGGTGTTGGGATCGTGCCTGCCTTTGTGTTTGATGGCTGGATACGAGATTTACGCCATGAGAAAGGGCAAGGAGACGCAGCAGTACCGGGACTATGAGATGGGTCGGAAAGAGCGTCTGGCGGCAGAGGCTGCCAATATAGAATTGAAAGCTGAAGAGCAGGCGGAAGCGGACCGCGAGAACAAGCACGGTGTGAAGGTGATTGGAATTGGTATCGCCCTGACGGGTAGTGCAATCGCTGTACTCGGCGCGTTTTCAGATTATGGGCGACTGTTGGTGGTAAGCGTTGGACTGCTTGTCGCTGCTATAGGTGTAGCCGTTCTGATGACGAATCGCAGTGGCGTGAAGCAAACGCAAGAAGCTGATTTGATTTTAAAATGATTGTAGAGAATTTCTCAGAAGAAGTACGTGGCCTAAAGAAGGTCTCCATCGATGCTGGCCTCGTTGTGGTCGGTGGCGGCATGGCGGGAGCTTGTGCGGCGATTTCTGCGGCTCGCGAAGGAGTGAAAGTCGTGCTCGTTCAAGACCGCCCTGTGTTGGGTGGAAACGCTTCGAGTGAAGTGAGATTGTGGATACTGGGGGCGACATCGCACCTAGGTAACAACAATCGCTGGTCGCGTGAAGGCGGGGTGATCGACGAGATCTTGGTGGAGAACCTATATCGCAACAAGGAAGGTAATGCGATCATTTTGGATACGATCATCCTGGAGAAGGTACGGAGCGAACCAAATATCACCTTGTTGCTGAATACGGCGGCCTATGAAGTGGAGAAGAGTAGTCCGACGAAGATCTCAAAGGTTTGGGCCTTCTGTAGTCAGAACCTGACTCGCTATGAGTTAAACGCGCCGCTTTTCTGTGATGCTTCCGGTGATGGAGTGGTCGGCTTCGCTGCGGGAGCTGCGTTTCGCATGGGTGCAGAGAGCAAGGACGAGTTCGGCGAGCTCTTCGCTCCTGATGCTAAGTACGGTGAGCTGCTCGGGCATACGATTTACTTTTATACTAAGGACATAGGCAAACCGGTGGATTATGTCGCCCCGGACTTTGCCCTGAAGGATATAACCAAACTTCCCAAGTACCGCTCGATCAATGTGAAGGACCATGGTTGTAAGCTTTGGTGGGTCGAGTATGGTGGAAGTTTGGATACGATCCACGATTCAGAGGAAATTAAGTGGGAGCTCTGGAAAATCGTCTACGGAATCTGGGACCACATCAAAAACTCAGGCGAGTTTCCGGAGGCGGAGAATCTCACTCTCGAGTGGGTGGGTACTATCCCAGGGAAGCGCGAGTCGCGTCGCTTCGAAGGCGACTACATGTTGACGCAACGCGATGTAGTGGATCGGGTCGATTTTAAAGACGCCGTTTCTTTTGGCGGCTGGGCGATCGACCTGCACCCTGAAGACGGTGTGTACAACGAACTGCCAAGTTGCACGCAGTGGCACGGCAAGGGGGTTTATCAGATTCCGTACCGTTGTTTCTACAGCAGGAACATCGAGAACCTCTTTCTCGCCGGGCGCATTATCAGCGCCTCGCATGTAGCCTTTGGAACCACCCGTGTGATGGCGACGTGTGGCCATGGTGGCATGGTGATCGGTCATGCTGCGGCTCAGTGTCTTGAAGAAGGCGTTAGTCCGCGTGACTTGCTTGAGAGCGAGAGAATGAAGCGTTTGCAGAACTCGCTGAACAAGGAAGGTCAGAGTATTCCGAAGTTTGAGCTAGAGGGCGATGGAGATCTCGCTCAGGCGGCCACGCTTTCCTGTTCCTCGGTCGATGCCCTCGCTTCTTTGCCAGCTAGCGACAGCGAGTTCATCAGTCTGGAGAATGCTTCAGGTCAGTGGCTTCCGCTAAAGGCGGGTGTGCAATACCGGTTCACCGTTCAGGCCTTGAGCAAGGGCGAGAGCGAGATGCAGGTGAAACTTCGGGCAGCGGAGGAGGGAGATCACTACACTCCAGATCGACTGATCGAGTCGAAGACGGTCACGCTTGTTGACGGAGAGCAGACGGTAGAGGTCGTATTTGAGAATGCTCTGGATCGTGATCAATACGCTTTGTTGTCATTCCATGGTGATGCCTCTGTTAAGCTCAGGGCGAGCGATGTTCGCCAGACGGGTACAGTTTCCGCCTTCAATGTAGGAAATGCTGCGGTATCCAATAACGGAGTACAGAGCCCGCCAGAAGGTATTGGTATCGACAGTTTCGAGTTCTGGCGTCCCTTGCGTCGCCCCGATGGCTTGAACATCGCTTTTGAAGTATCTCCCGCTCTGGAAGCGTTTGGTGTTGATCTTTTGAAAAATGGTTACACGCGCCCGAATGGACGCAGCAACGCGTGGGTAGCCTCGCTTGCGGACGAGTCACCTGAGCTCACGCTCAACTGGTCGGACAAGATTACGGTCAAGGAGATCTACCTCTATTTCGATTCTGACTTCGATCACCCGATGGAGTCGTCGCAGTTCGGTCATCCAGAGCGTGTGGTGCCGTTTACGGTCAACAACTACCAGGTTGTGGATGGAGAGGGGAATGTGCTCCAGACCGTGAAGGGCAATCACCAGACGATCAATCGGATCGTGTTGCCGGAAGCTATCGAGACAGACCGGCTCGTGGTGAAATTGGAGCATCCGTCTGAAACCGTGCCCGCCGCTTTGTTCGGGCTGCGTTGCTACTCGGAATAGACCTTGCAGCCCAAGCTGTTCGCTTAATTAGTTAAGCTTCATTTCAGCGCTTTTGCGTGTTTCATGATTGTGTACAATCGACGAAGATTTATATCTGAAATGCAGTTTTAAAAATGAATATAGCGTTTCGGTACCTCTTTTCGTGTTCTCTCGCCTTGTTTTGTTTGGCGGCACCGCGAATCCTAGCACAACCTGAGTCTGTTATTAGGCAGGACTCCGAATCCCAGCGGATTCGCGATTTTTCCGGATTTACCTGGAAGATGAAGAAGATGAATCCTGGGCAAGGGGTGAGGGAAGGAATCCACCAGTTGCCCCCGGAGGACATTGAGACGCTGGTGTGGAATCCGGCTCATGTCCCTGGTGATGTCTATACTGATCTTTGGAAAGCCGGGGTGATTGATGATCCCTATTTCGGTCGTAACAGCGCTAAGGCTCAATGGGTGATGTATGACGAATGGTGGTACGCCTATCAGTTCAACATGTCGGAGGATCTCACCGATAAGGTAGTGCGCATCGATTTCGATGGTGTGGACTATGCCTGTGACGTGTGGTTGAACGGGACGTTCCTAGGACGTCACGAAGGCGCGTTTTCACCGTTTTCCTTTGATGTAACGGAAGCTCTTAGGTCTTCAAAGAAGAGTCTCGCAGGCCGGAATATGTTGATCGTCAAACTCGACCCACCGCCTCAGGTGAACGCTCGTGTGGCCGGTAAGAAGACACCTTGGTTTGGTGACTATTGGCGCGACCTGATTCCGTTTGGGATATGGCAACCGGTCAAGATGGTGACGACTGGGCAGTGTCGGATCTTGGAAGTGTACGCGAATCCAAAAATCAATGACGATGGGAGCGCGTCGGTGACGCTCGAAATGGAGCTTGAAAACACGACAAACGCTCCGCGCTCGATGCAGGTGGTGGCCAGTCTGCAGGGAGAGAACTTTGAGTCGGAAAAGGTTTGGAGTGAGTTCGATGTCGAGCTGCAGCCGGGAACGCAGATTATTAAAAAGACGCTTAAGGTAGAAGACGCGAAGCTTTGGTGGCCATGGGATCTAGGAGATCCGAATCTTTACCAGGCAAAGGTGTCGCTCAATGAAGGTGACGCGAATCATGACGTGACCGAAGAGACATTTGGTATCCGTGAAGTCACTATGGCTTGGAATCCTGGGTTTGGACCAGATGAGGTGAGTTTTCCGCGCACGACATTGATCAATGGTAAGACCCATTTTATACGCTCCGCTTGCTGGGGTGGACCGCCGGACATCTTTGTTGGCCGTACCTCCGTGGACGAGTACAGAAAACTGATCCAGATGGCGAAGGATGCGAATATGAACAATATCCGTATCTTCGGATGGCATCCGCCAGAGATTCGCGAGTTCTATGAACTTTGTAATGAAGCTGGCCTTACGGTTTGGCAGGATGTGGTTCCGCTCGGTACGGGGAACTTGCCCAAGGACGAGGCGTTTCTCGATGGGATTATTGAAGAGGCTGTTGCAGTGATCAAGGAGCGTCGCAATCACCCTTGCTTGATCATGATCGAGGGTGGGGAAGAAATGTTCCTCCGTTCAGGCGATGCTATGTTTACCCGTAATTTCCTAGAGAAACTCGGTTCGACGTTGCAAGAGTATGTGGATCTGCCGTACGTGCCAGACTCGCCGCTGACCTGCGCTACAGCTCAAGAAGCTGGTTACAAGCCGAAGGAAGCGGTACACGCCTTGGCCTATTTCTACGGAATGGGACGTTGGCTGATGGAAGATTGGTACTCGAGTCTCGATTTCCCGATCGTGCCCGAGCTGGCGATTACCTCCGTACCGTCTGTCGAGAGTTTGAAGAAGTTTATCCCTGCTCAAGAAATGTGGCCTCCTGGTCTAAGTTGGGGGTACCATTGGGCGGATCTCGATCGTTTGCGTATGCAGAACTGGGATACGTTTGGTGATGAGATGACCGGTTCGCTAGAGGAGTTCGTAAATGCGACTCAGGATTCTCAAGGCACAATTTTCCAGTTGTCCGTGGAGCATTTCCGTCGAGGAAAACCGCGAGTAAGTGGCATCGCTCTTTGTCACTACATCACCTATTGGCCAGATATGAAGTGGGGCATCGTCGACAACTACCAAGAGCCAAAGCGTTCCTACGAATTCGTAAAGCGTAGCTACCAGCCATTGCTCGTTAGTCTGCAGTTCGATAAACGACGCTGGTTCAATGAGGAGTCCTTTGCGGGAGAACTGTGGATCGTGAACGACTTGTATGAGCAATATGAGGACTGCTCGATTGAGGTCCTAGTGAAAAGCGATACGGGGAAGGTGTTATCTAAGGATCTCTTCGACGTAGATTCGATCGCCGAAAACAGTTCAGAGAAAATGCTCGATTTTGCAGGTCCCAAGCTGAAGCGAGTGGAAAAGCGTTTCTATGTTGAAGTGGCTTTAAGGAATCGTTCAGGCGAGATGTTGTCGGAAAATGAATACATGCTTTTGATCGGCGACCAAGAAGCGGCTTCTGCGGAGTACAAGCGTTGGGGGCAGGAAGTAGGCCAAAAGCGTCGCGAGCACGGTTCGGCGAACTATTTGCGCTATTATCCCGATATGATTCGCGAAGACGGCACGGATCTTAAAAGTGATACGGAAACCCCGAGGGCTTCAGGATTTTAGTTCAAGCGAATGAATATGTTTAGATTTCCCACGAAGAGCACTAAGAGTCACGAAGATGGGCTTTTAAAGCGAAGGGCATTAGTGTCCATTCGTGGGGAATACGCACCTACGTTTAGAGGTGGATCGACTTTGGGCTCTTCACTTTGTCAGCCACAGGCCTCGGTACCGAAGGTGATCTGGACGTCTTCGGAGAAGCCGTCCCACCTAGGGAGCTGTAGGGCGGGGCGTCGACCCGCCTTTATCATGACTCATGTCGCCTCGGCGCGGCGACCTACAGTTTCGAATTACAACCAAATCGAATACACACCAACTTATGAGAACACATCTACCAAGAATCATTTCAGCTGCATTGTTTGCGATTATTTCGAGCGCCTGCTCGGCTGAGGAAGATGTGTTTCCACATAAGATGCCGGAGTCGAAACCGGATATCCCATTGAGCTCCGCCATGGAGCGGATGTTCGACTATCCCGCGCCTCGCGTTCACGACAACGAGCTGTTCTCACAGTTCAAATACACGCGTCTAGAGGGATTCGACTACAATGGAGGGAATGGAACGATTACCCGTAGGGATCCATCGCGTCCCATACTCGCGAATGGCAAGTACTACGTTTGGTACACCAAGCGAGACACCGCGGTGAGACCTGTGGGGGCTCGTAATGCAGCTCAGGCGACGGATACGATCCCGTCGACTGACTGGGACCTGTGCGAGATCTGGTATGCCACGAGTGAGGATGGATTTACGTGGAAGGAAGAGGGGGTCGCAGTGTCGCGTCCTGCCAAGCCGAACATAGGTTGGCGATCTGTCGCGACGCCGGACATCCTTGTTTGGAAGGGAAAGTATTACCTCTACTATCAAGCCTTCAACGAGCCGAGTGGAACGAAAGGAGATTGGTGTCCGGTCACCGTATCGTATTCGGATTCTCCGGACGGTCCGTGGACCCCTGTGAACAGGCAAATAATCCCCTTTGGCAAAAAGGGCGAATGGGATCAGGATGCTACGCACGACCCGCAGCCAATCGTCTACAACGGGAAGATTTATCTCTACTACAAGGCAGCCTATAACAAGTGGCCGGACGTAAGAGATAAGTATGCCGTGGCCCATGGGCTTGCGATAGCGGAAGATCCCTTGGGGCCCTTTGAGAAGCATCCGCTCAATCCGGTTTTGAACTCCGGTCACGAGACAACCTACTTTCCGTTTAAGGAGGGGATCGCTGCGCTTGCGATCAAAGACGGTAACGAGCGCGATACGATGCAGTATGCCGAAGATGGAGTTAATTTCGAGTTGGCGGCTTGTTTATCGTTCACTCCTACGGCTGCTGGACCGTTCGCAGCGGACGCGTTCACGGACACTGATTATGGCCGTGGGGTCACCTGGGGGCTTAGCCACTTCATAAATGCTGGTGGACCGAATGGAAGACACTCGATGATCGTTCGCTTTGACTGCGACCTCAGCCTCGATTTAGACGATAAGTCCTTCAAAAATACTGGTGTTTGGCATAAGCCCGAGGTCTATTTCAAGCAGGGACTGAGCAAGGCCCAGCGCGACCGTATTCAGAAAGCGAATCAGGAGCTGACGAAGTAGAAGGTGGCTGAGTCATTTGTAGGTGCGTCGCTTGCGACGCACCGCGATGGATTGATCAAGGCTTTCGTGCTTAATCAATTAAGCCGTCGTTTCTCGGTGAGAATCAGTGACATCTGCCCCTCGCAAAGCTCGCCTTTTTAGGTCAACGTTTAGCCGATTGTGTACAATCTGCTCATTTCGGGCTTTCCTCTGGGCCCGATTTCGCGACAATCCGCGGCATGTTCCCTGATGTGCTCAAAAAGATTCCCCTGACATTTCTCATTATCACCGGCTTGTTCCTCAGTGGCTGCGGTGGCGGTTCGGACGACAGCTCTGCTGATTCCGATACGCTTACGATCGGTTTTATTCAAACCGGCGCGGAGAGCGATTGGCGCAAAGCCCATACCGTTTCGGTAAAGGAGGAAGCGGAGAAACGCGGCTACAACCTCAAGTTTGCGGATGGACAGGGTAAGCCAGAGAATCAGATCAAGGCGTTTAGCTCCTTCGTGGTGCAGCGTGTGGATGCGATCATTCTCGCTCCGATCGTGGAAACGGGTTGGGAAACGGCCCTGCGTAAGGCGAAGGCTGCGGGTATTCCGGTTCTGATCTTAGACCGCACAGTGGATGTCTCGGATGACTCGCTCTTTGCGACTTATGTCGGAGCAGATACCTACCAGGAAGGCATCCAGGCTGCGGAATGGGTCGTCAAGGAAACGGGCGGCAAGGCAAACATCGTGGAGCTGCAGGGGACTCCTGGCTCTTCGCCGGCCATCAATCGTTTGAAGAGTTTCAAGAGCGTGATCGATCAGCATCCAGGTTTGAAGATCATCGACTCTCAGAGCGGTGACTTTCGTCGCGCTAATGGCAAGCAGGTCATGGAGGCGATGCTCAAGAAGCATGGCCCTGAGAACATTGACCTCGTCTACGCCCACAATGACGACATGGCGCTCGGCGCGATCCAAGCGATCGAGGAAGCGGGACTGAAGCCAGCGGTCTATATCAAGTTGATTTCAATCGATGCGGTGCGTGCGGCCTTTGAGGCAATGGTGGATGGCAAGCTGAACTGTGTGGTCGAGTGCAATCCGCTGCAGGGGCCGCTCGCGTTTGATCTTCTCGAAAAGATCCTAGCTGGTGAAACCGTGGCCAAGGACAACCGAGTCAAGGACGAGGTCTTCGAGATGGCTCACGCTGCCGAAGATATTAAGACACGCGCTTACTAGTACTCGGAGGGCAATGTGTCTTCGCTTCGCTCGAGTGTCGTCATTGCATTCCTCGGTACTGTCATTGCCTTTTTTTGGCTGGGACGGCTTCGGCAATGACGGAGCATTGCCCTCCTTTTCTCGAGTATCCACCAGAGACAATCATTTCTTCAATCCATGCCTGATCCTCTCCTTTCCATGCGGGGAATCTCGAAAGCGTTCCCCGGCGTGCAAGCCCTGTCGGAGGCGAATTTAACCCTGTATCGAGGTGAGGTTCATGCGTTGATGGGCGAGAATGGCGCGGGCAAATCGACCTTGATCAAGACGCTGACGGGGGTGCACCAGCGTGACGCTGGAGAGGTGCTGTTCGAGGGTAAACCGATCAAGCCTGCTGCCCCGCTTGAGGCAGAAGGCTTGGGCATTAGTACTGTTTTTCAGGAGGTTAACCTGATTCCGCACCTCTCCGTGGCTGAGAATATCTCGCTCGGCCGCCAGCGTTCCCGTTTCGGTTTCATGCAGTGGAAGGAGATTCGCGAGCGGGCGGAACGGGCTTTGAAGCGATTCGATGTCGAGATCGACGTGACGCAAGAAGTCTGCAGCTACTCGGTGGCGATCCAGCAAATGGTGGCGATCGCTCGTGCGGTAGATATCGACGCAAAGCTTCTGGTGCTCGATGAGCCGACCTCCAGCCTGGATGAGAATGAGGTGGAAGAGCTTTTCGCTGTGATGCGTAAGCTCTGTGCTCAAGGAATGGGGATCGTATTCATAACCCACTTTCTGGATCAGGTGTACTCGATTACGGATCGGATAACCGTGTTGCGGAACGGGCAATCCATTGGCGAGTACGAAACCGCTAAGCTTCCTCGGATAGAGCTGATTTCCCATATGTTGGGCAAGCCGGTCGATCAGCTCGCGGATACAGGCTCGGATGGGCTCAGCCGTAGTGAAGCTGCCAGCCAAGGAGAGGCTTGGCTGGAAGCCAAAGACCTGAGCAAGGAAGGCGTTATGTCATCCTTCGACTTTGAAATCCGAAAAGGAGAAGCTGCCGGGCTAGCTGGCTTGCTTGGTTCGGGCCGTACTGAAACGGCGAAGCTGCTTTTTGGTATCCTGAAGTCAGATACAGGCGAGACCAGCATGGCGGGCAACAGCGTCGGGAACCCGAAGAGCCCACGTCAAGCGATTGCCCGGAAAATTGGATTTTGCTCGGAGGACCGGAAGCGGGAGGGGATTATCCCCAACTTGTCGGTGCGTGAGAATATCGTTCTGGCTCTGCAAGCTCGTAAGGGATTCATAAATACGATTTCGCGTCAGGAGCAGAACCGGATTGCGGACAAGTTCATCAAGCGTCTGCGTATCAAGACACCGTCTCGTGAAACGCCGATTCGAACGCTATCCGGTGGAAACCAGCAAAAGGCTTTGTTGGCCCGTTGGCTGGCGACGGATCCAGATCTGATCATTCTCGACGAGCCGACCCGTGGTATCGACATCGGGGCTCGAGATGAGATCGAGGAGCTGATTCGCGAGCTACAGAAAGAAGGCATGGCTGTGCTTTTAATTTCCTCTGAACTGGAGGAGATCGAACGCTTGTGCGAGCGGGTTTGGGTGCTTCGTGATCGACAGTTTGTGGGTGAATTGAGCGATGAAGAAATCAGTGAGAAAGCGATCATGAGTTTGATTGCCCATTCTGACGAAATGGAGGGTTCGGATGAAGCAGAGTCTTAAATCAAGCTCATCACTTATCTGGCCTCTGGCGGGGCTAGGGCTGTTGCTTTTGTTCAACGCGGTTTTCAATCCGTCGTTCTTCAGCATCTCCATCGTCGATGGGAATCTTTATGGGAACCTGATCGATATTTTCCGGAACGGTTCAATCACCATGATCTTGGCGCTAGGCATGTGCTTGGTGATCGCGACTGGGGGAGTGGATCTTTCGGTTGGGACAATCATGGCGATCACAGGCGCCGTGGTGGCTATCATTTACCAGAGCGATCCCGACACGTCGCTCTTTGTCGCATTGTTGGTCGCTCTTGGTGTGGCTGGGGTAGCAGGCGCTCTCAATGGCGCTTTGGTTGCCTACGCGCGGATACAGCCCATCATTGCTACTTTGATCCTGATGGTGACGGGGCGAGGTATTGCTAGCTTCATTACAGGGGAGAAGCAGATCGCCGTGGAAAACGATGCGTTTGGTTACCTGGGAACGGGCCATTTGATCGCGTTGCCGTTTTCCATGGTGCTGGTGTTTCTGCTCTATGGCCTAATGGTCCTAGGAGTCCGAAAAACGCCGGTGGCTCTGTTTATCGAGGCGACCGGTGATAACGAGGACGCAGCCCACTTCAGCGGGGTGAATTCGAAGATGATTAAACTGCTCGTGTACTTGGTTTGCGGATTGTTCGCAGGACTCGCGGGTTTGGTTGAGACTTCGAACATTGCCAACTCGGATCCAAGCCAACTTGGCATCTACCGTGAGCTCGATGCGATTTTTGCAGTTGTCGTCGGGGGAACCGCTCTCTCAGGGGGACGCTTTTCGCTGATTGGAGCAATCATCGGAGCGCTGTTGCTGCAAACGCTCACAACGACTTTGTATTCATATGGTGTGGACTCGGCTTTGTCGCCGATTCCAAAGGCGGTGCTAATCGTGACCGTCTGCCTGTTGCGCTCGGATCGGTTCCGGAAGCAATTCACAAGTCTCTACGCTCGGAAAAATGTCGCTTAAGATTTCCAGGAAGTATGTGCCTTTGACGGCAACGTTTGTTGTATTCGTCGTGTTGTTCGGGATCGCCTCGTTGCGTTACGAAGGCTTCGCATCGGCGGCTGTTGTAGTGGAGTTGTTCTCTGAGAACGCATTTTTGGGAATCTGCGCTCTTGGCATGACGCTGGTGATTCTATCTGGAGGCATCGATCTTTCGGTAGGATCGGTCGTCGGTTTCACAAGTACGTTTGTGGCAACGATGATCATGGAGTACGCGTGGCACCCGATTAATGCCTGGGCAGTGGCCTTAGTGCTGGGGACAGTCTTTGGAGCCGGCATGGGCTGCTTGATCCACTTCTACAAATTGCCGGCGTTTTTGGTTACGCTCGGTGGACTGTTTTTTGCCCGAGGAATGGCGTATGCCGTGAATCGCGAATCCTTGGGTATCAATCACGATTTGTACAATGGTCTAGCTTCGGCGAACATCCCTCTTGGTGGGGGCTTATCGCTTTCCCTGACTGCCTCTCTCTTTATCGCTTTCTTCGTGCTAACCTTCTATATCGGCCGTTATACGAAGTTTGGTCGAAATGTGTATGCGATTGGTGGAGACGAAGATTCGGCACTCTTAATGGGCTTGCCCGTCGGGCGGACGAAAATTGGCGTATACGCGTTTAGTGGATTCTGTTCTGCGGCGGCGGGTATTGTGATGACCCTCTATACCTGGTCAGGAAACCCGCTCAACGGAGTCGCTCTTGAGTTGGATGCGATTGCGGTGGTGGTTGTCGGGGGAACCTTGTTGACTGGGGGTGTGGGGTTTGTGGCCGGTACGCTTCTTGGTGTTTTGATCTACGGAACGATTCAGCAAGCGATTTACTTCGACGGCAACCTAAGCTCCTCGCTGACAAGCGTGGCGATCGGAGTGCTATTGCTGATCTTCATTCTCCTCCAGAAGGCTATTGTGTCGAAGGGCGAGGAGGCATAAGTTTCCTTTTCCGGGTTGGCGCAAAAGGTGGGACGAGCGCTCCGCGCACGTCCATATTGTTGGATGGTCATCAGACCGATGCGGTGCGTCGCGAGCGACGACCCTACCTTGATTTGTCCATTTTACTTCTTCTTGCGGACGAGTATGATCCAGTCTTGATCGATCACCTCGGGTGCGTGACCGAGGTTCTTTATTCCCGGGCCTTCTACTTCTTCAACACTGCCCGCTTGTAGCTCACCACCAGTGATCGGATTGTACCATGCGACCGAATACACTTGTTCTGATGATCCAAGATCGAGGTCGGTCATCGTAGAGTCGGGAGTGTAGATCGTGTAGATCTCTCCTTCTTTGGCGAAGCAATAGTCGTCCGTGCGGAGGGTGAGATCATTGCTGGGTGTCATCTCCCAGTAAGGTAGATAGTTTTCGAAGAAAGTAGTCGCGTGGCGCGTTTGGTCCCAAAGCGTGTCTCGTGAGCGCCAGTCCTCGAGCGTGAGGTCATTGTGTTCGTAGTGAGCCCCGAAGTACCACTCGACGCCAGCGCTCCCGGCGAGCAGCGCTCCCCAGAGGGCGTAGTGACGCAGTGTGTCGTGCCTTGGGTCAACGGAATCGGGTAGGGCGCCACGGTACCACTTTCCTTGTTCATCGAAAGTTATGAGCCACTTCTTGCCGGCTTCACGTGACTTGTTTTGCCACTTGATCACTTCGCCATGTGTTTGCTCGCGACGGTCGATTTGAAAGGATAAGCCATCGAGTGGCTGATGTCCGAGAAGGGCGGGGAGCAAGTGGTCTTTATCCGCAATCGTGGAGTGAGTGTGAATTATAATCGGGTGGTTGTAGGGATCGCTGGCGTCAAGGTAGGTCGCCATTGCCTTTTGTTGTTCGGAGCTTTGTCCGACAGGGGACCAATGTACTGGCCCGTTCTCTTCACCAAGGTTCCAAACGAGGGCGAGGTGATGTCCGAAGCGAGCGATCAGTTCGCGGTAGTAGAGTTTACGGTGGAGCCCTGTGTTCCCCTCGTCGAGTAGGGTTTCGTTTTCGGTTTCTTGAGTGACTACATGCAGGAGGAGTCCCTTCGCTTGCATGTGTTGGAAGAGAATCTCCCATTGGTCGAGTTTTGAGCAGTCGAAGCGTTCGCGTTCTTCGTAGTCGGTGTAGGGCCACACGTCCTTTCCGTCTCCAAGTATATTGAGTGTGAGGAAATAGAACGAGTTCATGCCTTTGCCTGCGAGGTAGTTCATGCCGCCTATGATGCCTTTGCCTTTCCCTCCTTGCCAGGTCGGGTCGCCCGCCTTCCAGTCCTGTATATGAGGTTCGAATACGTGAAGTTCTTCGGTGGTAGCTGCTTCACCTTTTCGTGCCTCAGCGGCTTGGCGGAAGGTGCCATCGAATCCGACGTAGCCGAGCAGGTTTTCTGGGCTGCCCGCTCCGCCTTTTATCCAGTGCTTTCCGGAGCCTTTGAATTGGAAGTATCCATCATTTGAGACGATCCTGCCGTGTGCTCGAAAGTCGCGTCCGCTTTTGTCTGAGGGGATAACAGTGAAGCTGCCCTTGGAATTTTTGAGGTCGATGTTTGTTCCGGCCGAAGGGGAGTCATCTATCGCAATGTATTCTCCTTTTCGAAGGGAGGCGGTGTAACTCCACTTGCCAGTGTGTTCCGGTGTGAATCGCACTTTCCAGACGTTTCCCGAGTCAGCACTGGATTCAGCGGCGTTTCCATCTGCAGCGTAGAAACCTCGTACGGTTGTCTCGGACTTCTGGTGGGTGAAGGTGACGAGCAGTCTGTATTCGGTGAATGGATTCACCTCATCCGTCTCCGATGACTGAGGACCATCGAAGGATAGCTCGAGTGTGTGCCATTGCTGAACGGTTTCCGCTTGGGCATAGGTCAGAGAGAGTACACTGACCAAAGCAAATGCGAAGAGAGGTGCGGAGAGTCTTTTGAGCATAGTTGTCGGGGCTGAAAAGGGGATGCTGAAATTTTGGAGGTGCGTCTTATTTGACCTTGAGGCGTTCCATGGTGGTGAGCTCTGGATTTCCTCCGCGGTTCCCACATCCAGAGCAGGTGTAGAGATGGTCGCCAAACAGAAACATTCCAGTGCCGTGGCGCCCTTGGATGAGGTCAGGTAGAGAGGACCAAGTGTCGGTCTGCGTGTTGTAAGCTTCGACCTCAGCGTGTGCTTCGACCTGCGATGCGCTTTCTCCCCCTGCTACAATAATGTCTGGGTGGAGTGCCAAGGTGAAGGATCCAGCACGCGGGGTAGGTAGTGGTTTATCGAGTACGGACCAAGTCTTGGATTGGAAGTCGTAAACATCGACTTCTGGAATAACGTGTAGGAAGCCCTCGTTCGGAGCTGTCGAAGAGAGGCGCCCGCCGGCTGAGTACAATTTCCCGTCCAGAAAAGCGGCTTGGAAGTGATCGCGCTTGTGAGGAGCGTTGGGTAGAGAGCTCCACGTTCCTGTGGATGGATCGTATTCATCGAACCAGTCTACGTGACCATCTATATGGCCGTTGATGATTCCGCCCGCGATATAGATCTTATCGCCAATGTGTACGACACCCGCTGCCGCTCGTCTTCTGTCAGCTGGGATCTCGTGGCTCCACTCCCAACTGTCGGTAGCTGGAACGTAAGCGAGGACCTTATCTAAGGGCGTTTCCTTGGGCCATTTGCCGGTGAATGCGCAGATTAGAAGTATCCGGTCCTCCCATACTACGGGTTGGAAATGGTGAACTTCGACCGGGGGAGGCGTTCCTTGTTTCCAGCTATTGTCCTCAGGGGAATAAATGCTAACAGGGCGTATTCCGCGTCCGCCGAGCAGATAGAATTTCCCTTCGAACTCGATAAAGGCGGCTTCGTGTCTAGCGACGGGTTCGCCTTCGCTTTGGACTGATTCCCAATTAGCCTCGAGAGTATGAGTTGCTAGGAAGAGCGAGAGGAGACAGGTGAAATATTTCATGATTGGTCGGGTCAGGGAGGCGGTCGGTGCAAATTGAGTTTGGAAAGATTGTAATGGGAAAGTGAGGACACTTAGGTCGCCGAGACTGGTTCCTCGAGAGCCTCAGCCTCCTCTTGTTCGAGTCGTTTGCTTAGTTCGATGCGCCCGCGGGATAAGTGCTTGCGCATTAACTGCTCTGCTTTGTCTGCGTCCTGATCGCTCATGGCTTCGATCAGTTCGAGATGATCTGCTAGAGTAACTTCCGGCGGAACATGTAAGCCCATTTGGTAGGCGATGATTGGAATGTTCTGCACGACACGATAACGTTTGAGAACCGAGCCTGAACCGATTTCCAGCACCTTGCGGTGGAAGCTCTGGTCCGCTTTTTCGTAGGCGGTACAGTCGATCTCGGTTTGATCAATGAAGGGTGTGAAAAGAGCACGAAGTTGATTCGTTTGCCGACTGTCCATTCGTGCTGCGGCCCGTTTGGCCGCGAGTCCTTCCAGGACTTCCCGTAGCTCGAAAATCTCGATCAACTCTTGTAGATCGTATTTCTTCACGAAAACGCCGCGGCGTGGGATGAACTCCACTAGCGACTCGTGTTCAAGCATTTGCAGAGCTTTGAGAAGTGGAGTGCGACTTACGCCGAGCCGTTTTGAGACTTCTTCTTGGCGGATTTGCTCACCCGGCTTCAGCTCCTTTTTGTAGATGAGAGCCTTCAGCATATCGTAGACGAGCTGCCCTAGATCCTGTTGTTCGATTCGCTTCACAATATGGAAACAATCGATTGTATTCAATTTTGAGAAGGCAAAGGAATTCGTGGGCGACGGCTGTGCTTACAGAAGAGTGGGGAGTGTTTGGCTGGCTGGTAGTGGGTGTTTGGAAGCGGGGGAATGGAGTACAGATTACACTGAGTTCAGGGAATGGTGATTGTTTGTAGGGTAGTCGCTTGCGACGTACCGCAATGGTATGTGGTTGAAACAGTACGCTTTCGCTTAAAGCGAATTAGCCTTCGGTGATCGCTTGGAGGTGGGCTCGTAGAGATTCCGTATCGAGCTAAGCGATTTGGACGGGCGCGGAGCGCTCGTCCCACCTTGGGTGCGGTGATGGCAATGACGGAGCATTGCCCTCCTAGTGAGGTGTTCCTCCTGTAATCCACTGAGGGGATCGAGAAGGTGCTTACCTCAGTTGGAATCATGGAATGTAAAATAACTCATTAAGTGATTCGCAGTACTGTTTTTCCCCTTTGTTCTGGGCGTTTTCTTGTTAGCGATGATAATGCGTCCCACCGTATCGAGTTTATGCATACTTTTTTTACTTTTCAGATTTCCTACTGTTTGGGGTAGTTCTGAGTTGGAGTTGAAGGAGGCCAACGTGCAGTGGCTTGAGCTCTATGAGCAGATCGATGAGGCTAGGAGTTTGAGCCTTAGGTCGGCAACCGATCGAATCCGAAAACTTCAGCAGGAGACCGAGGCGAGTTCGATTAATTATCTTCGCTTACTGCGTGAGGAAGCATTGGTCGCGATCGATTGGCAGGGAGATCAAGCGTTTTTAAAGCTGGTCGAGAACCTGTCGGATAAGGCTGGGAGTATTGCTGAGAGCTCGATCAAAAAGGCCTTGATCTTGGATCTCAGCGCTTGGTTGAACTATCTTGATTACGAGTCAGGCGATTATGAAACAGCCTTAAGATGCGCGAGTGAAGCAGTCGATCTTGTGAAGGAGTTTGGGACTGAGCGCGAGATCGTCAGTGTGATGATGAATTATGCCTTCGTATCATCGCTACAGGACCAAGATGTCGAAGCTCGGCTGTTGGAAGGAGCGAAAGCCCTGGCGCAATCCTGGGGAAACGAGGCCTTGGTGCATGAGACGAATATTCAGCTATCCTATTTAGGGTCTGATGATCCGACTGTGCAAAAGCAGCGTATCGAAAATCTTCTGCAGTCGAGTCAGTATTTCCGAGAGAAGGGAAATAACTACATGTTGGTCAATGCAGACTTTGCGGTGTTGTACAACTCAGGCTCGAATGATCCGGAGAGTCTCCTCTCTCGGATTGATGAGCAGATCGCTTCGGCGGAGGCCTTGGAGTTCAATGTATTGCTGCTAAACCTTTATCGTAAAAAGGCTCACGCTCACGAGCGGAAGGCGGAGTTCGAAACCGCAGTCTCTGTTTGCCAGAAAGCGATCGAAAAAGCGGTTCAGCTTGAAAGCCCTGAGCTAGCAATGTGGGTGAAAGCAGATATGGGGTGGTTCCTCGTGCAGGAGAATAGGCCAGAGAAGTACGGATTGACCGAGCTTCTCCTCTTGGAAACCTTAGAAGAAGCAAAAGGGTTTGGAGATGAATTCAACATCGCTTACCTGAGCTTGTCGCTAGCTGAAACGTATGTGCGGATGGAGGCCTTCGAGAAAGCGGAGGAGCATATCAAATTCCCGCTAGAATGGTTTGGAGAGCAGGGGGGCGGGAAATTGCGCAGAGCACGTTTTCTGCAGTCGAAAATTGAATATGGATTAGGACGCATTGAGGACGCGTATTCAATGATCGAGGACTTGTATGTAGAGACTCGAGATAAATGGAGCGAAGAGTACCAGGCAGAGCTTCTTAAGCAGTCTCAGAAACTCAATACGGCTGCTTTGGACAACAAAATGAAGTTGCTTGAGATAAAGAGCGAGCTCGACGAGTCGCGCTTAAGTGAACAAACGCTTTTGATCGAGGCTCAGCTGTTGAGAGCGGACACCCAACAGAGTCGAATCCTTGTGCTAACTCTGGTGATTGGGATTGCTGCTGTATCCATAACTGCACTCGCGTATTTCTTCATTCGACGGAATCAAGTGAACCGGCAGCTAAGAGGTTTAGCCAGCGAACTTGAGCGTGAAAAGCATGCGTTAGAGCTCGAGCACGAGCGCTATGTGCAGGCGAACTCTGAGTTGAGCGAAGCGAATGCTCACCTCAAGGAAATTGATGAAGAGCGAAAGACCATTCTCGGCATCGCCGCTCATGACATGAAAAATCCCTTGGGTGCGATTGAATCGAGCTTGGAGCTGCTGAAGATGGATCTAGAGGGAGATGAACCTCTCGATAAGGAGTCTCTCGCGGAACTTGTAGAATTGAGCGAAGAGGGAACGGTGATCCTGCGTCGCTTAATCGAAAACATCATGAATGCGCGGCGAACAGAGAAGCATTCAGAGCGGATGTCGTTACGTTGGGTTGATCCGCTGGAAGTAGTTGAACAGACAATACAGCTAAACTCTCAGAATGCGGATTCGAAAGGGATCAGTGTTCATTTAGAAAAAGCGGACCGGTTCGAATGGCACTGCGATGTGCACTCGTTACGCGAGGTTTTGGATAACCTGATAAGCAACTCGATCAAATACTCGTTCCCCGACGCGCAGGTGCGCGTTAGAATGAAGTGGGAAGACGAGTCAGGTCTGATCGAGATTCACGATGGCGGACCGGGGTTGCAAGAATCCGACTACGAGAAACTGTTTCAGGCCTTCGCAAAACTATCGGCTCGACCGACCGGAGGGGAGGTATCCACGGGGCTCGGCTTGTCTTCGGTCAAGCATTTGACGGATGCGATGAACGGAGAGGTAAAAGCGGAAAACCACCCCGAAGGCGGGGCGGTCTTCTCGCTAGTGATGAAAAGCCGGTTGCTGGAGCAGGCTGGTTAGGCTTTGGTGCGGTTGTGCGAGTGTTTTGTTGATTGTAGGGGCGTCGCTTGCGACGCACCGCGATAGTCTGATTAGGCAATGCGGCGTGGTGGCGAGCACCAGCCCTACAATAGACCTTAGTTTCCTGTTAACTTCTGATTGGTTTCTTGGATACGTTTCTTCTGTTCCTTGCTGAGACCCCAGCGGTAGTAATCTTCGGGTTTCCAGAGGTAGTTGTGGTATTTCAGACTTGGATCGTGGAGATCGAGGCTTAGGTCGCAATCGAAGCGGGCAATCTCTGAGTGGAACTTGCCAGTTGGTCCTCGGACGTTACGGAAGTGGCAGACGCCCCAGGTGATGCCGCGGCCGTTTTTGCTGTCAGTGAAGGCGTCTGGAATGTATCCGTTTGGACCTATCGGCATCATCTCGGTGATGGCCTTGATCTCGAAGTTTACCCAATCTTCGGCGTATTGGATGGTGAAGTGTTCAGGTCCGTCGCGGATGACAAGTGAGGCGAGGCCTTCCTTGAAGGGGAAGAAGCAAATCTCGTGTCCGGAGTTCTGGATGGGATTGAGCTCATGTTTCTCGAAAGGACCGAGTGGATCAGATGCCGTGGCGAGTCCGATGCCGCTCCAAACAGTGCCAGGACGATTGAAGGCGGCCTTATAGTAGAGGTAGACCTTTCCGTCTTTATCAAGCGGGGTGGGGTCTTGTACTGCGAACTGATCCCATTCGCCTTTCGCTCCAGTAGGTACAGCTAGCTTCTCGGCGTGGGTCCAAGGGCCATCAGGTGAGTCAGCGTAGGCGACTCCGATGCTGCAGTAGTCGCCGCGTAGACCGCTCGGTTCATCGAAGGTCTGATAATAGAGGTAGAACTTGCCCTTCCACTTAAGGATGTCCGGAGTGGCGATGGCTCTCCAGCCAGGAGTTGGTTTGGCAGGGCGTGGAACGGCAAGACCTTGTTCCTCCCAGGTGAATCCATCCTTACTGGTGGCGTAGAAGATGTCGGCTAGGTCCCAGTCGGTGGCAGGGATGGTGTCGGTGGCTTGGGCGGCTCTGCTCGCTCCGATCGGCGGCACAGGAGTGTCACGTTTGGTGTACCACATGTAGTACTTCCCGTTTTCGAGAATGACTTTGGACGGGTCACGCCGTGAGACCGTGCCATCGCCGCCCGCGTAGTCGAGTCCCTCGATTTTCGTGTATCTAAACTGAGAATACAGTTCGTTCTCGGCGTTGAGCGGAGTCGGAAACTGATTGAGTGCTCTGTCAGTTGCCGCGCTAAGCGGGCGCTGCTTACTGTATTCGGTTAATTGGTAGGGAAAGGTCTTTGTCTTTGGTTTTGGGGTTTTGAGGGGAACGATTACCGCGAAGGAGTCCTCTTCACCCTTTGGCAAGACCGCGATTATCAAGGCTTTCGGGAGTCCGTTCTCCATGTAGAACTTCGGCATATCCGCCGTTCTGTGGGTCTTGGTCGAAGTCCCATCAGTCCACTTTATCTCGCCTGCTTTGATCGCTAGGAAGTTGTCTGAAGGTTTCCACTCGAGACCCATGTCGGTTGACTCGAAGAGCATAGTGGAGCCGTCCGGATAGTCGCTCCACGCTCCGCGCGAGTCTTTGGCGATGCAGTAGTAGTTTCCGTTGAAGACCCACTCGACATGATCGTCGATTGCGAAACTGGCGGTTGGGTGCGTGATAAAGGGGATGTTCGTATCGACGAAGGGACCTTCTGGGGAGCGAGAAACTGCAGTGACATGAATGACGCGTCCGCCCTTCATAGAGTCATCGTCCTCAACGTACTTGTAGGCCATGAGGAACTTCCCGTCGGTGCGGCGGGATACGGTAGGGGTGGAGACCATACGTCTGCCTGGTTTGATGTCGATGAACGGCTCGTCGAGGCGCTTCCATTCACCATTTAGGTCATCCGTAACCGCAAGACCGATACGCTGATTATTGCGGTTCACCCACCACTCTTCGTGCTTAATCGATGGCATGTGATCGTCTGGAGTCTTGTCCCAATGACCGCTGCCGCGGTTGCCCATGTGGTATAGATAGTACTTTCCATTGTACTCCATGACGTGGGGTTGTGAGTGCAGTCGCCGTCCCAGAAGTCCTTGCCGCGAGCGGGAAGTACTAAATTCTTGAACACGTATGGACCTGTAAGCTTGTCGGATACAGCGTGTGCTATTTCGGAGTGGGTTACCCAACCGTGGTGCCCGCGACCCTTTGGCCAGCGAGAATAGATTGCGTGGTACTTCCCGTCCTTGCCCTTTAGGATGTTAGTTCCCCAAACGTTATAGTCTTCCTCCTCGATGATGTTCGCCTTGTCGAAGTGCTCAGGAAGAATCTCTTGGAAATTGAAGTCTTGGGCGACAGACGGACTGATTGAGAACCAGAGAGTCGCAGCCAATAGCGAGAGAGATTTGATAGTCATAGTTAGAGTAGCAGATTGGGGTTTCTAATCCGATGCATAGGTTTGCATGCAAAACACAATTTTACCAATGAAGGCTTGGTCAACCGTTGAGCAGTCGTGGCGTTGTGGGGGGCGGGAAGTGATGGTTGAAGCGTCAATGTACTGTTTTAGGGCTGATCAGGGTGTTCGTTTCGCGAGTACTGTTCAGACTGGACCTTAACATGATGAATACCCCCAAAATTGTAGTTTTGCTATCCTTCGCGGCGGCTCTTGTGAGCAGTTTGTCCGCTGTCGACGCGCGTCCGAATATTCTCTGGATATTCACGGATGACCACTCCTATCAGACGATAGGAGCGTATGGCGGGAGGCTGAAAGACATCACACCGACGCCGAATCTGGATCGGCTGGCTGCGGAGGGAATGCGCTTTGACCGTTGTTACGTAGAAAACTCGATTTGTGCCCCGAGTCGGGCTGCTTTGTTGACTGGAAAGCTGAGCCACAAGCACGGGAAGATA
Source organism: Pelagicoccus mobilis (assembly GCF_016595505.1). GTDB lineage: Bacteria > Verrucomicrobiota > Verrucomicrobiia > Opitutales > Opitutaceae > Pelagicoccus > Pelagicoccus mobilis. The sequence goes on along the minus strand of NZ_JAENIL010000038.1, from coordinate 22,172 downwards.
GACAACAAAGTGCCGTTTAACCACGATCAGCAGCAATTCCAGAAGGTCCTGCAAACGGTAGGTTACCAAACCGCCATGGTTGGCAAAATCCATTTGAACGGGAAGATGCAGGGGTTCGATTATTGGGAAGTTCTCAAAGGGCAGGGGCAGTACGAGAACCCGACGTTCTTCAGTGACGAGGGGGCCAAGAGTTACGAAGGTTACACTACGGATATCATCACGGATCAGGCTTTGAAGTGGCTCGATGGGAAGCGTGATACGAGCAAGCCTTTCATGTTGATGGTCCATCATAAGGCTCCGCATCGGGCTTGGATTCCGAAACGGGAGCATATCGATATGTTTGAGGATGTCACGATCCCTGAGCCGGACACGCTTTTCGATGACTATTCAACACGAGGGGTTGCTGCCCACGAACAGGACTTGAGCATCGACAAGAGTATGAACCTGCATCGTGACCTAAAGCTGAACTGGGAACTGTTCGCTACAGGAAAAAATCCGAGCGAGCACCATCGTCGTATTCAAAAGAGTCTAGATGATCGCTTCGACAAGCGACGCGAAGAATTCAAGCGATTGAATCCGCAAGGCAAGGATCTGGTCCGCCACAAGTATCAGACTTACCTGAAGGATTATCTTCGTTGTATCCACTCCGTGGATGAGAATATTGGGCGTCTGCTCGACTACCTTGAAGAGTCAGGCCTCGCTGAAAATACGATCGTGATGTATGCGTCGGACCAGGGATTCTACATGGGGGAACACGGCTGGTTTGATAAGCGTTTCATGTACGAGGAGAGTTTTCGTACGCCGTTCATCGTGAAGTGGCCGGGTACGGTTAAGGCTGGCTCAGTCAATAAGGACTTGGTACAGAACATCGACTTTGCAGAGACGTTTCTCGATATCGCAGGAGCGGAAATTCCAGCAGATATGCAGGGGCGTAGCGTGGTTCCGCTGCTGAAGGGGAAGACGCCGAAGGATTGGCGAGAGTCCCTCTACTATCATTACTACGAGTATCCAGGTGCCCATAGCGTGCGTCGTCATGAGGGGGTCGCGGGGAAACGTTTTAAGTTGATACGATTCTATGGTCCAGATGTGCCCAACGGTGAGGAGTGGGAACTCTACGATTTGAAGAACGATCCATCGGAACTTAACAATTTGTACGAGAACCCCGAATACACGAAACGCATTAAAAAGATGAAGGCTGAGCTCGATCGCCTTAAAGTGCAGTACGATGTGAAGGATGCCTAATTTACTTTGTAGGGCAGGGCGTTGACCTGCCTTCAAGAAGCCGGCCCTAGTCGCCTTGGCGGGGCGACCTGCAATTTCTCGATTACCTTTATGAACCTACCCCTAAAATCCGTCGGCATCGCTTGTGCCGCACTTCTAATGACTGCGTGTAGCACCCAAGATAAAGTGGACGAACCCTTTTCGCTGGATTTGGGCAAGCCTCCGTTGACTGCGAAATTCGAAAGCGAGGAGAAGAGCATATGGGGCGGTTCCCTCGTGAAGGGAAAGGATGGTCTGTACCACATGTTCTATTCTCGCTGGGATAAGGCCTTGGGCTGGGCTTGGGTGACGCATTCCGAGATTGCCCATGCGGTTTCGAAAAGTCCGTTTGGACCCTTTGAGCACAAGGATGTGGCGCTGCCGATTCGAGGAGCCGAGTATTGGGATGGCCTGTGTACTCACAATCCGACTGTGCACGAGTTCGATGGAAAGTACTACCTTTACTACATGGGCAATACGGGAGACGGGAAGGTCGTGGGGGAGCCCGGAAATGTGAAGCTCAACTGGACCCACCGAAACAACCAGAGAATCGGAGTCGCCGTTGCGGACAGCCCAAATGGCCCATGGACGCGCTCTGATGTGCCGCTAATTGATGTGAGCGAAGGAGACGATTCGCTTGATGCCTTGATGGTTAGTAATCCCTCGGTCACCAAGCGTCCTGACGGTGGGTACCTGATGGTTTACAAGGCGGTCGGCAAGAAGATCAAGCGCATCTCCGGCGGGCCTGTAGTGCATTGTGTTGCTACATCCGATAGTCCGACTGGTCCCTTCGTGAAATACGACAAGCCCGTGTTTGAAGCGAAGGGGCATGAGTTCCCGGCGGAGGATCCCTTTATTTGGTATCAAGACGGCAAGTACAGAGCCATCGTGAAGGACATGCATGGCGCGTTTACCGATGCGGGGCAGTCTTTGGTTTTGTTCGATTCGGAGGATGGTTTTGATTGGAATCTAGCGGAGAACCCGCTCGTGTCAGATTTGAAGATCAACTGGGCGGATGGGAATGTACAGAAGGTGAAGCATCTAGAGCGTCCTCAGTTGTATCTGGAGAATGGCAAACCAGTGGCTTTGCTTTGCGCCTCTGATGTCCTTGACGAGAAAGGGGTTCTGCAATCGTTCAACGTGCAGGTCCCGATCGAGTAGGGGGGGTGATGATGATACGGCCTTTGGCCTGCATGATCGCCTGCGGCGAGCAGGATTGGACAGAATCTAGCTGAGCAGAAGTGGCTCTACGATTGATCGTGTTGCGGAGCATCGCTGCTAGCGAAGCTATCATCATCCCTTATTCGATCCGGCAGAAGCCAACGGTCGTTTGGTTTAGTCAAACGAAGTCAACTGTTGACGTATTGGGTGGTTGTCAGCGGGCTTATTCGGAGCCTTAGTTAAGGAGGATCTGATTGAGATCTACCTATTCCAATTTTTACCCCTTCAAATCGTATTCAAAATTTTGATCTAAGGATCCTTGCCGGGTCCTGTAGGGCAACAGGTATGTAGTTCGGCGGGCTGTTCTGGGGAGAGCAGCCCGCACTTCATACACTCGAAGCTTGGTCAAATTTTTACCCCTAGCGCCGAACCTATGAATTCTTCTGCCTTGCAAGGCATTTTGCCCGTTTTACCGACTCCATTCAATGAGAGCGGTGTTGTCGATTACTCCGCGATGGAACGCGTGGCCCAGTTTTGTCTAGAAGCCGGAGCGAATGCTCTGGTGTTCCCAGGAGTCGCGAGCGAGTACGACTTTCTAGAACGCTCCGAACGCGATGAGCTTCTGGAAGTCGTTTGTAGAACTGCCGAGGGAAAAGTCCCGGTGGTTTGCGGCGGTGGTAAGGGAACACCTGAAGTCATTAGCGAGAACATTGGGCGTGCCCAAAGCTTAGGTGCCTCCGCTGCGATGCTGCTGATTCCCGCTCAGTTTTCAGGCGACGTGTCTGGAGCTTTAGACTTTGTTAAGTCCGTGATTAGCGGCACGGATGGGGTTAGTTTCGTCCTGCAAAATGCTCCGACCCCGATCGGTGCGGGGCTCGATGCCAAGGATTTGTTGCGAATCGTAGAAGAGTGTCCAGAAATCAACTACGTTAAGGAGGAAGCCCTTCCTTCTGGTCCTCGGATCACCGAGGTGCTCGCTTCTGCTCCGAATCACCTTACGGGAGTTATTGGGGGCGGCGGTGCTCGCTACCTTATCGATGAAATGAATCGAGGCGCCATCGCTGCGATGCCGGCTGCGGAAATTACGGATCTACATGTGAAAATGTGGAACGCTCATGTGGGAGCGGATATGACCCTTACCCGAAGCCTCTACATGCGCAGCCTACCGCTTCTCGTTATACAGACCATCTACCGGATGCGCTTGACCAAGTATGTGCTAACGGAGCGTGGCGTTTTGAGCAACTCGATCGTGCGGGCTCCCTTACCGGGCTTCGACTCCTACGATAGGGCTGAGATCGCTGTGCAGTTGGAGAGCCTGAGTGATTTGTTCGAAATTTCTCGATTGGAAGAAAGTAAAGTATGAGCCGTGTTGCCAAAATCGAAACCTACACCTTAACACTCCCTCGAGATGGGGAAACTCTGTACCTCGGAGATCAAAAGTCGGGGGAGAGCGAAAATGCTCGTGGGTACTTTGTAAGGAAAGGGAATCGCACCGTTTACCCAACCGTTGACCGGTCGATTTTACTTCGCCTAGAGACGACGGATGGAATTGTTGCTTGGGGTGAAACCTATGGACTCGTAGCTCCGCGTGCCACGATGGCTCTCATCGATGATTTTCTGGCTGACTTTGTTATTGGACGTGATCCTTTTGATGCAGCTGTGATTCACGAAGACTTGTACAACATGATGCGGGTCCGTGGATACAATGGAGGCTTCTATCTTGATGCCCTTGCCGCCATCGATATCGCCCTCTGGGACGCTGCAGGAAAGGTCGCTGGACTCCCTGTTGCGAAGCTCTTGGGAGGTCGGCGTCACGACGAGGTCTCTGGCTATGTATCCGGTTTACCTGGAGCGACCTTGGAGGAGCGTGCTGGGTTGGCTAAGTCGTGGCAGGAAAAGGGATTCAACCGTTTCAAGTTCGCAGCACCACAGGCTGATGAGGATCTCGGGCAGGAGATGGATTCACTCCGGACGACTCTTGGAAAAGATGCGAAAATTGCCTGCGATATGCACTGGACGAATTCTTCGGCTGAAGCCATCGCTAAGATCAAAAGCATGGAACCCTATGGGCTCTGGTTCGCGGAAGCTCCTGTTGATCCAGAGGATGTTAAGGGACTTGCTCGAGTCGCAGCGGGTGTCGGTTGCCCAATCGGTGTTGGTGAGGAGTGGCGTACCGTATACGACGCACAACTACGAATTGATGCTCAAGGAGTGGACATTGTTCAGCCTGAGATGGGGCATACCGGAATCACGCAATTTATGAGAATAGGGCAGGCTGCCCAGAGCCGAAATCTCAAGATCCTCCCTCACGCTACGATTGGATCTGGTGTGTTCTTGGCTGCCAGTTTACAGGCAAGTTCTGCTCTAGAGAATGTGGTCGGTCACGAGTTTCAGCATACTGTCTTGAAACGTAGTTCCAGTTTGGTGACGAATGGTGTTGTTTGCGAAGAAGGAATGTTCCGAATTAGCGATACTCCTGGGATTGGTTTAGAGCCGACGGAGGAAACCATTTCCAAGCTCGAGAAGTAGCTTACTATGCAGACTATCGACTACCTCGTTGTCTTTCTTTATGTTCTAGGGATCGTGGCGGCTGGCATGGTGTTCGCCAGCCGCATGAAGAACTCCAAGGAGATGTTCTCAGCTGGAGGTCAATCTCCTTGGTGGGTTTCCGGGCTTTCTGGATTCATGACCATGTTTTCGGCGGGAACGTTTGTCATCTGGGGCGGGATCGCCTATCGCTACGGTGTCGTTGCGATTGTCATTAATCTTGGATACGGAGTTGCAGCCATACTAGTTGGGCGGTTTGTCGCAGGCTATTGGAAGAAGCTTGGCGTCGACTCAGCTCCAGAGTTTTTGCAGATGCGCTTTGGTGGTTCGGTCGTGCAATTCTACACTTGGTACAAGGGAACGATTCAATTGTTTCAAATGGGTGGTTCGGTATACGCTCTATCGAAGATTGTATGTACATTGATGCCTTTGCCTGCTGGCCACTTTCTCGCTGATCCATCAACTGGGCATCTGTCAGTGTCGCTCGTATCGATAGCCTTGTGCGTGATGGTAATCATCATCACGTTCGTTGGCGGTTTATGGGCTGTATTGATGACGGACGTGCTGCAGTTCGTCATCCTTACGATATCTGTCATCTTTGTTGTGCCACTCATTTTGGGCGAAGCTGGTGGCTGGGGCTCGTTTATCAGTCAAACTCCTGAGGGATTTCTGCACCCCGTGGCGGCGGATTTTTCCTGGTGGTTCATTATTGGTTGGATGTTGGTGAATTTCTTCAATCTCAGCGGCGAGTGGACCTTCGTACAACGTTACCTCTGTGTGCCCACAGCTAAGGACGCAAAGAAGTCAGCCTACCTCGTCGGTGTCCTTTATCTGGTGAGTCCAGTCATTTGGATGATTCCTCCGCTTGTATACCGAGTGCTCAACGAGGGAGTTGACCCAGAGCAGGCTTACATACTTTCCTGCCAACTCGTGCTTCCTGCCGGTATGATGGGCTTGATGGTTGCGGCGATGGCTTCGGCGACTGCAAGTATGGCGACTACGAGATTGAATGTCTTTGCGGGCGCGTTCACGACTGAAGTTTATCATCGAGTGATTAACAAGGATGCTTCCGAGCGACGCCTTGTGGCAATAGGACGTCTTGTTACAGTGATCCTTGGCTGTATTGTAATTGCGGGCACGCTTCTGATTCCACGTTACGGGTACACTAGCTTCATTATTGATATTAACACCTTGCTCTCGGGACCGATGTTGTTGCCGACGCTTTGGGGCTTGTTCTCTAAGAAGATCGACCCGAAAGCGATCTGGATAACGGTTTCTGTGGGGTTTGTATCCGCATTCTTGATCAAGTTCGGACTTTCGCGGGATGGATTTTTGACGGATGTTCAGGCCTTGAGCTGGCTTGTTGATTGGATCGCAGGAAACTCCCGTATTGTTGACTTGTTAGCAGGCATCGCTGCTCCCTTGCTGATTCTAAGCTTCCTGGAAATCACGGGACAGAAGGAACACGCCGGATGGGGACGTGTGATGGAGTTCAAGAAAAACTTCAGAGAGCACGAGAGAGTTAAGGCGTCCACCTTACCTGGAAAGATGGTGGTGATCTCCATGCTGATGATTTCCGTCGTTATGGGAATCCTGGCTCTGGTCAGCGAAGATGACGCTGGAATTCTACTCTCATTCTCGCTCGTGGTTCTGGCCTTGGCTGGTGTTGTCTACTATTTCTTGCGACGCGCGGATGAGAAGTCTTCGAAGTCAAGCGAGAGAATTGCCGCTTAATTTATGAAGTTCCTGAATTTGTTAGGTTTTGTCGTTTGTGCGCTGCTGGTTCTGCGTTCCGAGGCAATTGCGGAAGCGAATGAGGCTCCGAACATCATTATCATCTTGGCCGATGATTTAGGAATCGGTGATGTTTCAGCCTATAATGAAAGCTCAGCCTGGGAGACGCCGCATATCGATCGCCTGGCAGCCAGTGGAATGCGATTTACGGATGCCCATTCGAACGCCGCACTGTGTACGCCGACACGTTATGGCATCATGACGGGCCGCTATGCTTGGCGCACCCGCTTGAAGAGCAGTGGATTCAATGGGTATTCGCGGCCTTTAATCGCCGACGAACGTCTGACGATGCCAGAAATGTTGTCTGAAAACGGATACGAGACCGCTCTTATCGGAAAGTGGCATCTCGGCTGGAATTGGCATTATCTTGAAGATCGTGAGCTTGCCATCGAAGAAGGCCGTTTTCCGAAAATCGATTTCTCGAAACCGGTGAGCTCTGGACCGAAGGAGAATGGGTTTAACTATTCGTTCGGCTTGATGGCTTCCTTGTCTTCCCCTCCGTTCGTTTACGTCGAAAATGGAATGCCTACCTCGATTCCTGAGGCAACGTCTGTGAATTACGACGAGAAGGCCTTTTGGCGAAAGGGGCCGATAGGCACTGACTTTAAGCATGTAGATGTTCTTCCAGAGCTGACAAGGCGAGCAGTGTCCTACATCGAGGAAAAAGCGAGCGAGAATCAGCCGTTCTTCTTGTACTTCGCCATGACTGCTCCTCATGCTCCGATTATCCCGCCCTCAGAGTATATCGGAAAAAGCAATACGAACGCATACGGGGACTTCGTCCTGATGGTAGACGATATGGTGGGGCAAGTTCTGCAGGCGGTGGAGAGCGACCCTCGTTTGCGGAAAACGCTTATCGTATTCACAAGCGACAATGGGCAGTTGCCGAGAGCGGATTTTGACGATGACGAGCTGCCGTTGGCTGGGCAGAAGGGGAGCTACATTTATCGCGGCAAGAAGTTCGACATTTATGAAGGCGGGCACCGTGTCCCATTTATCGTAAGCTGGCCGGGCGAAGTGGAAGCGGGAAGTCTAAGTTCGGAGACGATTTCGACGGTGGATTTTATGGCAACCTTTGCAGAGCTACGCTCGGTAACTCTCTCTGATCAAGAGGCTGAAGATAGCCTCAGCTTCTTGCCAGTATTGCGTGGTGGTAAGATGGATACTGAGAAGAGAGTAGCGACAGTCGTGCACTCAAGCGATGGACGGTTCGCGATTCGGAAAGGAGATTGGAAACTCGTATTGTGGCCGGGCTCCGGCGGTTGGGCCTATCCAAAGACGGCAGACGAGATGGCGGGGCTTCCGCGTTTTCAGTTATACAATCTCGCGAAAGACCCAGGTGAGACCTTGAATCTCTACTCAAAGCATCCTGAACGAGTTACGGAGCTTAAGGCGCTTCTGGAAGAGTATGTTGACGCTGGTAGAAGCACTCGTGGCGCGAAGCAGCGAAATGATGGGGATGCCCGCTGGGAACAGCTAGAGTGGATGTCCCGGTAGAGCATGCGAGTGGAGTCGGTCGTTGGCGTTAGGGCAAGAAATGATCTTCGGCGGAAAGAATGGCTTAGTTTGGCAAGCGACAACTTGATAGTGTCCGCTAGGAGTGTTGTCGGGCTGTTTCGTCTATTACAATGGTGTATTGTGAAAGGTGAGTGTGCGCAGTTTTATGTCGAACGTTCGACATGAAACTGCGCAATAAGAACAAGGGCTCTTCCTACAGTAGATTCCGTAAGGAGGAAACTCTCCCCGCAAAATGGCGATGAACTTTTTGGGGGGAGTTGGTGTGTCGGGTGGCATTGAAGGCCAGCCAAGTTCTGCTGCTATTCTCGATCAGCGTCTTCCGCTCAGAATCATGATGTACCTTAATCTTAAAAATCAGGCGCGTATCAAAAGGACTTGTTCATTTGCATATTATTGTAGTTTAGCTGTTTGGGGATTTAACCGTTTTGCTCTAAGAGGGTTGTAAGAGGGTAAAAACTGGTCAACTGTTGACGATGCGTAGGTTGGATTCAAGAGGGGGCAATTGTGAAGCTTCGTACGCTTGGGGCTGCGTGCAAAAACGGCTTCTTGCTGATTCCCCTAGTGTGGTGTTGATCCCAAAAATTTAATGAAAAGAGAGAGTATTTCTATCTGGTCGAAGTCTATCGTTGCCTGCTTTTTGAGCATCTTTGCAACGGGAGCGCTTCTCAATGCGTCTTCGGAGCGCCCCAACTTCGTTTGGATCATGCTAGAGGACTGGGGCCCGGACATGGGGTGTTACGGTACCAAGGGAGTGGAGACGCCGCACTGCGACCAGCTTGCTGCCGAAGGCGTCCTCTACAAAAATGCTTGGGGAACTTCTCCGGTTTGCTCGACCTCCCGCTCGGCGATGATCACCGGATTCCATCAGAATTACATCGGTGCCCACCAGCATCGTTTGTCTAAGGACCAGAAAAAACCGTTGCCCTATGGGGTGAAGCCGATGCCCGCGCTTTTGCGTGATGCGGGTTACTACACGGTGCTCATGCAGTCGGGAAAGACGGATTGTAATTTCTCGGATGACCTCGGCTTCATGGGGCGCAAAGACTGGTCGGCTCGCAAGCCTGGACAGCCGTTTTACGCTCAGATCACCCTGCAAGGGACACACCGTAAGTGGAAAAGGGATACGATACGGCCTATCAGTATCGAAGATGTGGAGCTGCCGCCTTATTATGCGGATACGCCATTCAATCGCCGAGATTGGGCAAACGGCTTGGAGCAGATGCAGATTTGTGATCGCGAGATCGGGGCAATCTTGAAGCGTCTCGATGACGAGGGCGTTGCGGAGAACACCATTGTCTTTGTGATTGGCGACAACGGAAGCTGTCACTTCCGCGGGAAGCAGTTCCTTTACGAACCCGGTTTGCAAGTTCCCATGATCGTACGCTGGCCAGGAAAAATCGCCCCAGGTCAAGTGAGCGAGGAACTGGTCCAGACCATCGATATTACTGCCACCATCTTGGATGCGGCAGGAGTGGAGGCTCCACACGAGCTTCATGGTAAACACCTTCTAAGCAGCGAGGTCTCAGGTCGTGAGTTCATGTTCGCGGCGCGTGGTCGCATGGGAGCAACTCACGATGCTATGCGTAGCGTGAGAACGGATCGGTTTAAGTTGATCCACAATCTGATGCCCGAGCGCCCTTGGCTTCAGTATAGTGGTTACAAGGAGGATAGCTACCCGATGCTGGCGGAAATGAATGTCCTCTTTCTGGAAGGAAAACTCAACGAGGATCAAATGAGACTTTTTGCTTCGTCCAAGCCGGAGTTCGAGTTGTTTGATCTCAGCGAGGATCCGTATGAGTTAAATAATTTGTCAGGAGATCCCGAATACGCGGCTATAAAGGACGAACTTCTCACCGAGCTCTACGCGTGGCGTTCCCGTATCAAGGACCAGGGTGTTTCCAATGAATTTCGCTTTGGTGGCCTGTCCGCTGAGTTTCCAACTCGTTCGCTAAAAGGCTGGAAGGAGCGACTCGAGCAATGGAAACCATGGGTTTTCAGAGAGCCTGAATCTTCAGAGCTGCATCCATTCTACAAAAAATAAGATTATAGTTAATACCCCTGATGAAAGCAGTTTTAGCGACTCTAGCTCTCGGCCTGGCACTTGTTGGCTGTCAGAGCGAGACTGAAGATAAGGACTACAAGGTAACGTTCGGGAAGATCCCGATGACCGCGAAGTTTGAAGACGATACTTGGAGTATTTGGGGAGGCTCGCTGGTAAAGGGCGATGATGGCCTCTACCATATGTATTATTCCCGTTGGGAAAGAGATAAGGGCTGGGCTTGGGTGACTGATTCCGAAATTGCCCATGCGGTATCCGAAAGTCCATTTGGCCCTTTTGAGTTTAAGGATGTCGCGCTGCCGCCTCGAGGTGAGGAGTATTGGGATGGGCTTTGCACGCATAACCCCACTGTCAGAAAATTTGGGGACAAGTATTATATCTATTACATGGGCAATACGGGGGATGGAAAGATCATTGGTTACCCGGGCAAACATATCATCAATTGGGATCATCGCAACAATCAGCGAATTGGTGTTGCTGTCTCGGATAGTCCTTACGGTCCATGGAAGCGTTTTGATGAACCTCTCATCGATATCAGTCCGGAAAAGGAGGCTTTAGATTCCCTTTGCACTTCTAATCCTTCTATCGTGCAGAGACCAGATGGTGGTTTCCTCATGGTCTACAAGATTGTTGGCCAGGAGTATCCGCTACCTCAGGGTGGGCCGGTGTTGCACGGAATCGCTAACTCGGATAGCCCGACTGGACCTTTTGTGAAGCATGACAAGCCGACGTTCAAGGTCCCAGGGGAACGTTTCCCAGCTGAGGACCCCTACATCTGGCACCAGGACGGCAAGTATCGCGCGATCGTTAAGCGTATCCAACATTTGAAGAACGAAGAGACAGGTAAGACGCATCGCGAATTCTCGCTCGTACATTACCAATCCGAAGATGGTTTTCAATGGGACCCGGCCAAGCATTTCCACGTTTCAGATCGTACGATCGAGTGGGAAGATGGAACGGTAGAACGACTCGATCATCTCGAGCGCCCACAGGTCTTTATCGAAGATGGCAAACCCATCGCCTTGCTCTGTGCAGGAGACATATACGACGAGAACAACGTTCGCATGTCTTACAACGTTCAGATCCCGATCACTTACGATTGATCCGCGTCTGACGAATTTTAACTTACGGGCGTTTTCTCGAAGTACCCCTTTTCTCGAGAAGCGCCTTTCACGCTAACTACAATATCAGCCTTCATACTCGAAGGCGCACCACCTACGTCGAAAATGAAACTCAGAAGCGCAACGATTCTAGTAGCAGGTCTTGCTGTCGCGACTATTAACTATGCTGGGGAGCGGATGACGAGTCCCAGTGGAAACATCGAAGTCGAATTCGATACGGATGGAGCGTCCGTACTGCAATACAGTGTCGAGTTCAAGGGCCATGAGGTCGTTGAGCCTTCTCGCCTCGGAATCAGTATTGACGGAGTGGATCTGGGTGAAGGTGCGACCATCGGGGCTCCACGTGTCGGGTCCGTGGACGAAACATACGAGACGCGTGGGACGGATCCTCATGCTCGCAACCACTACAAGGTTTGGACGTATCCAGTAACGCATGAAGCCAGTGGCGATGTTTATTCAGTAGAGTTTCGGGTTTACGACGATGGCGTGGCGTACCGGTATATCGTGCCAGGTTTTGAAACGCACCATGTAGACGGTGAGGCTTCCAGTTGGAAGATGATTGGAGGATCGAAGGTTTGGTACTTCGAGCGTCTACAAGGAGACTGGAAGCTCAAATCTTACGCTGGGGAATGGTTGAAATCCGATATTGAAACCTTGGATACAGCTACCCCGGAACCTTTCGGATCGGTACAAGGAGTACCTTTAGTTTGTGATCTGCCGGGCGACCTCGGCTACGCGGTGCTTACAAAAGCGGCGACCTACAATTACAGTGGGATGCGATTGGATGCAGTTGGAAATCGCACAGTGGTTGCGAACTTCACGGAAGGGGATGCAGGCTTCGACGTTGATGGCCCGGTTGTTACTCCCTGGAGAGCGACGCTTCTGGCTGACGACCTCAATGAGCTCGTGAACAGCGATTTCATCAATAATCTTAATCCAGCCCCTGACACGGCTTTGTTTGCGGACCCGAGTTATATCGTTCCGGGAAGAAGCGCCTGGAGTTGGGAGTCAATTGGTCTTGGTAGTCCGGAGGATCAGCATGAGTTTATCGACCTCGCAGCAGAAATCGGGTTCGAGTATTCAACCGTTGATGACGGGTGGAAGGACTGGGACCAGCCATGGCAGAAGATGAAGGAGCTGGCTGACCATGGGAAGCGAGTCGGTGTCGGCGTTTGGCTATGGGTTCATTCGAACGATATCGACGACCCTGCTAACGACTATCAGCAAATGCGGGACTACTTTGACAAGGTGGTCGAAGCAGGCGTGGTTGGTCTCAAAATCGACTTCATGAATGGGGAGAGTAAGAAGCTTGTCGATTTCGAGATCGCAGTCCTTGAAAACTCGGCGAAGCGAAGGCTGGTGATTAACTTCCACGGCTGTCACGCTTCCACGGGGGAAGAGCGAACGTATCCGAATGAGCTGACACGTGAGGGGATTCGTGGGTTAGAGGTGAATAAGCATAAACTAGGGCCATTGCCCGCTTCGCACAATGCCGCTTTGTCGTTTACCCGTTTTGTGGTTGGGCAAGCGGACTACACTCCGATCCTTTTTACCAATCCGGGACCTACTACCTGGGCTCACCAGTTGGGGACGCTGGTAACGTTTAGCTCAGCCCTGCAGTCTTATGCAGAGCACCCTGAAACGATGCTTCGAGGCAAGAATGTGAGTCTCGCGGCAGGCGTGATCAGAGATATGCCGGTAGTATGGGATGAGACTCGTGTTTTGGAGGGAAGTGAGATCGGAGAGCTTTCAGCCTTCGCTCGTCGTTCAGGTGATGATTGGTATGTGGGCGTCGTCAATGGAGGCAGTCAGAAGGGGTACTCGCTCGACTTAAGTTTCCTCGGAAAAGGGCGCTATCAGGCGGAAATTTTGAGTGACGACTTAGATGCGGATCCAGCGGATGTGAAGTCTCTAGGCATTAATCAAAAGGCGACACTGAAGCAGTGGACTACGACGGTTCCTCTTAAACGAGAGGTTAAGAAAGTGAAATCTTCCCAGTCTATCGACGTATCCCTTGCGGAAGGCGGTGGATTCGTGGCGGTGTTTCGAAAATAGGTTAGTACCGTGAAGTATCCCTCATTACTCCTATTGCCGATTCTGCTGTTCATTGGGTGTTCCGACTCAAAGTTGAAACGCCCCAATATCCTTTGGATCGTTGCGGAGGATATGTCACCTGATTTAGGTTGCTACGGTAATCAACTCGTGAATACACCCAATATCGATTCTCTCGCTTCAGAGGGGATGAGATTTGAAAATGTGTTTACGACAGGGCCAGCGTGTTCGCCGAGTCGTACAGCTCTAGCGACTGGAGTTTATCAAACCACGCTGGGGGCGTTTCATATGCGCTATCCTGAGGAGTTGATGCCTGACCTTCCGGATCATGTGAGGTTATTGCCTCAGCTTCTTTCAGATGCCGGATACGCAACAGGAAACCTAAAGGACGTTCGCGGGGCTGGAATGGGTAAGGACGACTGGTTGTTTAAGAGCCCTGAGAAAGTCTGGGATACGCATGATTGGAGTGAGCTCGTGTCGCAGCAGCCGTTTTACGGTGTGATCAATATGAAGGAGTCTCATCGGGCGTTTGCTCGCTCTTCTAAGGCTAAGGTAGATGCGTCTAAGGTGGTTGTTCCCCCGTATTATCCGGACCATGAGATATCACGTGATGACTGGGCAGGATACTTGGAGGATGTGAATCGAGCAGACGAATTAGTCGGAGGCATTTTGCAACAGCTCGAGGAAGATGGGCTGAGAGAGTCGACGATTGTTGTTTTTCTATCCGATCACGGTCGTCCGATGATGAGAGCTAAGAATTGGTTGTACGATAGTGGAACGCAGGTGCCCCTCGTAATTTGGTATCCAGATTCGTTTGACGCTCCCGCTAGATTTCGAAAGGGGGGAAGCAGCGACCAACTGATCAGCGGAGTAGACCTTGTTGCGGAAACGCTCCGTATGGCTGGAGTGGAGATTCCTGGATGGATGCAAGGGCGTAGTTTTTTGAGTTCTGATGCGGTCGACCGAGACTACGTTGTTACGGCAGTGGATCGAATCGGCAACATTGACAGCAGGAGTCGGGCGATACGAAGCAAGCGTTACAAGTACATCGAGAATTCGAAGCAACCTGGCTCTGTAAACGATTGTGCGACTGCTTATCGCCGGGCGATGCATCCTACTCATCATCTGTTGGATGTTATGGGTGAGCGTGGTCTGTTAAATGACGCACAGGAACGTTTGGTGAGAAAAATTGATGCTGAAGAGCTCTACGATCTAGAGAAGGATCCATTCGAAACTACGAATCTCATCGATGAGATTGCATATGCCGACGTTGCAGATGAGATGAGGAGGCAGCTTGCCTCTTGGAAGATCGAAACGTCCGATCAGGGCTTTGAGCCTGATAGTCCGGCTGTTGTGGATTATTTCACCAACTATGGAAAGAAGAGCAGCAAGGATCTCAAAAAGTACGGAGCTACTTCTTCGGACAAATTGACGACGCAATATCTGAAATTGAGAGCGAAGGTAGAAAGCAGTTTCGAGAAGTAAGATGCGTAAGATCGCAGGTATCCTAATTTTCATCACGTTGACGATCCAATCTGCATCGTCTGTCGAACTTTCCCTGTCCCTTGATGGGGATTGGAAGTTTGCAGACAAGAGTCTCAAATCGATGGGGGAATGGGATGTCCTTCCAGTTCCAGCGAGTTGGAACACCTTTACCGAGTATGCGGATTACATCGGTGATGCTTGGTATGAGCGGACGTTCACGGTTCCGCGCTCTTGGAAGGGGAAACGCATCTATCTTAAGTTCGATGCGGTTTATGATATCGCGGATGTTTGGTGCAACGGCGAATACCTCGGACAGCACACGGGGGGATACACGCCGTTTGAGTTCGATGTGACTGAGGTGGTTGATCAGGGAAAAGAGGCGGAGCTATTGGTTAAGGTAAACAACGAACACGTGGTGGGAGCATGGTTCCAATGGGGTGGGATCAATCGGAGCGTGTCACTTTTTGCCAAGGAAGAACTCAGGATCATCCGACAGAAGATAGAACCTATCTTGGATCTAGAAACGGGTACGACTCAGTTGAGGCTGGTCGTGACGGTTGAAAACCGGTCGAATGAAGCTGCTTCGGTTCAGCTGGAGGCGGATATCGAGGAGCTCCCCGATGTTTCCTTGCGATTGAGAGGACGAGTCGAGAGCGGAGAACAGGTAGAGCTCAGTCAGCAGGTTACGCTAAATACCGAGCAAACTCGTCTCTGGCATTTCGACGACCCTCAGCTCTACCACCTGCAGACAACATTGTATTCAGATGATGAATCCATTGATTATTTGGCCGATCGTTTTGGGATTCGTAGTATCGTTGTGAAGCCCGATGGCCTTTATCTAAATGGCGAAAAGGTCCGCCTGATGGGGTATAACCGTGTCCATGACCACAGAGCGTATGGCAATACGGAGCCCCTTCATCTCGTCCGTTCGGATATCGATATGATGAAGCGTTCAGGAGCAAACTTCTCTCGTATCATGCATGCTCCCTCTGCTCCGGAGCTATTGGATTACTGCGATGAAGTCGGCTATTTGCTTTGGTGCGAGATCCCGATGTGGCAGCCAGTGTATCGCGTTCCGATGGGGAGCAGGGAGGACGCTAAGAAGTCGCTCCAGTCCTATCCCGGGACCGCGTTGCGAGAAATGATCCAACGTGACTGGAACCACCCGTCGATTATCGGATGGTCTCCCGGCAACGAACTTCGCCAGGAGGCGAGTTACTATGTCGAGGAGATGCGACCGTTTGTTCTGAACCTCGATTCAACAAGGTTGTATGCGAATATCCACGACCAAGGATTCAGCAACGACTCCAAAGGGGGCTGGAAGGGAGTGGATGCTCACAGCGTCGATGTGATGTTAATCAACAAGTACGGTAAACACGACACCAAGATTAACAACGTGTTATCGCATCATGAAAAAGTGCCTCAGCTTCCGATCTTCTACAGTGAGTTTGGTGAGACCCGCAGCGAGTCGCTCAATCATATGGTTGAATATCGTTCGCTCTGGGAACGGCTGGGCAAAGAGGAATACGTTATTGGAGGGGCTCATTGGACTTTCAATGACTACCGCTCGCTTTGGACGCGCAGTCCGACTCCTCATAGTCAGAACCGTGATTGGGGTGCGGTAGACATTTGGAGGAATCCAAAGACCCTCTATTACCACTTTGCAGAGATTCAACAACCTGTGCGATCAATCGATATCGAGCAGACAGGGAAAACGGCGACAGTATCGATCGTTCCGCGGGGAAGGTTGGAGATTCCATCCTTCACTTTAAGAGACTACTCATGGACGTATGAGCTCCTGGACGAAGAAGGGCGAGTTCTCGAGGGGCAGTTACGACGTCTAGACACCATAGAGCCTGATAGTGAGGCTGTTGTTAACACAATTAACTGGGAGACCGAATCGGCTAAGGAATTGGTTGTTTCACTTGTCAGTAAAATTGGATACACTGTCGCGGAACGACGGTACGATTTGATTGGAGGAGAGTATCTCTCGCTCCCGAGCTTTCCTGCAGCAGAAAACCCAGAGGTGCGGAAGGTCTTGCCCCTTGATCGTAGCTTTATGGTTGGGGTAACCAGTCTCGATGGGGACACCGGATTGGAAGTACGTTACGGGACTGCAAGCGGACGGTTAGATCAGGTAGTGAGCGCTCCCGTTCGCGGAGGGATTAGAGTTCGTGGACTCGAAAATGGCCGGCAGTATTTTGGTCAGATAAGACGGATCGAGGCGAATGGTCTAGGACCATGGTCTCCCGAATTCCAGGTGGTGCCCGATGGTGGTTTAGTTCCGAGTGCTCCGGAGATCTTTGGAGTGGTTCTTGGGGAATCGCAAAAAGCTGTTCGGTTCAAGGCGGATGAGAAGGTGAGTGCCTACAGGGTCGCATTGAGCAGTGGGGAGGTCGTCAGTATAGAGTTCTCGAATCCAGGTTTGTTGATCGTTCCGCTTGCAGCGGAGAGCGTTGCAGCCGTGGGAGAGTATGGAGTCTCAGAATTTTCAAAATTATAGATTTAGAAATCGTTTTCGTATGAAGTGGTTAAGCTTAAAGAAGTTGCTTGCGATGCTTTCCGTCGCTGCTGGAGTCGTTTCAAGTTGTCCTGCATTTGCGGCCGAAGAAGGTTCAGATGTACTATCCTTGGATGGTGATTGGGACTTCGCTTTGCCGGAGTCCGCCGCTGCGGACGAGTGGGATGTATTGCCGGTACCTGGTAGTTGGAATACTTTTACCGAGTATGCTGACTACATCGGGAGTGCTTGGTACAAGCGGACGGTTACGGTTCCGAAAAGTTGGAAAGGACGTCGTATCTATCTGAAGTTCGATGCGGTGTATGACATTGCAGACGTGTGGTTGGATGGTGAATACCTAGGTCAGCACACGGGTGGATACACTCCGTTTGAATTTGATGTTACAGACTTGGTGAGACCAGGTGGTAGATACGAACTTAAACTGAAAGCCAATAACGAACACGTTCTGGGTGCTTGGTTTCAATGGGGCGGTATCAGTCGAAGCGTTTACCTATACAACAAAGACCAATTGAGGATAGTGCGTCAGAAGATCGAGCCGATCCTCGATGTGGAAACTGGCACTGCTCAAGTAAAGCTTCTTGTTACAGTCGAAAATAAAGGGAATTCGAGGGAGAGAGTTAACCTGTTAGCGGATATTGAAGAGGTTCCTGATACGGGCTTTCGTATGTCAGGATTTGTTGACGCTGGGGAAACGCGAGAGTTTTCGGCTCAGATCACTTTGAATACGGAACAGGTGCGGCCTTGGCATTTCGATGACCCTCAGCTCTATCACCTGAGCTCCAGTCTCTGGGTTAAGGGAGAGGAGTTGGATGTATTGTCGGATCGATTCGGGGTACGTTCGGTCGTCATCAAAACGGATGGTATGTACCTCAACGGGGAGAAAATCCGCCTTATGGGATACAATCGCGTGCATGACCACCGTGCCTACGGCAACACGGAACCGAAACATCTTGTACGTGCGGACATCGATCGAATGAAGCGTTCAGGCGCCAATTTTTCTCGAATCATGCACGCTCCGGTTGCTCCCGATATGCTCGATTACTGTGACGAGGTAGGCTATCTCTTGTGGTGCGAAATTCCGATTTGGCACGAGGTCTATCGTGTGCCGATGGGGAGCCGGGAGGACGCTCGCAAGTCTTTAGACACATTTCCCGGAAACGCGCTGCGCGAGATGATTCAGCGGGACTGGAATCATCCATCGATAATCGGTTGGTCGCCAGGTAATGAAATGCTGCAGGAGTCGAGCTATTACGTTGAGGAGATGGAGCCGTTCGTTCGTGAACTCGATCCGACGCGTTTGTATGCGAATGTGCACTACCTTGGCTTTAGCAATGAGCAAAAAGGAGGCTCCAAGGGGATTTACGCTGAGCCAGTGGATGTGCTTATGATCAATGGCTACGGGAGTACGGAGCAGAAGATCAAGAAGTTGCTCAAACAGCATGAGGATGTGCCGCAGTTGCCGATCTTCTATAGCGAGTTTGGTGAGACTCGTAGTGAATCGCTCAATCACATGGTGGACTTCGCTCCCATGTGGGAGAGGCTCGGGAAAGAGGATTATGTAATCGGTGGTGCTCACTGGACCTACAACGATTATCGGAGCTATTACGCCAAGACGCCGGCGAGTCAGAATCGAGACTGGGGGGCTATGGATATTTGGCGTAATCCGAAAACTTTATACTTCCACTTTGCGGAGCTGCAGCAGCCTGTTCGCTCGATTGAGATCGCCCGTGATGAAAAGAGCGCGGAGGTGACGATTACTCCCCGCGGGAAGCAGGAGGTTCCCTCGTTCACGCTTCGCGGCTATGCTTGGACCTATGAGTTGCTAGACGCGAAGGGGCGTGTCCTCGAGGGGGCTTTGAATGAACTCGAGGACATTGCTCCTGAAGGCGATGTAATTACCAAGTCGATTTCGTGGTCATCGAGTGACGCGAAACAGCTTGTTGTGTCTTTGATCAACAAGGTGGGTTATACCTTGGCGGAACGTCGTTATGATTTAACTACGGATTCGTACACAAGCCTGCCGACTTTTCCTGAACCGGCGAATCCAGAGGTGCGGAAAGTTATGCCACTCGACCGAAGCTTCATGGTTGGAGTGACTAACCTGGAGGGGGACAAGGGATTGGAGGTTCGATATGGCACAAGTTCAGGGGCCTATTCAGAGAAGATTGAGGCTGAGGTCTTTGGGGCGATTCGTGTTCGAGGCCTTGAGAATGGTGAAACTTACTTTGGTCAAGTACGACGTATCGAGGCTGAAGGGCCCGGCCCGTGGTCTCCTGAGTTTTCAGTGACACCTGATGGAGGATTGCCTCCGGCGGCTCCGGAAGTGTTGGGGGTTGTGCTCGGGGAGACAAAGAAAGCGATTCGACTCAGAGAGCAGGAGAAAGTTGAAGCTTACAAGGTGACACTTTCATCTGGGGACACGCAGCGAATTGATCTCTCAGTGCCTGGATTGCTGATCGTACCCCTGGAGGTTCAACGATTAAACGCGATCGGACCGCACGGAATTTCAGATTCGGTTGAATTATAGCTGCACTTGGTCCTAGGTTCTTGGGGTAATCAGCTATGAAGTACCCCTCCCTTGATTCCCTACGCACTTGGGGAGCCCTATGGGCTCTCGCTATTCTCGGTCCATTTGTTGCCTCGGTTCAGGCAGATCTTGGACCCAAGCAGCCAAACATCATTTTCATCCTAACCGACGACCTCGGTTGGGGTGATTTAGGTGTATTCTACCAAAATTCTCGAACCGAGGATAAACGCCATTTTACGCCGGAGCTCGATCGCTTCGCAGCTCAGGGCATGCAGTTGCGCCAGCACTATTGTCCGGCTCCTGTTTGCGCTCCATCGCGGGCCTCCTTGCTGTCAGGCCGTCACCAAGGACATGAGCCAATCCGCAATAGCCAGTTCGACAAGGCGCTTGCGGATTCGCACACGCTGGCAACAACTCTTAAAACGGCTGGGTACCGCACTGCAGCGGTCGGAAAGTATGGTCTGCAAGGGGGAGTGAAGCACGTTTACGATCTCGATAGCTGGACCGCTTATCCAACGAAACGCGGCTTCGATGAGTTTTTTGGATACGTGATGCACATCGACGGGCACCTCCAGTATCCGGCTCACGAGTGGCCGATTGGAAACAATGAAATGCACCAGACGAAGAAGCATGTGTATCACAATGACCGTGAGCTCCATGCCGATCTGGAGCTTTGCTACACGACGGATCTCTTCACCGCGTTTGCCAAGAACTGGATTGTGGAGCACAAGGACGCCAATCCCGAACAACCGTTCTTCTTGTATCTTGCCCACAGCACTCCGCATGCGGCTCTACAGGTGCCGACCGGGCCTTATCCGAAAGGGGGAGGGCTTGATGGCGGTGTTCAATGGCTGGGTAAGCCTGGGAAGATGATCAATACGGCCGAAGGTGAGATCGATTCCTGGATACACCCAGACTATGCGGGAAAGAACTGGTCGGATGTGGAAAAGCGCTTTGCGACCATGGTTCGTCGCATTGATTCCACCATCGGTGATTTGGTGAAGACCCTGCAAGACCTAGGAATCGATGAGAACACGCTCATCGTCTTTTCTAGTGACAACGGTCCTCATAGCGAGAGCTACATCAAGGATGTGAATTACGACCCGGATTCATTCGACTCTTTTGGTCCCTTCAATGGTATCAAGCGCGACACGCTTGAAGGTGGAATCCGCATGCCGACTCTGGCTCGTTGGCCTAGCGAGATCCCAGTCGGTAGCATTAGCGATCGGAAGTCGCAATTTCACGACTGGATGCCGACCTTTGTCGAAGCTGCCGGTTTGGCGGCTCCTGCCTTGTCGGATGGCGTTTCATTGCTTCCTTCGCTGAGCGGAAAAGGGAAGGCTCAAGACAGCACAGTATATATCGAGTACACGCAAAACCAACGGACGCCGAATTACGCAGAATTCGAAGAGCGTTTTCGCGGCCGTCAGCGAAAGGAAATGCAGGTCGTATTTGTAGATGGATACAAGGGGCTTCGCTATAACATTAAGAGCCATACTGACGACTTCGAAATCTACGATCTGCGGAACGACCCGCATGAATCCAAGGATCTCAATGGGTCGAGCGAGTACTTTGTAGAGCTCCAGCAGCGTATGAAGGACCGTGTGCTTCAGCTTCGCCGCCCAAATCCGACTGCGAAACGTCCTTACGATGGCGAGCTCGTTCCAGGAATAGATGCTAAGGCGTACGACTCTAAAGTCAGTTGGAGCGTGTATGAAGGAGAGTTCCCTTGGGTTCCACAGACTGTAGGACTAAAGCCCGTAAAGGAGGGAAGTTCCAAGGCCGTGGACTTGAAGGTACGGACACGAAAGAATGACGTCGTGATCGAGTACAAGGGCTTCGTGAAGGTCGCTGAGTCGGGCAACTACGAGTTCACAGTCGATTCCGATACAGGGGCAATCCTTCGTTTGCACGATGCGGTAGTCGTAGACAATGAATCCGTTCTCGACGGTGAGCGTGCGACTTCTGGCGAAATTCTTCTAGAGGCAGGTGTTCATCCTTATACGCTTACCTATCAAAGAGGCAGCGAAGGGAAGCCGCGTCTAGAGTTTGGCTACGAGAAGTTGTAGGTGGTAGCGGCCGTTGTCCCCAACGGCCATATAGCCAGAGTGGTGGTCGTTGGGGACA
>NZ_JAENIL010000037.1 GCF_016595505.1 Pelagicoccus mobilis | reverse complement strand
ACCGCCAGCGCCTTCGAGGAGGACCGCCAGCGCATCCTCGTCGCCGACATGGACGGCTTCGTCCGCAAGCCCGTCCATCACAACATCCTCTTCGAGGAGATCAACCGCGTCACCGGCATCGACTACATATACGACGAGCCGGACTCCCCCGAGAAAGCGAAGCAGGAACCCGAGCCCGACTACTCCAGCCAACTCGCCCAACTCCCCGAGGATCTGCTCACCAAACTCACCGCAGCCATCAGAGGCGGCGCCATCACCGAAGTCGAAGACCTCGCAGACGAGCTCCAAACCGTCGACGAGCCCCTCGCCAAACGCATTCGCCTCCTTGCGGAACGCTTCGACCTCGCCAGCCTAGAAGCTCTGCTCACCTAGCCCCTCAGCACACCAAAACCTCTCGCATTCGCAGCCCTTCACCAGACGTTCCCTCAAACAGGCCAACGTAAACCCAGAAAAACCGACAGCGTGACTGACAAGGCCAGTTCACGATGACCCATCTACCGCACAGACTCGTATGCTTCCCGCAGCTTGCCCTGAGCTACTGGATCGCCCTGTGCTCCGGACTGATCGCCTATGCGATCGTCCTGCAAAACCTCCTTATCCCTCTCTACATTGGGCTGGGCTCCATCACCATCCATAGCCTATCTCTCCAGGCCCCTGAGAGACTAAAGTCCATCACAAGATTTCTCTTCGGATTCATCGCCTATCTCGCCACCCTCCTCCCCCTCTGGCCAGATAGCCTCACCAATTACTGGGGACTCCCCATCGTACTCGCCGTTACCGTATCCACAATCTCCGCCCTAAACCAAAACAGTTTCGGCGGAAGTCGTGCCGTCGCCGCTATCGGGACAATCTCCTTCCTTCTCTTCCTCCGCAACATCTTCCTCTACTACGACTTCCAACCTCCCATCAGGGAGCTCACCATTAGCCTCGCGTTCGTCTCGCTAATGGAAATCGCCCTCAGCAAACGGTATCAGAATAGCAACGACAGCCCGCATCCCGAACTCATCTTCGGCCTCACCCTCGCTCTCACAGCAAGCTTCCACTTCTCCTCCCTCTCCCTTGCCATACTCCTCTCAATCCTTCCCCTCCTATCGTTTCTCCTCAGAAATCACGAACTCGCTCGCTCGGCCAACGAGCACACCAACCCCGCCACCCCCCTCACCCCGCCAAGCTACGCGAACAAAAAGGTCCCAGCACGCCTCGTCACGCTCCCCATCCTTCTAGCCTGCCTACTCTACCTCCTATCCCTAAAGATTCCCTTCTGGGCCGACTACGTGCCCAAGTACGCTCCCTACTACGCCGTCTCCCTCGCCCAGAAAGCGCAGCAAGTATCAGAAGCCTCCGACTTGGAAGACGAGAAGATCGAAACCATCGCCAACTCCGTCATCAGCCAAAAGTTCATTGAAACCCAAGTCAGCAACCTAACGGAATCCTTCACGAGCGAATCCCCCGAAAAGACAGAGCATACAACTCCACCCAACATTCTCTCCAACAGAGACTCCTACCAAAGGACCCCCAAACGGAATCAGGAAAACGAATACGGCTACCATCCCTTCAAACGCGACCGAGCCTCTAGCCCCACGACAACCTACCGCTACCAACAAGACGACTCCCAAGCCCAATTTACCGATAGCCAATGGGAACGATCCTCTCCCGTTCCCCTCATTACACCGCCACGCGCGCGCCTCGACTCCGCTCTACCCAACGACGTCGACCTCGGCATTCCCTCCCCCGTCGCCGGAACGCTCCCACCTTCCCCCAACACCAACAACGCACCACCCACTTCCAGCGACTCCCAAAGCCCGCTCGATCAATTCGAATCCAGCTCCGACTTCGACCGCTTCCTCAACGCCTTCAACCGCCCCGAGCAAGCCATTAGCCAAGCCCTCAACCTGCAGGGCAGCGACGTCTCCGCGCTTCTTAGCCAGGAACCGCTCGTAACCGTCAAACTGAACTCCACACGCAACGCCCCCAGAAAGCTTTACCTTCGTAGCAACGTACTGGATACAGCTTCCGAAAGCGGGTTCGGCGGAGCCCGCTCTGACGACGGACAAGTGTCGATGAGCACTCCCAACGCGGAAATCGTCAACCTCCAGAGTTTCCTCACCAGCAAAAGCGAACTCGCCACAGTCACCATCACCTCAATACCAAACCGCTTCCCAACTCTCCCCCTCCCCGCCTCATTCTCCCAATTCCAAATCTTCGGCATCGACGAAATCAACCTGTACCCGGAAGACCGCGTCGCGCTTGCTCCACAGTCCGACTCACCGATCACTTACCGTCTCCACAACGCCGATCTCGAAGTCACAAACCGCGAACGAAAAACCAGCTACCTCAGCAAAGAGTACCGCGACCGCATGTTGCAAGTGCCCCTCAATCGCAAAGACCGGAACTACCTGACAGCGCTCGCCAAACGCGTCGGCGGCAGCCGCTCCTCATCCCTCCAGTTCTCCTACCGCTTCGCTAACTACTTCGCCAATCGGCACGACTACTCCTACTTCGTCACGATCCCAGAAGGAGAAGGACACCCCGTTGTCCGCTGGCTGAAAAACGAATCCCCCGGCCTCTGCTCCAACTACGCCTCCGCCTTCACCCTACTCGCCCGCAGCCGCGGCATCCCCACCCGCGTAGTAAGCGGGTTCGCAAGCAACGAATACGATCCCAGAGAAAAACGCTACATTCTCCGACAAAACAACGCTCACGCATGGGTCGAATACCTCAACGAATCCAACCAGTGGATACGTTTCGACCCTACTCCCGGCATTTCCGAAGCAGAAGTCCGCCGGGCCGCCAGCTATGTTAGCGAAGCAAATCCTAGCAGCCTCGTCCGTCTCCTCCAAGCCGAGCGCCAAGCAACCTCCCAGCCTACGACTGCTAACGAAGAGCTCCCAAGTTGGCTCACTCAAACCGAAACGAACGACGCGATCACCACGCCCCAACCCATCGAGTCACCCGTCGAAAAGAGCCAATCACAAAACCCTGCCACGAATTATGACAGCCCCTTCCCATTACCCGATACAGCGCCAAAAGCCCTGACCGACACATCCGCGTCCCCCGCACAAAGCGACACTCCAGTCGAAGGCACAAACAAGGTTCCACCACACCCCTCTCACGCAACAGCCCAGGAGCTCTCCGATCCCAATCAACCCCCAACTCCCCCAGCCAAGGATTCCCCATCCTCGCCCCCTTGGATCCTCCTACTCTTGCTACTCGCATTCGGCCTCCCCGCCCTCGCGTTCGCTATCTCCAAGAACTCGCAGCCCAACAAGCCAGCCCAGCTCCTCCTTCGCCACAAAGCAGGCCGCCTTCTCGCCCAGCTCGATTCCCTCATACAAATCCACGAGCTCAACGCCGACCCGATCTGGATCAACACCCGAGCCACCCTCGAAGCCCAACGCTACGGACGCGAAGCCAACGCAACGCTCATCCAAGACATCGCCGTAAAGATCGCCCTACTAGCGAAACGCAAAAAGCACAGTCAACCCCAAGCCCGAGCGTAAAGCTCACCCGCACACGGTCTTCACAAATTCCAAACGCCAGTGCTCCGCTTGCACCTAGACAAGAAGACCCGCATCGGCAAACTATCCAGCAAGAACATGGAGCTCTACCAAATCAAAACCTTCCTCGCCGTCGTAGAAGAATGCAGCGTCACAAAAGCTGCCAAACGCCTCTACACCACACCCCCGTCCGTCAGCTCACACATAAAAGCCCTCGAGGAGGAGCTCGGCATTTCCCTCTTCAACCGTTCCGCCAAAGGCATGCAGCTCACCTCAGAAGGCATCGCCATACGGGACAAAGCGGAACGCATCCTCGCCGCAGTACTCGACGTCACCTCCGAAGCCGCCAGCCTACGAGGCCAAGTCCTCGGCGGACTCGAAATCGGACTCAACTCCTCCCCCAACTTTCTCAAAGCCACAGAGTTCGCCTCCAGCCTTCGCAAAGAGCACCCAGGCCTCGAACTTAACTTCCTCAGCCTCGACTCCTCCAAAATAATCGATGCCATCCGTACCGAAAATCTGGATGCAGGCTTCGTCTACACCACCGGAAAACTCCCCGACATCGAGCTCCTCCCTCTACAGAAAACGCCCCTCGCCATCGCCGTGCCAACCGTCTGGCGAAATGAAATACCCGACAACGACTGGGACGCCCTCGCCCAGCACTCCTGGATCTACACCAGCTGCAACTGCGCCTTCCTCCACTCCATCGAAACCGCCTTCCAAAAGCGAAACCTCACCTTTCGCTTCAACGTCAAAGCCGACGGCGACGAAATGCGAGCCGAACTTGTGGCCCAAGGACTCGGATCGGCCTTCATGGAATACGACCGAGCCAAGCTTCTCGAAGAGGATGGCACTGCCTTTATCTGGAAATGCGAAGAAGAGTTCTGCAACCAACTCTACTTCGCCAACCTAGCTCGCAAAAGCAACGACCCCGCCATCAAAGCCGCCCGCGACACCATCGCCAAAGTCTGGAAAAACAACCCGAGCGAGTGTAAAGTCAGCTAAGTTCGTTACATTCGCTAAGTCTTGTGGGAAGCGGCCTTGTGCCGCGACTACTCCACCACAGGAATAATGTGAGATATTTCGCTGACACTACACTAATGCACTTTTCTATTGAGTTGGCGTATCCTTCCTAAGATCGGAAGGTAGGGCGGCCTCGCCGCAGGCCGCCGTAGAGCCTTGATTCTGCATTGCGGCTGACTGGACCAGCAAGCCCTGCCTCGCCGCCTATTCACAAGAAAAATGCACTAGTGCCCCGCGACCTCGTCCGAATCGACTTCCGTCCGTATCAGGGTTTCAAACACATCCATCTGAAACGCTCCGTTTTCGTCAACGAGCAGGTCCCAATAATCAAGCAACACCTCGACGAAGACCCTGAAACGCTGATCTCGCCAGGACAGCCAAAAGAAACCAGACTCGTATTCGGGTTCGACTACAACTTCGCTCAGGCGATCGCCTCCCAGCTCCCAATCTGGTTGGAAAAGATCGATTCCACTGCCGGGGTTTAGCGTACGCAAATTCAATTGCCCCTTCATCAAATCGATCGCCCGTTTGCTCGGCACCTTAAGCTCACTCCAGTCCCCCAATTCCAATCCCCGTACATCTCTCGCCAAAACGCCTGGCAATCGAGCAAAGCGGCTAAACGCGCCTGCTTCATTTTCAGACTCGTCCGGAATCCAACCCCAAGTCGGTAGCTCCAACCGATCCCTCAAAAGCCCAGCGGAGATAGCCGACAAGGAATAGTCCAAACCAACCGCATTTCTTGGCGGCATCAAGTTTCGAAAACGCCCGTACTCGTAACGAGTCTCTCCCTCATCCGCGTACTGATCCAAGAAAGGCAGATCCCCTTCATTCAACGCATCCCCCACAACCCGAGCCATTTCGACAACAGGAAGCGTCACGCTCACCTCTCCATCGCTCACGATGAGATCCGACTCCTGCAAACGAGTCTCGTAACGCCCAACTAATTGCCACCACTTTTCCAATACGACGGGGGGTTGAAAGCGATAAAAGACATCAATTCCATAAAGCTCGGAACGCTCGTGCAATCTCATGAAATGTGGACGCGACTCGCTTAATTGATCGCCCAAGAGACTCACCTCGCCTCGAGTAGCACGCCCCTCATCCTCGGGGATTGCCGCCTCAAGCAAGACCAGTTCCTCTACAAACGCTTCCTCCGCAAACAACTCCATTCGGACTGAGTCTTGCACCTGCAAATTCTCCGCAAAACGCTCCACGGAAAAAGAGCCTTCATCCAACACGAAGTCACCGTAAGCATAGGCAAGCCGAGCGACGAGAAGATAGATCTCCAACCGATACTCCATCCAGAGCTCTTCCGACGAGTTCTCAGCATCGCCTCCATCCAAGGCTAGGTTCAACGCTTCTACAAGCTCGCCTTCATAGAGAGACATATCGATAGAAATCCCCGAACCGTCTATCGCCTCGAACTGTATTTTCTTCCCAAATACAATTTCTCCGACGCGCGAAACCAGTTCCTCGTTACGCAAAGCGATCACTTCCCTCACCTGCTCCGCTCCAACATCAGAGAGAGCGGTAATCTCGCCCATCAACTCAACGCGAATAAGCTCTCGGTTTCGCGACAGCACCTCGACCATGCCCTCCAGACCTTCAAGCGATCCTGGTTCATCAATTGCATCGATCTCCGCTCGAGCACTAGCGAAGAGCTCGCCAACACGGCTAGTCGCTCTCTCGATTCCTGTTTCCTCATCCGACGCGATCTCAACCAAAGCCTCAAAATCCAAACGATCCAACGATTCATCGTACACCGCCTCTCCAAAACGGGAAACCATCAAAGCAACGAACTGCCTCAAGCCGATGTCCGATAGTTTGGATACAACTTCGACATACTGAGAATTCCTTGGAACCGCCACAATCTGGACGTTCAAGAACTGCTCCAATTTGTCAAAGCGTCTCAAATCCCCGACCGATATCCCATAAAAGGAGGCAAAATGATAAGCCGCCAAATCCTCTCCCGGAAAGCGCCGCTGCAATGTCTCAATCAGCAAGGGCTTCACCTCCTCAAACTGTACGTCCTTCAGCTCTCCACCTACCTCAACAACCAGCGGTCTCTCACGAAGATAGTCGAACAACACGTCAAACGCGACACGGTATTCCCCAGTCACAGCTTCCTCGATCTCTACCGCATCCGACGCAGCCAGAACCCGCGTCTCTTCTTCAACGAGAGCAACCAATGCAGCCCTCAACGAGAGTATCTCCTCATACAAGCCCTCTAGGTTCGCTATCGTCATCTGATACCTTGAACGCTCCCCAATCCGTATCATCGCATCAGCCACCAGATCATGAGCCTGTCTCAGCACATCTTCATGCGTAGTATCGACCGCCCTGAAAAGTCTGCGCAGCGTTTCTGCGTTCACCTTGTTTTCGACAACGATAGAATCGCGATAAAGATCCGGCACACCTTCCCCTCCACCAGCGATTCGCCTCAGAGCCGCGACAACCAGCTTTCTCATGTCGACCTTACCCTCATACAAGTCGTCCTCCTCCAGCACACCACTCGCAGAATAGCGTAGCCCGTAATCCATCACTCTCGAGTCCACAAAGTCGCTGTCTACAAGACCTGGATACGCTTCAAGATACTCATCCACACCCCAGAGCCACCGTTCCTGCCACTCCGCCAACTCTCTAAAGTCGACCGTCCACCGTTCCTCCCCTACCTTGAGACTAACAACAGGCATCGCCCTGCTAAGGTCCCACAAGCGTCTGATCTGCCATTTCAGGTCACGATGCGCCCTGCCATTAGACAAGGTATACATCTCCCACTCGCTCAAATGCTTTACGATCGGCTCTGCCGCCTCCGCAAGGCGACGCTTCAACGCTATGTAATCACCCTCCAACGACTCGATAACTCCCCAATGATTGAATACAGCGTTCTTGTAGCCAACATAGAGCCGATTCAACTCTTCGTACTCGGCCGCCTCAATCAAACCAGAGATCGACTCCCCTGCCGCCACCGCATACGCCAACTCTCGAGTCACCACCGACTCGATCTTTTCCGCACTTAGAACACCGCCCTCAAGCACTTCATCCGCATCAAGCGATTCCAGCCAACGGGGCAGGAATCCCAGAAACATCTCATAACGATTCGGCTCATCCTCTACCCCCTGCTCACCGTCAAAGCTAATCACTCCCCAATACATCCAAGGGTTCGGTCCATACGCATTCACCTTGGCAACCTCGAGCAGTTCCGTTTCTTCAAATCCATTGAGACGGGCCCATTGGTAAATGAGAAAGACATCATCGCTACGCGGCACCGCGACACGATTCAATGCAGACCAAAAGACCTCGCGAAGCCAATGAGTCGAGAACGTGTGTATTCTCCCTTCCAATACAATTTCCACTTCACGTGACGGCACTTCGCTCGTGCCGCCCCAGAGATTCACATTACTCGGCACACCCCATCGGCTGGCCAAAACCTCCCAGATCTCCTCCCAACGCTCCCTCGCCAAGTCCACGAGAAAATACTGCTCCAAAGAGCGAGCCGCCACGCTTTCGTCCCTGACAACTTCGTTCAATGCCGCAAGCAACTCGTCCGCGACCGCCTGCTCAGCGTAAAACGTACGCCACGATCCACCCTCCAGAGGATCGTCGTTCAACCCCTGCAGCTCGTCCCGAGCCTTCGCCCGCGCAGCATCAATCCGCTCAACCAATCCATCCTGACTATCCTCGAACAGCACTTCCCGGCCAAACAAAACCAAGTCAATCACGCCCTCGTCCAGGACCTCCCCGCCTCGCAGCTCTAGAATCGCCTGAACCAGCTGCGCCTTCACGGCGTATTCAGAAAGCGAACTAAGGGTCGACTCGGAATCCGGATCCAGACGGATACGATATAAGTCAGAGTACTCCCCCTCACTCAAAAACGACTCAAGCTCCGACCGAGTGAACATGTTCCCAATTCCTGGATACGACACAAGAGTGTCGATCGAACGAGGCAACTCGTCCAAAAAGCTGAGCAAACGCGGCGACACTTTAACATGCGCCCCCTCCTCCGTCTCAAACAATAACTCACCGCTCAAATAATGGGCCCTCCATTTTCCAAACGATTTTTGGAAGATCCCCGACCCCCACTTAGACCCAGCCCAATACCCGTTAAGCGCGCGCTCCAAAACACTCACAAAACGCGTCCGCACCACGTCATCCAATTCCAAACGCTCGAGCATCTCCGCCACCTCGCTCCGAGCCGTGTCGCCATACGCAAGCAACACCGCGAGAGCCTGCTCCAAATCGCCAAATCGCACCTCGCCTTGATCCAAGCCCAACTCGAATTCCGGAAACAACTCCATCTCCAAGCCTTCCCTCAACAAAGAGCTCTCCAACTTGCCGAACAACAGATTCCGGCGACTCACAATCAAGTTCAACGCCTCCGACCGCGCCTGCGACTCAAACGCCTCGTCGATCTCCTTGGAGTCCACATTGCCCCACACGCTCTCCTCCAGCATCCTTTGCCGCCGGTCAATCGCCGAAAGCAGCCTCTCAAGCGCTTCGGTCAAAACACGTCCGCTCGACACCTCCGCGAAACTGACCGGGGTTTCCGCTTCAGCCGCATCCGCCAGCGACTCGTTCACACGCTTCAAACGCTCCAAACCATTGAGCAAGCGGCCATAGAGCAAGTAGTCGATTTCCCACAGCCCATCCTTGTCCGAATCGACCCTCTCCTCCGACAACACATCGAGATGCCTCAGCAACAAACGCGTCGTGAGCTCGAACTGGCCGCGAGGAGAAATAGCATCGAACAACGGCAAGCTCGACTGCATGCCCACCTGCCGGCGCTCGACGTACTCGACGAGCGACTCAAGCCCCTCCAAATCCTCCTCATCGACTCCCAAGAGGCGGTCATAGTCCTGCAAGCTCACCTCGTCCAAACGGGCATATTGCTCGTTCAAAGCCGCCATCGCTCGCGACAGTTCGATCTCGTAAACATCCCCTTCCCACTCCAGCAAAAGCGGCTGGGCAGCCATCATCCGGTCAATCTCCCCGCTGCTCTCCCGGTAATACACCAACAGCGATTCCGGCACCAACGCTCCACTATCCAGCAACTCGACAATCTCCGCCCGGATCTCAGCCAGGCGAGCCTCCACCTCCTCGTAGTCAGCGAGTGAAATTCCCTCCAAAACGATCCCGCTCGTAAAGTCGCGCACCTCCGACAAGTCCTCGCTCAAACCTTCGGCAAACACCCGCACAGACTCATCCAAATCAATCCCCACAATCTTGTAGAAACGTGCCGGCCGACTTCCCCGCTCAAGATCCACAACCTGCAGCTCCTCGAGCAAGCGAGACCGAGCGATCTCTTCCCAGTTCACCAGATCGTCCGACACCATCACGGCATACTCCTGAATTCCGGTCAGAGATCCGCCCCCCTCCAACTTAGCGATTTGCAGGACGATTGCGCCGTTAGAAGTGACCACTGGCTCGATCCGAGTTTGCTCCGCAGCCGCCACACGCGACCCGTTTACACACACAAACACTACAGCCAGAGCGATTCGCAAAAGAGGGTTAAGCGAGCTCATAAGATTATCGGGATTCCAAAAGAGTAACGGTTAACCACTACGAGCACCTAGCGCCACCCAGATTCAATTCCTGCCCATAAAAATCAGCCTAGCTTAACAAAAACAGTGAATAGAATAATTCTAGGCCTCGTCTACCCTATGTTAGTCTACATTTAGTCAGGATCCCGCGACAGCGGGATCCACCCTTCCTACCCCAGAAAAAAGGAGCCCATAGCCATGCAAAATCGCCCCTATCCTCACCCCTTCCTGAGGCTGAAGACCTTCGTCGTCTTCGCGATCGCCATACTGTTGCTCCCCCTCCCTTACATCTCGCTCGAAGCCGGTCCATCACGCTCCGGTCCAAACAAGCCAGAAGCCTCGCGAAGCCGCCCGAGCACCAGCCACACCCGCTCCGCTCCCCCTTCCTCTTCACGAGTCAGCTCTTCCTCCAGCCAGAGAAGCAGCAGCTCGAGTTCAAGCCGAAACACACGCTCAGCCCCTCCCCCGCGCGCCTCGCAGCCAAGCCGCTCCTCCTCCAGCTCATCCCACACGCGCAGCTCCCAGCCTCGCGTCTCCCAGTCTCGCCCCGCCCCGCCACGGGTCTCACAACCCAGAGTTTCCCAATCGCGCTCCAGCACGTCTCGCTCCTCCAACAGCTCCATCAACCGCAAGCCCTCATCCTCGCACACCCGCAGCGCCCCTCCGCGCGTTTCGCAGCCCAGCCGTTCCTCCTCAAAGTCCTCCACCAAAGCGACCGCCCCTAGTCGCACGCAATCCCGCACCAACGCCTCCAATCGCCGAGATAGCTCCAGCGTCCAAAAGTCGACTCCCGTAAGCCGCCCCAGCGTCAAAACAAATCGCCCCGCAAACACACGCAGCAGTTCCAACTCCAGCAACAGCCACCGTCGCACCCCACCCCCCTCCACTTCCGTGCGAAAAGGCGAAACCCACAGCCAACCCTCGATTGCCCCGCGAACCAGCACCCGTTCCACCAACAGAAACACCACCATCACCCCAACTCAAAGAAGCGTCTCGCCAAACAAAAACGCCCAGCGTCCAGGGTCTAAGTCGAGAGCCACCCTCACCCAGAACAAAGGCCAACAAAATACGCGTAACCAAAGTACGACGACAATCAATCGTAACGCCCGCACCAATACCACCACTTCACCCTCCGGTCCCACACGTAGAGTCAGCACCACCTACAAGCTCGGCGATCGCCACGTCACCAAAGACCAGAGCTACCAAGCCGACCGAAACACCGCACGTACTGTCTATCTCGACAAACGCCGCAGCGCCGAAAAAGCCACAGGCGAAAGACGGGAACGCGACCGCATGACCGCCCTGCGCGAGATGGGAAAGACCGACGACCGGCACGGACATTCTA
Source organism: Pelagicoccus mobilis (assembly GCF_016595505.1). Lineage (GTDB taxonomy): Bacteria > Verrucomicrobiota > Verrucomicrobiia > Opitutales > Opitutaceae > Pelagicoccus > Pelagicoccus mobilis. The sequence continues at coordinate 69,967 of NZ_JAENIL010000037.1, read as the reverse complement.
AACCAGGAAGCAAAGACCACGCCCACAAAGACCGAGGGCACGGCAAGCCCGGTCACGACAAGCACGGCTACAAAAAAACGCCCACTCGCCTCCACCACAAAATCGTGCACCACAAGCACCGCCATGGTCACGGTTGCGGACACCATTACTACAGCGGACGATGGCACGATTGGCCCCGCTCCCACCGCCACTACCACGGCTGCGGGCATCACCACCACTCAGGACTCTGGATCTCCTTCAACATAGGCCACGTACACGGAGTCGGCTGCGGACACTTCTACGAAAACGGCGTCTGGCTCTCCTACGGCGGCAGCCACCATCACCACCACGCAGGATGCGGTCACTACTACTACAACGGCTTTTGGCACAACACCTCTCACTACCATACCCACGGGCCAAACTGCGGACACTATTACTACGACGACTTTTGGCACGACTTCCCACAACACCACGTCCACACAGACTACTGCGGCCACCTCTACGATGGAGCTAAATGGCTCATCGTCGAGTCCGACGGCCATGTCCACAGCAACGGTTGCGGACACCACTACTTCAACGGACGCTGGTATGCGTATCCAAAGGACGCCTACGTGATGAACCGGAAAGATAGCCTCTTCTTCTTCGTCGACCTAGGATTCTACGAAGACCGGAACTTCCCCCGCTGGGCCTATGAACTGTATCTCGAACGAAGTCGCCCCACAAACATCTTCAGCTCCTCCACTTCTCTCGCCAAAGCCTACGCCACGTTCGCCAAAGGCAGCTATTACGACTCGCTCGTAAACTTCAAGCGAGCCATCAACGAAGAGCCTCAAAACGGATTGCTCTACTTCGCACGAGCCCAAGCCCATATCGCCATCAAAGACTACCGAGCCGCATTCGACGACATTTCTCGAGGCTTCGAGCTCTTTCCCGAATGGGCCGATGTCCATATCAACCTCTCGGAAATCTACTCCCGCAGCCAAGACCTCGCTCAACACACCCAACACCTCAAAGACTGGGTCGAACGCTACCCACGCGACTACAAGGCTCATCTCGTGCTCGGCTATTTCTACTACTTCCACCAAGAATACGACGCCGCGAAAAACGAGCTTCTCTACGCCCTTTCCTGGGATGACGACCTAGAAGCAGCCCACCTCCTCATGGACCGAATCCTCGCCCACGAAGCAGAATCAGAAGTGCTCACCCTCGAGCAAGACTTGCCACCGAGCGAAGAAATCCCCGTCACCACCGAGTAGCAGCCTCATTCCCCATCGCCTTGCAAAGCATCGCGATGGGCGTCCAGTCTCTCGATATCCGTTTCCAAAATCCGGATACGCTCCTCCGCCTTGGCAAGTTCCTCCCCTTCGAGCTCAGATAGTGCCTTCTCCAGCTCTATCTTTTCCTTCGCAAACTCCTCCCGCTCATAACTCAGACGCTCAATCATTTCAGCTTCCTCCGCCTTATCGAAAATACGATTCTCAGGCACATCATCCTTGGCAGGCCCCATCGGTCGCAGCGGATTCGATTTCGGAACAATCAATTCCCCATCCTTAAGAGGACGCTGCATCATCGCGTTAGGAGACAAGATCTCGATCCCCGCGTTGTGTAACGTATTCAATACATTGATATGAAGCTGAGATCGCCGACTCACCATCTGCTTCACTTCGCTCAGCAATCCCGCCACGCGATACACCACCGAAAAATCGCCTAGCTCCATTACACGCACAAACGGCTCCTCCAGTCCCGACTTCCTCGCCGCTTCCACCAGCAAAGGCTCCACCGTCGCCTGATGCACATCGTAGCCAAGCGACACCGTCGCGGAAATGATCGTACCCGAATTCCTCACTACCGTGACCGGATTCGTCACCAGAAACAGGTTAGGCAAAGTCGTAAGATCCCGGTCCTCGGTCTGAATCTCCGTGTGAAACAAACCACGCGCCGAAACCCGCCCAAAAATGTTCCCCACCCTAACAAAATCGCCGGAACGAAAGGAAGCGATCGAACGGATCATAAAACCGCCCATCGCATTCGCCACAAAAGTGGTCGACGAAAGGCCGATGATCCCCGTCAAAACCAAACCGAACAAACCAAGAAGCTGATCCTTCGTACCATCCTTCAACGGCAGAGCGATGATAACCGCCACCAAAGCGAAGGCGGCCAGCACCAACATCACGATCGGTCGCGAAAAACGGTTGTGCTTTCCAAACTTAGCCTCCTTCCGATCAAAATACCATCGAGCCCCCACCGTGCAGCCAGCGACAACCGCTAACGTTATCAGCAAAGGAACGAAGCTGGGGAACGATTCGACAATCTCAGCAGGCTCGGGCATCCCAAAATACAAACCAGGAACCCCGGCCAGCTCAATCCAAAACCAGATCCAGCAAACGCATCCACAGTCTCGATACGCGTCAGGTAGCGGCCGCTATCACCAACCGCCACCAATCTCTAAACACGTTCTAAGCCACGAACTGGCAGGCCTTCAACTCCGCCTCCAAGTTCCTCAAACAGACAAAGGCAGCCGAACGCTTCGCAAACGTCTTGTACGGCTCCGCTTCCCCGCGAATCCGTGACACCGTCGCCAGCAACGAATCACGCCCCTCGCCTCCTCTCTCAGCAAGCTCCCGCATACGCGGCAACTCATGAACGACCAACGAACGAAACCCCATAGGCAGCCACGTTTCACGCATCGTCGCATCTAGCAATCCAGCCAGCTCTCGCAACCAGTCGTTCGTCGCAGCAGTCGCCTGTTGAGCAGTACGAACCCTTAGATCACTCACCACTCTTATCTTCTCTGCTGCCTGCCTATTCATCGTAATGTCCTTTCAATTCGTTTTCTCGCCAAGGAAGTCCTTTCCTTGTTCGAAAACAGATTTAGCAACCCACGCGCCAAGTCCTTCACGATCCCCACAAAAACAATCTAAGTTCTCAAAAACCGCCTGTATTCACTGTTTCCAGACAGCGAAATCGAGTGCTCAAAATCAATTTCACGCACCAAATCCTACTCATCCGCCTCCAAAGCCTGCAAACGCGCCTCCAGCTCTCGCAATGCCGTCAACGCCTCAGACTCCCGGGCAATCCCGGTATAACGATCACCCACCCTACGTAGGTGCGTCACATGCTTCCGCAAGGCGCCCAGCCCCCCAGGATCATCCACAACCAACTCCTTCAACAGCGGAAACTCCTCCACCATTCGAGTCCGGAACCCCATCGGAAGCCAAGTCTCACGCATCGTCGCATCCATGATCTGCGCCAGCCGCCCCATGAGATACTCCATCGCCCCAAACGCCTCTTCATTAAAAGCGTTCGAAACCCAATCCCTCTTCCGAGCTAACGATTCCTTTTCCATAGTCTGTAGATTCCTTTCCCAGTAGTATCCCGAATCAGGCCGAAACGGCCACCCTTCAGGAATTACCTACATAGCAAGCAACGTACCAGCAGCGGGAACCTTTAGCATCGCCTCTCCAAAACAGCGTATTCACCGGATAAACACGTATACATTGGGCCGCTTACCCTCCTTTGAACCACTCTTTAGCAACACCGCCACAAAGCGTTGGTAAAATCTTGCCGCCCTCCGCGAAGTGGCAAAAATTCAAACTCCGTATGAGATCCCGCACCTTCGCCTGGATACAATTTATCCCCCTCGCCCTCGCACCCCTCGCCTTTCAAGGCTGCGCCCCGACGGAAGCCGACCTAAAACTCCCGCCACCGCCTAAGGCCACGGCCCAAATCGATCTCGACCGCTTCTCAGGACAGGAAATCGGCAACCCGATCGGAGACCGACGCCCCTGGGTCGCCCACATCAAAGCCGCCGACCTCGATCAGGACGGCCGCCTCGACGCCATCGGATGCGAAGCCAAAGACAGCGAGGTCGTCTGGCTCCGCCAGCAAGAAGACGGCAGCTTTCAGGAAATCGTCATCGCCGAGCAAGCCCAAGCCCCCGTGCACGCCGAAGTCTACGATCTAGACGCCGACGGAGACCTCGACGTCCTCGTCTCCTGCATGAACATCGTCTTCCCCAACAACGACAAGATCGGCACCCTCATGGTGCTCGAAAACGACGGCTCCCAAAACTTCACCCAACGCATCCTGCTCGAAAACGTCGAACGCGTCACCGACGCCCGAGCCGCCGATCTCGACAAAGACGGAGACCTCGACCTCGTCGTAGGGCAATTCGGATACGACCAAGGCGAAGTCCGCTGGATGCGAAACCTCGGAAACTGGAACTACGAATCCGAAGTAGTCCTACGCCTCTCCGGCACCATCAACGTCACCATCGACGACTACAACGGCGACGGCTGGCTCGATTTCGCCGCCCTCGTCTCCCAACAATGGGAAGAAATCCACCTCTTCGAAAACGACACCAACGGCGGCTTCAAAAAAAGCCGAGCCATCTGGGGCTCCACCAACGACGACTACGCCATATCCGGCATGAGCTCCGCCGACCTCAACCGAGACGGAAAGCCCGACCTCGTCTTCACCAACGGCGACGGCTTCGGCCCCAATCCCGTCCCCGGACCGCGTCCCTGGCACGGCGTCCAGTGGCTCGAAAACAAAGGCTCCGGCTTCTTCAAATACCACCGCATCGCCGACCTCGGCGGCGCCTACGCCCCCGTCACCCTCGACATCGACCACGACGGAGATATGGACGTGCTCGCCCTCTCAAGCTTCAACGACTGGTCAAACCCCAAAGCCGAATCCCTCATGCTCTACGAAAACGACGGGAACATGAACTACACCTCCATCCTGCTCGCCCACAATCCCATCCAGCTCCTCACCATCGATATCGGCGACTACGACGGCAGCGGACAATACAGCATCGTCTCCGGCGGCATGCACGCCTACCAACCCTACGAACGCATGAGCCGCTTCATGATCTGGCGCCCCCAAAAGTAGAGCCCCACAAACGGTAGCGGCCATCGACTCCGATGGCCACCCACCCTACACCACTCTCTTCCCATGAAACTCAAACTCTCCCTCGCCGCCCTCCTCATCCTCGTAGCAGCAGGCGGCTTTCTCCTCTGGCAAAAAAGCGCCCAAACCACGGCCCTCATCGCCCAAGCCGCTCCCCAAGTGCCAGCGGCCCAGATTTCCAATCCCGAGCTCCTCGACCGTATCCAAAACGCCACCACCGAGGCCAACGAAGGTCAACTTGATGGACTCGCCGAACTCAGCCGCCTCTACCACGCCAACGGATTCACCAACGAAGCCTGGCAATGCTACGCCACCCTCGTACTCGTCGACCCCAGCCAAGCCCGTTGGCCCTACCGCTTCGGACGCATCCTCGCCGGCTACGGACAGCTGGAAGAAGCAACCCCGCTCTTTGAAGACACAATCAAACTCGACTCCAAGTACCTCCCAGCCCGTATCCGACTAGGCGATACACTCCTCAAACAAAACCGATTCGAAGAAGCGCGACGCGTCTACCAAGACACCCTCTCGCTCGACGAACAAAACCCATACGCCCTCGTCGGGCTCGCCCGAGTCGCCATCGCCAAAGAAGATTGGAAGGAAGCACGCGCCCACCTAGAACTCGCCGTCAAAGCCAGCGACTTCCAAATCGGGGCCGACCTGCTGGGCGACGTCTACGAAAAACTAGACCTACCCGCCCTCGAAAACCGCGTCCTGCAAAACATCGAGTGGGGCTCCTACGCCGACATCCCAGACCCCTGGTCCCTCACCCTCATGGACGACAGCTACGACGCCTACCAAGTCTCCATCGCCGGAGGTTGGGCCGCTCACCAAGGAGACGTCCGCACCGGGCTCCGCTACGCCCAACGCGCCATCAAGCTCGATCCCGACAGCTCCACCCTGCACTACCAAATCGCCGGCCTCTACCAAAACCTCGAAAACGACAAAAAGGCCGAAGAGCACTACCGCCGCTGCGTGGAACTACAGCCCGATTTCTCCGACGCCTGGCTCGGCCTCATCGAAATCGCCAAGCGACGCAACAGCCCCACCCATCTCCGCCGCACCCTCGACGCCGCCCTCAAAGCCGCCCCAGAATCCCCCTCCCTCAATATCGAACGCGGCAAACTGCTCGTCGCCCAAAAGCAGTTCGAAAAAGCCTACCCCTACTTCGTAAAGTCTATCGAGAACCGCCCCCACGAAGCCGTCGGCTACATCGCGCTCGCCCAAGCCTACCTCGCCGACAATCGCATCGAAGACGGCGTCGCCCAGATGCGCCTCGCCCTCGTCCAAGAACCCGCCAACCCCGTCGCCCTCTCCTCCATGGTCTTCGACGCGATCGTCCGCAAAGACAAAGCCGAAGCCGACCAATGGTTCACCCGCCTCCGCCAGCAAGTCCGTTTCCGCGACCAAGAGATCGCCCAACTCGAAACCATGTACCAACAAACCTTCGGCACCCGCCCTTAACCCATAAGGGGTCAATGCTCAAAGTTCAAATCTATCAATTTCCCGAAAAGCGGACACTTTGATCGCCGGCGACGATAAATCGTCAGATTCGAACTCATCCCCTTCGGCGACCCCATCGAGAGCCGTTCGCTCAACCACGCGTTCTTCACGCTCGTCGACTCCTTGAGCTTAGAGGCGATCGCCAGCTTCCAATCAACCGACTTGCTCGCCGACGCGGCATCCTCCTCCCGAAAGCCGAGCTGCTTCAGGCACTTCCGCAAAGCCTCTCGCCAATGCAGCTCGTTCAATTCCAATAAAGCCTCCTTGCCCAACCTCACGGTATCCTTTTTGGCCAGGAACTCATCCATATGGGCTTTCTTGAATTCATTCCCGCCGATACACCAACCCCGACACATCCTCGCCTCCAGTTTTTCCAGCTCCTTAGGATCATCACACATCCTCATCTGCAACGAGGTCGCGTAGCTCCTCCATCCTGCCGAACTATCCTTCAAGCCTTCCCGATTGCACATCCAGCTCGCATCTAGACAAGACGGACGAGTCTTCAGTTTGGAAAACCAATTCAAACTGCTCCAGCGGTAAGACTTCGCCACCCCCGGAGCAACCACCCCAGCACGCACCGGATTGAGATGGATATAGTCCACCAAATCGCACAAATGCATGCCCGGCTCCACCACCAAGGACTTGAAACGCCCCTGGAACAAATGCCCAGTCTCCTTGCGAAAGCGATTGAAACGAGCCGCAAAGGTCCCCTGCAACCAACGCATACCTTCGGAGAGGTTGCCTCGAGGAGTCGCGATACAGAGATGGAAGTGGTTGCCCATCACGCAATAGGCGTGCAAGCGCCAACCGAAACGATCGCAGGCCTCCAGCAGACACACCTCAAACGAAGCCTTGGCTCCCTCATCCTCAAAAACGTAGGAACGGTAGTTCCCACGATTGATCACATGAAAGATCCCATCGTTCGTCTCGATACGCGGCCCTCTAGGCATGAGACGAAACTAGAAACCTAAAACAAGATGTCAATTTGTGTTTTGAACATTGACCCGTTTAATCCCTCAGGCAGTATCAAAAGTGCCCCTCTGCGTTTTCGCTCCTAGAGTTGACTACTGCCAATGTGAACCGACTCGCGCAAGGGGACGAAGGTCGCTCCCTTAAGCGGGTTCACGTCCCCACCCCGTAGAACCCCTCAAAAAGTCCAGAAGCCTGGCTGAGATCCGATTTAGAGAAGCGTCACATCACCTGATCACGCTTTTCTCATGAAAGATCTCAAGAAGACCTTCGCCCAAAATTTCGCCGTCAGCGCCGTTAGCAGCGCCGCCATTCTCGCCTTCATGAACGTTCCTTTTCTAGAAGGAACCAGAAACTCTCTCGGAGCCTCCCCTGCGCTTCTCTGGGTTCTCGCTGCTACGCTAATCATTGCCATCCAGTTCTTTACCTTTCGACGTTCCCTCAAGCTCGTTGCCAGTCCTCTAAATCGCCTGATGAAAGAGGCCGAGCATGGCGAACAGGGCTTCGCCTTCAAAACCCGAGCCAAAACCAAGGAAGAAGACGGAATCAAACACGCCATCGAAGCCGCCAACCTACGGGCTCGCGAATCCGGCGACCAAGCCGAAGAACTGGAAGCCGAACTGGAAAAAACCAGCCAAACTCTCGCCGACGAGACAACCAAATCCGCAACCCTGCAATCTCGCTACGACGAGATCGAATCCTCCACTCGCGATATCCGAGTCGAAAACGAAACCCTCAAAGCGGCCAAAACCGCCCTCGAGCTCACCCTCGAAAACGAGCGAAAGTCCAAAGTAGGAGCCGAAGTCGAAAAGCGAACCGAAGAAATCTACACCCAAATGGAGCGAGCCGTCTCAGCCGCTGCCATCAAGTCGGTTTGGATTCCATCTCTCGTGCACGAGCTCAAAACGCCGATCACTCTCATCAACCAACTCTCTTCAAAACTCTCCACCTCCTGGCAAGAACGCTCCCTCAAGGAAGTCGGTCAGGAGATCGAAGCCATTGTCGCCCAAAGCGAAACCCAGCTATCCCTGCTCAACGAAATCCTGGAACGCCAGCCTCCGCTCGAAAAACCGGAGCCACCGGCCCTTGCCGTCGAACCAGAAGACGAAGCGCCGCAAACGGAAGCCCCAGCAGTCGAGCCCACCTTCTCTTCAGAGCAAGTCCCAGAACCCGAGACCATCATCGAGATGACCAAGGACATCGAGCTCGAGGAACCTGAAAAAGAGGAAGAACCGCTCGCAATCGGCCTCGAAACGGAACCCAAGCAGCCCACCGAAACTGCCCCCTCTCCACACTCCCTGGAAACCATTCTCGGCAATCTGGTCGAAGAATTCTCACGCAAGATCGTGGACGTCCACTATTCCATCTCCCTCGACCGAGATCTCGATATCGAACTCGAAGACCCGACCATGCTTCGCCTCCTCCGCACACTCGCCGAGTCAGCGAGTCACTGCACGCTCGAAGGCGAAGTCGTTTTCGGCGTCGATCTTCAGCCAGAAAACCTCGTTTTCGACGTCGTCTGCAACGGCAAGCTCAACCAGCAGATCGATCCCGTCCTCATCTCCCGAGCAGAACGCGACGCGAACGAACTCGGCGGCCAGATCGAAATCGAATCCACGACCGCCACCGAACTCCACCTCAGCTTCAACTACCCGCTAGGCACCCCAGAGACCAGTAAAGAACCCATCGACCTCGAACAAGTCTTCGACATCGACTGAGGGCGCCCGGCCAGCAATCGCAGCAATCCCAAGCGCCAAAGAACAGCCCTACTTCTCCAGCTCGACGTTCCAATAGGCGATGTCGAGGAAGTGCTTCCAGGCTTCCTGCTTCTTCCCGCGGGCAGCGAGATTGATCACCGGACGCCATTTCGGAGCCGTTGGCTTGCGGATCAGATGCATCTTGGCCTCATGAGGTAAACGGTTCGCCTTGTGCGAGTTGCACTTGATGCACGAGCAAACGATGTTCTCCCACGTCGTCTTGCCTCCGTAGTGACGCGGAATCACGTGGTCTAGATTGAGCTCCTCTGAAGGCATCTTCTTCGAGCAATACTGGCAGGTATACTTGTCCCGCTCGAATACGTTGTGGCGGGTGAGCTTGATCTCCTTTCGCGGCACACGATCGAAAACCGACAACAAAATAACTCTCGGCACCCGAATCGGAAATTTCACCGTATGCACGAGCTCCAGCTCGCCGACCGGTGGATTGTGCCGCGAAAAATCGACCCAATCCATCATGTTGAAGACTTCGAAACTCTCGTCTTCCGCATGGACAACTTGGGCATGACCGCTCGCGAGGAGCGAAAAAGCCCGCTTGGCGGCAATCACATTTACCGCCTGCCATAACCGGTTAAGCACTAAGACCGGCTCCATAAGGGCAGCTTCCATGGGGAATTACTTTCTAGCCAAATCCCCCAAACTGTCAAGGCATCAACCCTGAGACCCTTAGTCAATTAACCCAAGCGTCACAAAAAAGGACGTATCCAAAATCCAGTAGCGCGGCGCTTTAGCCCGCGTCCGTCATGCAAGATCAAGCATTCCCGGCACGCCCTAAAGCTCCGCCCTACGAAAAACTACTCGCAGTCAAACACGCGAACTTGTCCAAAGAACTGCTTTTGGTTCGCGATGAAAGCGTGGTGCGTCGGGTGGTCCTGGTAGATGTCGTGGTCCGCCACGTTTTCTACGATCACGGTCAACATGTAGTCCCAGTCAGTCTGCACTACCGGACGTTTGGCGGTGTCAGCGACCTTGCCGATGTAGCAAGCCTTGGCGACATCGATCGTCGCGAGCGAATTGAGATCCTTTTCGAATGCAGCGACCTGTTCGTCGCTCATGCCAGGAGTGAGATTGAAGAGTACTGTGTGAACGAGCATGATTTTCTCTGTTTGTTAAAACCCTATTGTTCTCCAATCGATGTGAATCGGTCAAGCGCCGCATCGATCCGCTCCTTGTTTTCCGCATAGTATTCGAACGCTGCCGCTTCCTTATGCGCCTCGATGACATTCAATAGAGCCCGCATCGTATCCGCAGTCGCCAGCAACTCCGCCGTCGCCCCCTCTTGCTGCGCCCTCTGCTCAACAAACTTCAGATTCTCGCGAATATCGTCCTCCATCGACTCCTCCGCCGAAGCAAACTCCCACAAAAAGGTGAGCTTTAAACTCACGGCGATCACGTCAGGCCCCAACAAATCCGCCCCATCCCAGAACGAGCCCTGATTGGCCGCCCAAATCAGATCGTCCGCCACAGCGATTTCTTCCCAAACCTCAGGATTCGCAGCCGCAGCACTCTCCAACGCGGCAAAGCTGCCTTCAAGATAAGTCAATTCGTCCTCAACGAGTGGATACGCCAATACGTCGTACATTCCTCCCCCCTGCTTAGACTCAAGCCAATGAGCCCCCGCAACCTGATAGTCAGGCTTAGGCGAGCAAGCCGAAACAAACAGCAGAACCAAGAGATGCGAAAATACACAAAGCCGTTTCATTTGCCGTCCGAGCATGCCCTATCCCAAAGCAAACGCCATCTCTTTCCTCGCTTCGGAAAAGCTAAGGTCCCGGCCGCCGTGCCGGACCTAGGCCTGGCACGGCGGTCACCCCCTACAAAAAAGAAAAAACCGCAGCCCAAGCTGACTGCGGTTTCAAAAATGAACTGAGTTTGGAGCTATCGCTTCAAGCTTACCTTGCCGGTACCCTTGACCGCTTGGCCAACCTTGACCGCCTTGCAGCCAGCGGCGTGACAGAACGCGAGCACATCGTCCGCTTGCTTGCCATCAACGACCAGCGTCATGCCGATGCCCATGTTGAACACCTCGTACATCTCGTCGAAGTCGATTCCGCCCTTTTCTCCAATCAGCTTGAAGATCGGCAACGGCTCCCAAGTCGTGGTGTCGATCTCGACGTCCACCTTCTCAGGGAGGATACGCGGGATGTTGCCCGTGAAACCGCCACCTGTGATGTGGGCGATACCGAACACCGCGTTGTCCTTTCGGAATTTCGAGGAACGGCCCTTGTTGAACTCCGCGAGCAATGGCTGGAGCAACGGCGCGTAATTCGTGTGCGGAGCCATGAGGGCCTTTTCCACAGTCTGACGCGTGCCAGGCACCTTATCCTTCAGCGTCAGCTTCGCTTGATCAAAGATCACCTTGCGAGCGAGCGTGTAACCATTGGTGTGCAAACCACTCGAAGGAAGACCGATCACCACATCACCGGGACGGATGGTAGAACCGGAAAGCATCTTCTTCTTTTCCGCGACACCCACGATGACACCAGCGATATCGTATTCGCCTTCAGAATACATATCGGGCAACTGAGCTGTCTCGCCCCCAATCAAAGCGCAATTCGCGCTGGCGCAAGCTTCAGAGATGCCAGCCAGAAGCTGCTTGAAAACCTTTGGCTCAAGCTTTCCAAGACCGAGGTAGTCCAAGAAGAAAAGCGGCTCCGCTCCGATCACGGAAATGTCGTCGATACAGTGGTTTACGATGTCGAGCCCTACGCTCTTGTGCTTGCCGGACTGAAACGCGAGCTTCAGCTTCGTACCCACACCATCGATACTGCTAACGAGCACTGGCTCCTTGTACTTGGACTTGGAAAGGTCGAACAATCCGCCAAATCCGCCAACCGCACCGAGAACTTCCGGGCGAGACGCGCTTTTGAGCGATTCTTTGAGGCCGCCCTTCATGCGGTCAGCCAAGTCGATATTCACGCCCACAGCGGCGTAAGCTTTAGTCTTTTTCTTCGCAGGCATCTTATAAACGGATCCTATCGTATTTTAGCAGTTAGGGATTAGTAGGCGCGGCCTTTGGCTTTTTCGAAGTAGTTGATGAAAGCGCGATTCACCACCTGGAAGCCTCCGGGTGTCGGGTAGTTTCCAGTGAAATACCAATCGCCATCATGCCCATCCAAGGCTTTGTGGAGATTATCAACAGTCTGGTAAATCACCTGGAGTTCACCCCTCCAGTCGTTGTCGTATGGATACACAAGCTGGGAGATCTTAGCGGAAATCTCATCGTCCGTGAACGGCTTATAAATCTCCTGCACGTAATTGACCGTGTTGGGAGCATCACCGTTTTCGGCATCCAAACACTTGCGGTAAACGTCAGCTATCACGTCCTTCTTGCCCTTCTCCTTCAGCAACTCGATCGCCGCTTCAAACGCGATGAACTTGCCGAGCTCGGACATGTCGATGCCATAACAATCAGGATAGCGGATCTGCGGCGCGGTCGAAGCGATGATGATCTTCTTCGGATTGAGGCTACCGAGAATCTTGAGCACAGACTTTCGCAGCGTAGTCCCGCGTACGATAGAGTCATCCACACAAACCAGATTGTCCTTCGGCTCCACGATTCCGTAGGTCACATCGTAGACGTGGGACGCCATCTCGTTACGCGAGTCTTCGGTCGAGATAAAGGTACGCAGCTTCTGGTCCTTGTGCGCGATCTTCTCGCCACGCGGCCAGTTCCTCATCACGAGCTCGTCAAGCACGTCGGAATCAAGCTCGCCCTTTTCCGCCGCATCCAAGATCGCCGCCTTCACCGCCTTGCGACGGATCATGCGCAACTCCTCGAGCACTCCGAAGTAAGCGACTTCCGAGGTATTCGGCACGAAGCTGATCACGGTGTTTTCCAGATCGCGATCGATCCCTTCCATGATCTGGTTGCAAAGTCCCGCGCCCAAGGCCTTTCGCTCCTTGTAGATGTCCGCGTCGTTTCCACGCGAGAAATAGATGCGTTCGAAGGAACATTGCTTCTGCTCGGGCTCAGGCTCGCGGAAAGCTTCGTCGAGGATCTCCCCGGACTTCTTCATCACGATGATGTGACCAGGCGGAACCTCTTTGATGTCTTCAAGCGACTTGTCGAAGATCGTCATCAAAGGAGCTCGCTCGGAAGCGGCCGCGAATACTTCGTCATCTTCGAAATAGTGAGCCGGACGGATGCCTAACGGATCACGCAAAATGAAACTGTCACCATTTCCGATACCGCCAATCAAAGCGTATCCACCATCCCAAGACTCCGCGGACTTGCGGAAAACCTTAGGCAAATCGATACCCGTAACGATCTTCTCGGCAATCTCGTCATTAGTATGCCCCTCGTCGCGCAAGTAGCGGTAGAGATTGTCGTGCGCCTCGTCGAGGTGGAAGCCGACCTTTTCGAGCAAGGCTTGCGTATCCGTGGCGAAAATCGGGTGCTGGCCAATAGCGATCAAGCTGTCGTTGAGCTCCTTCGTATTGGTCATGTTGAAGTTGCCCGCCAAGATCAGATTCTTGGTCGGCCAACTGCTGCGGCGGAAAAACGGATGACACACACTGAGCGAATAACCGCCCGAAGTGCCGTAGCGGAGATGACCCATGTAGAGCTCCGCCGCGAAGTCGAACTTGCGCTTGATCGAAGGCACGTAGTCCGGAAGCACCTCGCCATTGCGAATCAGCTTTTGGTAGCCCTTGAGCGTGTCCTTGAAAATGCGGTCCAACGCGTTGCTCTTCACGCTCCGCTCGCGGAACATGTAGGGCTCGCCGGCCGGCATGTCGAACTTCACCGCCGCGACACCCGCGCCGTCCTGGCCGCGGTTGCGCTGCTTCTCCATCAGGAGGAAGAGCTTGTAAAAGCCCCAAAGCGGGGTGCCATATTTCTCTTGATAGTACTCAAGCGGCTTTTTCAAGCGAACTTGAGCAATACCGCACTCGTGTTTAATCGGGTCGCTCATCGATTAGGCTGAAGTTTTTGGGCGATCCTGTCGCGCGATGGGATGAAATCCGGAGCAATCTTCGTCGGCATGGCAAAGATGATGTCTACAAAGGAGTGAGTGAAAATAGTCGTGTCGGCGGGTTTTGTCAGCCATTGCTGGCCGATTCTCGAATGAAAAGCCACCACCTACGGCGATATTTAAGACCCTTGCAACAAATCATTGCTTCTTTTCTACAGAGAATGTCGATTCAGCGAATACCCTATGCCGAAACCTTCCTGTAACAGGAAGTTCTCACCCCCGAAACACAGCAAAAAGGCCTAATGAATCCCCTCGCTTCGCTCGAAACGCTTCCGCCCGCCAAACCGGGAATGGACTGGCGAGCCCTCAATCGATACCGAAAAGAGGACCGAGGAGCCGCCTTCTACCTCACCTGCCTCCAATACGCCCAACACCTTTGGCAACAACGCCTTCCCGCTCGCTCCATCCTCTGCCTCGACCGGGCTTGGGGGGCCGATCTGCAAGGCGACGAAGCCGTGCTCAAGGAATGGCCGCTCCCCTACGCAGCCCTCGTCGACATCCTTAAAGCCGCTCCCGACGGCGCTTTCCTCGGCAATCCCCGCGTACATTTCCAGCACTACGCCGACCGGCTCGGCGAACCACGACGCGAACAACGCAAGTGGCGAGCCTGGGCCTGCTGGGACCTCACCCGCGCCACGCTCCCGCAGCTCCCCGGCGACCCTCGCCACAAAGTCGACTACCCCAGCCACCCGGAAATCTCCGAGCAACTCGCCCTCCACGGCCACCCAGCCGAGGTCGAACTCTGGCTCTCCACCTACCCCCCAAGGTAGCCCACGTCCGCCGCGCCACGCCTATCTCAGCTAGGACCACTTTCTTTTGTTTGGTCGCACCTTGAATGTCGCCTCGACGCGGCGACCTCCAGAAACATCCGATTCCACGTCTGTAGGTCCGGGCGTTGACCGGACATATCCCATTCCTGTTCGGCCTTTATCCATTTAAAAAAAACGCAGCTAGTAACGCCAGCTGAAGCTCGCTCCGATCCGCCGCTTATCAGGCAAATCCAAGCCGAAGGCCCGCCTCACAAAAAAGGTGGCCGCATCGCCAAAACGATTGGCCGATTCCAAGGCGTTGTCCTGATTCAAGTTCTTCCCCCAAACCGAAAGCGTCCAGTCCTCGCCGCTCAATCCGACCGTCAGGTCAAAGCGCTCCAAATCCTCCAAGACCGCCAAATTGTGCTCCGCCACGAATCGCTCCCCTTCGTAAATAAACGCCGGTCGCACAAAAAGCTCCAAGCCAGCGTCCAACTCGGTACGGTAAGTCAAAGCGAACGTACCATCAAACTCCGGAGCGTTAGGGACCCGATTCCCGCTCACCGATCCGTCCCCAGTCAGGTCCTCTTGAGCAGTCGTGTAAGTGTCGTCGAGTTTCGAATACGAATAGCCCACGCCTAGGCTCGCTTCAAGCTGGTCGGTCAAGGCAAGCCGCCCCTCAAGCTCGAAACCGTAAAGCTCAGCTCGACCTCCATTGGCAATCGTCCCAGCCCGGCGCGTTCTTCCCTCTCCATCTTGATAGCTCAGGCTCTGCGAAAACTGCAGATCGTCCCACTCGCTAGCATAGACGCTCAGATCCCACCAAAGCGTCTCATTCCAAGCCTCATTTCTAGCCCCAAACTCCAAGGTGGTCACCTTCTCCTCATCAAAGGTGAAAAACACCATCGCCTCCTCTCGAGCCGCCTCATCCAGATAGTTCAAGGTTCGAAGCTCCGCGTTAAACCCACCCGGCTTTTTGGCCTGAGAAAGGGCTCCGTAAAGTAAACCATTGCTCCCCCAATCGCGGCGATAGCTTAAGCTCGGAGTCCACGCGTACCACGATTCACTCCCCGATTCCTCGCCCCGAATATATTCAATCTCATCCCGAGCGTAGCGGAGATCAGCCGTCACAAACCCAGCATCTCCCAACTGGAAATCGTAGCTCGCAAAAACCGCCGTGTTCGTCACCTCCGACCCGCTTAGCTCTCCCTCGGAAAAGACCGGCGAACCAAAAACGATCAAAGTCTGGTCCTGCCGGAAAACGCTCTCCCGCGAGTACTCCGCCACCCCCAAAAGCAAGCGATCCGACAATCCGAGCTCCCAATTCGCTACGAGCTCCAACGACAATTCATCCAAACTGCCTGTCCGGCTCGTGTACGCCGCTTCGAGCTCGTAGAAATCTCCATCGAATCCCACTTCGTAATCCTGATCCTGAAGCCCCGCCTTAAACTCCACCTCCGGCCCGCCGCTATCCCACTTCAAGGCGAGATGATGCATCCCTACCTCCCTCTGGAATCCGGGCTCCAAGTACTCCCGATCCAAGTTCAACCCGATCTCCGAAGGCGTCGCCAGAACGCCACAATAGTATTGGGGACGCGAGTCCAAGAAACAGTTATTGAAGGCGCTGCTTTGCAGATAGGCAGGCAACGGCCCGTCATCCACATCCTGATACAAGCTACGAAAATTCAGAGTGAGCGGTCCATTCGCCTGCCAGCTCCCACTCAAGGCAAATTCGTCCGACGCCTCGCCCCCGACTTCTGAATCCCCCGTTCCCAGCGTGTTCTCATACTCCGCTTCCTTTTCGTAGCTACGAGCTGTAAACATGAGATCAAACTCCGCCCCGAACTCAAAGTCATGGACCAGAGAGGCGTCATAACCACCCTCGTCATCCAAGCCGACCGAAACACGCCCCCCCGCCCCTTCGCCCGGGCGCTTCGTGATAATATTGATGGCTCCAGCAAACGCGCCTCGACCATACAGCGCCACGTCCGACCCTCGAAGCACCTCGATCCGCTCCACATCATGCAGAGAGACACTTTCCCCGAAGCTGCTCATCGGCAGCCCATCCACCAGAAGCACCACAACATTCTCCCCCGCTATGTTTCCGATCCCGCGAGAAACCAATTTGCTGCGCCAACGTCCGAAACTCTCCCTCACCGAAACGTTCGGCAACTGCCCGACCGCCTCCGGCAGATCCTGGAAACTCCCTTCCCTCAAATCCGCCTCCGTAACCACCGAGATCGATCGCGGCACCTCCACATAAGATTCCTCAAAACGACGTGACGTAATCTTAACCTCCAGCAGCTCCTCGAAACTCAAGTCAAACAGATCCTCAGCCCCCAAAGAGACAAGCATCGAACACGCAAGGCCACCGGCCCCAAGCCATCTATTCAACGTTCCTCCCAGTCGCAGCATCCCACCACACAAGCCAAGGCTTTCAATTTCGCAAGTACTATTACGTAATCCCACGGCCCTCTATTACCGTTCCTAAAGCTCTCGCACACTGCCCCGAAAACGCTTCGCCAGACGCTCCAAACCTTCGCGCTCCCCTTCACCAAGCTCGAAGCCGATCACGTGCAAAGTCGGTCGAGCTCCCGTTTCCAGAACCTGACGATCCGCAAAGCGAAGCAGTTCGTCGAAACTGATTTTTGGATACGCATAGCCACCTCCCGCCTTCAAAGTTCTTCGATTGAGCGAACCATCCGTCACCAGAAAAACCAGATCCGGCTGCCAACGCAAGGCGAGCGCCAATGCCGCCTCATGACCCAACAGCTCTTGGTCCTCGATCTTGGGATTCCCCCTTAACTCACGAGCAATCCACTCCTTCAACGCTCGCTTGTTCCTTACCAAGGCAGGAGCAAGGTGCTCCGAGAAGACTTTCGTCCCTTGGCTAAACTGAACAAGCCCAAAGAGAGTCCCAGCCTGCAGCCCCTCCACCAACCGCAACGCCTCATCCTGTAGTCGTTCGATACTTACACCTTTCGCTGCCGCCTTCCGCACGACCGATGCCGACGTATTCACCACGATCACGATCCGGCGACCACTGTCCTTCACTCCGAAAAACTCCGCAGCGGACTCCGCGCTCCCAAGCTGGCCCGACAGATCCGACAAAACACCACCCATCAACGAATCCTGCGCCTCCGCAATCAGAGAAGACTCCAAACGATCCAAATCCAGATCAGCCTTCGGCATGACCGGCAAAGCTGGCAAATCGTTCCGAAACGACTGCTCCACTGCCAGCGGCTGAAAACTCCTCGGCTTCGACATCCGCCGACTCAACTCCCGCACTCGATCCAGACGCTTCTCCTCAGAACGCGCTACCTCTACCACCCGCTCGCCGGAAAACGATGGCGGATCCACCACCGCATCCCGATCCACCATCACAAACACAGACACCAGCAACACCGCCACCTGCGCCGCCAAAGCGATCAACAAGGTAGAGCGGTTGCGAGATCGAGGATTCGGCGATTCAGCAACTGAGGAGGGTAACAAAACGACAAAAAACTACCCCTCAAGCATCTCAGCGCAACCCGAAAGGCGCCCTGCATTCTAAGGTAGGGTCCGACCGCCGGCTGCGCGCCGCCGTAGCCTCCGGCGAAGGAGTGGCGGACCGTGTTGCACAACCACCCTCCACGGCTCGCCCGGCGGTCGAGCCTCAGCAGCAAAGCCTCACCCAATCGTCACCCCAGCCTTACTCAACGGCAGCTCGCGTATCCGGATTCCGGTTGCAGCATAGATCGCATTCGTAATCGCAGGCGTCGCCGCCGCAATCGGGGGCTCGCCCAAACCAGCAGGCCGATTATCACTTTGCAAATACACCGTCTCAATATCCGGAGCCTGGCCAATTCGAAGCAGCTGGTAGTCGTCAAAGTTATTCTGATCCACGGCTCCTCCATTAACGGTGACCTCGCCATGGGCCGTACTCAACGCATCGATCACGCACCCCTCCACCTGATTGTCGGCTCCGCTCATGTTGATGATCGGGCCAACATCAGCAGCCGAATACACCTTCTCGACCTTTACCTTGCCCGATGAGTCGCCCGACACTTCCGCGATATGCGCCGTAAACCCTCCGTGGTCAAAATGGAAGGCCATCCCTAGCCCTCGCCCTTCGCCCAAGGAACGCCCCCAATTGGCCGTCTTCGCCGCCAGCTTCAAGGTCTCCCGCGTTCGATGCAAATCAAGCGGAGCCGTCCCATGCGCCTTTTCCAAAAGCTGCAAACGAAACTGTAATGGATCCACCGATACCGATTCGGCTAGCTCGTCAAAGAAACTCTGAAACGCCCAGCAGTACGCCGAATGCCCCGGAGAACGCCAAGGCCCCGTAGGCACTTGGCAGGGAATCATAGACTGCCGCAACCGAAAGTTTGGAGTCAGCCCGGACGGGTAATGCTTCCCCGAAAGATTGGCCCCAGCCACAGGCTTCTTACCGTTTCCAAAAGTGATGAAGTGATGATCCCAGGCCACAAGACGACCACTCTTGTCCACGCCGCCCTTGAAGTGATGCCAAGCGGCGGGGCGATAAAAGTCATGCTTCATGTCGTCCTCGCGCGTCCACTGAAGCTGTACCGGCTCTTTCACCTCCTTCGCGATCGCTGCCACCTCCACCATAAAATCCGGAGTCAAACGACGCCCGAATCCGCCGCCCATGCGAGTGAGGTTCACATGGATCTTCTCTTGAGGAATCCCCAATGTCCTGGAAATCAAATTACGCCCCGAACCCGGATTCTGGCTAGGAGCCCAAAGCGTCATCTTCCCCGAGCTTCTATCGAAATGTGCCGTACAGTTCTGCGGCTCCATATTTGCGTGCGAAACAAAGGGGTAATAGTAGCTCGCTTCCAAAACCTTGTGAGCCTTGTCAAATCCCTTCGCTACGTTTCCATATTCGCGAACCGTCTTGCCCTCCTGCTTCGCAAGGCGAGCCGCCTGTTCCTCGAAACTGGTAGTAGAGTTAGCGTTGTCAGCATCCCAGTCCACGCGCAACTTCTTCCGAGCCGACTCCGCTTCCCACCACGTTTCCGCGACGATAGCGACGCCTCCCTGCAGGCCCCGCAAGCTGGTGCCTCCCTCGACCACAAACGCATAGCGAACTCCGGGTAGCCTTTCGATTTCCTTCAAATTCGCCTTGCGTACCCGTCCTCCAAATACGGAGCACTTCTGGAACACCGCGTAAAGCATCCCATCCAGACGTGTGTCACAACCATACAAAGGCTGTCCGGTGAAAATCTTCTTGTTGTCCACCCCACGCACGAACTTGCCCAGCAGCTTAAACTCCTCCGGACGGCTCTTCAGTTCCAAGGCATCCACTTCCGGCGGTTTCTCTTTCGCCGCCAGTCCCACCAGATCGCCGTAAGCGAGCTTTTTTCCAGATGCCTTGTGGACGATAAATCCGTTTTCGGCAGCACATTCACTTTTGGATACGCCCCACTTCTTAGCCGCCGCCGATTTCAACATGAAGCAAGCCGCCGCCCCAGCGATGCGCAAATCGTCCCAGCCATCAGGCGTCCCGCGACTACCGCCCGCGGCTTGGCGTCCATAACGCTCATCAAGCGGAGCCTGCTCGACCTTCACCGTCTCCCAATCGACATTGAGGCACTCGGCCACCACCATCGGGAAAGCCGTCTTTACTCCCTGCCCCGCTTCCGGGTTTTTGGATACAATCGTTGTAACTCCATTTGGGTCGATCCGAACATAGAGGTTCGGCTCCCAGACCTCGATCTTCGCCTTGCCGTTAGCCTTAGCGGAAGGGGTTCGACTCACTCCCACGATTAACGCCCCAGAAGCAAGAGCCGCTACCTTGATGAAAGAGCGACGAGATGACGCTTTGGCAATCATTGCGAACCTCCTTTCTTATCCGCCGACGTGTATTCAGCCGCCAACTTCACAGCCTTTCGAATTCGCTTGTAAGTCCCGCATCGGCAAAGATTGCCATTCAAAGCCGCATCGATCTGTTCGTCATCAGGATTCTCCACACGACTCAAAAGAGAAACCGTAGTCATGATCTGACCTCCCTGGCAATATCCGCACTGCGGCACATCAACTTCCTGCCATGCCCTTTGCACCGGATGCTGAGCTTCAGAATCCAAGCCCTCGATCGTCGTGATCTCCATCCCCACCGCTCCCGAAGCCGGAAACGTACAGGACCGCATCGCGTTCCCATTCATCAGTACCGTACAAGTGCCGCAAAGACCTTTTCCGCAACTGTACTTGGTACCAGTGAGATTCAACTTGTCACGAAGCGCCCACAACAAAGGCATGTCCGGAGGGACATCAAGCGTATGGGATTCGCCATTAATCGTCAGGGTGATTTGGCTCATATTGGGGTGTTTGATTAGGTCGAAGACGTACTATCCAACAGCCAACACCACAACGGGTCAAAAACTTACCCGTTGAGCCAGTTAAATTAGCAACGCTTTTCCCGTCTCGGAACGCTCACAAGCTCCGACATCTTTCACCGACCCCTCATAAACGATCTCGCCACCGCGCGATCCACCCCCTGGTCCAAGATCAATCAACCAATCGGCAAGCCGCACGAAATCCAATTGGTGCTCGATCACCACAACCGTATTACCCTGATCCCGCAGCCGGAAGAGCAAGTCCGCGAGTCGTTGAATATCCGCCCAGTGCAAACCAGTTGTCGGCTCGTCCAAAATATAGAGATTCTTGCCCGAGTTCCGCTTGGAAAGCTCAAGAGATAGCTTCAAGCGTTGTGCTTCTCCGCCACTCAACGTGTTAGCCGCTTGCCCTAACTTCAAGTAGCCAAGCCCCACCTGCTCGAGCGTATTCAGTTTCTCGATAATACGCGGAACGTTCTTAAACTTTTCGCAAGCTTCGTCTACCGACAGATCCAATGCCTCCGCTATGCTCAAACCAGCATACTTGGCCTCAAGCGTTTCACGATTATAACGCTTCCCATTGCAACTCGGACACTCCACATAGGCATCGCTCATGAAAAGCATGTCGAGTTTGATCGCCCCCTGCCCTTGGCAGCGTTCACAGCGTCCCCCTCGAGCATTGAAGCTGAATCGTCCCGCCTTGTACCCGCGAGTTCGCGACAGTGGAACTTTGGAATACAAATCACGAAGCGCATCAAACAACTTCGTGTAGGTCGCCGGATTCGAGCGCGGGCTCTGCCCTATCGGCTCCTGACTTACGCGGACGACACGCTCGAAATGTTCCAGTCCCTCCAGCCCTTTATGACTGCCCGGGATATCCTTCGAACGGTTGAGCCTGCGGGCAGCAGCCTTCGCGAGGATCCCATTGATCAACGTAGACTTTCCAGAGCCCGAAACACCCGTAACACACGTTAGCAGACCAACAGGAATGCGAGCCGTTACGTTTTGCAAGTTATGGTGAGAGGCTTCCTTTATCTCTACCCATCGCTCGCTAGGGGTCAGCGTTTCGGCGGACTTCCCCAAGGATTGTTCGCCAGATAGATAGGCTCCGGTCGACAGCGCCCTATCCTTTGCACCCAAACAATCTTCGGGCTTTCCTTCATACAAAACCTGCCCGCCATAATGCCCAGCTCCAGGACCGATCTCAATCAAGTGGTCCGCCGCTCGCATCATTTCTTCATCATGCTCCACCACGACCACCGAGTTGCCAACGTCTCTCAGTTCCTTGAGCGTCTCCACGAGCTTCTTGTTATCCTTCGCGTGCAGACCAATGCTTGGCTCATCAAGCACATAAACCACCCCCATCAAACTCATGCCGAGCTGCGTCGCCAGACGCACGCGCTGCGACTCGCCACCACTGAGCGTGCTGTATCCACGTTCCAACGTCAGATAATCCAAGCCAACTTCCTTCAAGAAACGTAAACGAAACTCGATCCCCTCGATCACTTCACCGTAAGTCGAGACATCACTTCCTTCCCGATCAAGTCCCGAGATAAACGCATACGCCTTCTCGACATCCATCCCCAGAAACTCCGGCAAACTCACCCCTTCCACAAAGACGTTCGCGCTGCGCGGGCTAAAGCGATGCCCGCCACAACACGGACAATCCTGCTCGGTCTGGTAAGTCATCAAGCGAGCCCGATAGCCATCGCTCTTCGTTTCCCGAGCCGCCTTGGTCAGAATTGGAATCACTCCATCATAAGAGACCGGAGCCGGCTTGGTCTTCCTGCGAGTCAGCTTAAACTCAAACTCACGATCCGGCACCCCATGAAGAATCTGCTCCCGCGTCTCGCTCGGCAAATCCTTCCAGGCCACCGTCGGATCAAAAGGCAACTGTTCCGCCAGTTGCCGCAACAACGCGTTATGACGAATAATCAGCTGCTTCCCCCCGATCCGCAAAGGCTTCAGCGCCCCGCCCTTCACGCTCTTGCTCGGATCCGGAACCACTAGCTCATCCAAGAACCGACGCGTCTCCCCAAGCCCGCCGCATTCTGGACACGAGCCTTCCGCCGTATTGAAAGAGAAATGACGCGGCGTGACCGGCTCATAGACCGTCCCGCAATCCCCGCACGAGAGGTTCCGACTCAAAGAAAGCTCCTGCCACTCAGCGTCGCGCGATTCCTGATACAAAACGACCGCCCGATCCTTCCCCTCGCTGAACGCCAATTCAAGAGAATCCGCCAAACGGCTTTTTTGGTCCGGGCCAATAACAAGACGATCCACCACGATATCCATCCGCAGCTCACCCCTTCCCGAAACCGAATCTGGAGAATCAACATCTACGATCTCCCCGGCCACTCGAACTCTCTGGAATCCCTTCTGCCTCAGCCTGGGCAACTCCTCCTTCAGCACCGCCGACTTCGCCGTCATGTACGGAGCCAGAAGCATCGCCCGCGAGCGCTCGGGCAAAGCAAGCACCTGATCCACCGCATCATCCAAAGTCTGCCGCTTGATCAAACCTCCGTCCTTCGGGCAACGCTGCTCCCCACGGATCACCCAAAGCAAACGCGCGTAGTCAGCAATTTCCGTTACCGTCGCCACCGTACTGCGCGGCGACGCATTTGAAGCCCGCTGCTCGATCGCCAAAACCGGAGAAAGCCCATGAATGAAATCCACATCCGGCCGCTTCAGCTGAGCCATCGCCTGACGAGCCTGCGTGGAGAGCGACTCCACATACTTGCGATGCCCCTCAGCGTACAAGGTATCAAACGCCAGAGAAGACTTACCCGATCCCGAAACTCCAGTGATCACCACCAACTTGTTCCGAGGGATCCGCACCTCGACGTTCCGAAGGTTATGCTCCCGCGCCCCCTTGACATGAATGTACTCGCTCTGACTCACTAGCCCCAGATCTCAATCCTACGTCCCTAAAAAGCAACTCCCAAGGTGGCAACTGTAGGGCGGGGCACCGACCCGCCATCTCCCTTTCACAGCTCAAATTCCGCAATTCCGGCTTCCGACGCGTTTCGTGCCCCATATTCGGCAGCCAGTTTCGCAGCCGACAACAGATCGTATCCATCACGATTATACAGGCAATCGATCACAGTCGCCAGAAAAACGTCCCCACAGCCTGTCGCCGATACACACTCCACCTCGCGGGGCGAAAACACAACGGGCGGCTCATCCCCATCCGCTACCCAAATTTCCGAGGCCCCATTCGTCACGATCCAACGATCGCAACCAAACCGCTCCCGGGCCAACCCCAGAAGCTCATCCGTCGACCGCCGTTTTTCCTCCCCCTCGAACAACAGCTCCAACTCGTCTCGATTAAACTTAACCAGCTCCGGTTTCTGCTTGGCAAACCAAGGTAAGCTGGGCCCGTAGTTATCGACGACCAACTTCACCTCCTCTCCGCGGGACTCCACCCAATCCCTAAGAGCGTCCCACCGAGCGTCTTCCCACCCCTGCACCGAACCGCAAACAGTGAAAACAATCGGCTCCTCCAGCGCTTTCAATTCCGCCACGGCCTCCTGTATCGCCTCTTCGGATACAATGGAATCCATTCCCAAAAACGTCGTTTCATCACTGCCCTCACTCCGAATCACCGAACCCGAACGAGCGACACATCCCTCGTGAAAGGCCAAGGTATCGATCCCCTGCTGAGCGAGCCACTGCTCGCAGGCGGGGCCGAAACTGCCTCCAGGAAAACAGAGCGCCTGATTGTCCGCCCCTAGCCGATTCAGCATCTTGCTCACGTTGATACCCTTGCCGCCCACCTGAAACGACTCCCCGCTCGCCCGTTGAGTCTTACCCGATTTCCAAGCAGCAAACTCATAAGTCGTCTCCGCCAGAAGATTGGCTGTGAAAGTAATTACTTTGGCCATCTCTCCACGCATACGCGCTCGCCGTCTTCAGGCAATGATTGCTTCACTCCCACAGAAGCATTTTTTGTCTCTTAGTCATGAGCCCGATCCTGAAACCCGAACGCTTCCAATCAAAAGATACAGTCCGCCACGCTCGTGAACTCATAGGGAAACAGCTCATCCTCAAGTCCAGCGACGCAGACGAACAGACCTGCGTCATAACCGAAACCGAAGCCTACGACGGCCCGCACGATCTCGCCTGCCACGCCTCAAAAGGACGCACCAAGCGCACCGAAGTGATGTTCGGCCCCGCCGGATGCTGGTACGTCTACCTGATCTACGGAATGCACGAAATGCTCAACCTCGTGACCGGTCCCCCAGACTATCCCGCTGCCGTCTTGATTCGCGGCCTCGAAGGAGTCAACGGCCCCGGTCGACTCACCAAACGGCTCGGCATCGACCGGCGGTTCAACGCTTCACCCGCGAACGAGAAGACAGGACTCTACTTGCGAGGCGCGTCACCCATTCCCGACTCCCAAGTCGACATCACCCCGCGCATCGGCGTCGACTACGCCGGACCCGACTGGGCCCAGCGTCCCTACCGTTTCGTACTCAAAAACCAATGACAGCGGAAAGAGACCCTATCGCGCCCACTTGATGCCGCAACCGTACGGACGCACCTTGCTCTTCTCCACCGGTCGCCCCTCTAGCAGAGCATCCACCGCGGCCAGCACGTAATTCTCGGCTCGGTCGATGTCCGCTGGGCTCGTCGAAGGGATACTATCGATCGCCCCGTCATAAGCCAAAACGCCCTTGTCATCGATCACGAACATGTGAGGCGTCGCCCTCGCTCCGTACGCCTTGCCCACCTTGCCCATTTCGTCTAGCAAAACCGCCGACGCCTTCACCCCCTTGCGAGCGTTCGCCTGACGCCATTCCGAAGAAGACATATGCCCCTGCTTGCCTTCCGCAGAAGAACAAATCGAAAGCCAGACAACATCCTTGCCTGCAGCGATCCCCTGAAACTCCTGCATCTTGCCCGAGCGATAAAACTTACTCACGTACGGACAGCCATGATTCGTCCACTCCAGCACCACGACCTTACCCTCATAGTCCTTCAGCGAGTGCGTCTTCCCCTCCACATCGGTTAAACTAAAGCCAGGGGCTTTCTCTCCAACGGTGACAGCTTGGGCGAACGCCCCGCAAAAAAGCGCCGCCAAAACGACGCCGAACAATCGGATCCTCAATTTCATGTTCTTTTAAGAGTTCGGTTTTCTTGGCAAAACCGCTGCCGCGACACGGCAACTAGTTGTTCATAACAACAGACTCTCGGGAGGCGTTTTCGATTTCATCGAGCGAATCCAAAAACGCGTCCGGACTCAACACCTGTGGCAGCACCTTCGGCTCCGAGCCAGGCTTCCCGTCGTACAGCAGATAGAGCGGCACGCTGGAGCGGCCATACTTAGCCAGCGCCTTAGTGATCACAGAATCCTTCTTCGTCCAGTCCGCCTGCACGAGCTGCACATCCATCTTCTCGATGCGATCAAGCACCTTGTCCGAGCCAAACAGCCGCACTTCGTTCGCCTTGCAGGTCAGACACCAGTCCGCCGTAAAATCCACGAACACCGGCTTGCCGCCCGCGCTCAAACGATCCACCAACTCAGGCGAATACGCCTGCCAAGGCAACTCGCCCTCCGCTTCCGCGTGATCCTTCGGCAACATCATCCAGATGCCGCCCAAAACCGTGAGCAACGCCAGCGCCGACGCAATCCGCTGAGTGGTCCGCTTCCGCATCGGCGTCGACCAACGCCCGTAAATCCAAGCCCCGATCGCCACCACGAGCAAACCTCCCAGCACTAACAGCAAACCGTCGTTGCCCATGTGAGCCCCCAAGAGCCAGATCAGCCAAATACAGGTGGCAAACATCGGGAAGGCCATCACCTGCTTGAACGTCTCCATCCAAGCCCCGGGCCGCGGCAACTTGTTGATCAAAGCCGGATTCGCCGAAAGCACGAGGTACGGCGCCGCCATCCCGAGCGCCAAGAAACTGAAAATCGTGAGCGACTGAAAGGCCGACAAGGTCAACGCATAGCCCAAGGCCTGCCCCATGAACGGTCCCGTACAAGGAGTCGCCACCGCCGTGGCGATCACCCCGGAAAAGAACGACCCCGTGTACCCCTCGCTCTTCACCTTGCCCTGCAGCCCGATCGCGGACGTCCCCATTTCAAAGACCCCCGCCATGCTCAGCCCGAAGAGGAACATCACCACCAGCATCACCACTACGAACTCCGGCTGCTGCAGCTGAAAACCCCAGCCCAAGCTATCGCCCGCCGCACGCAAGCCGATCAAGGTCCCCGCCAGTATCCAAAACGAAACCAGCACCCCAACCGTAAACGCGACGCCATGCTTCAGCACCTTGCCCTTGTCTTCGCCCGACTGCTGCACAAACCCAAGCACCTTGATCGAAAGCACCGGAAACACGCAGGGCATCAGGTTCAAAATCATGCCCCCCAAAAACGCGTACAACAACGCCTGAGCGAACCCGATCTCGAACGAGCCCGCCCCCAAGCCGGAGCCCGTTCCTCCAGCGCCGCCGATCGCCGCAATGTCGCCCGCCACGTGGAAGCGTACCGCTTCCAAGCCGCCCGCCGCCGCAAACCCGTTGCCCGAATAAAGCAAGCCGCTGTAGCCCGCCTCCGGGGCCTCGAAATACTCCGACTTCGGGATCGCCACCCGCAACACGTTCCCGACTAAGTCAAAACTCTGCTCCTTCGCCGAATCCGCGACCGAGATCTGCTCCACATAGAAATAGGGCTCCTTCAACTCCACGCCTTCCAGGCCATCCCACTGCAGCGAAACCACCAAGGTATCCCCCAGATCCTCAGTCGCCAAAACGCCCCCTTCTGCCTCATGCGGCAATTCCGACCGCGTCTCCGCGATCTCCCTCGCATACTCCGCAGGCGCCAAGGTTTCGCCCGACTCGCTCACCAGAAGCTCCAGTCCCAGCTTCGCGTCCCCCGGTATACACGCCTCCTCACACACCAGCCAGGACGCGTGCCCGTTCAAACGCACCACCTCGCCCGGCTCCAAAGACTCCGGCGCCTTCGCCCGCATCAAAAGAAAGATCTCGTCCTCGTAGCCATAGGACATCAGCGGCGGCGTCGGAATCCGGTGCGGCACCGGAAACTCCATCCCAGCCACCTCAAATCCCTCCGGCAACTCCCACGATATCTCCGGCACAAGCCCCGTATCCCCCGGGTTGATCCAGTACACATGCCAATGCGGATCCATCTTTAGACGCAACGCCAGCTGGAACTCCTGCCCCGGACGGATCGCCGCCACATCCGCCACCAGTTCCGCCTCGACCTCCCCTGTATCAACCGGACCAAGGTTAAAGTCGTCCTGCGCGGACGCTTGAAAGCCGACGCAAATGGCTGCCAACAGTAAGAGCTTTACTCGAAAAAATGGGTTCATAACGATAATTGGAACGAACTAGCAGAAACAATATTCCGGCGATACCCTCAAAGCAAATGCTCCTCAAGACCACCAAGCAAGAACGACGCGCCCTCTGCTTCATTGCCCTGCTCCTCGCACTCGGCATCATCGGCACTATCATTCTGTAGCGCTTCAAACCCCAGAAACGCCTCGCCCCTCCCCCCGATTGCGTCCATCGCCCTTCATACATCCTACTTCCTACTTCTCACTTAAAAACATTCTGGCCTTGCCCGCCAAACTCCGGCAAACACAGCCCTTCCCTAAAACGGAATCACATAACCAATTCACTATTTCCATGATCGTTAAACCGAGGATTAAAGGCTTCATCTGCATCACGGCTCACCCGACTGGCTGCGCCGCAAACGTTAAAGAACAGATCGACTACGTAAAAAGCCAACCGAGCATCGACGACGGCCCCAAGAACGTCCTCGTGGTCGGCGCCTCCCAAGGCTACGGCCTCGCCTCCCGCATCTCCGCCGCCTTCGGCTCCGGAGCAAACACCCTCGGCGTCTTCTTCGAACGCCCATCCGAACGCGGCCGCTGCGCCTCCTCCGGCTGGTACAACTCAGTCGCCTTCGAAAAAGAAGCCAAAGCCGCCGGCCTCTACGCCAAGTCCCTCAACGGCGACGCCTTCTCCGACGAGCTGAAAGCCCAGGCCATCGAGCGCATCAAGGAAGACATGGACGGCAAGATCGACCTGCTCGTCTACTCCATCGGCGCCCCACGCCGTACCGATCCCAAGACAGGCGAAGTCTACAAGTCCGCCATCAAGCCGATCGGCTCCGCCTTCTCAAACAAGTACCTCGATACCGACAAGAAGACCATCCAAGTCGCCACCCTCGAGCCCGGCACCGAAGAGGAAATCCAAGGCACCGTGAAGGTCATGGGCGGCGAAGACTGGGAACTCTGGATCGACGCCCTCACCGAAGCCGGCGTGCTCGCCGAAGGCTTCAAGACCGTCGCCTACGACTACATCGGGCCACAATTCACCTGGCCCATCTACAAGGACGGCGCCCTCGGCCAAGCCAAGCTCGACGTCCGTCGCGCCAAAGCCGCCATCAACGAGAAGATCGCATCCGTCAGCGGCAAGGCATTCGTCTCCGTCAACAAAGCCCTCGTCACCCAATCCTCTTCCGCCATCCCCGGCGTCAATCTCTACATCACCGCCCTCTACAAGGTGATGAAGGAAAAGGGCAACCACGAAGGCTGCATCGAGCAGATGTACCGCCTCTTCTCCGACCGCCTCTACAACGGAGGCGAAGTCCCCGTCGACGCGCTCGACCTCATCCGCCTCGACGACTGGGAGATGCTACCGGAAATCCAAGACGAGATCTCGGAAGCCTGGCCAAAGATCGAAACCGACACTATCGACCAATACACCGACTTCGAGGGCTACCAGGAAGAGTTCCTCAAACTCTTCGGATTCGGCGTCGACGGAGTGGACTACGAAGCCGACGTAGAAGTCGCCATCGACTTCGAGTAAGATCCAAGCAAGAACACTTTAACTGTAGGGCGGACCGCTGGTCCGCCTTTTTACTACCCACGAGGAACACAAAGAAACCCTAAGTTCTAAATCGCTTCAATCTTCCTTCGTGAACCTTAGTGCCCTTCGTGGGCAAATTTCTCCCACCCAATGAAAGCCGTCATCCAGCGCGTCACCCAAGCCTCCGTCACCATAGACGGCCAAGTCCATTCATCCATTGGTCCCGGCTCCCTCGTCCTGCTCGGTATCCACAAGGACGATACACCCGAAGACATCACCTGGATCGCCCGCAAGATCGCGAACCTCCGCATCTTCGAAGACGCAGAAGAACGCATGAACCAATCTCTCGCCGACATCGACGGCGAGCTCCTCGTCATCAGCCAGTTCACTCTCATCGCCAGCAACAAGAAAGGCAACCGCCCCAGCTTCAACGACGCCGCCCCGCCCGCCAAAGGCAAAGCCGACTACGAAGCCGTCTGTCAAGAGCTAGAGCGACTCACCGGCAAGCCCGTCAAAACCGGCGTCTTCGCCGCCGACATGAAAGTCGACCTCCGCAACGACGGCCCCGTCACCATCCTCTTCGACACGCGAAACAAAGAGTAGGAGCATCCCACACGTAGCGCGGTGCTTTAGCCCGCGTATTTGCAGTGCAGGATCTAGTCGATGGAAAATACGCGGGCTAAAGCGCCGCGCTACACTCTACCCGTGGAACAACGCTTCCGCTAACGCAGTTTCCGGATCGAGCAGACGCACTCCCGTGGTCAGCTCCTGCTTGCCTTTGCCCAGATTCCCTTCCACGTGAGCCTCGCCCTTAGCAAGATCGATCGTAAACGTCACGTAGTTGTCGTTCTCATACACAAAGCTCATGATCGGCGTAGCAGAATCGTCACCCGCCTCTTGTTGATCAAAGCGAAGCCTTCCATTCGCATCCTCCGGAGTCGCGTAGCACCCCTTCAGAGCAGAAGCCACCCAGCTCATCAAAGCGCGACCTTCGCACTTGAACGAAGCGCTAGAACTCAGCGTTACCTCACGAAGCCCATCAATAATGGCCTCCTTCGGAAAGGCGCTTAAAAATTGCCCGATGCTCTGGCGAATCGGCAACAAACGAGAGTAAGACAAGTCGTGAATCTTCTCAGGTTGCGGCACGTCCACTTGATCGATCAAAAAACTCTCCCGCGACGAATCGAACAAGATCCGCTCCGCTTGAGTGAAGAAAAACTTGTAGTCGGAAAGCAACTCCGCCGAACCAAAACGGGTCGGCCAGTAATAAGTCGGCAGATCCGTTTCCAAGAAAACAGACACTTGATTTTCCAGAAAACGACGATCGCTCAAAGTGTATCCGAGAATCAATACCTCACAGCAGCTCATGCCGCCCGCGCCTTCGCCAAACACACATTCGGAGAAGATCTTGCACTGCATGTCCTCCTGAGATTCCCACGACTCGGGCTGCGGACACAGCAAGATCATACGACAGGGGTAGCGATGCGAGAAACCGATCACCGTCTGAAAAAGCTCTTTCGCCTCTTCTAGGCTCACCTCAAAACCGATATGCACGATCAGGTTCATACGGGAGGCACGGTATTCGTTGTCCTTCCGGCGGCCGGATTCATCCACTGGCGACCACATGGCAGTGAGCTCTTTCAGAGCATTACCAAGGGGTACCGACAAACCGGGCAAAGCCTCGTAGACTGTAGTTGATTCGCTCATGACTCGATCAATTAACGTATCCGCAGATTAAGGACGTCGCCATTCGTGGCTGTTTTGCCAGAGCATGCGATCCGAAGCATTCGGCCCCCAGGAACCGGAGGCGTAGCTTTCCATTCCACGTTGGCCTTCGCTCTTCCAGAACTCGTGGAGAGGAGTGATCAAATTCCAAGACGCTTCCGTTTCGTCACCACGGATAAAGAGCGTTCCGTCTCCGATCATCGCGTCGAGAACGAGTCGCTCATAAGCTTCCGGCGTGTTGGAACCAAAGGTCGTGGAGTAGCGGAAGTGCATCTTGACTGGCTGCGTACGCGTCTGCAGGCCAGGGATTTTTCCGTTGAGCAAAATGGTCGAGCCTTCATCTGGCTGGATCTGGAAAACGAGAGAGTTGTTCGCGAGATTGATCATCTCGTTTTCGCTGAAGAGCGAGGATGGCGGACGCTTGAACTGAATCGCGATCTCGGTCACGCGACGAGCCATACGCTTGCCAGAACGCAGATAGAATGGGACTCCTTCCCAACGCCAGTTGTTGATAGCTAGCTTGAGAGCCGCATACGTCTCAGTCTCAGACTGCTCGGAAACCCCTTCCTCTTCACGATAGCCTTGAACCTTTTGTCCACCAATCAGCCCTTCGGAGTACTGGGCACGAACCACGTCCGGATTTTCGTATCCAAGTTTCAATGGCTTGATCGCCTTGAGAAGCTTCACCTTCTCGTCACGGATGGCTTCCGCATCGAGCGAAGCCGGAGCTTCCATCGCCATGAGCGCGAGCAGCTGCATGGTGTGGTTTTGAATCATGTCGCGCGTCGCGCCGCTTTGCTCGTAGTAGCCCCCACGCGTTCCGACACCTAGGCTTTCCGCCACCGTGATCTGCACGTTGTCGACGTAGTTTCGGTTCCATAGCGGCTCGAAGATAGAGTTCGCGAAACGCTGAACCAGAAGATCCTGCACTGTCTCCTTACCGAGGTAGTGGTCGATACGATACACCTGGCGCTCTTGGAAAACGCCTTGAATCACCCGGTTCAGGTTGCGAGCGGAGTCGAGGTCCTTGCCGAACGGCTTTTCGATAACGACCTTGGTGTGCTTCTCAGACTCTTGATACTTGGTAGCGAGACCGACTTCGCCAAGCCCCTTGATGATCGGCTCGAAGACAGACGGCGGAGTCGAAACATAGAAAACGCTCTGCATCTCGCGCCCAGCGTCCTTCTCGATGGAGCCGATCTTGTCGCTAAGATTCTGGAAGGCCGCCACATCGTCATAACCGCCGGAGCAGTAGAAAGTGTTCTTCTCGATACGATCCCAAATCTCCTTGTTCAGCGGACGACGGGAAAACTTGGAAATCGAGTCCGCAGCGATGGTGCGGAACTCATCGTCAGGAATTGGCTTACGGCCGAAACCGATCAGGTAAAAGTCCGCCGGCAAGAGATTGTCTACCGCGAGATTGTAAATGGCCGGCACGAGCTTACGGGCACAGAGGTCGCCGGAAGCTCCGAAGATCGTAATGATCGTCGGCTGCACACCGCGGTGTTTGCTGAGTCCTTGAAGAAATGGGTGTCTGTTATCCTGTGACATTATACGTAAAAGCCGTTGGTTAGTAGGTGGATGAAATTGACACTCCTCCTAACCGTGTAAAGGCGGATAAGAATCTTTTTCATCAAAACCGGGACAGCTATGAATTTTACTTCAGCAAATCCCAAGCCAACTTTCTATTCAGGCACTGAATAGGGGAAAACGAGACTCATACGCCTCGATTGGCAGATTTCGAGAACAAAGGAACATCTTCAAAATGCCGAGTCTGCGTGACCACCCCTTCCTCGTGCTCAACTTCGACCACATCGAATCTCAAAGTGATCGGCTTGGGCTTCATCTTCCCGAAAAAATTGCGGCAAACCCGCTTCAGGGCCTCGCGTTTCCTTTGGTTGATCGAGTCGTACCCGCTGACCAAGGCTCCCACCTTGCGGGTTCGGACCTCTACGAAAATCACCGCTTTACCCTGCAGACAGATCAAGTCGATCTCGTCCCGCCCGCTGCGAAAATTGCGGGCCAAGATCTGGTAGCCCTTCTTCTTGAGCAACTTTTCCGCCTCCCGCTCTCCCCGGCGCCCGATGGCGGCCGACTCCGGCTCGTCGCGGCCGAACATGCGTTTGAGGAAGGATAACATTCCCACGTTACAAGCGGGTTACGGGATTTGGGTCAAGGGGCGAGTCGAGAACCTGTCAGTTTTAACATACGGTCCTTGCCTACGGGTAATTCCTTACAATAAAGATAAACCAAACTCCCGCATCTCTTGATCAAACAACTTTCAATCGTCCTAAAACTCACCGCCGTCTGCAGCTTACTCGCAAGCGACCCCACCATCAAGCCGTCAATTGTCGGTGGCGAAGACGTAGACGAAAAAGACTATCCATGGATATCCGCCCTCGTTCGATCAAGCGAGTCGGACGAAAGCGCTGCAGAGCGGCAATTTTGTGGTGGAGTGCTTGTAGCACCAAACTGGATACTTACGGCAGCTCACTGCGTCGACAACACTCTCCCACAAGACTTTGAAATCATCGTTGGAAACAAAGATCTGGACAAAGAATACATCCCTACTCGCCCCCGCAGCATTCATATCCATCCATCTCATCACGACAGAAGAATACTTCGAGGGTGCGATTTAGCTCTCATTGAAATAGACCCTCCCATCGAGGATCTTGAACCAATCCACATAAGCAAATCTCTTTCGTATATCGTACCAGGGAGAAAAGTCCAAGCTATGGGGTGGGGCCTAACAAGCTTCGAAGACGATACAAACACAGCAACCCTCAAAGAAGTCGAACTAACCCTATCAGACTTGTCCGACTTTCATCCAGAACATCCAGCCCACGACCACATAATCGCAACGGAGGATGTTTCCCCAATCGCTAAAGGCATTAACTCAGGAGATAGTGGAAGCCCACTTGTCGTGAAAAATAGCGACTCTGACGAATGGATCCTACTTGGCATCACGAGCACCTCAAACACTCCCACAAACACCAACACCACCACAAGCGCCAGCTACTCAAGCACAGCCAAAAATATCGAATGGATTGAACGAATAATTGGCTCAACCAGTACTCAGCCCATTGAAATTCCTGTATTTGACCGTATCCAGCAAGTAATAGGAAGAAACGGCACAGTCTACACTGGATACAAAATCTGGCCCTTCGCAGGAAATCGAAAAGAAACAATATCATTCCGATACTTGCCTTCGATGTCCCGAAGAGAGGACGAAATAATGGACTCCTCAACGATTCGCTACAAGCACGCGGGGAACGGAGCATTCTACTTTCTTGATATTTCACCTGGATGGGATCTAAACACCGCATCCATCGCCGATTTAGAGATCGAGCGAAAACGCAACTACAGCTTCCCTTTAGTCGAACTCAATCCGTTCGAGACCATCATCATCAACTCCCTGAAAAACGATGGATCACAAGAGACCTTCAAGTACATGCTGCGCTATAGCTCCCTCGTAAATGGACAAAACTACGAAGTAATAAGCAATGCAGCGTCCATAGACACTGTCGCTAGCGAAGAGCTAACAACCGGCAATCTGACTTGGATCGCGGGTCGCCGTTTCCGGGGGTCCTCAGCAAAGAGCCATTGGGTTAAAGTCGAAAACCTTTGGAGCACAGGAAGTGTAACTGTATTCCCGTCAAAAAAAACCACGGTAGAGCAGAGCGAACAAGCAACGGGGATTTTGAATACAGAATCACCCATATACCGGAGCCCTCACAAAAGGATCGAACTTCTAGAGTTCACAAGGTTTCCGGCGACCGACGAGTGCAAGATAGTCGTCAATCCTGAGTTCGACGCAGAGATCATTGTCCTAAACAGGGACAACTACATGGAAATTGGATACGCCGACCAAGG
Organism: Pelagicoccus mobilis; assembly: GCF_016595505.1. GTDB lineage: Bacteria > Verrucomicrobiota > Verrucomicrobiia > Opitutales > Opitutaceae > Pelagicoccus > Pelagicoccus mobilis. The sequence goes on along the minus strand of NZ_JAENIL010000037.1, from coordinate 34,334 downwards.
CTCAGCCAACGAACTCGACGAACTGATCGTTTCCACCAACGACATCGCTCGAGGAATGATTGGAGTGTACAACTTCGATAAAGACGCTACCGGCAAATTCGATATCTCTATCGAACCTTATCCCTCACAGGAGCTCGAGTTTGGAGAAAGACAACACAGAGGAATAACCTCAGCAGACAAGTATTACACCGACCGCCTTGGCCATGATAACTGGTATGAGCGGCATCTGGTTACGAACGATCAAAACTTCGAGTCAATCACAGTCGAAATACAGGGGCTATTCTTCCATCCCGGAGTAGCTATTTTTGACCCAGAAGGCGAAGTCATAGAATTTGAATACGGGAAAAGGTTTCAAACGCTAACGTTTCAGTCAGAGCCTAATGCCACTTACACGATCGACGTCATAAACTTCGGCGGGAAACCAGTGGAAAACTATAGAATACTTGTCGAAGAAGCCGCTGCCGAACAATCGGCGGACCCTTCTTCAAATCCTCCAACCACCATTCGCTCCTATTCCCAAAAGGAGTTTTTCGTGCGTCCCATAGGACGCTCCTCCCAAAAGAAACGACTCTCTCCACCCCCGTTTAGGGAGCTTGACCGATAATCACGCGCTCGCAGCGGCAGGTTTTTCCAGATCGAGAGAAACCATATCCGGATCGTCGTGCTCGCTGTGGAACTTCATGCTCACCACCTTGGAAACGCCCTTCTCCTCCATGGTCACGCCGTAGATGGCCTGCGCGGCCGCAATCGTACGCTTGTTGTGGGTGATGATGATGAACTGCGACTGCTTGGTGAACTGCTTGAGCAGCGTCGTGAAACGCCCGATGTTCGATTCGTCCAGCGGAGCGTCGAGCTCGTCGAGCAAACAGAACGGAGACGGCTTCACCATGTAGATCGCAAACAAGAGCCCCACCGCGGTCATCGTCTTCTGACCACCAGAGAGCAAGCTCACGCCCTTTAGCTTCGTACCCGGAGGCTGCGCTACAATCTCGATGCCGCTCTCCAGAACATCGTCCGTTTCGATAAGCTGCAGATCGGCCTTACCTCCGTGGAAAAGAGTCGAGAAGGTATGCTTAAAGTTTTCGCGGATCTTGGCAAAGGTATCGCTGAACTGCTCGCGGGACTTGATGTTGATCTCGTTGATTGCCTCTTCGAGCTTTTCCTTCGAAGTGATCAAATCGTCATATTGCCCCTTCAAGAAACCGTAACGCTCACGTAGCTCGCCGTACTCGGCGATCGCGTCCGTGTTTACAGTGCCCATGCTCTGGATACGCTTGCGAAGCGTCTCCACCTCGCGCTTTACAGCCGTCCAATTGGTTTTCTCCAACTCTTCGCGTTCCTCCTCCGTCGGAGCGCGTTGCTTGGAGAGTGGTTCGACCGCTTCCGATTCAGGCTCTTCTTCAGCATCGCCTTCCTTACCTTCTTCCGAAGCTTCGACAGATTCCTCGGTCTCGGCGACATCTTCGGTCGTCTCCTCTTCCGAAGCCGCTTCGTTCGCTTCCGGAAGAGCGATGGCAGGAGTCACATTCTCCTCCTCTTCATCTTCATCGAGGACCGGCAGATCCTCTACGGGCTGACGCGCCTTCCAGAGGTTCCACTTCCAATCCGTATTGGAAAGGTCCACCCCGTACTCACGAGTGATCTCTTCCTGGATAAACTCAAGACGCGAACGTTTCTCAGCGATCTGGACCTGCTGGCCACTCAAGCTGTTCTTCAGCTCATCCACACGAATGCGAAGCTCGTTTTGCTCGCGCTCAAGCACACCGATTTTTTCCTCGATTTGAGTGAGCGACTCACGAGTCGTGTTTACAAGAATCTTAGCCTCCTCAAGCTCCGCATCCACGGATCCACTACGCTCCTCGGCTTGCGAAATCTCGCTCTTGAGCTCTTCGGTCTGCGTCTCCCAACCTTCGATGTCTCGCGTCTTGGTTTCGATCAATCGAGTCAGCTCATTACGACGCTGCTCCATCTCCACGACGCCACGGGTGATCACGTCGAGCTTCTGCTTCTTCTCCTGCAGGTCGAATTTGGCTTGGGTCAGGTTCTCGCGCTTTTCGTCACGTTCTTCACGAATCTCGCCGATCCCCTCCTCGACCTCTTCAAGCTGCCTACGGCTGCTCTCGAGCCGCTCGAGCTCTTGGCTCAATTGAGACTTAGCCGTCTCAAGCTTTTCAGTAGAAGCCGCCTGCACTTCCTCAAGCTGCTCCCGCTCGCGCTCCAAACGCTCCGCTCGCATCTTCTGCTCCTGCACCAACTTCTGGGCATTTCGCTCTTCGGTCTGCAGAGAGGAAAGTTCACGGTTCGCCTCGGAAATCTCATGGCGCTTGCCTTCCACAGCCTCTTCCGCCGCTTCGAGCTCTTGGTTCACCTTGTCCGCTTCCTCACGAGCCGCCTCAAGAGCCTTCTGCTCTTCCTCAAGCTCCTTCTGCGTCTGCTTCAACTCCACTTCTCGCTGGAGAATACTGCTGTTCTTGACCTTGCCCTTGAAGCCCCCGGTCACCAGACCGCGAGCATCCAAGGTCTCCCCCTTCTTGGAAGCCACCTGAAGGAAACGGAAGTCAGCCTGGCCTTCACGCCACTTCAAGAACGCCGCCATATCTTCGACGATGAAACTCGACGCCAACACCGCGCGAAGCGAGTCATGGCTAGCATCTTCCTTCAAGGAAACATACTCGGATGCGGGCTTAATCCAATCCGGCAACGCGCCAGCTGAAATATTGGCAGCTGGACTTGTCTTCAATCGGACGCACGCGCGTCCAATCTTGCCGTCTTCAAGTTGCTGGAAGATTTCGATCGCAGTATCCGCGTCATCAACCGCCACAGCCTCCATAGCCGAACCTAGCAAAGCTTCTACAGCAGGACCGTATCCGTCTTTCACCGACAAGTCGCTCGTAAGCGGGTCAAACGCCTTACCTTCGAGAGAACCTTTCAGACGCCCCTTGAGCAAAGCCTTGGCCCCTTCGCCATAACCTTCGAGCTTCTCCTGGAGTTGCTGGAGAAGCTTCACGCGGGCCGACTTCTGAGCGACAGCACGGTCAATCTCCTGGATACGGACCTGAGCCGCCTTAAACGCATCACGCTTGTCGGAAACGCCATCACGGGCCGCTTCGAGATCGACCTGCAGCTGCTCCTGCAAGTTGCGAGTCGCTTCGAGGCGAGTCTGGAAGTCCTCTAGCGCTTGGGTCGCTTCGGATTGGCCTTCGCTTTGTTCCGCAAGCTCTTCTTCAAGTCGCATCAAACGATTGCGGCTGGTACCCGCCTCTACCTCGATCGCAGCGAGCGATTCACGGCAACGCGACGCCGCGCGCTCCGCGTCTTGAGCGGCAACACGGAGCTGTTGTATCTGTGTTTCCGATACTCGGAGGCGCTCTTCGATTTCCTCGAGATCGCGGTTTCGCTCCTGGAAGATCTCGTCTGAATTACCCAACACATCCAAGTGCATTTGCTTGTCTGTATTGTGCTCCTCCATACGGCTGGCGATTTCGCCGAGCTGCACTTCAAACGAAGAGATATCCTCATTGGCCTGCTCCACGCGTTCGGCGAGCGAGGCAATCTTGATCTGAGCCATATCCGCCGCATTGCTGGCCTGCTCTTTCATGGAGCGCAGATCGAAGACCGATTGTTGCGAATCCTGGACCTTCTGGATCAAGGTCTGACGCTCCTCCTTGTAAACGATGAGGCTGCCTTCCTTGTTTTCGAGATCGGTTGCAAGCTCGTCCACCTCGATCTGCAACTCGTTGGAGGACTGATCCACCGTATCGAGCGTGGAGCTCAAAGTCTGGTACTGGTAAGCGCTGTGACCGATGTCTAGATAACGAAGCTTGTGGCTGATCTTCTTGTAGCGGATCGCCTTGGTCGCCTGACGCTTGAGGCTGCCGATCTGACGACCGATTTCGCCAATAACATCAGTCACGCGATCGAGATTCGTCTCCACATGGGAGAGCTTGTTCATCGTCTCCTTACGCTGCGCCTTGTACTTCGAAATACCGGCCGCTTCCTCGAAAACCGCCCGGCGCTCCTCCGGCTTCGAAGAGAGAATCTGGTCGATCTGCCCCTGGGCCATGATCGAGTAGGACGTCCGGCCGATACCCGTGTCCATGAAGAGACGCTGGATGTCCTTCAGGCGGCAGGCCTTGCCGTTGATAAAATAGTTGCTGCCACCATCGCGGTGCACCTTACGGGCGATCTCCACTTCATTGAAGTCGCTGCCGAGCTCCTTTTCGCAGTCGGTCAAGGTGATCGCTACCTCGCAGATATTGAGGGGCTTACGCTTATCGGAGCCCTCGAAGATCACGTCCTGCATCTTGCCGCCACGCAACGCCTTCGCGCTCTGCTCACCCAAAACCCAACGGATCGAGTCGGCGATGTTACTCTTGCCACAACCGTTCGGTCCAACGACCGCGGTCACTCCCCGGTTGAACTTCAGGTGGGTGGGATCGGCAAAACTCTTAAAGCCGTTAACTTTGAGGGCACTGAGATACATAAAGGGCCGAAATTCAAAGGCGGCCCTTCATGCTGACAACCCCAAACCCCGAATGTGAATAAGTCGAAGAACAAGGCGCGAACAACTTTGCGAATAACCACCCTCGCCCGCACCGCCCCTCGCTCGCTAATAATAGTACGGATCGCCCAAGCCCGCGCTGAATGCCGCCGCGCAAGCCATGAAGAGGAACCAGCAAACGCCAGCTACACAGCTGACGATCACCCACCTCTTGCCGGCCTTCTTCTCCTCCTGATCGCTCCGCACCATGTACACCAAACCGACGATCAAACCCGCCAGAGGCACCAGCATCGAAACCAGCACCATAGCGAGGTTGAATCCCGAGGAAACCTTAGCCGGCGGCCCCCCTTCCTGCACCGTCGGGGCAATCTGCGTCTCCGCGACGGAAGCGATTGGCGGCGGCTCTTCCTTTTCCCTCTTTTCCTCAACAGAAGCCGGTTTTGACGGCGGCGCCGCTGCCTCGGAATGAGTTTCGCAGTGCCTCACAAACGTCTCCACCGAGACGTGCCCGGCAATCATCGCATTCATCAGCTCAAGCGTCCCTCGCTCCTGCGAGCTCAAACTATCGTTCGACCGCTCGATGAGCGAATTCGCCAAATTATGGGCTGTCGCTGGCAAGTGTTGCTCCCGCTCGAAGTCGAATAGCTTGCGCCGCATCTCCTTGATTCGGGACCGCTCCGCATCTGCCTTCGCCAGAGCCGCCTCCGTCAATTCCTTGATCCTCTCCGGATTCACCGTCAAAACGATGTCCTCCGACATATCGGCCTTGAACACCGGCGTCTGCTCAGCTCCCCCTAGACGACGAGCCGTCTCCGGCACCCTTTTCTTAAGGTACTCGAACACCTCGGTCATGGTGATTCGTCCATCCCCATCGATATCCGCGCCACCACGCAACGCCTCGAGCAAGTGATGCGTGAAAACGCCATGCCCCAACTCCTTATCCTCCCAAGACAACTGGTTCGGGGCCGCCGCCGCGATCACCGTACTCCCCGCACCCTCCGCCAAACTCGAATAAAGGTCCCGGCTATAACCCACACTCATCTTGCGACTGCCAACCGTAGCGACCCCGCCAGAATGGCAGGCATCCATCAAAATCACGCTTCGTTTGCAGCGAACCGTTTTCACCAGCCCTTGAAACTCCTCCTTCGACAAGGCCGACGCGTAGAGATTCTGCGCGTTCGCGTCGTAAGGCAGCAAGTAGTTCGACAAGGCATCGGCCGAGGTCTGAGTCCGGTCCGGCTCCACGTCCCCATGCCCAGCATAAAAGATGATCGCGGTGGAATCGGCTCCCGCTCGGCTCGCCAACCAACCGCTTATCGAATCCTTGATCGCAAACAACGTCGCCTCCTCGTCCACCAGCAAGCGGACGTTCTCCTTAGGCACCCCGCAGATCTTTTCGTCGGTCAATAAGTCAGCAAACGCCTTGGCATCCGCGTTCGTATAGTTCAGGGGAGTGATCGCCTCGTCGCGATAACGGCTTATCCCCACCACCAAAGCAAAAGAATCATGTCGTGACATATCTGATACAGACTATTTGCGCTTCACCTCAAACCGGAAAGAGGCAGCCGCCCACTTCCGCTCGTTCATCTTCTTAACCTCGGCCGCCACAACACGCATCGCTCTCGGAGCAGCAGTGGCTTTAACCGAATTAAAAAACTCCCCGTCCGGCCCAAACTGCGTCTCCAGCAAAGGAGCCGGATCCACAGTGACGATCGCCTTGACCTGATCCACGCCCAGCGGCTCCTCCAGCACGATATTAAACCCGTATCCATCCGCGGGCACCTCATGTTCGACGCCACCACGGATACGATTGTTCTGGTTGTGCCGGTTCGGGAACAAGATCGTCAACTCCCCATCCGGAGCCAGATTAAGAAGCGTCAAATAGCAATCCTGAGTCGCCTTCACACAAACCCTCACTTCATCCCCCAAGCGAAATTCAGATCCACCTCGTCCTCCTCGGGCATGCCTCAGCCAAACCTCCACCCCCAGCTCAGCTCCTCTAGAATCGGGTACCGCCTCCAAGATCTCCGAGGCCGGACCTTGGTCCTTCTCCACAAAAGAGTAGACCAGCGCCCCCACCAAGAAAACCAAGAGCACCGCTCCAATCGGCAACGCCGCATCAACGCCTGCAGTCTGTATCAACGTGGCAATTACAAGGGCGATCGCGATCGAAAACAGCAAAAATTGGCTGCGAATCTTCTTCGCGATCAGCTGCAAAATATTGTCGCTGGATGTGTCGTCCGCGTCGGCAGTCATGGCGTTGGAGAGAATTACAAGAGCTTGTAGGCTCAAAAAAACTACACCAAGCGCCCCCATGCGCAAGGCGAGGCAGCAATCAATACCAGCACCCACTAGGGCTCACACCTAGCCAACCTCAATAAACTACCAAGTATCAGCTATTCAACCACCCGACACGGAAGCATCGCCGCATCCTCCATGCCATGGATGATCTTCTTGTCGGGCGGACAAAAGGTCGCCAATGCCCCCGCAAGCTTAACGCTCTCGCCATCCGTAAAATAGTACGGGTTCAGACGTAAACGCCCGGACGCCTCATACACCGCTCCCTCTTCATCATAAAGCGGATGCTTCAGCTGGACCGACTTCTTGAACTCTTGCAAAACATGCAAATGGCTAGGAGCCATCTCGACGGCCTCCTCCAAGGCTTCGGTCCAATCGTCCCTCGATACGTCGTTACCGATCACCACGCTCCGCGAGCCCCAGGCCGTCTCGTGGAAACCGGAAATCTTCAAAACGAGATTCCGCTCCTTCTGGCTCGCCTCCGCAAGATCCATCCAAGAATGAAGCGGCCTACCTTGCGCCATCGGGCCATCGATAACCGCTCCCGGCGGCAAAGGAGCCGGATCCACAACCCAGGATTGAGGTATCAAGCCCTTCAATACCTTATAGGAACGCTTCGAAATATTCTCCTTCCAGAAGTCCTCCAGAATATGGTGATGGAAAAGCGCCATCCCCAGTTTCTCCTCCAAAAACGGCTTCGCCGGCGGCGTCATCGCCACCTCTTCCTTTTCGACCGCTTCAAAGATAAACTCCGCCTCCGGCAAGTTCGGCAAATCAAACAGCTCGAAAAAACGATAGATCACATCGATCTTCTCCGGACTTCCATCCTCATCGAAATAGACAGCGCCACCCAGCGGAAAAACCTCCTGTACCCACTTACTGTATACGCGGTACCCCCGCCGCTGCAAACGCTCGGCAAGCCAGTCCATTTCCGGCTTATAGGTGCCCGCCTCTTCGCTCACCGCAATCACGATCACCGGATTCCGCTCACCCGGAGCAAGCGCGGAAACCGCCCCGTAAAACGCCTCCTCCATCTGAGCGTTCGCTCCCAGCACGCCCGCCGACTCGGACTGCTCGTATAGTTGATTCAAATACGCCGTAAGCCCCACGCCCCCGGGAACGGAATCGAGCTCAGAAAGGGCGAATCCATCCCGCGTCACCAGCAAGTCCGGACGAATCACCGGCGGCAGCGCCCCCTTGCTCGCCTTGCTTCGGCAAATGTCGACCAGCGGCTTGGGCTTTCCGCGATCCAAGTATTCCGCCACCCACGGAGCGTACAGCTCCTTGTTACGCAGCAGCTTCTTCCCTTCGAACGAGCGACGGTACAGCACCTCGAGCGCCTGATAAAACTCCAAACTCGCCTGACCAATCTCCTCAAGCTTGGCCACGATCTCCGGCGTCAACCGCCAAGACTCCGGCGACATACGCCAAGACTTCCCCTCGAACAATTCCTGTTCGGAGAAAGCATTCTGGAGCGTCTCTAATTGCATGGCTTAAAGTAGTATCAGGTTTCCGGTTCCTTCTAGGATTAGCTTATTTGACTGGGAAACAACCAGTACGAATAGCCCCGCCACCTGATTGTAACGAGGCCTGCGAACTCGGTCATCAATCCTCGATCTGGATATCTTTGTTTCGGGAACGCGGAGATCCCGCCCGCAGCCAGCCCGAGATGAAACGATCGATGTCGCCGTCCATCACCGCCTGGATATTGCCGGTTTCGACTCCGGTGCGAAGGTCCTTCACCATCTGGTACGGTTGGAAAACGTAGCTTCGGATCTGGTTGCCCCAGCCGATTTCGCCCTTCTCCCCATAGATCTTCTCCATGCTGCTCCGCTTCTCGTCCTCCATGCGTTCGTAGAGGCGAGCCTTGAGCATCTTCATAGCAGTCGAGCGGTTCTTATGCTGGGAGCGGTCGTTCTGACACTGCACCACGATTCCAGTCGGAAGGTGAGTCAGACGGATAGCAGAGTCGGTCTTGTTGACGTGCTGCCCCCCCTTGCCGCTCGCGCGATAGGTGTCCTCGCGCAGATCCTTGGCGTCGATTTCGATCTCAATGTCGTCCTCGATCTCCGCCACCACATCGACCGCGCAAAAGGAGGTATGGCGACGCTTGTTCGAGTCGAACGGGCTGATCCGCACCAAGCGATGCACACCACGCTCCGCATTGGCATAGCCAAACGCGTTTTCCCCAGAAACCCGCAAGGTCACCTTGTCCAGACCCGCCTCTTCACCAGGAAGCATATCAATGATCTCAACCTTGAATCCACGACGCTCCGCCCAGCGTGAATACATGCGGTAGAGCAAGTCCGCCCAATCGCAACTTTCCGTACCACCCGCGCCCGCGTTGATCGTAAGCAAGGCGTTGCAACGATCATGCGGCTTGTTCAAGTAGCACTGGATCTCCAGCTCATCGAGCTCCTCCTTCAAAGCCACCGCGGCCGTCTGCAATTCCTCGGCTTCCTCGGAGAGCTCGTCGACGCCCTCCTCGTTCAAAAGCTCCTCCATCGCCCGAGCATCCTCGAGCTTGGACATGAACCCGGTCATCCCATTGACCACCCCCTTGAGCAAATTCGACTTGGCGATCACCTGCTGGGCCGCCTTCTGATCATTCCAAAAGGACTCCGCCCCCATCTGCTCCTCCAGAGCAGCTATCTCGGTCTTCTTGTTATCGACGTCAAAGATACCTCCATAGGTACCCAGCTCTCTTTTCGATTTGGTCGTGAAGGTCCTTGGTCTCTGCTTTGATCATAAGCCACGCACACTACCCAGCCCCCATTTCCCAAATCAAGCCCCAAGACACCCACAAATTTCATTTCCCACTTTCCTCCTTCCTACTTCATCCCTCATCCTTCCCAACCATGCTCACCCTCATCGCCGCACAGTCCCTCGACGGATACATCGCCCGCCCCGGCCAATCCGGGACCGACTTCTGCAGCGAATCCGACGCGCAGTTTCTCCGCTCCGCCCTCAAGGACTTCGACTCCCTCATCATGGGACGGAAAACCTACGACACTCTCCGCCAACGCATCCTAAATTCGGATACAACCCGCTACCTGCGAAAAATAGTCACCCGCGACCCGGGCAATCACGCCAGCGACCACCGCCCCGAGCTCATCGAATTCACAGACCAGCCCCCCTCAGAGATCCTCGCCGAGCTCACCCAACGCGGACGCCATCGCACCGCCCTCCTCGGTGGAGGCGAGATCTACACTGCCTTCCTCAAAGCCGGTCTCGTCGACGAGCTATGGCTCACCCTCGAACCCATGCTCTTCGGAGGCGGCACCCCCATTTTTTCAGCCCCACATGAAATCGCCTTCGAACTCAAGGAAACGCGTCCCCTTTCGCAAAACACGCTCCTGCTAAAGTACAGGTAGAGCCCGTTGTCCCCAACGGGCACCCTCCGATGATTATGGCCGTTGAGAAAACGGCTGCTACCACATCACTCCTCCTTCACATTATGCATGTGAAACTCGTCCGAGAACAGCCGTAGCAAACGATCCAACTCCTCGGTCAACGCCTCCGGCCGGTTCGCCACTCCCATCACCTTGCGCTCCCAAGTCGGCAAAGACATCGTCACCACACGATCGCGCGGACGTTCCAGCTTAGCCATCTCCCGCAGCTCCAGCTTCACCATGTACAAGTGGCTCGGCCCCTGCGCGTGAGCCACGTCGATCGAAATCTCCAAATAGGGTTGCCCCGGCATCACATCCAGCTCCATGGCCGTCAGCAAACGCACGTCGAAACGCTGCAAAGTTTCCAAGGCATGAGATTCGATATCCTGGTACTCCAGCTTGAAAATATCCGACTGCACGTTCAGTTCCCGAATCTCCAGCCCCACTCCCTGCAAGTTCGTCAACACGCTGTCCATGTAGTCTGACGCTGCACAAAAAAACGGGCTCAAAACAACCACTGCCAAAACAGAAAAGATCTTCATAACAAGTAACTTAATCGACGAGACAGCACTCTAGCTAAAATTCTCCCCAACGCAGCCCCAAAAAGTATGAAATATGAAGGATGACCAATGAGATTTCCAAAATCCAAGCTTCCTCATCCTCCATACCTCATCCTTCATACCACCCCAGATGCACATCGACGCCCCCAACCGAACAGTAACGCTCAGCGTAGGAGAGTTCGCCTCCTTCACGCCCTACGCGACCCCAGGCTTCGGCGGCGTCTCCGCCGTCTGGAGGGCTCAGCTCGGCACCGAATGGCATCAACGCATCCAAAAAGAATCCGCCGAAGCCGGAGAGGGCATGCAAGACGAAGTCCAAATCTCCGGCAACCTCCGCTGGCGAAACTGGACCCTCCGCCTCAAAGGCCGAATCGACCAACTCAAGCAATCCCCAGCACCCAACACCCAACTCCACCTCCGCGAGATCAAGACGGTCTCCGAACCCCTGCCCCTCAGCCGCGACACCCTCCTCGAACGCTACCTCAGCTACCCCCTCCAGCTCCTCACTTACCGCGAGCTGATGCTCCGCGAATCGCCCTCCGCCCTAGCTAACCCGGAACCCAACTTCACCCTCGAGCTCCTCTTCGTCGAAATCGGCTCCGGCCTCACCCAAAGCCTCCGCCTCGACAAACAATACGACGCCATGCTCGTCGACCAGCTCGACGCCCTCGTCGACTTTCTCGAATCCAAGCAAGAACGCCTCGCCCGCCTACGCTCGCTCACCGTAAAGCCCGTCTACGAAACGCCCCGCCCCGGTCAGGAAGATATCCAAGAGCGACTCGATCACGCCTTCAACCAAGCCAAGATCACCCTGCTCGAAGCCCCCACCGGCTACGGAAAAACCGGAGTCGCCTGGGAGTACGCCGCCCGACGCCTCGCCGCCGGCCAATGCGACCGCGTCCTCTACCTCACCTCCAAATCCACCGGCCAGACCGAAGCCCTCACCCGCCTCAAAGCCCTCCTCCAAAAATCTCAGGCCCCAAAAACCCAGAGTCCAGAACCTAGCACCTCACCCCCAGCCACCTTCTGGCACATTCGCAACAAACAAGAGCACTGCATCCACCACGAGTTCCGCTGCTCCCGCCAAACCTGCCCCTACCTAGCCGAACTCCACGAGAAGTGGAAACGCTCCGGCCTCCAACGCCTGTATCTACTTTCCCAAGACGAGCTCGACCTCGAGACCCTGCAAGCCGAAGGACGACTCACCGGAATCTGCCCCTACGAAATCATGCGAGCCGGACTCGGCCAGCGAGACATCTGGATCGGCGACTACAACTACCTCTTCTCCCCCGCCTCCGCCCGCCTGCTTTCAGAGCAAGTCGACTTCGACCCCGCCCGCACCTTCCTCATCATCGACGAAGCCCACAACCTCCCCTCACGCGTCCAATCCACCTACTCCTGCGAATTCCAGGCCCTCTCCGTCTACGCCGCCATCGAAGACCTATCCCAGGCCAACGCCTCCCGCTCCCTCCGCGCAAAACTCAAACTACTCGCCTCCATCCTCACCGAAGCCTCCCCCGACTCAAAATCCCCCAAGCCTAGCGCCCAAAACCTCAGCGACACCGTCGCCCTCGACTTCAAACACAATATCCAGCAAATCGCCTCCTCCCTAAACGAAGAGCCGCTACCCTACGAAGACCTCCAACCCGACACCCTCGAACTCCTCTTTCAAATAGCGTCCACCCGCCCCGACAAAAACGCCCCCGAGCTCACCTTCCAAACCTGGACCCCCACCCCCGGCGCTATTCGCCTAGAATGCATCGACGCCTCAAAGCTCATCGCGTCACAGCTTTCCCAATACAACGCCGCCCTCTTCCTCTCCGCCACCCTCAATCCCCTCGACTCCTACCTCGACGAAATCGGCCTCCCCCCAACTCCACACTCCACACTCCAAACGCAACACCTATCCCCCCCAGCCCCCTGGCGCGAAAACGCCTACGACGTCGCCATCGACCTCCGCGTCGACACCCGCTACAAAACCCGATCCGCCCACCTCCAAACCACCGCCCAAACCATCGCCACCGCCGCCGAAAACGCCGGCCCCGCAGTCGCCTTTTTCCCCAGCTACGCCTACGCCAAACAAGCCTACGAAACGCTCCAGCTCAAACACCCCTTCCTACGCGTCGCCCTCCAGCCCCGCTCCGGCGGCTCCCTCGCCGACCGCAACGCCTACCTCGAAGAAACCCTCGCATTCCACGACGCGCTCATCCTCATCCTCGGCTCCTCCTACGCCGAAGGCGTCGACACCCTCGGCGGAAAAGCCGGCTCCGCCATCATAGTCAGCCCCGCCCTCCCCGAGATGAACGTCATCCAAGAAAGCAAACGCGAGCACCACGAACGGCTCGGCAACAACGGCTTCGAACGCGCCTACCTCAATCCCGGCATCCAAAAAGTGAATCAAGCCCTAGGCCGCCTCGTCCGCTCCCCAGAACACAAAGTCAAGGCCCTGCTCCACTGCCAACGCTTCGCCGATCCAAAGACGAAGCGGCTACTCGATCCCCTGTATCGATCCAAAAATTACATCCAAACAGACGAAGAACTAAAGCAGTGGATCGGCTCCTCCGAAGAACAAAGGTAGGACGTGGCCGCGGCGCCACGCCATTCATTCACCCTCACTCCCCAAACAAAAACGAAGGCACGCCCTTCACGCCCGGCTTCACCGCAAACAAACTACCCGCCAACGGCTGCTTCTCCAGCTCAGCATCCTCCAGCCAGCCTCGCGCGGTTGTGATGTAGAGCGTGTCCAAGTCCTTCCCGCCGAACCCGCAGCAAGTAACCCGAGCCGCCGGCAAACGGATTTCCCGCAGCAGCTCACCTGAGTTCGGATCGTAGCGCCGGACACACCAACCATCCCAAAACGCAACCCACAGCATCCCCTCGGCATCAATCGTCATGCCATCGGGAGCGCCGCTAACGCCCTTCACGTCAACCGCAACCCGGCGGTTCGAAATCGAGCCCGTTTCACCGTCAAAGTCGTAAGCCCAGACCACGTCCTGAGGCGTATCGATGTAGTAGAAAGTGCGATCGTCAGAACTCCAAGCCAAGCCATTGGAGATTGATATCCCATCTTCAATTCTAGCGAAATCCGTAGTGTTTCGATCGATACGATAAAGATGTTGCTTCCCCTCATCGCCAAGACCGCCCACGTAAAAACGCCCGTCCGGCCCCGCCTTCCCGTCGTTCAAGCGGTTATCCGCGTTCCCCTCCATCGGATCGCAACATTTTCTCAGCTCGCCCGACTCGAAACCCAAAGCGTACACCCCATCCTTCAAAGCCGCCAGCAAGCCCCCCGACTTCGCCTCAACGACCGTACCCACTTCCTGCCCGACCGAAACCGACTCGTTCAAGCCCGTTACCGGATCAAAGCGACACACCCGCTGCCCCACGATATCGATCCAGAAAACCCTCTGCTCCCGCTCGCTCCAAAAAACGCCTTCACCCAACTCGGCCCGATCCTCAAAAACGCAGCTCACTTCGCTCATGCACCGCAATCCATTGTGCAAATCCAGCCATGGCCACAAAAATGCAGTCCAAACCATTACTAAACAACCGGAGGGCAACGCTCCGTCGTTGCCAACAACCAGAACCGACTGAAACAAACGCGTCAGGTTGGCTTCGCCAAACAGCAAAAAGGCCACCAAGCCCGAATCAACTCTCCAAGCTCCCCAAAAAACAACCGACAACTAAAACAGCTGCTGCTGCTCCGCCGCCTGACGACGGGCCCCGCTGCCTTGGCTCTCGATCAAAAGCTGCGGCACGCTCGGCTTCTCCTCACGCAACTCGCTGCAATACAGCAGCAAAAGCAACGCGCTCGCCAAAGCATCGTACAAAGCGCAGTGGTAGTGGCGCCGGTCCTCCGGGCAATACTTCGCCGCCAGCTCATCGAGCTCATGCTGCAGCTCCCAGCGATGCACCAAATCCTCAAGCTTCAAAGTCGAGCCATCGTCACCGTAGTTCCGATACAGATACCCCGTATCGATCCAAGGTCCCCACTCCGAGCCCTTAGTCCCCGGCTGTATCCAGTTCTCGGATCTCCGAGCATACGGAAAAACCGCTTTCAGCATCGTGTTCTCCGCCGAAGCGAAATGAGCCGCCAACGGACCCGACTCCCTTAGCCGAGCAAAACGATCCCACTCCTCCGCAAACGGCAGCAATCCACTCACCGCCTCGTTGCTGATCCCATGAGTCGCCTGCTCCTTGCGCGAAATCTTCGCCTTCGGCAAACACAGCCGCGTCGAAGCGTCCTCGATGCGCGACCCCTTGAGAGTGACCACCCCATACTCCACGATCCCGCAATGCGGGCCGCCCTCGAAATCGATGACGTGGATTGGCAAGTCGTCCCAGTAAGGATCCATGAGAGGCAGCAAATCCAATTTGCCCCGCTTTGCAACCGTGGAGGAGCAAGCCCACACGCTTAAGAAACTTTTTATGTTTATCCCAAGCGGTTGGCCCCTCACAGTGAATGGCTTATGCAATTCGAAGAATTCGACGCCTTCACAGGAAAACTCTGCAAAGAGACCGAGCGCATCATTCTGGACTATTTCGAGTCACCCGATCTCGAGATCCTATCCAAGAGCGACGACACCCCTGTGACCGCCGCCGACCGCAAAGCCGAGGAGATGATCCGCGCCGCCATCGAGACCGTCTACCCCGAACACGGAATCATGGGCGAAGAGTTCGGCAACAGCAACGAATCCGCTGACTACCAATGGGTTGTCGACCCCATCGACGGCACCAAGACCTTCACCGCCGGCACCCCCCTCTTCGGCACCATGATCGCGCTGCTCAAAGACGGCGAACCCCTCTTCGGCTGCATCAACTACCCCGTCATCCACAAGCGACTCTCAGGCGACAACCAAAACGCCTACTGCAACACCAAACCCATCTCCGCCCGCTCCGGCGTCCCCCTCTCCGACGCCATCGTCCTCACCACCGACGTCCAATCCATCCCCAAATACCAAAACGGAGCCAACTTCGACGAGCTCCTCGGCAAAACCAAATTCTGCCGCACCTGGGGCGACTGCTTCGGCTACTTCCTCGTAGCCACCGGAAAAGCCGACATCATGCTCGACCCCATCATGAACCCCTGGGACATCATGGCCCTCGTCCCCGTTCTTCGCGGAGCCGGAGCCGTCATCACAGACTGGTACGGCGGAAACCCGGCCAAAGGCGAATCCTGCATCGCCAGCAATCCAGACCTGCACGAACTCGTCATCCAAACGCTCAACCAGTAAGCCCAAGCAAAATGCCTTTCCCAAAACTCCGCCTTCCCCTCGCCCTCGCCAGCCTCCTCGGCCTCCTGCTCGCAGGCTGCTCGAAATCCGCTACCGACGACATCCACGCCGCCCCTCGCGATACCCAACCCTGGGAAAACGCGGACCTAAGCGGCTACGACACCAATCAACTGCTCGCTCACCTCGACACCCTCGTGAACGCCACCCAAGCCGCAGCCGCCGCCGACCAAGCCGTTGAGTTCCACCACCTCGAAGTCGCGATGACCCCCACTCTGGACGCCCTCGCCGCAAACGCGCCCGGCAATTTCGCCGCCCTAGCAACCATCGAGACCCTCAAGTCGCTCGCCGTAAAGCTCCACCTCGCCGGGCACGACGGAAACGTCGCCCAAGGCGTCAAGCTCGGAGACGCCATCGCCAACCTCGTCGACCGACTCAAGAAAGAGCTCGGCTAGCGAGCCGTTGTCAGGTAGCGGCCGTTGCTGTGCCCGTCGTAGCTCATAGAGCGAAGTCGGGTCCCCAACGGCCACATCGATGGTTCGCCAATCCCCGCCCCACCGCACCGGTCCCACAAAACCGCGATGCACCTTACAATTGCCCGCCCTTCCCCGGTCTCTCTTTCAAAAACCTGAAAATCCTGAAGCCAGAATCGGAACAAGCTCGTAAAAGCAGCGTCACCCCACATCACCACCGTGACGTAATTTCGAACTCCCATTCAGCACAGTGATAGTCAGAAACGTTTTCACAAAACTCGCCGCCACACTCGCGGTCCTCGGTCTCTTCGCCAATAGCGCCCAAGCGGATATTTCCTTCACTCCCTCCGAGGACGGAATCTACGCAGTGTTCACCACCTCAAGCGGCGAGTTCACCGCCAAGCTCTACCACGACCAGACCCCCATCACCGTCGCCAACTTCGTCGGCCTGGCCGAAGGCTCCGTACACCGATGGGACAACGAAGATAGCGAACCGATCACCGGCCCCTACTACGACGGGATCATCTTCCACCGCGTAATCAGCGGATTCATGATCCAAGGAGGATCGCCAAACGGACTCGGTACCGACGGTCCTGGGTACTCTATCCCCGACGAAATAAGCCCCGACCTGAAGCACACTAAAGCGGGACAACTTTCCATGGCAAACAGCGGCCCAAATTCCGGAGGAAGCCAGTTTTTCATTACTCTGGGAGCCGCCGCCTGGCTCGACGGGAAACACGCCATCTTCGGTGAAATCGTAGACGGACAATCCATCGTAAACGCCATCGGAGACCTCCCAACCGGCACAGCCGACCGGCCAAACAATCCACCCGTCATCGAGTCGATCACCATCGTTCGCGAAGGCGAAGAGGCCGCACAATTCAACCCACGCGACTATGAAGTACCCAACATCGGGTATCCCAAGGTCGAATTCCACGAGGACGGAGAGCAATACGTGGCCAGCTTCGATCGCCGCACAAACGCCGACTACATCATCCGTCGTACCGAAGACCTAGACTCGTGGGAAACTGATGACTCAGTCACAGGCTCCCTCTCCGCCCCCTCTTCTCACGACATCGACGTCACAGAAGACATTTCAGACTCAGGAAGCAGCTTCATCGAAGTGACCGAGCTCTCCTACCCCAAGACGATCGACGCCGTTGGCACTCAGCTCACCATCAAACTCGAGGGGAATGACGACATATCAATCACCCTTAATGAAGATATCGAAGGAACCTACACTTTCGGCGAAAGCGAGGGCACCGTGAACGGCTACCTTTGGTTCCCCATGGTTTCTCGAGACCAGCTCTTCATAAGCTTCTCAGGACTTCGCAACATGCAGTTGCACCTGACCTGGAGCAACGACACGGAAGGACGCGTCGTCGCGCATCTGCCAGACACCTTCCAAGGAGCAGGCAACGCCTTCACGGTTGAAGGCACGTTCACCGCCAATAGCCGCCCCACAGAAAACTAAGGCCTCGACCCGCAAGAGCAGGAAACTAACCTAGTTCCCTGCCCTATGCTCAATCGTACCCTTCCCCTTCTTACGCTAGCGTTCGCCTGCCTCGCGAACGCAGCCCCCTCCCAATATCAGCTCGTCAGCGATATCTCCTACACATCGCTAGACGACAGCTACGCCCAAGAACGGTGCAAGCTCGACATCTACTACCCTGAGAAGACCGAGGAAACCTTCGCCACTCTCATTTGGTTCCACGGCGGCGGCCTCAAAAACGGAAACAAACACATCGACGAACGCCTCAAAAACCAAGGCATCGCGATCGTTGCGGCCAACTACCGCATGTATCCAAAAGTCGGAACCCCAACCCCAATCGAGGACGCAGCCAGCGCAACCGCCTGGGTCTTCCAAAACATCGAGACCTACGGCGGCGATCCCGAAAAAATCTTCATCGCCGGTCACTCCGCAGGCGGCTACCTCACCAGCATGCTCGGCTTCGACAAGTCCTACCTAGCCGCGCACGATATCGACGCCGACCAGATCGCAGGCCTCATCCCCTACAGCGGCCACACCATCACACACATGACGGTACGCGAGCAAATAGGAATGCCCGGAACCCAACCCCTCGTCGACAAATACGCGCCCCTCTACCACGTCCGCGCAGACGCTCCCCCCATCCTGCTCCTCACCGGCGATCGCGAGCTCGAACTACTCGGTCGCTACGAGGAAAACGCCTACTTCTGGCGCATGCTGCAAGTCGTAGACCACCCCGACGCCACCTTGTACGAGTTCGACGGATACGGACACGGCATGAGCGAACCCGCCCATCCAGTGACCCTGAAGTTCATAAACCGAATTCTAAAAAAATAGTCCCACTGTAGGGCGGGGTGCCGACCCGCCACACGCAAAGCGTGTCCCCTCAGCACGCATTGACGTCAACTTAAGCCTAAACGCTGTGGCAGGAGGGCAATGCTCCGTCATTGCCGCGGAGCCTGCGGGGAATAAACGATGTGGCAACGACAGTACCGAATGAAATGACGACACTCGAGCGGAAGCGTACCGAAGCCGAAGGCTGACAGCGTAAGCGAACAACAGACACGTTGCCCTCCAGATGATGCTATTTCTGTCAAGTTGACGCCAATACTCAGCGCACCGACCTACAAAAATAAAACATCCGCCAGGAGCAGCCCTCACTCATCTGTCATCGCCACAAGCGGCGAAACCCTCGCTGCCGCCCTTGACGGCAGATAGCTCGCCAGCAGCACGATCACTCCCATCGCCGCTGCCGTAACAGCGAGAATCCCCAGGTGAAACGGAACAACCTCATAGAGCACGCTCTTCATCAAGTATCCAGCCCCCCACGACAAGGCGACACCAATCCCCACCCCTATCGCGAGCAACTTCCCCCCGACCAGCAAGAACTGCCTCAAGACCTGTTCCGGTTTCGCTCCGATCGCAACCCGCACACCAATCTCCCTGCGACGCTCCCCTACCGCATAGGCCAGAACCCCGTAGGTTCCAACCGCCGCGAGCAACAATGCTACCCCGGCAAACACCGCCGCCAATATCGCCGGCGAACGCCTAGCAAGAAGACTATCATCGATACGGTTTTGCAGCACACGGACATCGTCAACCGGCAGCTCCGGGTCGACACCCTGAACCGTGTTGCGCAAGATTCCACTCACAGATTCCGGAGCCATCTCCGAGCTAATCGCGATATGGAAATAGCGATTCGAGCGGAGCGAATACGGTTGGTAGACCGTCCCTTGCGGGACCTCCTCGGTCAGATCAGTCTGCTTGATAGTTCCGACCACTCCCACGATAGTCATCACATTCTCTTCGTTCAGCTCCACATCCATCGCGATCCGCTTCCCAATCGCACTACCATCCGGCCAATACCGTTCAGCGAAGGCCGTATCCACTAAGCAAACACGCACTCCCTCTTCGCGATCAGCATCTTCGAGATAGCGCCCTTCCACCAGAGGAATTCCCACCGCCTGCCAGTACTCGCCAACTGCGAGCCCCACATAGTGGGCGCGAATAGAATCCCCCGGCTGCAACTCATGTCCCTCGACCACAGTCGCGTTGTTACTCGTATTCCCGCCAAACGGTAGCAACCCCGTAAAGCCAACGTTCTTCACTCCCGGCTGGTTTCTGAGCTCACCGATCAAGCGGTTCACAAACGTCAACCGATCTTCGTGCTCCGGATAGGTCTTCCAAGGAAGATTCAAGCTCGCAGTCAAAACATTATCGGCTCGGAACCCAGGAGACTCCTGCAAGGCTTTGTTCAAACTCAACCCAAGTAAACCGGCTCCTGTCAGCAAAGCAAAAGCAAGTCCGATCTGCACCACCATAAATACGCTACGAGCCAGCTGCGCCCCCTTCGAGACAGTCCCAGTACGCGATTCAGACTGAAGCGCCGGCGCCAAGTTACGGCGAGCGTTCATAATCACAATCGGAACCGCCAAAACCGCCCCCACAACAATCGCTCCGAGCAGCGAAACCAACATAACTCTTCCATCGAGAGAAATACTCGTACCCATAGGCAACTGATCCGCTCCCAATGTAGCGAATAAACGGATACCAGCCGCACCGACTCCTATCCCCAGCAGACCGCCCCCAATCGCAAGAAGGATCGTTTCGACCAGCGACTCTTTCGCCATGTGACGACGCCCAGCGCCCAAAGCCTGCCGAACCGCAGTTTCCTTCGTCTTCCCCTTCGCGCGAATCAGCATAAGATTCGCCAGATTCACGCAGCCGATTGCGAGCAAAGATATCGCGCCCGCCTGCAAAATGATTAAGATCGGCTTCGCGTCTCGAACCACTTCAGTCCGGAAATCCTCCACCACCGTATGGTATCCGGCATTACGCACCATCTCTGCGTACGGGTCATCCTCAAGCATCGCCTCGTTGAATCGATCCATCTCGTCCTGGGCCGCCTCGACCGATACACCCTCCGCCAAACGAGCGATCATTTGAATATTATTAGAGTGCCTCCGCGTCGGCTCCCGATCCTCCAAACTCGACGCCAAGGGATGGAAAAAACGCGCTCGGTTGTTCAGAAATTTGTATCCAGGCTCCACGACCCCGATCACACGATTCGGGATCTGATCCACCACCAGCTCCTTGCCCAACACATCCGGATCCCCATCAAAATAGTCCTGCCAAAACTCGTGCGTGAGAATCACCACCGACGAATTTTCGTAGAGCAACTGATCCTCCTCAAACGTCTGCCCGATCGCCAACCGCACCCCAAGCGTATCAAAGTACTCCGGCGACACCCGATCGCGCGGCACGCGAACAGGCGAACCTTCCTCTCCGATAATCGCGCTGCCCCCCTGACGCATGGTGACCGACTCAAACGAATCCATCGCATCTCCACGGCGCTCGTAATAGTTCGCCACCGAACTCCCGATCCTCGGCGCCCCAGCTCCCGGGTAAGAATTCATCACCATCACCAGCTCGCTCCCATGCTTAAACGGTAAAGCGCGAATCAAGATGGCATCGATCACCGCGAACATGGCTACATTGGCCCCGACACAAAGTGCCAAGGTCAGCAAAACCGTAGCGGTGAAACCGCGTTCACGGGATAAGCGGCGCAGCGATTGACGAAGAGTGGGGCGGAAGGATTTAGAGAGGCTCACAGCATTTTAAACCCCACTCAGGTAAAAACGTTACAAATAAAGTCCCCGCAATCCCCCAGAATAAACCAAGCCTCCTCATGGCCGATTACCCGACTTTGCACCATCCCCGCTCCTATCAAAACTGAACCCAGGCCATGAGGGTCATTTAACCTACAAAGAACTCCCGAGCCAAAAACCATTGCCTACTGCCTTTTCCGACCTAGCGTTTACCATTACCCAAAAGGCCGAACGCCGCCTCATCATCACCCCCCAAAACATGCCAAAGACAGAACTCCTGCGAAGAGCGATGCTCTGCGTCACGCTCAGCCTTGCCACATTTGCGTCCGCAGCCCATCACGAACTCCCGCTGCCAACCAATTTCCCCGATTGGCTCGCCGATATCCCCGGCGCCCCAGAGAGCGACGACCCCGATCAGGACGGGGCTACCAGCTTCTACGAGTACGCGCTCGGAGCCGAGCCCGCCGACGCGCTCGATGCCAGCAAATCCGGGCATTCCCCCTATCTCACTTCCGAGGACGGCTCCGCTCTTCTCCGATTCGATTTCGACGGACGCCAAGACGTCGTCTACATCTTCGAGACCCGAACCGACCTAGCCCCCGACGACTGGTCCGTTCTCGCCTGGAAGCTCGGCCCCACCCCATGGCAAGTCGTCACAGATGGAGCCACTCTCACCCAAGACGGAGCGTACCTAAGCTTCAACTACCCAGACGCTCGCGAGCAGCTCTACCGCCTCCGCGTCGAAACCCACGACTCCCTCCTCAACGAAGCCCAAGCCGTCCGCTTCCTGCGCCAAGCCACCTTCGGCCCTCGACGAGAAGATATCGAAGAACTCCTTCACCACGGCCTCGACTTCGAAGAATGGGTCGAAGACCAGATCGCCCTTCCTGCCACAACTCACACCGAGCTCGCAAAGACCATCCCCGCATTCGCCAACTATCCGGCAAGCTACCCCTTCGGCGGAGCCAACGGAAACGCCCATTCAAAAGGCATGGTCTGGTTCGAGGCAGCCATCAACGCTCCCGACCAACTTCGCCAACGCATGGCTTGGGCCCTCTTCCAGATCATCGTTGTCGGGGAGTCCGGCTCCGCAAATACAGCCTACCTCGACGAATGGCTGCACTACTACGACTTCTACGTCACCCACGCGACTGGCAACTACCGCGACCTGCTGCAAGACGTCACCGAATCGCCCAAGATGGGGCGCTACCTCACTTACGTTAACAACCAAAAGGCAAACAACAGCGGCACACGCCAGCCCGACGAGAACTACGCCCGCGAGGTCATGCAGCTCTTCACCATCGGGCTTTGGGAGCTCAATCGCGACGGCACCCTAAAACTCGACGAAAACGAGCAACCGATCCCCACCTACGACAATACCGACATCACCGAACTCGCGAAAGTATTCACCGGATTCCAGTACGCCGCCGACAACCCGAACTACCAAGACACCGACCAGAACTGGATCGACCCCATGCGTCGAAACGAGAACCGCCACGACAGAGGCGAAAAGACTCTCGTCGACGGTACCGTCCTTCCAGCCAACCAAAACACCATCACCGACGTCACCCAAGCGCTTGACGTCCTCTTCAATCACCCGAACACCGCCCCATTCATATCCAAACGTTTGATACAGCGGATCACATGCTCCAATCCATCACCCCAATACGTCGATCGAGTGGCGGCGGCCTTCGAGGACGATGGCAATGGAGAACGCGGCAATCTGGCAGCAGTCGCCAAAGCGATCCTCCTCGACCCAGAGGCCAGAAGCGGACGATTCATCGTCGACCCGACGCGCGGAAAACTCAGAGAACCTCTCAATCGCTTCCTGCAATATTGTCGAAGCTTCGAACTCAGCACCACACGTAGCGACAAGCTCCTGTACATAAGAAGCCTAGAAACCTACTTCGGACAATTCCCCTACCGCTCCCCAACTGTATTCAACTTCTACTTACCCGACTTTTCTCCCTCTGGCGAAGTTCGCGACGAAAACCTGGTCGCACCAGAATTCCAAATTCTAGACGACTCTACCGGAATCCGAACTTTTCAGATTATGGAATCTTTGGTGAAAAACGGCCTCGCGTGGCCGATCGGCGGCAACGGACACCAAGGCTCCCTCGATTTCTCACACCAGGAAACGCTCGCGAGCGACGCGACTGCGTTGGTCGACCACCTCAACCTTCTCCTCGCCAACAACGCTCTCAACGAAACAGAAAAGACTGCGATTATCACCGCCGTCGAAGCGCTTCCCGAAGGAGACACAGAAGCTCGAACCGAACGAGCCCTCACCCTCTTCTCAATCGCGCCCGGCTTCAACATCCTCAAGTAGGCAACTCCGAACACACCCAAGATGAGCTCATCCAAAAAACGCCAAATCTCTCGTCGCCAGTTTCTCGGTGAAGCCCCATGCGCCGCGCTCGGCTCCACCGCTCTCTTCTCCAGCCTTCTTTCGCTTAAGATGACAAACGCCGCAGCAGCGGCGAGCGCTCCCACCATCTCGACAGACGATGACTACAAGGCGCTTGTATGCGTATTTTTAGCGGGAGGCAACGACTCCTACAACATGCTCCTGCCTCGCAACCAGGAAGCCTACAACTCCTACGCCGCCAACCGGGCAAACCTGAAGCTAGACCTCTATCAAGAAGACGGCGAGACCTACAACATCCTTCCTATCACCTCAACAGGACAGGAGTATTCAGAATTTGGACTGCACCCTCGCCTCGGGGAAATGCAAACTCTCTACAACGACGAGGAGCTGGCATTCATCGCCAACGTCGGAACGCTCATCCAGCCAACCACAATGAGCGACTATCGGGCACGACGCTATCGCCCCAAAGGATTGTTCTCCCACTCGGACCAACAAGATCACTGGCAAACCTGCTTGCCTCAAGTCAGGGGAGCAAGCCCCGGTGGTTGGGGAGGACGAGCGTCCGAATTGCTCGCCTCATTTAACGAAGGCTCGAAGATCTCGATGAACATTTCAGTGAGCGGGCTCAACACCTTCCAGACCGGCGAGGAAGCCTTCGCCTTCGTTGCTGGAAACGACGGCGGAGCCGACATGATCGCTTACCAAGACCCATTCGAAAAAGCCGCGGTCAACAGCCTGCTCACCGAAAACTACAAAAACCTTTTCCAGAAAAACTTCGGCCGCAATAGCGCTCGCTTCATCGAGAGCTCCATCGCCTTCAACGAAGGATTCGACAACGCGACCGTTACCACACGCTTCCCAAACACGAATACAGGGGACAAATTCAAAACGATCGCCCGCACGATCGCCGCCCACGACGCCCTTAAAATGAGGCGACAAACCTTCTTCGTGAGAATCGGCGGCTGGGACCACCATGCGGACCTCCTGAGCAAGCAGAACACGATGCTCCCAGACCTCAGCCAAAGCCTGCTCGCTTTCTCAAACGCGCTAAGGGATCTAGGACTCAGCGACAACGTCCTCACCTTCTCCGTGTCCGATTTCGGACGCACACTCAGCTCCAACGACGCAGGTTCCGACCACGGCTGGGGAGGCAACGCGTTCGTCATGGGAGGCCCCGTCTCTGGCGGAAAAATCTACGGCACCTACCCGGACCTGCGCACAAACGGTCCACTCGACACGGGTCGAGGTCGCCAGATTCCAACTACATCAGTCGACGAATACTGCAGCGAGATCGCTCGTTGGTTCGGTGTGGCAAACGGCGATCTAGAAACCGTCTTCCCCAACATCCAAAACTTCTACGACCCCTATTCACTCACCCCTCCAATCGGTTTCCTAAAATCAGAAGGCAGCGTCTAGCCCGTACTAGAAAACGGAACTCCCAGGAAACATGATTCCCCGCATGCTCGTACGATTGCAGGTCCCACTGGCCCTGCTTGTACTCATTCTGCAACGAGCCCCGCAGATGTACACGACTCTAGTCTCACGGATCTCGTTGCCCTCCGTTCAGATCGTCCAGAAAGCGATTCTCACTTCGGCCGCCCTAGGTTCTACCCATGCGCTTTCCGGAGCCACCACCTCCGAATACAGAGTCAACGATTCCTCATACAGAATTCGCAACGCCACGATCCTACATCCAGAATCCGGCCAAGTCGGAGACAAGGTAGATATCGAGTTTTCCAATACAATCACTCCCGCCTCCTGGGAAGTCACCCAAGGCGAATTGCCGGACGGCCTCCGGCTGACCGACTTCCTCGAACAAGCCGAACTGGTCGACGGAAAGATCAACGCCTCCTCTCTGCTTATCCTCGGCACCTACACGAAAGCGGGCAATTACGGCATAACCCTCAAGCCATGGAGCGAGGCTAACGGCGAGGGAGAAACCGCGCCTCAAAACCTGTCGATCACCTTCCAAATCGCAGAGGGCCAGCTCCCCCCTCCAGAGATCAGCTACCGCAAAACCGAAGTGCACCTGGTGCTCTCCTGGGATACCGATTCAGGCCAAGGCTTCGAACTGAAGCACTCCCGCGACTTGTCCATTTGGAGTTCCCCCTCCCCAATCACAAGCAGCGAAGAAGACGGCCAGACCAAGGTCACGATTCCGCTCTCCGAGATCGATAGCGACTACTACCGTCTGGAATCCGCGCAATAAGCAGCGCGGACCGCAACTCTCCTCGATGTAGCCTTGGACAACTATGCCTAACCGGCTGAGTGCTTTCGCCCTTTCCCTTCTACCTTCAACGGCTAACGGCGATACCTAGCGGGCTCGCCCTCGTGAAATTCCTCCTGACCCAGAAACTGCTCTCCGCCCGACTGCATCTCGCTCTCGGGATCCTCATGCTCATCCTCCAGCGAAGCCCCATCCTGAAGCTGCTAGCCCACGCCCAACACCTGCAGCTCGGCACCCCCGTCGCCCGCATCATTCAAGCATTCGCCCTGCCCGCCGCCTCCCTCGCCACGCCCCACGCCCTTTCCGGAGCCACCAATTCCAGCTACTCGGTCGACCCGGACAATCCCTTCACCGGCAAAGTCGGCGAAACCGTAGTCATAGGATTCTCCATCAACATCACCCCCAAATCCTGGTCGGTCGACGGCGATATCCCGCCCGGCCTGCGCATCACCGATCTACGCCAACGCATAGAAGTCGAAAACGGACTGCTCGTCTCAAGCTTCGGAGTCATCTCCGGAGACCCGACCGAAGCCGGCAGTTGGGATCTCACGCTCACCCCTTGGGGAAACGAAGACGGCACCGGAGAGGGACCGCCCACCCCTCTCGTCATCACAATCACCATTGAGCCAGGAGAAACGCTTCCCCCTACGCCACCTGAACTCTCCTTCGAACGCAGCGACCAGACGCTTGCGATCATCTGGCAAATCGATCCAAACCACAATTTCACCACCGTCACCTCGACCGATTTCAAAGCGTGGGCTCCCATATCCGCCACTCCTCAAATCAACGGCGGCCAAGCCCGTATCGAACTTCCAATTACATCCAGAGAAAACGCATTCTACCGACTCGCACTCGACGAAGAAGAATAGTCTACAGGCGCAAATAATTTCCCCACCGAAAATATTCCGACTCGCCTGAGACGAAGCAAACAGACAGCATCCCTTCCGCATGTCTTACAAATCGCAGGCTCCCGAACCGCCCAACGGCGAAACCATATTCATCGCCGTAGTCGGCGGCACCAGCTTCGGAGCTCCCCTTAAGTTCGGCGAAGGCCTCGCAGCAGCAGAAGGAAGCTTCAGCTTCGAAACCAAGGCCGGCCCCAGCCCGACCCTCTACCGCATGCGCTACCGGGGAATTCCCTTCTACTACATCCCCTTCTACGGACTGCTCGACAAACCCGACGGCGAAGCCGACGGCCCCTACCACGTGCGAGCATGGGCCGCCCTCTACGAGCTCGGCGTCACCCACGCCATCGGCGGGGCCACCTGCGGAGCGATCGACCCCAAGCTCGATTTCGACGACATCGTCATGATCGACGACTTTATCGAGTGGCGAGCCGAACGCCCCAACGACGCCCTCGCAGCCTCCGGCCATTCCCGCCCCGGTATCTTCCCGAATTTCGAAGTACCGCTCAGCCCCTCCATCCGAAACCTTCTAGTTGACGAGTCAGAAAAACAGAAAGAGGCAAACTCCTACCAAGGCAGTATCCGCAGTACGGGTACATTCGTCCAATTCGCCCCCGGCCGCTTCGAGAGTCCCGCAGAGATCAGAGCGATGCGAACGCTCGGAGGCGAACTCACCAGCATGAACCAGGCGACCTGCATCATCTACGCCCGCCAGTTCGGAATCCGCTACGGTGCCATCTGCTCCATTTCGAATCCCGCAGTCGGTGTTCGCCCCTTCACCTTCGAGCAAATGCAGCAAAGCGTGCAACGCATAGCCGCCTTCACCATTCCAGTCGTACTCGAAACCATCTCCCGCATCCCCCAGGAAGCCCTGGCCCCAGAACTCAGCAGCACAGGCGAGCCCTTCACCGGCAGCTATCTCGACCCCGAAGGCGAAACCACCCCCCTATAGGAGGGCAACGCTCCGTCGTTGCCGCGGAACCTAGATCCGACTAAAACAAACAACTAGCACGAGACAAAATTTCCGTGCACGCACGCCGTATCCATCTTTCAACTTCGCTTACGTTCCCAAAACAAAAGCCAGATCATCACCACCAGATAAGCGGGCACGATCCAGAAGCTAGCCCGTAAGCCAACCCAGTCACCAATCATCCCCATGGTCCACGAAACGGAGGCGAAGCCCGCGATTCCCCCGCAGGAGAGCAAAATAAAAGCGCTCGTCGCATCGCACCTCATCCGGTCGACCGCATAGGACTGCAGCGTCGGCCAAAAACAAGCCATCGCCAAGCCAGCCAAGAAAAGATTCACGTACAAAAAGGAAATCTCGTTCGTCAACGGAAACAAGACGCCCACCACAAGCCCGCCAAGCGCCGACCCCAACAGCAGATGCCAGAGACGCCCCTGCGGAATCAGCCAGCCCCAGAGCAGTCGAGCCACGATCATCCCCGCAGCGAAAAGAGCAACCCCGACTCCCGCCGCCCGAGGCGTCACCCCATGCTCGACTTGCAACAAGCTCGCGCTCCAATAGGTGAACGCGCCCTCCGTCGCTCCGCCCAAAAACATCAAAACCGTAAACAGCCAGAAGCGACGCAACCTCAAGATCTTCCACTTGTTGGCAAACACCTGAGAAAGCTCGGCGCCACCCCCTGCCTTTGCAGGCTCTCTCAACAACCAAAACAATCCGCCGGACAAAACGCTGAACCCGCCCAAAACACTCATCACAGTCCGCCAAGAAACCATCTGGCTGAGCGCCTCGCCCGTACCCAACATCGTCGCCAGAACCCCGATCGACCAGAACGCGTTGATCAAATTAAGGTAACGCCCCGAATCGTCAGGATGGAGCTCCTGCACGAGCGGATTTATAAGCGCTTCGATCACACCCCCGCCAAACCCGAGCAAAGCAACCGCCAAGAACAACGCTCCATAGGAAGGAGCGTTCGCGTAGAGCAACATTCCCGTCCCCATCACAAGACAGGATACTCCGATCGAGCGGACCTTGCCAAAACGGGCAGCGATAAATCCACTCGCCAGCAAGGTCACCAAAACGAGGGTGCCCTTCGCCATCTCCAAGCCACCCGCCTGCGAGAACGACATTCCCAAATCCTTCGTTATCGCAACGAGACAAATGGGTATCGCCGTGACGCAGGACGAATACGCCAAAAAGCCCAACATCGACGCGTAATCGAGCGAGCAAAATGTTAGCCCCCGTCTGGAGCTCTTCCCCTCTTCCATACCTCAAACAAACCTGAACAAAAACGGCCTTAGAGAGGGACAAACCTAAACGAGTTCCATCCAGCCCTTAGAATCTTCGGTCGTACCGTCAAACAGTCCAAAAAACGCCTTCTGCAGCTGCTCGGTGATCGGACCACGCTTACCCCCGCCAACCGCTAAGCCGTCCACCGAACGGATCGCCGCGATCTCAGTCGCCGTACCCGTCATAAAAATCTCGTCCGCCACGTAAAGGATCTCGCGCGGCAAGCTCTCCTCACGCACTTCATACCCAGCCCGTTGGGCCAGATCGATTGCAATACCCCGTGTGATACCCGGCAGAATCGCTGCCGTAATCGGAGGCGTATAAAGCACCCCGTCCCGTATCACAAAAATGTTCTCCCCCGCCCCTTCGCTCAAATGGCCGGACGCATCAAGGCCGATCCCCTCGGTGTACCCATGCCGGTGCGCCTCCATCGTGATCAGCTGGGACGACAGATAGTTTCCGCTCGCCTTCGCCATTGTAGGCAAGGTATTGGGAGCGACTCGCGTCCAACTCGAAACACCCACATCCACCCCATTCTCCAGAGCGTCCTCCCCCAAATAAGCCCCCCACGGGAAAGCAGCCACCGTCACCTCCACAGGATCGTCATTGCCGTACACCGTGATCGGCCCGTATCCACGAAACGCTAACGGACGCACATAGGCTGACTTCAAGCCATTCGCAGTAATCACCTCGCGGCAGATCCCAGTCAGTTCCTCCAAGCCGTACGGCATGTTCATGCGGTAAATTTTGGCCGAATCGAGAAAGCGCTTCAAGTGACTCTGCAAACAGAGATAAGCAGGCCCCTTCTCCGTATCATAAACACGAATACCCTCAAAAACGGAAGACCCGTAATGCAGAGCATGAGCCATCACATGAACCGTCGCTTCCTTCCAGGGAATCAGCCTCCCTCCGTGCCAGATAAATTCCGTCTCTTCCATAACGCGTTCTCTGAGCCCACAATCTACTCTAGGCTCTAGAAGTCAAACGCCCAACCCCGTATGCGCCGCCGCGTTTGACGATTTCCAAAGTGTATTTACATTTCGATCCTACCCCCGTCTCGCACCTTCGCTTTACCTATGCTCCTGAGAATCGCCTGCCTATGCGGCCTGCTCGCAAGCACCCTGCCTCTAAGCGCCCAAATCAAGTTCAACCATCTTGAGACGGACGCGCCTGTCCACCTGGTACGCACCATCCATCGCGACGACTACGGCTACCTCTGGCTCGGAACCGCAGGCGAAGGCCTCAAACGCTACGACGGCTACTCCTTCAAAACCTACACGAGCGACCCCGAACGTGAAAACACCCTCTCCGGCCGCTACATCCAAGACGTCCTCGAAGACTCGCAAAAGAACCTCTGGATCGCAGCCCGCAGCGGCCTGAACCGCTACGACCGCAAGCTGGACAATTTCAAACGCTACACCCACTCGGGCGCAAACCACAACACGCTCGGACGCGGCCCAGTCCAAGAAATGCTGCTCGCCAAAAACGGAGAGCTCTGGGTCCTCACCCGCAGATCCCTCAACCGCTTCCGCCCCCAGACCGACAACTTTCAGCGCCATAACTTTCCCAACTCCTCCGAAAGGGACTACTTCCTCACCTCCCTCATCGAGGGGGAAGGAAACAAGATCTGGGTCGTCGGATCCGACTCCCATATTTGGAGCTTCGATCGCGAACGAGAAGAGTTCACCAGCTCCAAGCTCTTCCCCCTTTCGGACAATAAATCGAAGAAGATTCGCAGAGACAACCGCGGCAGACTATGGATCGCGTCACAAGGAGGAGGGCTCTACCAGTTCCTGCCGGACGAGATGAAAATCGCCCACATCCCCATTAATAAGGATGGCACCGGGATCTCCGGAGGCCGCACCGACGACATCGCCGTCCACCCCGACGGGACCTTGCTCATTCCCGTCAACCAGGCCGGCCTCAACCTTTTCGATCCTGAAACTCGCACCGTCCGCTACCAATCCTTCGCCGACGGCACGGGCAATGGAATCAGCTCCGACGGAGTCAACCTCGTGCACATAGACTACGAAGGCATCATCTGGCTCGGACACTCCCGCACCGGGCTCGACTACCACCACCCTCAACTCGACCAGTTCATCACCTTCAAACGAGGAGTCAGCACTCCCCAGTCCTCCATCACCAACCACGTCATCGGAGCTGTCGCCGAAGACCCGGACGGCAACTTGCTCATCGGAACCGACGGAGGAGGCCTCCACCTGCTCGACCGTACAAGCAACTCGATTCGCAAGCTAGAGCTCCAGATCGAATCCGGCGTCATCAGACAAGTGGCAGTAGACCCTCAGGAGAATCTATGGGTCGCCACTTGGAACGCAGGCATCTACTATTTCCAAAAAAAAGGGGATCGCTACGAGCTCGATCAAGAAATCACCCAAAGGTTCGACGAATGGAAGGAACGCGGCATCTGGGACATAGAACTCGACCACAAAAACCGAATCTGGATCAGCGGCGGTTTCGGCAAGCTAAGCCTCTACCAAACCGACGGCACCCCCATCCCCATCCAAACCGAGTCCCCCACAGATCGCATTCCGCCAAACATCGTCATCGAGGACACCCACCCCGGAGGCATCTTCGCAAACGGACTCGACGGCATGTACCGCTTCGACGAGGAAACAAAAACCACCAAGCTCTTCGCGAAACTCCCCCGGCCAACCGCAATCCGCTACGAACCGAAAAGCCAGACCTACTACATAGGCACCGTGTACAGCGGTATCCACAGCTACGATACAAACGGCAATCACCTAAAAACCTACAACATTCTCCCCGGCAGATTAAACCGCCGCGTCCATGCCATAGAAATAGCAAACGAAAACGCAATCTGGGTCTCAACCGAAAGCGGACTCTGCCACATCAACACCCAAACCTCCGATACCCAAGTTTACCTCGGAGGCGACGGCCTACAGGGAGACCAGTACTTCGACATGTCTTCCTGCAAAACCCGCGACGGGTACCTCTTCTTCGGAGGCACCTCCGGGTTCACCGGCTTCCATCCTGACCACATCACTCACAACCTCACCCCACCCCGAGTCTACATTGACGAGATCTCCCTCTTCGGCACTCCCATCAGCCCTCAGACAAACCCCGAGATCCTCGACTCCCACCCCCAATTCGCCCAAAGCCTCACCTTGGAGCACCACCAAAACCACCTCCAATTCGGTTTCACCGGCATCAGCCTCGTCTCTCCCAAGAAAAACAAGTTCGCCTACAAGCTCGAAGGATTCGACAGCGACTGGATCTACACCAGCTCCGACCAGAGAAGGGCGACTTACACCAACCTCGACCCCGGCTCCTACACATTCCGGGTCAAGGCCTCCAACAACGACGGCATCTGGAACGAGCAAGGCGCCGCCATCCAAGTCGAAATCGCCACCCCATTCTGGCTTCGCCCCAGCTTCCTGATTCTCTCCGCCCTTCTTGTCTCATCGCTCGCTTACCTAGCCATCCGCTATCGGGAGGCAGCCCTCACACGAGAAAAGGCCAAACTCAAAGCCATGGTTCAGGAGAAGACGAAACAGCTAAGCGACCACCAAGAACAACTCGAAGCCACCATCGACCGACGCACCAGCGCCCTGAAGTCAGCGAAAGAAAAAGCCGAGGAATCCGATCGCCTCAAATCCCAGTTTCTCGCCAACCTTTCCCACGAAATCCGCACCCCACTCAACGCCATCACCGGATTCGCTGGATTCATCGCCGACGACTCGCTCGATTCATCCGAACGCAGCCGCTACGCAGAAATCATAAACGAAAACTCCGACTCGCTGCTCACCCTCATCGGAGACATCCTCGACTTCTCCAAGATCACCTCGAACCAGCTGAAAATCATCGAAAGCCCCTTCTCGCTAAACGAGTTTCTGGACAACATCCACTCCTCCCACTCCATCCGAGAGAACCCCAACTCCGTCTCCCACACGCTAAACAACCAGCTCCACAAAGAGAATCTCATCCTCGTAGCCGACCGCACCCGTATCAAACAGGTCATCGATAACCTTCTCACCAACGCATTTAAGTTTACCCAAAGCGGCACCGTCGAGCTCGGCGCCTACTGCCAGGAATCCCAAATCTGCTACTACGTAAAAGACAGCGGCCCAGGAATCCCCGAAGAGGAAAGACAGATCATATTCGAGAAATTCGTGAAACGAGAGATCGACGACCTAGCCGCCCGACGCGGAGTAGGCCTCGGCCTCGCCATCTGCAAAGAGCTCACCGAACTCATGGGAGGCAGCCTCTCCGTCGAATCAGAAGTCGGAATCGGCTCCACATTCACCCTCAGCCTGCCACTCCGAATCGCAAAAGACCTCAGTGTCACAAACCTCGAAGGAGAAGACCCACAACATGACAACGAGTATAGAGGCAAAAAGATCCTCGTGATCGAAGACGAGCAGGCCAACTACGAGTTCATCGACGTTTCTCTCCAAAAGCTAGGCATCGAAACCGATTGGGCAAAAGACGGCCGCGAAGGCCTCGAAAAACTCAGATCCACCTCCGAGTACGACCTCGTGTTGCTAGATATAAAAATGCCAGGCATCGACGGCTTCGAAACGCTCAAGGAAATCAGAAAGATCAACGCGTCGATCAACGTCATCGCCCAAACCGCCTACGCCCTCAAAACCGACGAAGTGAAAATCCGCCGCGCCGGCTTCGACGGCTATATCGCCAAACCCATCAAACAAACCGAACTTCAAGTCACCCTCGAGACGAGCTTAGGAAACTGAAGGCAGGCCGCGGTCGCCGTCCCACGCCCAGAGCACTTTTCTTTTGAACAGTCGCGCTTCCCTTCAGGCATCTTAAAGTGGGAAGCGGCCTTGTGCCGCGATTCTAAGTGCCTAAACAAAAGAAAAATGCTCTAAAACCAAAAGGTAGCGATCATCGTCCCCGATGATCATCCCTCCCTCCCGACCCGAGCAATTCGGGCAGTAAAAAGCCCGCCTGAGCTAAGCTCAGCGCGGGCCTCTTTGACAGCAGGAGTACCCCTACTCCTATATCGCTGTCTCGTATGTTTTATACCCC
>NZ_JAENIL010000036.1 GCF_016595505.1 Pelagicoccus mobilis | reverse complement strand
GGCTAGCCGGCCAGGGGGAGCAAGAACCCGCCTAGAATGTGTTAACCATGTCCTTTAACATGTGTTAACTATGTCCTTGAACTAAACACGGCGGTGACGCCCTACCGGACGAACTTCCAGTCGCTCGCTTTCTTGCAATGTCCTGCTCGAACAGGGTTATGTAGGACGTAGGACCACTTCTCATCTAACTCGGCTTGGTTGCGGATGCGGTGATCGAAGAAGTTCGACTGCCAATCGATGGATAGCTTCTTAGCTGTGAATTGTTTCCAGTCGGAGATTGTCTTTGTCATGGACTGGAATTGAGAGAAGACGATGAACGCGTGGAGGTGATCCGGCATGAGTAGCATCAGATGTACGCTCCACTGGAGGAGCTTTTCTCGGTATGCCACCGTTTCGAAAAGCGGTGACGCAATTTCTGGTTTAGCGAGCACGTTCCGGTTCCGCTCTTTGCAACAGATCGTAATGAAGAAAAGGGCTTCATCGTCTACCCAAGGAGGTGGAATGTGTGCGAGCCGTTTGCGTTCGGGTAACATGGTAGGGTCCGACCGCCGGGCGGACCGCGGCGGTTGGTTTTGATTGAAGAGTTGGTAAATGATGTTGGGCACTGCGGCGTGCCCGGCGGTCACGCCCTACCTACAAAGAAAACGCTTTGAGCGTTTCCTCGAGGGCTGCGACGTTGGCGGCGCCGCCCATGGCGAAGTCGGGCTTGCCTCCGCCTCGGCCGTCGAGCTTGGCGGTGAGGTCGCGGATGATGTCACCGGCTTTGTGCCCCGCCCCGATAGCACTCTGGGATGAGAAGGCCACGATGCTGACCTTGCCCTTAACCTCGGCTCCGAGGACGACTACGCCTTCGCCGAGCTTGCCAATGAGGTTGGCTCCGAGTTGGCGGAGAGCGTTGGGATTCTCAACTACGACTTTGGCTGCAACGAGCTTGAGACCTCCTGAGTCCTTGGCGGATTTGAGGAGATCATCGGCGAGGTTGCCGCTGGCTTTCTGTTGGAAGCTCTTAAGTTGTTTCTCGAGCTCGGAGTTACGGGCGAGCAGGGAGTCGAGCTTCTTGATCAACTCCGCTGGTGCTGTGGAGAGTGTCTTGGACGCTGTTGAGATCGTCGCTTCCATGTCGTTGATGTGCGAATACAGGCTGTCACCAACAATAGCTTCGATTCGACGGGTGCCGGCAGCGATTCCAGATTCGCTCGCTATTTTTAGGAGGCCAATTTCGCCTGATCCACGAACGTGGGTCCCGCCGCAGAGTTCCTTGGAGAATCCGCCGATGTCTACAACGCGAACGACGTCGCCGTACTTTTCACCGAACTCGGCCATGACGCCTTCTGGCTTTTCGTCAAACGGAGTCTCGAACCACTTGACCTTGCTGTTGGCAAGGATCTGTTCGTTACAAAGCTTCTCGACCTGAGCGAGTTCTTCGGGC
This sequence comes from Pelagicoccus mobilis, assembly GCF_016595505.1. Lineage (GTDB taxonomy): Bacteria > Verrucomicrobiota > Verrucomicrobiia > Opitutales > Opitutaceae > Pelagicoccus > Pelagicoccus mobilis. Next base: position 80,086 of record NZ_JAENIL010000036.1, on the reverse strand, counting down.
TTCGCGGCTTCGAAGTGGGAGAAGTCGAAACGGAGGCGTTGGTCGTCGACGTAGGATCCGGCTTGGCGAACGTGGTCACCGAGCACCTTGCGAAGCGCCCACTGAAGGATATGAGTAGCAGAGTGGTGACGTTCGATTGATTTGCGACGGTCGTGGTCGACGATGAGGTTGGCTTCTTGACCAATGGCGATCTCATCGAGGTTTCCGCTTACTTTGTGAAGGAAACGACCGTTTGGATCCTTGATTGTGTCGAGGACATCGAAGTGCTCGCCTTCGAACTCGATTGCACCGGTGTCGCCAACCTGGCCACCCATTTCTGCGTAGAAAGGAGTGTGGTTGAAAACTAGATACGCATCTTCGTCGCTTTTTACGATGTCGATGAGCTCTGCTTCGTCAGCGAGGGTGTCGAAGCCGAGGAATGTGGTGGCTTCGGCTGGGGCGTCGGAGTCTGCCACGAGAATGTCGGTGGACTTATGAGCGGCACGGCCTTTGGCGCGTTGCTTCTCCATTTCAACTTCGAAGCCTTCGGTATCGACGGTGATGCCCTTTTGCTTGGCCATCAGCTCGGTAAGGTCGAGCGGGAAGCCGTATGTGTCGTAGAGCGTGAAGGCGTTGAGTCCTGATATATTTCCTTCGTCGGCAGCAATCTTTTCGAAGAGCTGGATACCGCGGTCGAGGGTACGGCCGAAGGCGTCTTCTTCTGACTTGATGGTACGCTGGATGACGTCGGCTTGCTTCTTTAGTTCTGGGAATACGTGGCCGAGTTGGGAAACTACGACTGGTACGAGCTTGGCAAAGAAACCGTTTTCGAGGCCGAGCTTGCGTCCGTACATGACGGCACGGCGGAGGATGCGGCGGAGGACATAGTTGCGTCCAGCGTTGCCAGGGAGAATTCCGTCGGCGATGGAGCAGCTAAGGCAGCGTATGTGGTCAGCCAATACGCGGAAGATGACGTCCTTCATCTCAAGCTCGGAGATGTTGTCGAGATCTTCAGGCAGGGTACGCTGATACTTGTGGCCGGAGAGCTTTTCGAACTCTTGGAAGAGAGTGTCGAAGAGATCGGAGTTGTAGTTTGATGGCGGAGTCGAGAAATCTGTGAAGTTCTTCGACGTAGCCATGATGCCTGCCACGCGCTCGAAGCCCATTCCGGTGTCGACGTGCTGCGCCTTGAGGGGAACGAAGTCACCTTCTGGTGTGGCGTTGAACTGGATGAATACGAGATTCCAGATCTCGATGCAGTAAGGAGAGTCAGCGTTGACGAGAGAGCCTTTAGTATCGCCAGCTGGAGTGAGATCGACGTGGAGCTCGGAGCACGGGCCGCAAGGACCGGTATCGCCCATCATCCAGAAGTTGTCAGCCTTGTTGCCGAAAACTATATGGACCTCGGGATCAAGTCCTGCCTTTTCGAATACAGCCTTCCAGAAGTCGTAGGCTTCTTGATCGAACTCGGCTGGGTCGCCTTCGCCTGGCTTGTAGACAGAAGCGTAGAGACGTTCCTTTGGGAACTTCCAGACTTCGGTGATGAGTTCCCATGCCCACTCGATGGCTTCTTGCTTGAAGTAGTCGCCGATTGACCAGTTGCCCAGCATCTCGAAGAAGGTGTGGTGGTAGGTGTCGAGGCCGACGTCTTCGAGATCGTTATGTTTACCTCCGGCACGAATACACTTTTGTGTATCGGCAATGCGTGGGGTGGTTGCTTCGCGTTCGCCGAGGAAGTAGGGCACGAACTGGTTCATGCCTGCGTTTGTGAACAGCAAGTTTGGCGAATCCGGCATGAGGGATGCGGATGGCACGATGGAGTGCTGTTTAGACTCGAAGAAGTCGAGGAAGGACTGGCGAATTTGATCGGAGGTCATGCTGGAGAATATTTTGCCCACGAAGGGCGCTAAGGGGCACGAAGGATTTGGATGAGGGGATTAGTTCACTAATCGTTTCCACTCCAACTTTCCTTGGGAGCCGAAGTTGATAAGGAGGCCTAGCTTTAACTGTGTTGCGTTTAGATAGTTGATTACTTGGGACTCTTCTTTGCTAGTGAGTTTTTCGATAGCTTTGATCTCTACGAGGATGTCGTTGTTGATGAGAAAATCGGCTATGTATCGTTTTTTGAGTACGCGACCCTTGTAGTGAATTTGTAGTTGTTTTTGCGATTCGAAGAGAATCGATTGGTCTGCTAGTTCGAGTTCTAGTGCTTCTTGGAAGACAGCTTCGAGAAAGCCGTGGCCGAGCTCTTTGTGGACTTCAATGGCAGCACCTATAATTTTGTAGGTTTCTTCTTTGTAAGTGATTTGAGGCATTGGATTCCGGGGATCGAGTTTGGTGTTTGCTCACGAAGGACAGGAGTTCGTTGAAGTAACAGATTTCAACTTAGTGAAGCTTCGTGTCCTTCGTGGGCGAAAAAAGACTAGAGTCTTTCGATGATGGCGGCGGCCATTTCTTTGGTGCCGATGCTTGGTTTGCCGAAGGCGATGTCGCCGGTGCGCTTGTCGTCCATGACGGCTTGCTTGACGGCGTTTTCGATCTTCTCGGCGATCTCGTTCTCGCCGAAGCTGTGGCGGAGCATTAGGGCTGCACTCAAGATCTGAGCACATGGGTTGGCGATGCCCTTGCCAGCGATGTCTGGAGCAGTGCCGCCGGATGGCTCGTATAGGCCAAATGGGAGGTCGAGGCTGTTCTTGCCAGTGCCGAGGGAGGCCGAGGAGAGCATACCAAGGCTGCCGCAGACGATGCCCATTTCGTCGGAGATGATGTCGCCGAACATATTTTCGGTCACGATGACGTCGAACTGGTTCGGGTCGCGGGCCATTTGCATGGCTGCATTGTCCACGTACATGTGAGTGAGCTCGATTTCTGGAGCGTGCTTGGCAACGTACTCAGTTGCTGTTTCGCGCCAGAGGACGGAGGTCGTGAGAACGTTTGCCTTGTCTACGGAGCAGATCTTGTTGCCGCGAGTCTTGGCAGTCGCGATGGCTACGTCGAGGATGCGCTCGATTTCGGACTTCTTGTAGACCATCTCGTCGGTGGCTTGGATGTCGCCGTCTTCGAGGGTCTTGGTGTGTTTTGGGCCGAAATAGATGCCGCCGGTGAGTTCGCGTACGCAAACCATGTCGATGCCTTCCGGAATACGCTCGGTCTTGAGCGGAGAGGCGTCGGTAAGCTCTTGGTAGAGCAGGCCTGGGCGGAGGTTGGCGAAGAGGGAGAAGTGCTTGCGGATCGGGAGCAGGGCAGCGCGTTCTGGCTGCTCGGCTGGCGGGAGGTTTTCCCACTTTGGTCCGCCGATAGAGCCGAAAAGGATGGCGTCTGCTTCTTCGCAAATCTTGACGGTGGAGTCTGGGAGGGCCTTGCCTTCGTTGTCGATACCGGCGCCGCCGACGTGGGCTTCTGTGTAGTCGAGTTTGATGCCTGCGGGCTCTGTCGCTGCCTTGAGGACGTCGAGCGCGACGGACATTACTTCAGGGCCGATGTAGTCACCTGGGAGAACTGCGAATTTAAGCGTTTTCATGAAGGGGGCCATTGAGGGGGAAAACGCTTTTTTTTAAAGGAAAAATTGGGTGATAGGGCGCTTGGTGCTAGGCGACGGGTTCGGGCAGGGGGAAATTGTCGGATTTACGGCTCGTTTTTGGGGGTGAGGAGGTAGCGGGTAAGGGTTTCGAGAAGTTGCTTGGGACGGAAGGGTTTTGCTAGGTGTTCGTTGGCGCCGGCTTCGATGGAGCGGACGTGGTCGCTGGCCATGGCGTAGGCGGATTGGGCGATTATGGGGATATTTTTGTTCTCTTTCCGGATGCGTCGGGCGACTTGATAGCCGTCTAGCTCGGGAATTTTGAGATCTAGGAGAATGAGGTCGAAGGTGCCTCTCTGGTAGAATTCGAGGGCTTCTTTGCCGTTTTGGGCCCACTCGATCTGCACTCCTGTCTTGCTGAGGGCGCGGATGATGTAGTCGTAGTTGGGCTTTTCGTCCTCGACGAGGAGGATTGAGAATTTCGATAAATCGACGTTGAGAGAGGCTGCCAGGAGGTCGGTTTGGGTGGGAGCGTCTTGAGTCGTGGATTCTACTGGTTTGAAGGGGAATGTTATGTAGAAAGTGGTTCCGACCCCGGGTGCGGATTCGAGGGCGATCTCTCCGTGCATGAGGTGGGTTAGGGTTTGGGTTATGGCGAGTCCTAGGCCGGTGCCACGGTAGAGTTTTTTCTGGTCGGCGTCGATTTTGTGGAAGCGGTTGAAGATGCGGCTGTGCTCTTCTTCGGGGATGCCGATTCCGCTATCGCGGACGGTAAACCGTATGCTGTGTTCGGATGTGTTGCTTGAGCTTTTCCAGATTTTGTAGCTGAGGGCGACTTCCCCTTTGTCGGTGAACTTGAGGGCGTTGGAGAGTAGGTTCCAGAGGATCTGCTTGAGGCGATGGGGATCGATGTAGAAGGCGAGGTCCGGGTTGTTGTCGAATTCCTCTGGGACTTCGGTGAAATGGCGGTATTTGACTTCCCCTTTTTTCTGGGAACTGAGGGTTTCGCGGAAGAGGGCGCCAAGTTCTTCGCAGAGGGATGCGATGTTGGTTGGCTGGGAGCTGATTTCGGCTTGGCCTGCTTCGATGGTGGAGAGGTCGAGGATGTCGTCGATCAGACTCATGAGCGACTCGCTGCTTTTCCTGATAATGCTGCCGTATTGTTGGCGTTCTTCGTCGGATATGTCCTTGCTGTCGATGATGTGGAGAAATCCGACGATGGCGTTCATGGGAGTGCGGATCTCGTGGGACATGTTGGCGAGGAAGGCGGATTTCAGCTTGTCGGAGTGTTCGGCTTTGCTTTTGGCGATTTCCAGTTCCTTGGTGCGTTGCTTGACGGTTTCTTCCAGTTCCTCGCCGTAGTGGAGGATTTGGCGATTGGCTTGCGCTAGCTGGTCATTCGCTTCGCGGAGGGCTTGCGTGCGTTGGTCGACGGCGAGTTCGAGCCGTCTTGCTTCCTGTTTGATGCTTTTGATCCGGTAGATGTAAAAGGCTACGGGTAATGAAATTATGACTACGAGTCCGGTGAGCTGGAACCAAAGGGTGCCCCACAAGGGGGGAAGGATGGCGATCTTTATTTCGTCTCCTGTGTCGTTCCAGTGGCCGTCGTTGTTGGAGGCGATGACTTTGAATACGTAGTTGCCCGGGCTAAGGTTGGTGTAAGTGGCTTCGAATTGGGCTTGTACGTGGGTCCATTGATCATCTTGCCCTTCGAGGATGTAGGCGTATTCGTTTTGATTTGGGTCGAGGTAGTCGATTGCTATATACTCGAAGGTTATGGCGTTTTGCTCATGGCTAAGCTTCAGCTCGGAGGTCATGAGAATGCTACGGTCAAGAGTGGGGAGTTTGTAGCCTCCCTCTGGAGGCTCGAGCTCTAGCGACTGGTTGAAAATGCGTATTCCGGTGATGAATACATCGGGGATCTGCGTGTAGTCGTGAATTTCATCGGGCGAAAAGAGGGTGAGTCCTTTGTTTTGGCCGAAATAGAGAGTTCCGTCTTTGCCGCGAATGGCGCTGTTTTCGAAGAAGTCGTTTCCTTTGAGGCCGTCGCTTGTGTAGTAGCTACTGATGGATTGGGTGTCGTGGTTAAGTTTTGCCAGACCGTCCAGCGTGCTGATCCACAAATCTCCATTGGCGGCGTCCACGATTGAGCAGACGCTTTTGTGGGGGAGGCCGTCTTCGACGAGAAATCGTTCAAAGCTTTGCTCGGAGGGGGCGAAGCGGTTGAGGCCGTTTGCTGTGGCTATCCAGATTGCGCCGTTGGAGTCTTCGAGAATATCGGTTACGAGCGAGTGGGAGAGCGAATCGTCTTGATCTGGATCGTGTTTATAGTGGGTGGCGGATTTTCGGTCGCTTGATAGGAGGGTGATTCCCGTGGGGGAGCCGATCCAAAGCTGGTCTTGACGGTCGACAAGTACGGCGTTGACCCAGTCGTTTTTGATTTGGATGCCGTGTTCGTCGGCTTGAGCTTTGCGGTAGGTTTTGAACTGGAGGGTCGAAAGGTCGAGCCGGGCGACTCCGGTTTCGTGAGTGGCTATCCAGAGGTTGCCTTGAGCGTCTTCCGCGAAGTCGCGAATGTCGTGTCCGGGGATTGAATACGGATCTTGGGGGTCGTGGAGGAATCGTTCGAAGTTTTGTGATTCGGGGCGGTATCTGAAGAGTCCGGCCCGGTAAGTGCCGACCCAGATATTATGCTGCGAATCTTGGAAAATTCGAAGGATCGGTTGGTCGGTGATCGCTGTCGGGTCATCGGGATCTGGATTGAAGGTGTGTGGAGTGTCGCCGTTTGAAGGATACATGGTGATGCCTTCGTTTTTATGGCCTACCCAAAGGTTTCCTTCGTGGTCTTCGAGTATGGCGGCTACCGGCGAATTGGGGGATAGTTCGGGGCGGGTCAGATGGATTGGCAGGCTTTTGAAGTTCTTGAACCGAACCGAGACGCCGATGCCGTCGAAGTTGCTTCCGATCCAGAGGTTGCCTTGGTGATCGGCCCACATGGTGTTTATGCCGCTTTGTGGCAAGTGTGGGCTGCCGAGGGAATCGGAGGTGTGTTTTGTTAAGGCGTTGGTGACGGTATCGTATATGGTGATGCCGCTGTTGCTGGCGATCCAGAGCCTTCCGTCGGGAGCGAGAGCGATCTGGTTGACGAATTCTGAGGTGGTCGCTGCAAGGGCTGTGGGTTGAGTGCTATGGCCGTTGGCGTCGAATTGGAGTATGCCGCGATTGGTGGTGCCGAGCCAAAGCTGCCCGTTGTCTTGGCGGCAAATGCTGGTAATATAGTTGTTGGATATTCCGTCTGGACTGCCGAGGCCTGCGCTGAAGGTGGTGGCTGCGCCGGTTGCTAGTTCCAGGCGATGAACTGCGTTCGATACGCCGAGCCAGATATGTTCGGCAGATTCGATGTACATCGACTTAATCAAGCCTAGCGTCTCTTGGTTGATGGGGGAGAAGGTTTGGTTGGCTTCATCGAATGTGTAGACGAAGCCGGTTTCGCTGCTGGCGAAAATCGCGTTCGCCTCGCTGCTGCTGATGGCGTTTATCCGGCTGAAGCCTAGGGGGAGATTGGACGTCTCGGGGTTTAGGAAGTTAAGGAAGGATTCGGTTTCGGGCTGGTAGAGGCTTATCCCGTGCCCGGTCCCAACCCAGAGGCGGTTCTTCTGGTCGAGGTGGAGGGACCAGACGGTGTCATGAGCAAGACTGTTGTTCTTCAGGGGGGCGTGCTGGAATTTACGTATCCGATGCCCGTCGTAGCGATAAAGCCCGTGTTGGGTACCGATCCAAATGAAGCCGTTTGGCCCTTGGGTGAGGGCGTGGATGCGACCGACGGCGGCCTGCTCGAAGAATTCGAGCTTTCTGAAAGGTAGGTTCTCGTAGTCTCTTGCGGGATCGAGATTCAGCAATGCCTGGTCTTCGGAGGCAGCAAGGTAGGAACAGAGCAATGAGGCGAGCGAGGTCGCTAGGAGGAGCGCTGTTTTCAGGGGCGAAGATTCCAAGTGGGGTAGTGGTTGAGCAATCAAGACGGTTGGGAATCTAAATTGTTAGTCGAAATGGGAGCAAAGCAAGCGTGCCCTGTCGATTGCCTGTCTATTTTGGGGGAAGACCCGAGGATTGCTCTTGCTGAATGATGGGCAGGGAGTGCTATGTTGTGACTGAGAGCGATTTAAGAAAAATGTTATGTCTTTAAATGTACGAATATTTCCGGCGGGGCCAATCCAGACGAACGCCTTTCTTGTCAGTGATCCTGAACGGGGTGAAGCGGTGTTGATCGACGCGCCTCATGATGTCTGCGAAATGGTTGATACGGCATTGGCTGAAGATGGCTGCGAGTTGAAAGCCTTGCTGCTGACCCATGGGCATTATGACCATATCGGCGATGCGGCGAAGATTTCCGCCCGAGGCGTGCCGCTCTTCGGGCATTTGGACGACAAGGTGTTGTTCGAGTCGCCGGAAGCGATGAGGGCTTTCGTTTATCCTCCTGATCTTGAGCTGACCGGTTTTGAGATCGATCACTGGGTTGAGCAAGACGACAGTATTCAACTTTTGGGGATGGATTGTGAGGTTCGTCATGTTCCGGGGCATTGTCCCGGCAATGTGCTGTTCTACTTCGCTCAGGCGAAAGCGGCCTTTGTGGGGGATGCGCTTTTTGCGGGGGGGATTGGCCGAACGGACCTTGCGGGTGGCAGTTTCTCGCTGCTCGAAAAGTCGATTCGCGAGCAGATCTATACTTTGCCGAAGGATACGGTGGTTCTTCCCGGGCATGGTCCAAACACTTCTGTGGGCGACGAGATTCTCCATAATCCTTTTGTATCCGGCGAATAGGGCATTGCGCGCGCCGGCAAAATACTTTGTAAGGGAGCACTTTAGGCGTATTTGCTGCATATGACTCAGTCGGAAAAAGAGACTTTCATGAGGGTTGCCCTCGACGAAGCCCGAAAGGGCTGGGGGTGTACGCACCCGCAAGCAATGATAGGAGCGGCGTTAGTCGAAGATGGCGAGGTCGTGGTGACTGCTTACAATGACCAGCCTAGCTCCCCTGCCTTGGAAACTCGTTTGTTTGAAGCTCTAGGGCGTAAACCGAAGGAAGGAAGCAGCTTGTTTCTTACCTTGGAGCCCGGGCCCAGCAGCAATCGACTTGAAGCGGGAGTCCGAGCGATCATCGAGTCTGGAGTCGGTTATGTGCTGATTGGAGCGAGCGATCCTGTAGCCGAACATGCGAACAAGGGGGCAGACGCTCTTAAGGAGGGCGGCGTGAAGGTTGAGCGCCGGATTCTGATCGACGAGTGCGAGGATTTGAATTTGATATCCAATTATTGGGTACAAAATCGGTCGCCTATTTTTGCGGCTAAGTCCGCGACAACGCTCGATGGCAAGATCGCTTGCCGTTCGGGGGAGTCGAAGTGGATTACTGGAGCGCCAGCCCGGCAGAACGTCATGAAATGGCGTCGGCTTTTCCCTTCGATTGCGGTAGGGGCTGGGACGTTGGTGGAGGATGATCCCCGCTTGACTAGTCGGATCGAAGGCGAAGAGGAGTGGTGCGGGATGCGTTTCGTATTCGACGGACTGCTTCGAACCGCGATGGAGCGGTATTTGCCCAGTATCTACACGGACGATTTTAGAGACAATACGATCGTAGTGACGACCGATGCGGCCGGGACAGGCTATATTCGTCGTTTGGAGACGGAAGGCGTAAACGTGTGGGTCTTGCCGGTCGAAAACATGAAAGTGCCGTTCCCCGTCTTTCGCAAACGCTGCGCGGATGTGGGGATAACCGGTGTGTACTTCGAAGGCGGAAGTCGGTTGGTTAGCGAGCTTTTGCACACTCGGGAGTTGGACTATCACTTTAACTATCGCGCCCCGATTATGCTTGGGGACGACAAGGCGAAGTCAGTGTACCGCGGTCTGCGTACCGAGAAGCTATCTCAAGCGATTCGTTTGGAAAAGGTTCGCCATGAAGTCTTTGGTGATGACCAGCTGATGCGCGGCTTTGTCAACTACCCAGCCCGTTTGGACGTAGATGAGACTGTTTTTAGCAACGGGTAATCTCCACAAGGTGGAGGAGCTGCAAGCGATGCTGGCGGCTGCGAAACTCGATATCGAGGTGCACACGCCTGCAGTGGTGGGGGGGATGCCCGAGGTCGTAGAGGACCAGGACAGCTTTTCTGGAAATGCGCTGAAGAAGGCGCGTGCTCTTTCCGCGATTTTGCCGGATGACGGTTGGGCGTTGGCGGACGACAGCGGTTTATGCGTGGATGCCTTGGGTGGGGCGCCTGGTGTTTACTCGGCTCGCTATGCGGGCGAGTCTGCGAGTGATTCGGACAATATCGACAAGCTCTTGGCTGCTTTGTCGGAGGTGGTTGAGTCGGATCGAGGCGCTAGCTTCCAGTGTCACCTGGCGATCGTTTCGCCTCATGGTGAGGAGCAGGTCTTTAAAGGGGCTTGTCATGGACGGATTATCGGAGAGCGACGCGGGGAAGGTGGTTTTGGTTATGACCCTGTGTTTATCCCGAATGGGTTCGAACTCAGTTTCGCAGAGTTGAGCAGCGAAGAGAAAGCCGGACTAAGCCACCGTGGCGAGGCGATGGGAAAACTCGTCTCCTGGTTGAAGCGGTGAGTTGAATTAAAGGGTGCTGAACCGGTAGAGAAATCGCCTAGTCGGGCTTTTGGGGAGTAATCCTCATGGTCGGTGTGAGGTTGGTTCCTGATGTTGCGCACATCCTAGGGTTTTTTCAGTAAATTGCCTAAGTTGAGTAGGGTTTGTGACGAATGAGTAACGGCCTCCCCGCATGTACTGAATTTGTGTCGGGGTTTGTGCCCAGCAAACAAACAGGAAAGACCATGACCAAACTCACACTAAAGCAGAAGTTGCTCGGCGGATTTTTAACCGTCGCTGTCACCGGCCTCGTCATCGGGCTGGTTGGCATTTACGGACTCAAAGAATCTCGTAATGCTCTCACGGAAGTTAGAACGGAAGTCTATGAGCGTGGGGCGTTTCTGGTGGAGGCGACGGATCTTGCGCGCTCTTCTCAGGTTAACTTCAAAATTCAGGTGCAGGAGTGGAAGAACACCTTGTTGCGCGGCCACGACAAGGAGCAGTTCGACAAGTATTGGGGCCGCTTCCAGGAGCGTGAAGGAATGGTGCAGGAGAACCTGAAGGACCTTACCCTTTTATTAGCGAAGTATGACGTGCCTGATGATGCGGTGAAAACCGCGGCGAAGTCGCACTTGGGATTAGGGGTCGCCTACCGAGACGGCATCAAGCAGTACGATTCAAGCGACCCGCTCGCTCATCGCGTGGTCGACAAGCTGGTTAAAGGTATCGACCGCGCTCCGACGAAGGAAATAGATGCGATCGTGGATATGGTGCACGCGTTTGAAAGTGAGGCGGCGACGGCGCGTTCGATGGAGTTTGAGGCTGAGGCATCCCATCTGGCCTGGATCACGACTGGTGTGATGCTCTTTGGAGTTTCTTTCGCGATTGGCTTAGGGCTATGGATTGGCGGTTCGCTTTCGAATCAGATTCAACGTATTACCGCATCACTCCGTAGCGGCTCGGAGGTCGTTGACAGCGCATCGAGCGAGGTGTCGCGTTATGGTCAATCGTTAGCCGATTCGACGAACCGTGAAGCGGCTTCGATTCAGCAAGCCAGCGCATCGCTTGAAGTACTTGCGGAAAATACCGGAAAGAACGCGGAGTCAGCTCGATCTGCTACTAACATCGCCAATCAGACGCGTGAAGCTGTTAATCAAGGCAAGAAGCAGATGGATGAGATGGAGGATGCGATGAATGCAATTCGTAACTCCAGCGACGGCATCTCCCAGATTTTGAAGTCGATCGATGAGATCGCGTTCCAAACTAATATCTTGGCGCTAAACGCGGCGGTGGAAGCTGCTCGAGCCGGAGAGGCCGGCTCTGGATTCGCGGTAGTGGCGGACGAAGTTCGAAATCTCGCCCAACGTAGCGCGAAGGCGGCTCAGGAAACGTCGGCTCGTATCGAGGATTCGATTGCCAAGAGCCAGCACGGGGTGGAGTTGAGCTCTCGTGTTTCGCACAGCTTGGAAGGCATTCTCGAGAAGGCGTCCGAGTTGGATGATCTCGTGGCGAATATCGCTCAGTCGGTCGACCAGAATCGCGAAGGCGTTGATCAGGTTAACTCGGCGATTCGTGAAATCGAGAATACTTACCAGTCCAACGCGGCCATCACTCAAGAGAGCGCTGCTTCTGCCCAGGAATTAAGCGAGCAGGCTCTTTCGCTCAATCGTTCCATTGGCGAACTTGCGACGCTTTGCGGCGATCGTGGTGTGAGCGCTATCTCCTCAGGAACGGCAACGGCTTCCTTTTCGAGTATCGCGCAAGTTTCTGAGCCAAGAGCCCCGGCGGAAAATGAGTTCGCCGTCGCGCGTTCCAAAGAACCGGAAGACGCGACCCTCTGGAACTAAGTTAGAGCGTTTATAGAAACTTTCGAGCAAGAGGCTCCGAGTTGTTAAAACTCGGGGCCTCTTTTACTTGGTAGATTTCCTTGGTCTAAGGGTTCCCCATAACCGCTTGCGAATAAATCGCAAAAACCGCTTCTCCGACTGGAAATTCCCCAAATCTGATTAAACTATTTGGCGTAGATCACGATAGTGGTATATACGCAATGAGAGGTTCGGGGTAAGACCCCAATTGCTCTGAGCGATACAGGGTAGCAATTTCCGAATTTGGACTGCGCGGAAACGCGCTAAGGTTCAGGATCAAGGCAACAATAAAGGGATAGCTGGCTTGGAGGGGGGCCTCCGAGCCAGCACTTTTTTTGCCCAGAGATAGGGCAGGAAGCCGAGCTCGACTGGATGGGCATTCCCGGGTGCTGGCGCTACGAATTTGGGTCGTTGTGAGATTCGGGGTTGCGGCTGCAGGTCTCGGCTCGAGAGTAGCGGGGAGATGAGTTTGGCGAAGTTTATTTTGGCGTCACAATCGCCGCGGCGAAAGGAGTTGTTGGAGCGGATCGGAGCTCGCTTCGACATTATGCCGGCGGATGTGGAGGAATTTGAGGAAGGGCATGGTGATCCGGAAGGGATGGTGAGGCATAATTCCTTATTGAAAGCTGGCTGGGTGGCGGACCAGCATCCGGGGCGTTTTGTGTTGGGATCGGATACGACAGTACACCTCGACGGGAGGGTGCTCGTGAAACCGGCTGACCTCGACGATGCTCGTCGCATGATCAAGACATTGGGCGGACGTACCCATATTGTGTATACTGGATTTGCTTTGGTATGTCGGGAGAAGGGCATCGAGGTCGTGGATGGGGCTCGAAGCGAGGTAACGTTTAAGCCTCTCGATGACGCTATTGTGGATGAGTATTTTCAGATCGTGAATCCTCTGGATAAGGCTGGCGCGTATGGGATCCAGGAAGGCAAGGACTTGATCATCGATTCGTTCAAGGGATCGCACTCAAACATCATGGGTTTGCCTTTGGATGAAACAAAGGCTTTGCTGGAGCGTCATAATCTGCTCTGAACTTGTTTTAGATGTCTGTCGTATCGCCACCCCGATCCCGCCAAAGCCCTGCGTCGAAGCCTAAGAAGCGTCGCAAGGGAGCGATGGGCTATACCCGCGAGCAATGGGTGATCGGAGTGGGGGGGACGATCTGTATTCACATTTGGCTTATCCTTTTCTTGATGTTCGGGAAGTTCACGGTCGAGCCGATGGAGACCGTGGACCGCTTCAAGGATTTCAGCATCGAGCTAGAAGCTCCGTTGGAGCCTGAGGAGGAGGAGCAGGTTTACACTCAGACGAATCCGGATGTGCCGGACAATGAACCGGACGATACCAATCGTTTTAGCGCTAGGAACCAGCAGGCTGCGAACGAGGAGAAGCCGGAGGAGCTCGATCCGGAAAACCGTCCGGCGAATGAGAGCGATGACAACATCGAGACGGAGCAAGTGTTGAGTGGCACTTTGTACGAGCCGCTGCCAGCTCTTCCACCTTCTGAATCGCCCAATGAGGAGTCTCAGGAGCCAGAGGAGCAATCAACTCCACCGCAGCCGCCTTCGCCGAATCAACCTTTGCTAGCTGCGGTCGAGGACGGGGGGCAGACTTTGAAAAAGGAAATTCCGCTTTTTGGCTCGCAGGAAGAGGCTGAGGACGAGTCGGGCTTGGCTGAGCATGTGTATGACAAGCTGGAGGAAGCCCCCACGAACATCACTGATTATATTGAGGGAGAGCAGGACGAGGGCGAGACGGAGCAGACGGTGGAGGAGAGCCCTGAGTTGGTAGGCGCGCCGAGGGCGCGTCCTACACTAGAGGCAATCCAGGCGAGAGACGGGGTTCCGACGCCTCGGGCTCGGCCTCAATTGCCGCGTTTACCATCGGGGCCGACCCGTGACTCGCGACTTGGAGTCTCTTCGGTCGGTCGATTGGCAGTCGATGCGAAGGCGAGCAAGTTTGGCGAGTACATGGAGCGTCTGATTGAGACGGTGAAGCTCAACTGGGATGACTTGGTTGAGCGAAGCTCTGCGGAGGAGCGGAAGAGCGTTGTGAAGATAAAGTTTATTCTGAACCAGCATGGGATCGTGGAGGACATCGAGATCTTAGAGGGGACGACTGCTCGGGCTATTGGTATCTACATGTGTCGTGAGGCGATCCAGCGCGGAGTGCCCTTTGGGGCTTGGCCGGAGGGATTGGTTGATATGTTCGGGACCGAAGAGGATATCACCTTCAGTTTTCACTATTATTGATGGGGCGTGGTTTGGGGAACGAGACTGGGCGCGTGGTCCTTTTGCATGGGCTTGCTCGAACGTCTCGCTCGATGCGGCCGATGCAGCGTTTTCTGGAGTCGAGTGGGTTTGATGTATTGAATCTTTCTTACCCTTCGACTCGGTATTCGATCGAAGATCTTGCTAGCCGATTGGCGAAACGGATTTGCGAGGAGTCGGCAAAGGGCGGACCCTTGCACTTTGTGACCCATTCGATGGGAGGGATCGTGCTGCGTCAGTTGAGACGATCGAATGCGGATTTTAGGATTGGCCGCTGCGTCATGCTGAGTCCGCCCAACAAGGGTAGCCAGGTGGTCGACTGTCTCGGGAGATGGAAGTTGTTTCGCTGGGTGAACGGGCCGGCAGGGCAGCAACTCGTTACAGGACCCTCTGGGTTGCCGGAACGATTGGGGGCAGTGGACTATGAGTGCGGAGTCCTAACAGGTACTCGGAGCGTGAACTGGATTCTATCGCTTATGTTGCCGGGGCCGAACGACGGGAAAGTCGCCGTGTCGCATGCAGGGGTGGAGGGGATGGCTTCTTTTAAGACAGTTCGGGCTACCCACCCGTTTATCATGCGAAATCGCGAGGCTATGGCGAACACGCTGGCGTTTTTGAGAACGGGAACTTTTCTGGACGGTACGTTATGAGGGAGGCCTTCGAAATATCGGAAGTGGATTTCAATGAAAGGATCGCGGACATCCGTTCGGTGCGATTCACGGTTTTTGTGGACGAGCAAAAGGTCCCGGCTGAGATCGAGATGGATGAATGGGACGATCGTTCTCGCCATGTGTTGGCGGTAGCAGGGGGAATGGCGATTGGGACGGGGCGTCTTTTGCCGGATGGCCACATTGGGAGAGTTGCGGTTCTACGAGAGTGGCGTGGCAAGAAGGTGGGCGTCGCATTGATGGAGACATTGATCGAGATGGGGAAGCTCGGGGGAATGCCTGAGCTTGTCTTGTCAGCTCAAACGCAAGCGGTCGGATTTTATGAGAACTTGGGCTTTGTGGCTCATGGGGAGACTTACGAAGAAGCAGGCATAGAGCATATCGAGATGCGACTGAAGGTCGTGTTTTAGGCGGTATGGCGCTGTGGGAATAGCCGCTTTGTCGGGTATTTCATTCTCTTGTTACCGAACTGTTATGAACAGTTGGCATCGCCCCTGCTATTGGAAGCTCGAAGAACGTAATTGCTCACAATTGAGCATCCCCCTGAGAGCTGATAATAGTATGAAGATTGAAATCCCGAGAGATTGCGAGCGCCTTGGCGCGGTACAGATTTATGGACTCCAAAAGGTCTACGAACTCGATAGTGGAGGTTACTCCGGGCAACATGAAACTTCGCATACAGACGTTATCCGAAGCATTCCGTCCGAGGCATTGTACGAGCGCCAGAAAAACATGGCGATCGTGGTGCCGGTAAAGAACGAGCGGTTGAAGTTGATTGAAGGGGTGCTGGTAGGAATACCGCACCCTTGTCAGATTATAGTCGTATCCAATAGTCCACGCGGGCCGGTAGATCGTTTCCATATCGAAAAGGAAGCGATCACTAACTTTTGTAAGTTCACCAACAAAAAGGTGCTAGTGGTGCACCAGAAGGATGCGGCGATCGCGAAGGCGATCGAGCTGGCTGGATACGGCGAGCTGCTGGGGGACGATGGTCTTGTGCGTTCCGGAAAGGCGGAAGGTATGATCATGGGTACGCTGTTGGCCCGGTGGTTGGATAATAAATACATCGGTTTTGTAGACAGCGATAACTACTTCCCGGGGGCTGTTCACGAATACGTGCAGGAGTACGCAGCGGGTTTCGAGATGTTCGATACGGATAGTACCTTTGTTCGGATTTCGTGGAACTCTAAGCCTAAGGTGATGGAGAATGCTCTCTTCTTCGCAAAATGGGGGCGGAGTTCTGTACACTCTAATCGTACTCTTAACTTACTCTTGTCGCACTTTAGCGGATACGAAACGGAGGTCGTGAAAACGGGTAATGCGGGCGAGCACGCTCTGACTGTCGATCTTGCTTTGAATATCGAATACGCCGCTGGGTATGCGGTAGAGACGCATCACTACGTGAATATTCTAGAAAGTTGGGGTGGCATAATGGAGCCGAAGGAGGGAGTGAATCCGCGCGAGAAGGTTACTATCTGCCAGCTGGAGTCGCGTAATCCTCATCTTCACGAATCGAAAGGCGAGGAGCATGTCGAGGACATGATCGATGCGTCCTTGTCGGTGATCTATAATTCTCCGCTATGTCCGGAGCTTCTGAAGCGAGAGATCGCTGAAGAGCGCGCCATGCGAATGAAGTTGGACCAGCCTGAGGGCGTTGCTCCCGTAAAGGTGTATAGCAATTTGAGTAATCTCAACTTGGATACTTTCTTGGAGCATTGCGAAGCTGCCTTTGACAGCGAAACCGAAGCTCTTTCATTGGTTTAACCAGTCCGTCACTCCCTACTCAGGTACCCCAACTCATGGAATCTAGAAAAACTGCAATTTTCACAGACTTGGACGGAACGTTGATTGATTTCAACGACTACTCCAGCGAACTTGCTCGCCCTTATGTGCAACGCTTAATCGAACTTGGCCATCTCGTGGTGTTCTGCTCATCGAAGACTTTCGGCGAGCAGAGGGTCCTGCAGCAGGAGCTGGGGATCGAAATGCCCTGCATCGTGGAGAACGGAAGCGCGATTGTCGCGCCTCCGGGCTTTTGGGATGAATCGATCGCTCCCATGCGGATCGTGGATGGCTGGCAACGGGTGGAGCTCGGCAAGCCCGCTGCAGAGATCAGGCAAAGGCTAAATCGGGTGGAATCCAAGTTTGGCGAATCCTTGCGTGGATTTAGCACGATGATGACGGAGGACGTGGCGAGCATCACCGGGCTCGACATTATATCTGCACGGAGAGCTCAGGAGCGTGAGTATAGCGAAACTCTTTCTGCTAAGCTTCCCGAGGACGTTTGGGAAAGCCTCGACTCTGCGTTTGAATACGAAGGCTTGAAGGCTCTGCCTGGAGGTCGTTTCAGAACTGTTATCGACAGTTCGGCGGATAAGGGGGCGGCCATTCGCGTCTTTGGCGAACTGTGGAGAGCTCAATCGAGTGATACGCTTATTTCATTCGGATTGGGCGATAGCGAGAACGACCAGGAGCTCCTGGAGAACGTAGATTGGCCTCATCTCGTTAAGCGTCCCAACGGTTCGTGGGCCGGACTATCGGGACGTCGGATCGAGAAGGTCAATGGAGTTGGCCCTAAAGGCTGGGTGAAAGTTGCCCAGCAGTTGATTGGCGAAGAACAGCCAGTTTAGTCAGTACTTGGTCAGCTGAGTGTCGATGCCGCAGGGGCAATCGGAGTCCATTGTACGTCCTTGCAGTGCTGGTGTGCTCTTTCCTGCCAAGTAGCCAAGGTCGTAGAGCTTGACGGCTTCGTAGGCGGCTTTCACTAGATTTCCGGCTTGATCCGGACGTTCTCCTTTGATGCGGGCGGCTGCGTTGTCGAAGAGCGATTTCGCTACGCTGCTCGTAAACTCGCTTCCTTTTTCTCCACGGGAAACACCGAAGGGATCCTTGAAGCTGTCTGCGAGCGTTTCGACTGCGCTTGAATACGTGTATTCGTTATTCTGGCACGAGGTGAGGACGCTTTCCGTATTAGGTATGCGGAGCAAGTCACCTGCAAAGCCTTGTGCGTTATTCGAGTCGATAATGAAGTTGAGGTGACAGGTTTTGAGACCGTCGAGAATCGTTGCTAGATCTTCTGGATAGAACTTCTTCTCAGGTTTGCGAGAGCGGTCGGTACCTGTGTAGGCGAATGGGAGGTCGAGGCTTACGGATTCACGGTAGCCTGACTTTTCTATCGTCGTTTCGCCGGTGATGTAGACGACAAGCTCTTCGCAGCAATCATTGAAGTCTACGTGGATGTTAATGAAGTTCATCAATTGACGGATCCCGCCGCCACGTGGGCTCGATAAATCCAAATAGGGGCGCCGTTCGCCGGTGGCAGGATCGTGTACGAAATCTTGCACGTGGTAGCCGTTCGCGGTGAGGGCCTGCGTCATGAGCTCGAGGTTGTCCACCGTCTCGACACTTGTATCCAGGTCTTCGATATTGTGGATAAGCAGAGCGTAGGCACGTTTCTCGTTTTTGCATTGGTCAGCCATCATGCGAGGCGGCCAGTTTGTCGCCTGATCTGCTAGGATATCTTCTGCGTCCTTCGCGGGAAGGCGGTCGAGCCAGCTTTTGTTGTAGAATACGTTTTCATCGCCCAAGAGCTCGGAAGTGTTTCCCCAGGCCGGTTCGTAATTCACGGTTGGGACGTGCTTTCGAGGCAGGATACTGATTTTGGGTTCCTCGTAAGTGAGGAAGGCGTGCGCGACTGGGTGGCGGAAGTAGGCGCCGGGCTCGTAATCAATGAATGCGAACCATTCGTACTCGGAACTGTGATGGACCGAGTCCCCGACCAGTTCGCCCACGGTATCGTTCTTGTTTAAAAGATCCGTGTAGAGCGTGGCACGTGCCCGGGGGCGCGAATCCCAATCTATTCCTTTTGCGAAGCGAGCCTTCGCGTCTTCCACGGTGCGCACTTCGTAAACTACGGGTTCCGCCGTTTTAGGGGTCGGTTCTTGTCTTTGGTCGCTACAGGCCGAGAGGGCAAGAGCCGCCACGGAAAACAGCATGGTTTCGACTGCTCGTTTTGCTTTCATGGCTACTTTTGAAAAGTAGCTAACTTTGGGGAATAAGTAAAGTAGAAAGGCTAATAAGAAGGCCGCCTAATATTAGGCGGCCTAGCGGGTGAAGTCTGTGCCTGCTGGAACGGTTGCGACGGAGCGCAACCCTCCTTGCTGCTACTTTTGGCGGTTCAGTTCCTTGAAACCGATGTCGCGACGAAGGTACTTGGACTTGAAGTCGATCTTGTCGCAGAGCGCGTAAGCTTTGTCTGCGGCTGTTTTTAGATCTGCGCCTAAAGCGGTGACGCCGAGGACGCGTCCTCCGTTGGTGGTGACGTTCTTCTCGGCATCGTACTTTGTGCCTGCGTGGAAAACGACTTCGTTTTCGCCGGCCGATTCTGGGAAAGTGATGACTTCACCTTTCGGGTAGGAGCCAGGGTAGCCGTCGGAAGCGAGAACGACGACCATCGCGTAGTCGTCTTTCACCTTCACTTCGAGCTGGTCGAGTTCGCTCTTGGCGGCGGCGAGCATGATTTCGACTGGGTCGGTTTCGAGGCGAGTGAGGAGAACTTGCGTTTCCGGATCGCCAAAGCGTGTGTTGAACTCGAGAACCTTTGGTCCGGACTTGGTGATCATGAGGCCGATGAAGAGGGTTCCTCGGAAATCGATACCCTCGGCTGCGATTCCTTCCACAGATGGCTTTACGATTTCGTTTTCGATCTGAGCCATGAGTTCATCGCTGATCAGATCGGCTGGGGAGTAGGCGCCCATGCCTCCGGTGTTTGGACCGACGTCGCCTTCGTAGGCTTGCTTGTGGTCCTGGGAGGTTGGGAGGACGACGTAGTCTTTTCCGGATACAATGACGTGGATGGAGGTTTCTTCTCCGAAGAGGCACTCTTCGATGAGGACTTCCTTGGAGGCTTCTCCGAAGGCTCCGCCGTCGATCATGTCCTTCACTGTCTTGGTGGCTTCATCGAGGTCCTGGGCGATGATTACGCCTTTTCCGGCTGCCAGTCCGTCGGCCTTGAGCACGATTGGCATGGAGGCGGTTTGCAGGTACTCGATGGCCGCAGCGGATTCGGTGAAGCTGGCGGCGGCGCCGGTTGGGATATTGTTTTTGAGAAGGACTTCCTTGGTGAAGTTCTTTGAACCTTCGAGACGAGCTCCGTCGGCTTTGGGCCCGTAGGCGAGGATGCCTTTGGCTTGGAGCTGGTCAACGAGTCCGAGGGTGAGGGGGACTTCTGGTCCGACGATCACGAAGTCGGCCTTCTGTTCCTCGGCGAGGGTGACGAGCCCTTCGATGTTGTCGGCTGCCACGTCGAAACACTCGCAGTCTTGAGCGATGCCTGGATTGCCTGGGGCGGCGATGACGCGTCCGACGAGCGGGCTATTTACGCAGGCGGTGGCGAGGGTGTGCTCGCGTCCGCCGGATCCTACGACAAGGGCAGTGAGAGGAGTGTTTTCAGACATGGCTCAGGGAGTTTGGGAACCCTGAGGGGAAGTCAATTTTATTGGGGAAATGTTGAGCGGTTCACTACAGAATTTGCAGGCTCTTGCGGTAGAACTGGATGATTTCGTCGGGGTTGCCTGAGAAGAGGAGTTGCTCCTTCATCCAGGCTGGCATGCGTCCGTCGGCTACGAGTTGTTGGAACTGGTTTTCGAGATTGGACCAGAACTCGTCGTGGTAGAAGACGTACGGGACGCGGGGGCGGATCCCGAGCTTCATGTTGCAGAGCTCGATGCCGATTTCCTCCATGGTGCCGGCTCCGCCGAGATTGAAGATGCAGAAGTCGGCTACTTGGAACCATTTCTGGCGGTTGTGGCGGTTGGTTTCCTGGAAGGTGTTGAAGAAGTTGACGCCGACTTTGGGCGGTTGGGCTTCGAGCTCGAGGAAAGCGGCTCCGGTGAGGCAGCCGCGTTTGCGGGCGACATCGTTGGCAAGGCCCATTACGCCTTCCCCGCCGCCGGTTAGAATGCCGACGTTGTTTCCAAAGAAGTCGGTCATGCGAACGACAAGCTCGCTGATTTTTCGCTCTTCTTCTGCGTCCATTTCGAGGGCGGATCCGTAGAAGGCGAGGATGGTGCAAGCGAGGAAGCGGTCGACTTCCTCTTCGCGGATGAAGTAGCCGTGGTCGTGCTTGTAGGTGTGCACGTAGAGGTCGTTCATTTGGGGCACCAGCCAGTACACGTTGATACCGAGCTGGTGATAGGTCTCCAGCTGGCCGTGAGCCTCGTTGCTGAGGAAGAACTCCTGCATGGGCGTGGCTTTGCGGAAGACGAGATTCTGGATCTTGAGGCGCTTGATGCTGGCGAGGATTTCGATGTGCTCAGTGAGGCTGGGGAAGAAGTCGAGCACGAGGGTGTTCGCTTCCTGGTCGCCTTTGCGAAGAGCCTGGTTGACGGTGCGGTATCCGAAATGGCCGTTGTTCGCGACGCGCAGGATCTCGTCTTTGATCGAGTTTTCGGCTCGAATGAGGATGCTTTGGTTTTCGGTTTTGGCGCTTTGGCCTCGGAGGGAAATCTCGGTGGTGGGGCGAAGGCGGTCGAAGTGTTGCTTGGGTTTGTTGTCCAGCTGGCGGTAGATCTTGTCGAGATTCGAGAAGAAGACCATGCGGTGGTCGCGTTTTTCGGCGACGAGCTCTTTGTCGTATTTTGGGGCGCGGTAGACTTCGATGGATACGACGGGATTTATGACTGGCTGGTCGCTCCGGTTGTAAATCTCGAGGATGATTCCGGTTCCGAATGTCTTGATGGGGTCGAGCAGTACGGCTCCGGAGTGGAGGCCGAAGTTGCCATCGCCTCGGTTGAGCACGACGTAGTGCTCTTTTAGGTACATCGAGCAGCTGGTTAGGATTCCGGACTGGGGCTCGATGGAGACGACGTCGAGATCTTCACGGATTTGGACTTTGTCGAGGAAAGTGCGAGGGAGGAGACCTTTGACGAGTCGTAGGTGATCGAGTTCGGTAACGCCCTTGGGGAGGGTGTATTGAACCTTGTGAGGAGTGAGGAAAACACGTCCGAAGCGGTCGATAGAAGTCGTATTTGGCAGTTTGATACGGTTGTCCTGCAGGGCTTGCCAAATTTCGTCGGAATTTAGTTTCTGGGATTCGGGTGCATAGAAAACTCGCCCGGCGGCTGTTCCCGGCTGGAGGAGTCGCTCGGCGTAGGGGGCGCAAGGGAAGTCGAGATCGTAGACGAAGGCTTCTCCGCTGAGGATGAGCCGGTCGCGGTTAAGGCGAGGGGGGCGCGGGGCGTAGATCTCGATGCCGACACGGGCTAGCGAGCTGCGTTCGCTAAATTGGATCTTGTCGAGCCGGTCGGCGACGAATGCGACTTCTTCGGGGTTCCTGAGCTTGTAGGTTATGGTTAGGTCGATGGTGGCGGAATCGGAGCGCGGCTTTAGGGAGGTGATGAGGCCGTCGTCGCTAATCCAAAAGGAATCTTCGTTCATAAGGTCGCAGTTGGTCTTGCTTGGGATTTTGAAGGTTTACAATAGAAGGTAAATCGGTAGGACTGGCAAGCGTTGCCCTCGCTTTCTGTAGCGATTGGGTGGTGTTAACCGATTGATGCCTAATATTTTATGAGAAAGATTCTAGCGATTTCCTCCTTTTTTGCAGCTGCGTTGCCGAGTTTTGGGCAATTGGCGGATCTGATTCCCTTGCCTGAGGAGATGGAGCAAGAGGAACCGACTTACACTGACGAGGAGTTGTTGCGTTCATGGGGTTGGTTGCTGGCGGAGCGTTTTAATTTGAGAGATCTCGAGCTCGATCCGCAGGAGATCGACTGGATTTCAGCGGGAATGATGAGTCACGTCGACGGAGAGCAGGCTCCGACTGACCTGAGGGAATCCCAGTTTGCGTTGCAAGAGTACTTCTCGAAGCGCGAGGTTACGATTCAGGCGCGCCAGCTCGAGGAGAATACACGTGCGGGCGAGGAGTTTTTTGATTCGCTTTTTGGAACGCCGGGCATGCTTTCGCTGGCGACAGGACTGTTTTACCAGATCAAGGAGCCAGGCAGTGAAGTGCGTCCTACGGAGACGGATACGGTCTTGGTGCGCTACGAAGGTCGCTTCCTCGACAATACGGTTTTTGATTCAACGGAAGACAAGGGGCCGATCACCTTCAAGCTGAGCGAGGTGATTCCCGCTTGGACGCAAGGGATTCCGCTGATTGGCGAGGGAGGTAAGATCAAGCTGTATGTTCCTTCTCGTCTTGGCTACGGAGATGACCCTCGTCCGGGAATTCCGCCAGCATCTACCCTGATCTTCGAAGTAGAGCTTCTCAAGGTGCTCTCTGACGAAGAGGCCAAGGCTGCGGCTGCTGAAGCGGCAGCTCAGATGCAGCAACTGCAGCAACAGCAAGGGCTCCAGTAGGACTGGGCAAAAAGTCCGAGCAGCCGTGAGACTCGCTCTGGTTACTGAGACGTTTCCGCCCGAGGTAAATGGCGTATCCATGACTTTGGGACGTCTTTGTCATGGGCTGGCAGAGCGTGGTTGGGAGCTGCAAGTTACCCGGCCTGTGCAGGAGCACGAGGAGGTGGATGCTGTGGCCGAGTCGCAGCCATTTGAGGAGTTCGTGGTGGCAGGGGTTCCGATCCCCGGTTATTCGAGCTTGAGAATGGGGGAACCGGCGGGCTTCAGCTTGCACCGCATGTGGAAGGAGCGCAGCCCAGATGTGGTGCATATCGCCACAGAGGGACCCTTGGGAGTGGCTGCGTTGATCGCGGCAAGGCTTTTGAAGATCCCTGTTGCTTCGACTTTTCACACTAACTTCGACCAGTACAGCGACCACTACAGTGTGGGATTTGTGCAAAGGGGAATGTCGGCCTACCTGCGGATGGTGCACAATTTCTGTGATTGCACGCTGGCTCCTACGCGGCAGATGGCCGATGGCTTGGCTGCGGAGGGGTATCGTAACACTGGAGTTTTGTCTCGTGGCGTGGATACGAATCTGTTTTGCCCAGGTAAGCGGGACGAGGAGTTGAGGTGTTCGTGGGAGATTCCCGAAGGTGGGCGGGCGATCGTGTACGTGGGCCGAATTGCGAAGGAGAAGAACATAGATCTGGTGATGCGTGCCTATCGGGCTATTTTAGCTGTGAATCCGAGTGATCGTATGGTTCTCGTTGGAGGCGGTCCGGAGATGGCTCGCTTGAAGCGGAAGTATCCGGATGTGATATACGCGGGAATGCGGAAAGGGGAGGATCTCGCTCGGCATTACGCTTCGGGGGATTTGTTTCTATTCGCTAGCGTTACCGAAACGTTTGGCAATGTCGTGACGGAAGCGATGGCTTCGGGATTGGCTGTTTGTACCTATGATTATGCAGCTGGCCGATCTTATGTGGAGAGTGGCCAGAACGGTCAGCTCGCTCGGTTTGGCGACGAAGAGGATTTCGTCGAGCAAGCGAAGGCGTTGCGTAGACTAGACGACGGTCGGTTTGAGAAGCTGCGGCGTGATGCTCGGTTGACCGCGGAAGGCATTAGTTGGGATGCGGTTGTGGACAGTTTTCAGGTTTCCTTGCGTGCTCTCGTAAAATGAGAAAGCGGATCGGAGGTTGCTTTTTTTTGATTCATGCATCTTGAGGTGTATCTCAGAACACCATGGAACTCGCCTTCATCGTTAATCCCATCTCCGGCAAGCGTTTAAAAGGAAACGAACGCGTTGCCCGAGTAAAAGCGTTCGTCTCGGAGCGAAAGCTGGATGCGGTTGTTTGGGAAACTGAGCGGGGCGGGCATGCTCCGGAACTGGCGACGAAAGCGTTAGAGCAGGGTGCGAGGCGAATTGTGGCTGTCGGAGGAGACGGTACGATCAACGAAGTCGGTCGAGTCGTGGTGGGTACCGATTGCGAGTTTGGGCTCGTTCCGATGGGATCGGGCAACGGCTTGGCTCGCCATATCGGACTTCCGCTAGGATTTGATGACGCATTGAAATTGGCTGCTTCCGGCTCTGCGATCAAAGTGGATACGGGCGAAGCGGACGGGCATCCATTCTTTAACGTGATGGGTATCGGGTTCGATGCTGAGGTGGGCCGCAGGTTCAATGAGACGAAGGGGCGTGGCCTGATCAATTACATGCGGGAGGGGTGGAAGGCGTTTCGAGCTTATAAGTCGCTGAAGTGCGACATCGAAACGCCGGACGGGTCTAGAACTTTAAGCGCTTACATCGTGGCGGTCGCTAATTCGTCGCAGTACGGAAGCAATGCGTTTATCGCTCCCGATGCTTCGATGACGGATGGGAAGTTGAATCTCGTCGCGATCGCTCAGCCGCATTTGCTCAGTTTCGTGATTCTTATTTGGCGGATGTTCAGCAAGAAGCTCTATCATAGTCCGCGTGTGACTCCGATTTGCGCGGACAGCTTTACGCTCAACATGGAGGCTGGAGGTATCTTTCATGTTGATGGGGAGATTTTCCAGTGCGGTGAAACGCTCACTGTAAAAGCGCGCCCGAAATCGCTCCGTATCGTGGCGATGTCCTGCTGATAGGCATTATATGGGGGGCACCACGTATAGGGGCCGAAAATGAGATATATCGGGGAAAAATACCCTGAAAACCCATTGTGAATAACTTGGGAGCAACTGCCCGAGAGGCATGAGCAAGGGCGCGATAGGGGAGGATGGGAATGTAAAACGGTCTCGAGTTGTTCGCAAAGGCCTTCGTTTTTAATTGAAACGAAATTGAAGCATAGAGAGGGCGACTTTTCCGACCGTCACAGGAGTGTCATCCAGTCGTTGTTTGGTTTCAAATTTGAAACAATGGATAGCTTCGTCGTGGCCCTTATTGGAGACGGATGTAAGTCGTTGGAGTAGAGATGGAAAGGGGCAATCGTGAGTCGAGCTGTTATCGCTAATTTGAAAGAGTGAGTTGGATTGTGACAAAATCCTGCCCACAAGGATTTCCCCTAGATGTGGGAGATGTAACGTTCGCGGCGCAATGGGCCAAATTAGCAAGTTTCAGCCAGTGATTTTCGGGAAATGCGAATGCAGGGTGTTCTCCCTATTTTTTGGTAAAATCTGGTGATTGTTCCTGATCGATGGAACAAGTTGTGAAAAAGATTGGGAGTTAACCCCGTTGTCACAATTCAGGGAATCTCTTTACTGTGCGGACTTGCTACGGCGATAGCTGGGTTTTTAGCTGCTCCAAGATATGAAAATCGCGATTGTGGGGTCAGGAGCCATAGGGCTCTACTACGGAGCTCTTCTGCAACGAAACGGGCATGAGGTGGCGTTTTTGATGAGGAGCGACTTGGAGGTTGCTAAACGCGATGGCGTTCGGGTCATTCGTACAGACGACGAGTTTACGCTCGATCGGGTCGCGGCTTTTGGCGATTCCGAGGAAATAGGGGTGAGCGATCTGGTGATCGTCTCGATCAAAGCGACTGCGAATCAAAGCCTGCCTAAGATGCTTGACCCACTGGTAGATGAAACAACCCAGTTGCTCACGCTTCAAAATGGTCTAGGCAATGACCAGTTCTTGAAAGCGAGATTTCCGAACAACAAGGTTTTTGGAGGCCTTTGTTTCGTTTGTTTGAATCGGATCGCCCCGGCGGTGGTGAAGAATTTCATGAAGGGCTCGGTCAGCATCGGGCCGAGTGATGGGGCGGATGCGAGTGAGGCTGAAACGCTTGTCTCGGTTTTTTCTGAAGCTGGAGTAAAAGCTAGGTTCGAGCCTGACTTGCTGGGGATCCAATGGAAGAAGCTGGTTTGGAATGTCCCTTTCAACGGGCTAGCGATAGCGGCCGGAGGCGTTTGTACCGACGTCATTGTGGAATCGCCCGAGCTTTGCTCTGAAGCGAAGGCGCTGATGGAGGAAATCATGGCGGCAGCGAACCAGTTTGGATACACCTTTCGTGATGGATTCGCTGATTATCAGATCGAGATCACGCAGCCGATGGGGCCGTATCGCCCTTCGAGTATGATCGATTTTGTGGAAGGGCGGCCCGTAGAGGTCGAGGCGATTTGGGGCGAGCCGCTTCGACAGGCCAAGGCTGCAGGCGTGGCGATGCCGAAGCTTGAGATGCTGTACGCTCTTTTGAAGCGGATTTGCAAATAGTCCGCAGAGGCGGCCATCGATTACGATGGCCGTTCGCAGATTTACAGAGGCTTGTCGTGCTTAAGAAGTTCGCGGATCTCTGGGATGTCGCGAATGACTTGTGACGGCATTGGGCCGACTCCGACGTATCGGAGATTTGGAAGTTCTTCCGGCCAGTCTTCACCGTGGTAGGCGGAATCGAGAAGAGCTCGCATCATGCCGGCGACGTAGGCTTTTGCTTCGGCGGGGAGTTCGCCGAAGCTGCGACACTTGGAGATGTCTTGAGTCCAGCCTGCATACTCTTGGTAGATCGGCTTGAGGGTCTTGCGGAAGGCTTCGCTGCGAGGCACGCGGTAGTAGCGTTTTCCTTCGGTATCCTCGTAGGCGATACAAATCTTGAGGTTGCCGTTCCAATCTCCCGAGTGGGTGAGGGCGTCGATCTTATTGATCATCAGATCGTCAAAACCGCCGTAGCGGAGCGTGTCGCCCTTTTCTACTGCGTCGTACCAGCCGACCATTCGTTGGCGACCTGTGGAGACACCGAACTCCAAGCGGCGAAGCAAGACGAAGAGCGGGTGCTCGGGATCTTCTTCGGTGATGAAAACGTGGGTACCAACCTTGGTGTCGTAGGCCTTGGCGACGCCGAACACGTGCAGGGGCTGGACGGGTTGGCAAGCGGAACTGAAGAATTCGGGAGCGTAAGTGTGTGATGCGGAGACGTTGGGCGAGAATCCTTGGCGTTTGTCGAGCCAGTAGGCCTGGCCGTATTCGCCGATCACATACCGGTCTGCGGTTTGCGCTCCGCGGACGACTTCGCGAACATCGACGATCTTGTCGGCCAGTTTCTGGGCGGCGTCCCAGTAGATTTCGACGATCTTGTCGGTGTTGAGGGTGAAAGGCTGTTCGCCCTTAAAGATAGTGAAATCGAACTCGCTGGTTTCGAAGAGACCTAGCTTGAGGGCCTCCTCGTTGGCGCGTCCTTCAGCGTCGGTGAGTGTGTCGAAGAAGCCGTTCCATGCGTCCTCGGTCACTTGGCATACGTGCTGGATGACGCGGCAGGCGCGATCGGCGCGTTGAGCGACTTTCTTCGCGTAGAGGTCTTGGTCTGCGAGGAAGTCGGAGTAGGTGATTTGGAATTGGCCGACTTCGTCGAGGTAGGCGGGAGTGATGCCGCGTCCGGTGCTGCCGCGTGGTTCCTCGTTGATGACGTTGACTCGATACCATTCCCAAGCGAGGTCGAGGAGGCGGTGGATAACGTCTGACACCATGCAACGCTCGTCGATGGCGAGGCGTTCGGTGACACGATAGCCTTTGTGGTCTACGGGCACGAGTTCCCAGAGGAATTTGCGTGGGTCGGCTACGACGCCCGCTCCGATTGCAAGAGTGGCGACCGATTGATCGACAACGCCGGCTGGGAGGAGGTTCAGCTTCAGGCCGCCAGCGGTATGGCCAGAGTTGGCGCCTCCGTTTACTTTGAGGACGACTTGGACGGGATTTTCCACGCCTGTCTTTTCGCGGAGTTCTTCGACGACTTCGGAGATGAGGCGACCTTTGCCTTCGTCTCCCATGCTGATGCCGCAGTCGGCGATGAATTTGCTTTTGTACTCTGTAAGGGCCATGTCTCTATCTGCTTTGGCGGTTAGGACCAAAGCCGCGAGAAAATGAAGAGGATCCGGCCTGAGATCCAGCAAAACTTGTCCCCAATTTCCCAAAAAAAGCCCGCCCCGGTTGGGGGCGGACTTGGAAACTGGGAATCTCGCTAAGAGATTAGAAGCTTGTTGTGAACGTTACGCCGCCCCAGAGGTTACCGTCCTCGTGCGGGTAGAGGCCAATGTCGTTGTTGCTGTAACGAACGCCGAAGGCTGCGTCTGTGCTTTCGCTGATGGAGTACACGTAGTCCGCTGTCGCAGAGTAGTAGATGTAGTCTGCATCGAGGATGTCGTTGTCGATGTCGACGTAACCGAACGCAGCTCCGAGATCGACGCTTGAACGGCTGTCAACTTCGATGGAGTGGCCGATCGCTCCTTCTACAGTGATGGCTTCGATGTCGAAGTCGTAGAAGAAGTAGAGGCTTGGCGCGAGTTGTACGTCGGCTGTGAGTCCGATGAAGGCTTCAACAGTGTCGTCACCATCCGCATCTGGGTAGTGGTAGAGGGTACCACCGAAATCGAGCGAGTAAGTGTCGTCGAGAGCTACTCCGTAACCTGCGTAGAAATCGAACTCGCTGGTGTCGCTGTAGTCGCTGTTGAACGCTTCATGTGCCCAGACGCCGAAGTATGCGTCTGCGTATGAACCTTCGATGCCGCCTTGGATGCTTTCGTCGGCGATCTTGACGCCGCGGAAAACGTACTCGGACTCTACTCCGTAGGTTGCTTCCCAAGAGAGTTCTTGGGCGTTGATGTTGCTTGCAGACACGAAGCCTGCGGCTGCCGCTAGGATAGCGATAGTCTTATTTTTCATTTTCTGATCTGTATTGTAGTTTGATTTGATACGAGCTCCGGAGAGCCCGCGTCTTAGTTTCGTAAACATACGTCTAAGTTCCGTATTTTTTACGAAGCGGGGCGAAACATGCGATTGATCAGAGCTTTGAAAAGTAAAAAAAGACCTCGGTTTGCAATTAGTCTTCCTTTGCTAGAGCAGCTCCCTCTGTGAAGGGAGCTAATAGTAATTACGCTTTACTTTTTAAGCATACGTTCGAGAGACCACCTGCCGGGGGTGTAGAATGGGAGCATCATGCAAACGCCGAGCAGGCAGAGGTTTTTGACGAAATTGCTACGCTGCAGGGTTTCCCAAAGCCATTGATCTCGGGGGTCTGCGACAGGGGATGCTATCCCTTGAAGGGCCGGGGCGTGGACAACGGCGCTTACTAGCACCAGAAAGGAGCCGAGGAGGATGGCTGCTAGCTTTAAGCGATAGCCGACGGCGATCATGCTCCCGCCTGTGAAGAGGATGATACCACAGAAAATGGATACAAATCTGGGACCGGGCATCCACTCAGGCATGAGTTTCTGTATCAGCTCGTCGCTGAGAAGGTGTTCTCCCCCGAGCCCGATGAAGATCAAGCTGAAGAGCAGGCGAAAAACCAGGTCGGCAAAATCTCGGCTCATGATTTGTCCTGTGGTTTGCCCGGGCCCCACTTGGATACGCCGGGCAGTGTTTTGTAGAGAAGCCTGTGGTAGACGAAGCGAGGCAAGACTCGTCGGATAAAATAGAAGAGGCTGGCGTCTGGCGTTCCTGCGGCGCGAAGCTTGGGGCGTTTCTGGCGGCTCAGTTTGAAGATGCGTCGCGCTACGTCCTTCGATGTGCAGGGGGTACGTTGCATGATGCCCTCAACGAAGGTCTTCATGTTCTCGTAGTGGGAATCGTACTCGGGCGAACTCTCGCCGGCCGCTTTGCGTCGAGAGTATTGAACCTTGGTGAATGCGAGAGAGTTGATGAAGCCGGGACGCACGAGGCTGACGTGTATGCCCCATGGCTTAAGTTCGTACCAAAGGGACTCGCTAGCCCCTTCGAGCGCGAATTTGGAGGCGGAGTAGGAGGCCATAGTTGGCATCGCCATCATGCCGCCAACTGAGGAGATGTTTATGATGCGTCCGTAGCGCTTGCGACGCATTTCCGGCAGGCAGGTGCGGATGAGATGCATCGGGCCCAAGTAGTTGACCTGGAGTTGTCGCTGCTCGTCCTCGTCCGTCATGTCTTCGACAGTAGAGCGATAGGAGATGCCGGCATTGTTGATGAGAATGTCGACCGAGCCGATGCTTTGCTCTGTTTCCCGAACCAAGCGGGTGGTGGCTTCGTAATCCGCTATGTCAAGGCCTCTGGCTGTGATGCGTTGGCTTTGAGCAGCTGGGCTCGATTCGAGCTCCGCGAGAGAGTTTGGCAAGGCCGTGGCGATGATGCGGTATCCTTTCCGATCGAAGCGCTGGATGAGCTCATAGCCGATGCCTGAACTACAGCCAGTAATGAGGACGACTTGATAGGTGGGATTCACGGTGTGGCTCGTTTTCGAAACCCTAAAGCGGGAGTGTCTTGTTTCGATCTGTTGCTATTAAAATTCAACTGCTAGACTTGACAGAATGTCATGTTGTTTTGGATACGGTTGAACTACTTCGGTTTGCACTGCGTTAACTAGGTATTTCCAGAGCTCGATGGGTAAAAACTGAGGAAGATTGGAGCCTTGAATTAAGGGAGTCCACGAGGTCCTGTAAAAGACATGCTAGAGGTTTGTAAGTTAGTTATCAATCGGGTTGGAGACGTTGATAATAAGGGCGTTTAGGCGATCTTATGGATAGTAGAAATCGACTGCATTATGAGGGAAATAACAACACGAAATATTACCTTTTTAGTATTCTTCTGTTTTCTTTCGTGTGGGTCGCTGCAGGGGCAGAGTTCGCTGTATTGTCTGGAGGAGGGATCCTTGATTCCGGTTTATGAAATACGTGGAAATGCACCGTATTGCTTTACCGGAGATGGTTTGGTGAAAAGTCGGAAAGAGAATGTGACGATGCTTTCAAGCGACACGTTTGGTCCGGGGTTGTTGGATGTGGAGATCATCGAGAACAAGCGGGCCGGAGTGGTGAGGGAAGGCGAGGAGGTACGTTTCCTGAAGCAGACGGCTTGGTTTGAATTTACGGCGCGTGTGACGGCTGTGGAGGATGTGGAAGACGCTTATTGCGTGATGCGGTTCGACCGCTTTGGTGAAGCTTCATTTGTTTGCCGGCGTATTGGGGATCTGGAGGCGGGCAAGAGCCGTATTGTTTCTATCCTTACATTGTTGAGCTACGAAATGCCCGAGCAAATGCACTTCTATTCCGGCACGGAGGAAATTCGTACAAATCTCGTTCCTGATAGCTACGTCTACGAATATGGAAATTTTTTGCTAGCTGCGAAATAGCTGGCGCTACAAGCCCAAACTACGACGCCGAACAGGCGAGTCCTACCCCTGGCAAGCGAATCCCTTTATGGGGTTCGCTTGTTGCTTGTAGGGAGATGTATTCAAAGCTCGGTAACAAAAGAAAAGCGGATCGCCTACCCCTAAGCGATCCGCTAACTTGTTTTCTTTGTTACCCCAAATGAGGACTCGCTAAGCGATGTCCTACGCGATGTATGACGGATGAAATAGGCAGATGTTCAAAAAAAGTGATCTTTTGCTGAAAACTGTCCATTTTAGTCAGGGGCGAGAGTAGTTAACCCTGCCTTAGGTGCGGGTGTCGCCTAGTGACCATTAGGAAGCCGCCCTATGCCCCTTGGAGCTGATGCGTTCAAGGTTTGGGGTCGATGAGGTCGACGCCTCCGTCCGAGAAGCTGATCGCTCGTTGCTTGTACAGGGAGCCGAGAGCCTGCTTGAACGCCTTTTTACTGACGTTGAAGGCGGCTCGTACCGCGTCGGGGGAAGATCGATCGTCGAGCTCCAGACGGCCCTGGTTTGCTTTGAGCTTGTCGAGAATTTGTTCGGCGAGCGGAGCTACTCGGGAGTAACCGGAGCGGTCGCGTCGTAGGTCGATATTTCCGTCTGCTCTGACTTTTGTGACGTAGCCTTTGAAGCATTGGCCGACGCTCAGTGGATCGGAAAGTTCGTTTTCGTAGAGGAGGCCGACGTGGGTGTTGTTGACGATCGCTTTGTAGCCCAAAGGGGTTTCGCTCGCGACGATCAGGTCGACTTCCTGCTGTGGCTGGTAGCGTGGGCGGGCATCGCTAAGGAAGCGAGAATGCCGCTCGCTTGCGACGATTCGTCCGCTCGCTTGATCGATGTAGATTCGAACCACCCTGGTGTCGCCGACTTCAATTCTGCCACGGCTTTCTCGAAAGGGTAGCAATAGGTCTTTGCTGAGCCCCCAATCGAGGAAGGCTCCCATGCGGCGGTTCACTTCGACTACTTTCAGGGCGGCGAATTGGTCTACCTCCGCTTTGGGGCGTTCGGTGGTCGCGACAAGCCGATCCTCGGAGTCTAGGTGGACAAAGACCGAAATTTTGGAGTTTGGGGTGAGGTCTCGTGGCACGTAGGCGCTGGGAAGCAGGATGTCGCCAAGATCTCCTCCATCGAGATATAGGCCGTGTGGGGATTCGTTAACGATCGCCAATTCGTTCTGTTTGCCGAGCTCTGCCATAGTAGCTAGGGAAGCTGGCTCGCGTCTGGCGGTCGCGCAAGCTTTGGCTCGGTTTCGACTAACGTGGACGTGGCGGCGCGAGCGGATTGCTTGGTTCTTCAGGCTCTTCGAATCTGACCTTAGGTGCGACTTTGCTTAACCAGACCGCTGCGACCACGAGCCAAAAGGTGGCCGCGTAGAGGTAATGTGTGATTCGGATGTCAGGTCGAAAGTCTGCGAACACGCGGGCGCTGGCGGCGATCGCTAGGAAGAGGATGCCCCAGAGCAGAGGTTTCCGGCTTGCCAGAGCGAGGAGAGGTCTGCCGCTATGACCGAAGACGACTCGGGTTGCGACGAGTACGATCGCTCCCGAGAGCCCGCAAATAAAGAAGCCATGCAGCCAAGCTGTTTTTTGCGCGGGATAGAAGGCGATCGCTGCAAAACTGGAGACAATGGCGATCGAGCAGGCGATGAGGTGCAGTCGTTGGGAGCTGTCGCCTCGAGATCGAATCAATAGAGGCGTTTCCAGGCACAGATAGGTCGCGAGGGTTGCGGCTCGCAAGAGGTAAGCGAATTGATGGTTCCCCTTGATTTCCAAGTAGACGGAAAATCCGAATGCGAAAGCGGCGGTTGCTGCGTAGCTCGCTCTGACCAGCCATTGTTTGCTGGGGTAGCGACTTACAGGGAGGTCCTGTGGGTTTTTATCTTTGGTCAGTTTGGGAAAGAAAAAGGCGCCGATGCCGATGATCGGCAGTACCGGGAAGGCCTGGAAGAGGAGGATTCTCGACAGTTGGTAGCCTAGGCTGCCTCCCTTGCCCAGATCGGTCATAAGCATGAGGACAGCACCGACCAAAGCGCTTAGCAGTCCGGCGATTCCGAGGATGAATCCAGGCGGTGGCAGGTCGGACCTGTGCTTGAATCCTACGAGTCCGAGGAAGAGGACAGCGGATAGCTGGAAGAGGAACAGAGCGTCTGCCGCGATAGGGTGGAGAAAGGCGAATACTGATTGGAGAATTGATACGATCAGCAGCCCTTCGATGATCGATCCATTGGGCTGCGGGCAACTCAGTAGTCGAGGCCCTGCGGTGAAAAGGAATCCGATCACGAAACTGCCCAGAAATCCATGAATCATGAGGCGTAGGTGGCTGGCTAGCGGATACGTTTCAATGACTCCTGCGTAGTGTAGCGGCCATAGGGCGATGCCGATGATGCCCAGCAACATTCCCAGGGGGAAAAAGATTCGGAACGGTTCGTTCTCGGCGAGCGTGTAAAAGCTATTTGGCGGCCGGTTTCGCTGTTGCGGATGAAAGACGTGAAATCGTTGTTGGCTCATGGCTGAGGTTTCTTCGTTCGAAATGTCTGCAGTCAGTTTAGATTCGCGAGAGGTCAAATAAAGAAAAAACTACCATGAAGTAAGGAAAAGGGGGGGCGGCGTTGGAGCCCGTTGAGAAAAATGAAAAGCCCGCCTTCAGAAAACTGAAGACGGGCCCTAAAACTTGTTTCGGAAAGTGTGTTAGTTCGTTATGTCGAAGGTCGTGCTGCCTTCGCGAACTGGGTAGTAGACTTTGTACCACTTCTTTTGGGCGTCGCTACCGGCGTAGTCGACGAGGGCTTGCTGGTCCTTGAATTCCATGACGAAGGCGTGGCTTCGATTGCCCTGGGCCTTGATGGTCTTGATCCAGACGCGGGTGATTCCGTCGTAATCCTTCTGGAGCTGGACGACGCCGTCGAGTGCGGCCTGGATCGCGTCATCACTAGCGTCTGCCTTCCATGACACGGTAACAACGTGGATCACAGTGTGCGGAGTCGCTTTGTTTTTATGGTGGGCGGCGCTGAGATTGACAGCTCCCAGAGCGAGGACGGCGAGGCTTAGGATAGTGAGAACAATTTTTTTCATAATAGACGGTTTTAATTGGGTAAGAGAGAGCCTTCTCAAGAGTCGGCTGAAGGGAAAACGCGGGTTAGTTCAAGATGATTGCTAGGAAAATTCACCTTGCCAGAAAAGCTTGTTTTCAGCGAATAGGCAGCGCTTGTTTTGAAAGCTCTCTAACCTGCCACGCTTTTTTCAGATGCACCAGAATTTACATGTCTACCGAAATCTCGGAGTGGTTTGTCTGATCGCGAAGTGTAGCCACTGTTCGCGAGCGACAGCGCACAGCGTGCACTTCGAGATTGATAAGGAGCGAAACAAGCTATGTTCGCTTGGTTGCACCGAATGCGGCCGTGGTCGGGCCCTTAGGCCAGAGGACTACGAGAGCTTCTACGAAGCGAGTTTTGAATACGATCGCTGGCAGGACGGAGAGATTGAATTTGAGGAATATCAGGAGGCATTGCCGGAGGCTTTTCGTCCTTTTGCTCTTCCTCGCGCTCAGGAGGAGAAGGAGATCGAGTGGGTATGTCCCGCCTGCTCG
Organism: Pelagicoccus mobilis; assembly: GCF_016595505.1. GTDB lineage: Bacteria > Verrucomicrobiota > Verrucomicrobiia > Opitutales > Opitutaceae > Pelagicoccus > Pelagicoccus mobilis. The sequence goes on along the minus strand of NZ_JAENIL010000036.1, from coordinate 44,684 downwards.
AAAAGCGTTCCTGACTCGTTGAGCGAGTGCTGGAATTGTGAATACGTTAAGCCTGATCCTGAAGAGAACGTGGGGGCGTATGAAGAGGATCCGGCGAAGGAAACTGGAGCTTCGGTGAACCAGAAGACTACCGCTCCCACAATCGAGCTAAAGAATGGTTTAGCTCCTCTGTTGAGTTTTGGAGTGTCTTTGGGCTTGGCGGTACAGGCGCTTCTGTTCGGATTCGCTTATCTGGACTTGCTGCCAAACATTTTGGATTGGTTCCAGGAGGATGCTACGGGAAGCATGGGTGATCACTCTTGGGGAACTCGCTTGTGGTATCCGATAGGGATGCTCGTGTCGGTATTGATTGGGACAGCTATGAGCTATCGTCGTTTTCCGAAGAGAATAACGTTCGCGCCACAAGGTATCCAGATTTTGCCACGAGGCAGGCAAGTAGAGCTTCGTTATGGATACGAGTCAGTCAGGGATGTTCGTTATTCGAAGCACAGCAAGTACCTCACCTTGTGGCTGGTGGGTGGAAAAGCGTTTTTGGTAGCGATCAAGCAAGATGACGTGATCGAGATCCGAAACTATTTTCAGGAGTCCTCCTGAGGCTCTCTCGATTCGGCTATCGCCTTTTTTCCAGCTTCCAGCGTTTCGATGATCTTGTCGACGTCGTAGACGCATCCGTTCCATGTGCCGCCGCTGACATCCTGTAAGGCGGCCCAGAGCCGGGTGTCGTCGGGGAGCTGAGGGTGCGGGGAAACGGAGCTATGTGTTTCGCGTTTTTGGAGGACATCAGCAGCGTCGCTCGCGGAAAGTGGGTCGCCTTCATCTGTCCCGAGGAAGTTGATACTCCCGGTAAGTTCGTTTCGATCGATGTGAATTTCGATTCGGTCTCCATCTCTCAACTTTCCAATTGGACCGCCAGCAAGCGCTTCAGGGCCGATATGTCCGATACAAGCCCCTGTGGAAACGCCAGAGAAACGAGCATCCGTCAGAACGGGAACATGCTTGCCCCAGGATAAGTGTTTTAGGGCTGAAGTGAGTTGGTAGGTCTCCTCCATTCCTGTTCCGGTAGGACCGCAGCCGATGAGTACAATGACGTCACCTTTGTTAATTGCGTCCTTTCCTTTGCTCTTAATCGCTTTGATGGCTGCAGATTCACTGGCGAAGACGCGAGCCTTCCCCTCGTGGTGGAAGCAATTCTCCTGATCGACCATTGTCGGATCGATCGAGGTGGCTTTTATGACGGATCCATCAGGGGCTATGTTTCCAGTGGGAAAGACGAGCGCGGAGGTATAGCCTTTCTCGCGAGCGTAAGCTGGGCCGAAGATGACTTCTTCTGGATCGACCTTATCAAGTTCTCGGAGTCGCTCGAGCGCTTGGGATCTTGCGTCGCTCTTTTCCCACCAAGCGAGGTTCTCACCGAGAGATTGGCCCGTAGAAGTCAAGGCGTCGAGATGTAGGAGTCCCATCTCGCGGAGATGTAGCATAACCTCAGGCACGCCGCCTGCCATGAAGACTTGTACTGTAGGGTGGTTGCGTGGGCCATTTGGTAAGGCATCGACAAGCCTTGGGGTGCTTCGGTTAACGCGTGTCCAGTCTTCAACTACTGGTGTTCGTAAACCTGCAGTGTGAGCGATCGCCGAGATGTGAAGCAGCAAGTTTGTCGAACCTCCAAAGGCTGCGTGTACGATCATTGCGTTGTCGATAGCCTTTTGAGTCAGGATATCGGATACGGTGATTCCAGCTTCGGATAGCCTTAAAAGCGCGATTGCGGAACGTTTGGCTAGATCCTTCCAGACTGGCTCGCCTGAGGGGCATAGCGCGCTGTGCGGAAGACTGAGTCCCATGGCTTCTGAAACGACCTGAGAGGTCGCTGCCGTGCCAAGAAATTGGCAACCACCCCCAGGAGAACCGCAGGCCTTGCAGCCCATGTCTACGGCGTAGTCGTAGCTGATCGCCCCCTGGGCGAATCGCGCTCCGATGGTCTGAACTTTTCCCGCATCTTCGCCTCCCTCTGCAGGGAGGGTGACTCCTCCGGGGACAATCACACCAGGGAGATCCCCGCTTCCGGCAAGCGCGAGTAAGGTTGCTGGCAAGCCTTTATCACAGGTGGCGATGCCGAGTACGCCTTTCCGTCGCGGGAGGGAGCGGATGAGTCGACGCATAGTAGTTGCTGCGTCGTTACGGTAGGGCAGGCTGTCGAACATGCCTGTCGTTCCCTGAGATCTCCCGTCACAAGGGTCACTGCAAGCTGCTGCGAACGGGAGAGCTCCCTCGGCACTGAATGTTTCGGCAGCAATCTTAACCAAGCGGTCGATTTCCCAGTGTCCCGTGTGGTAGCCGAGAGCGATTGGGGATCCGTCCGGATGACGAAGACCGCCTGCGGTACTGATTATGAGGTAGGGATCGCGTCCAATTTCGGACGCTCGCCAACCCATTCCCGCATTTTGAGTCAGACCGAATAGGTCACCGCTAGGCGCTTCGCGAAGTTGCTCCTTGGATACGGGAAGTTGTCCGACTGGCCCAACTCCTTTTGTACGAGTTTTTAGAAGCGGGTCAGCTCCGGGCAGTACTTGTTCGACTGTGTGTTTCGAAGCCAATGCGCTTAATGTGGAAGGGAGGGGCGTCTAAACGTCCTTTGTCGTTCTCTCACCATCGATCAAGCGGGTCAGGCTGCCGCTCGGATTCTTATCTCGGATGGCTAGAGGCAAGCGATCATGGCGAACGTTGTCATAACTGTGCAACGCGCTGAAACGGATGATACTTGCGGGAAAGCCAACTGCCGTGAATACAGGATGTCCAGTCGCTGGATACGGTCCACCGTGATTCATGGAGGCGCACACTGCCACACCTGTTGGAACCTTGTCGTTGAGGAGTCGGCCTACCTTCGTACGAAGTGTCTTGGCCAGCTTTGTATAGAAGGAATCCTCCGAGCCATCGTTTGCGGAAAAGATCGAGCCAGTGAGATTTCCCTCCAGCTGCGATGCGATTTGCAGGATCTGATCTTCGCTTCGAGCGATGACGATTAGGCATACTGCCCCGAACGCTTCGCTTTGTAGCTGTTCAGAATTTTCCAGGAAGGTGTCGGCTCCTACGCTCAACAGAGTGGGTTCGTATCCGTAGTGGGCAGTGTCGGAGAGTTTTCCGCCTGCCAGAACCTTAGCCCCGGCGGCCGAGAGTTGTTCCACTGCAGAAGAGACCGCCGTCTCGCCTCCACTGGTTAAGAGCACTCCTGCTGGTGTGCTGGTGAAGCTCTCGGTCATCGCCTCGATGAAGGCATCTGACTCGGCTCCTTTCTCAACAACGATGAGTCCCGGCTTAGTGCAGAATTGTCCCGCTCCCAGCGTGCATGAGCCGTGAAGCTCGGTTGCGATTTCTGCTCCGCGCTCTTGTAGTGAGCCTGGTAATACGAAAACCGGGTTTACTGACGACATTTCCAGGAATATCGGTGTACCAGCTTGGTCAGCCGCTGATTTCAGCGCAAGGCCGCCGGGACGACTCCCGGTGAATCCTACGGCAGCGACCTTCTGGTGTGCGACGAGCTTCAGACCGTTCTCATTTTCCGTGTTGTAGAATAACTGAACTGTGGCTGAAGGAAGATCGTGTTGTGCCACTGCCTCCTGCGCGAGTTCGGCGAGCAACTGAGTTGTGTAGGGGTGGGCTGGATGCGCTTTTGCGATTACTGGGTTGCCGGCTGCGATAGCGGAGGCGAAGTCACCTCCTGCGATTCCATTGTAGGCGAACGGGAAATTGTTCGGGCCAAATACAACCACTGGACCACCCAGAGCTCCGTGCATGGAGCGAATGTTGGTAGCTGTATCGATCGTTGGTTGCGACCAATCACCGGACCTAGCGGAGGCGGCTGCTTGTCGGATCTGGTTTACGGTGCGCGGAATCTCAACGCCCGCGAGGCGAGGTGTAACTGGGAGCCCGGTTTCCTGATTTGCGATCTCAGCAAGCGTGTCAGTAGCGGCTTCGATTTTTGCGGCGTAGGTTTCTAGGAAGTCCGCTAGCGCATTCGGGGAAACATCAAGTAGATCTTGAGCTGCAGCGTGGCCGTTTTCGATGAGGCTCTCGATTTCTTCCCAGCTTGAATTTGGAAATTCACGTTCGTCCAGTTTTTCCCTTGTTGCGGGATTATAGGCGTGGAATGAACCAGTTGGGTTGTTGGATTTGATCCAGTTTCCGTTGGATAGGATTTTTTGCATGGTGTTGAAAATGTTGTTCTTTGGGTTTCGAGCTAGAGTACTGGGTTTTCGAGAATCATATCATCGATTTGGATACGGACGAGGTCTCCTGATTGCAGAGTGAATTCCTCGGTGGGGATTATCCCAGTCCCAGTCATCAAGAGGGCTCCGTTTGGGAAATCCATTTCACGGAAGAGGTAGGAAACGAGTTCCTCGAGATTCCGTTTCATTTGCGAGGTCCGAGTTTCGCCCTCGAATACTACGCTGCCTGAACGGTGGATTTGCAAATGAATGGGAAGGTCGCGAAGCGATTCGCTGTCTACCAGCTTGATCGCGGGACCCAAGGCGCAAGATTGATTGTAGACTTTGGCTTGAGGAAGGTAGAGCGGGTTTTCGCCCTCGATGCTGCGAGATGAAACGTCATTTCCAACGGTGAAGCCGACGATTTCTTCATGAGCGTTGATGACGAGGGTGAGCTCGGGCTCGGGGACGTCCCAAGCGCTGTCGCTGCGAACGCGTATGTTTCCGTTGGGACCTACTACGCGCCAGCCATTGGATTTGAAGAACAATTCAGGGCGGTCGGCATCGTATACCTTCTCGTAAACGTCAGCTGTTTCGGATTCGGCCTCACGAGCGAGACGGCTGCTCATGTACGTGACACCGGAAGCCCAAACTTCCTGATCGGCGTCGATCGGAGCGAGCGGCTCTCCATTGACTGCCTCCGCGGATGCGATTGAAGCGAGGTTGGACATCATTTCCCTTCGACTCATCTGCAAGAGCGAGCTAAGCGAAGTTTCAGGTGGCAGAAGCATGCCGTCGATTGCCCAGCGGTCGGCGTTGGAGATATTATGGCGTGACAAGATCATGTGAGGGGAAAACGGGGGTGGGGATTTCAAATTCGATTAAGGGCTCTTCCTCGGGCATTCGTAAGCGAAAAATATAGTTAGACGGGGCAGATTTCATTAAACGTTGAGTTATGAAGACAGCTTCGCTCTGCATAGCGGGAAAAAGCGTTAATCGTCACGTGCTCTTGCAGTTTTTTGGGTGGCGTTGCCGTGTTTATTCGATAGCAGAGCTGTTTTGAGATGAGATATCGGAGATACGGAAGGACGGAGCTACAGATGCCGGTGATCACTTGCGGTGGGATGAGATTCCAGCAGAGTTGGTCGGACGAGCCTCTGGAGAGCATCAAGCAAAGTGGTCAGGAGAACCTGGAGGCGGCAGTGAAATTCGCTCTCGAAGTCGGTTCCAATCATATTGAAACGGCACGTGGCTACGGTACGTCGGAGATGCAGCTTGGGCAAGTCCTGCCAAAGATAAATCGCGACGACTTCATCATGCAGACGAAAGTCGCTCCCGACCCGGATCCGAAGAAGTTTCTAGAGACTTTCGAGAAGTCGATGGAGTACCTGCAGTTGGATCATGTGGATTTGTTTTCGTTTCACGGTATCAACAATGCGGAGACTTTGGATTGGACTGTGCGCGATGGGGGCTGCTTGGAAGTCGTGCGTAAGCTGCAGGCTCAAGGTCGTATTCGCTTTGTTGGGTTTTCGACCCATGGAGGAACGCAGGAAATTTGCGATGCGGTGGCGACGGGTGAGTTCGACTACGTGAACTTGCATTGGTACTTCGTCAATGAGCTGAATTGGGAGGCGATCCAGCTCGCTCACAAAAAGGACATGGGAGTGTTTATCATCAGTCCGAACGACAAGGGCGGAAGGCTCTACGATCCTCCGGCGAAACTTAAGGAGCTGTGCGGCGATCTGGATCCGATGCAGTGGAATGCCTTGTTCTGTCTTTCGCGGCCAGAAGTGCATACCTTGAGTATGGGGGTGAGCTGTCCACAGGATTTCGATACACATGTGAAAATGCTCGATTACTACGATTCAGCAGAGGAAACAATGACTCCGGCTCTGAATCGGATTCGTTCCGAAATGGCCTCGATCCTAGGAAAGGAGTGGTGCGATGGCTGGTGGAAGGGGCTTCCTGAGTGGTGGGATGTGCCTGGCGATATTAACGTAAAGGAGATCTTGCGCCTCTACACCTACGGCAAGAGTTTGGATATCGTGGAGTGGGGGAAGATGCGTTACAATTTGCTTGGTAACGCGGCCCACTGGTTTCCTGGTCAAAAGGTGAGCGATGTGGACCCGGTTGCGTTGAAAGAATCGCTCGCGGGGAGCCCGTTCGCTGATCGTATCCCCGAGATTTTAGACGAAGCCCACGCCATGTTTAACGCGGCCGAGGTGAAACGTCAGAGCGAGAGCTAGGCGTTTTTGTTGGTGCTGATGATCAGCGACTCGCCTCTTTGCATGAGGCGGACGGCTTTGGTGGAGCCTAGCAGCTCTACCGTATTGTCCTCTAGAATACGGAATCGAAGATACGGGTCTCCGAAGGCGTTTTTTATGCAGACGCAATCTTCCTCCCAAACAACCGAGTCATAGTCGAATTTGATTCCACGCATCTTGCGACCGGAATCTGGACTTGTTTTAGCGATCGTCTTTTGCCTGCTTTTGATATGGAGAGTGACGGAGATGCCGCTGTGGTCGTAGACGCAATGTGTCTCCAGTCGCAGTTTCCGGTCGCCTCGTGATTTCGAGCTCTGTTTGCGGATCCACTCTTTTCTAAAACCAGATTCAACTGTGCGGGCATGGGCGGTGTTGATCGCTTCGATGGGTATCTCGAAACGTTCCGATAGTTCAGCTAAGGCATTACGTATCCAAAGCGCGGCGACTTTTTCCTTTTCTGGAATTGAGTGTTTACGGAACGTTTCGGTGTCGAAACCCGACATTTCGAAACTGGCGAAGCTTCCGATCGTCGGTTTTAGCGAGACAAAGCGGTCGAGGTCCTCCGACCGCTTTGCGAAGCAGTTAATGATTAGCTTTTCGTGCCCATCGATATCTATCTTCTTGGGAAGGTTGTCCATGAAGATATGTTCGACGTGCTCGAGGCAAAAGTGCTCGGGCTCGTGCCCTTCGTTCCCCTCGAGGTTTAGCTGGATCTCGCGAAGTGGCATAAAATCGGATTACGGTGGCTTTACACCGATTACTCCGAGAGCCAAAGAATATTCGTCACAATCCTCGGATAGTAGAGCGAGCCATGGGCGACTCCGGAGCGGAATTGGTCGGAACAGGCGGAGAGCTTGGAGCCTTCTCGTTCCCAGCGGGCGTGGGCTTGGTCGGCTTTGAATTGGGCTTCGCCGAAGTCGAAGCCGAGAACCGCCCGAGCCACGAATTGGCAGAGATTGATCTTGGACATCCAGGAGTTGTCTGCGGATGAAGATAGTTTCCAGCCTCCATCTTCGTAAAGGCACATGCCTGTATCCATGATGTGGTGAAAGTGTTTTTTGAGAGTTGCGATATATTCGCTGAACGGGCCTTCCGGATCGGTCGCGTGAGTGAGGCCCATGACGTGTGGATAGACGAGGGCCTCGATCGCTGGGATGATGGCGCTTTGGTTGTTTTCCTCTAAGACGGCAGGTATGAAGCCGAGCTCCTCATTAAACCCTTTGGTCAAGGTATCAGCTGCGAGTTTGGCGGATGCCGCTGCATTGTCTGCAAGCTCCTCGAGAGCGCTTTCAGTGAAGAGGCTTTCCAGGACCACATAGGATGCCCACATTTTTCCGCCAAGGTAGATGTTTCGACGGGATTGGCCGAGGGAGTGGTCGAGTGAATCGTAAGTCGTGATCTCGCCGCCGCCTTCAGTGCGTGAAGATTCGAAGCTCATGATGCCGTCTCTCTTCGCGGGATCGGGGTTGTCGCGGTTTTGCAGCGACTCATAGCATTCGACGAGCGTTTGACGGTGCTTTCGCAGAAAGCCTTCGTCCCGGGTCTGGGCGTAGTAGACACCTGCGCAGAGAACCCAATTTGTGAGTTGCTCGCAGGTCATGTGGGAGAAGCAGGCTCGGTCTAGGCCTCCGACTTCGTAAGAGCTGCGACCTGCGGGGCTCCAGTGATTCATGACTCCCATGTCGTGGGTGAAAGAGAGTCCTCCTGGATAAAGTGTATCCGGATCTTGGGGATCGAAAACGGAATCGTAGAAGGAGTATCGTTCCGTGAACTGCTCAAGGATGTTTCGAACGGTCCATGGGTTGAATTGCATCTCAAAGAAGAGCATATCGACGGTTAAGTCGAAGGTGTTCATCATCAAGTACTCTCCCTCGTTGACGACCCAGACGGATTTCGCCCCATCCCAGAGCCACTGAGTTGAGCCGTAGTAGCTGCGAGTAGCGTGGGCGATGAGGAATTTCTGCTCGTCGTTGAGCGTCGCCTTTTCCAGTTCGGCATCTCGTTCTGCGGCGATTGCGAGATAGTCCTCACGACTCGCTAGACCGTATTCGAGAACCTGTGACAGGTTGGTGAAATGTTGCGTGTAATAATAGGAAAGTTCTCGGTTGTACGTGGCGGGGCCGGACTTGAAGAACCCGAGTACGATTTCGATGGTCTTTTCTTCGCCAGGACCCACTTCGACCTCGAGTCCAGCGGTGGGGCCGAGGAGGAACTCTGGCGTGGAGTGTTGGCGGTTCATTGCTGAGATTGGATCGAAGTCCATCCAGCAGCTTACGCCATCGGTGTCGGTCGCGAATCCGATTTGGCCTTGGCTTGTGGCTCCGGTCAAGGAACCGCCGGTCGATTCCTCAAGAGAGCTCCAGCGTCGATCGATTCCGAGGGCGAAAATGCCGCGGCGACTGGTTGTGCTGTCATTTGTGAATCGTAGGGTGAGGTGTACGACGGGGCAGCTGGCGAATCCCAGTTCGCTCGGCATGGCTTCGGCCGGATCAGGAATCGGGAAGAAGGGGGTCGCGATTTCGAGCGAGACGCCCTCAGCTCCAATGGTGTCGGTCGCCCACTTGTAGTCGCGCTGAACACCTTGCAGAACCTTGAGTTTGCCGCTGGTGCCTTCGGCACCCTCGACGTAGCGTTCGGACTCGGAGGATTCGCTCCCTTCAAAAAGAGGGAGGAGACTCAGCGTGTTTTCCGCGTCGAGATAGCCTATGGAGATTTCACCTTGGAAGGCGGCTGGAAGCTCGAGGCCCATGCCACCTTTGGCTCCGTGGGCGCCGCAAGTGAAGGAGGCGAGCGCCCCCATAGGAGAGTGGTGTGCGTGAAAAGAAGGGTTTTCTGGCTTCATGAAATCGTTTTCTGACTACGTGAGTGCGAAAACTATTTCAATTCCCGTATGCGTAAAGGTGCGCCTTGGACTTTCTATAGAACAGCGAGTGCTCTATTCCTCTTCTTGGGTTCCCCACTTTCGTTTGATGGCGTCCCGGTAGTAGCGAAATGACGATGAGACGGTTTCATCAAAAGTGATGAGGAGCACCGGCAGGAGAATGAGCGTGATGGCTGTGGCGAACACCACTCCGAAGCCGACCGATACGGCCATGGGCTTGAGGAACTGGGCTTGCACGCTTGGTTCAAGGAGAATCGGGACGAGGCCGATAAAGGTGGTCAGCGTGGTGAGCAAAATCGCTCGGAAGCGCTGCGGTCCTGCCTCGATGATGGCTTCTCTGAGGCTTGCCCCTTGTTTCCTCAGGTCGTCGATTCGAGCGAGGAGGACAAGCGAATCGTTGACGACGATGCCCGAGAGGGCGAGCACTCCGAAGAGGGAGAGGATCGACACTGGGATGCCCACGATGAAATGGCCGAGCAAGGCTCCGATGATGCCGAACGGGATGACCGACATGATGAAGAACGGTTTGATGTAAGATTTCAGCGGGATCGCCAAGAGGATGAAGATGAGTAGGAGCGATAGCTTTAGCCCATCTTGCAGGGACTTGATGGATTTGCCCCGTTGTTCGGCCTCGCCGCGTAGAGCGAGGTTTACCTCTGGATGTTCAAGAGCGAAGACGGGGAAATATTCGATGTTGAGAGCAGCCAGGATCTCGTCTCCGGAGGTGACTGTCTTGTCCACCTCGGCGGAGACTGAAACGATGCGGTTGTAGTCGGCGCGCTCGATGGCGGCTAGTGACTCCCCGAAATCGGTTTCCGCAACGATGGAGAATGGGAGAGCGGTCCCGTCGGGCAAGCGAACGCGCATGTCGCGTAAGGTGTCCAGTTGGCCACGGTCGTCCTCAGGGTAGCGTACCATGGCTTTTACCTCGTCGCGTCCGCGTTGGATGCGTTGGGCCTCCTTGCCAAAGAAGGCGGAACGGATGGCGCTGGCCAAATCGCGTCGGCTGAACCCGGAGGCCTGGCCGGCGGGGGTGAGGTTGACTAGGATTTCGGGGCGACCGGAGCTGAAGCTGTCTTTGATGTCGTAAACTCCCGGATACGTGGAGATTCGCTCCTTAAGAGCGTCGGCTGCTTCCTGAAGGGCTTCGAGATTCTTACTTTCTAGCTGAAGCGACAATCCTTGGCTAGGCGGACCGGCTCGGCCGCTGAAGGAGAGCGCTTTGGCTCCGGCGATCTCGCCCACCTTCTTGCGCCAGCGATTGACGATCTGTCCGGTGTCGATGTCGCGTTCTTCGGATGTTGTAAGACTCGCCGAGACGCTTGATTTGGTATTGGAGCGAGAGGAAATCTGGATGTGTCGCACGGCGCTTTCTCCGAACTCCTTGATGATGTCCTCGTTGACGAGGCGAATCGCTTCGGCGATTTGCAGGGTGCTCTCGTGGAGGTGGGAGACGGGGAGACCTTCTTCGAGGGTGAGGTTGGCGGCGACGTTGTCTTGGAAAATATCGGGGAAGAAGACGAATCTAAGTTTACCGGAAGGCAGCAATGAGCCGATCAGGACGAGGAGGCCCAGAAATGCCGAGAGCGTTACGTAGCGGTACTCGATCGCTTTGATCAAGACGGGGCGATAGGTGGAGTCGATGAATTTTCTCAATCCTTTTCCGAAGAGCCCTTGGAAGCGTGCCCAGAATTTGGATATCGGGTTTCCTGGCTTTGAGTGAACGTTGATATGAGCCAAGTGGGAGGGGAGGATCAATTTTGATTCGATGAGGGAGAAAATGAGGCAGAAGATGACGCCGATCGCGATCTGACCAAAGACGTTGCCCATTCGGCCGGAAACTTGTGTGAGCGGGAAGAAGGCGGCGATGGTGGTGAGCACTCCGAAGGTCGCAGGAGTGATAACTCTGGATACGCCGCGTACGGTGGACCGTATGTTTGCGTCGGGATCTTTCCAGTGTTTCTGGTTTTCTTTCTCCGTGTAGATTGATTCCCCCAAGACGATCGCATCGTCGACGATGATTCCGAGTACGATAATAAAGGAAAACGCGGTAATCAGGTTGAGTGAAATATTGAATACAGGAAGGTGAAATAGGAGCATAGCTCCTGCGATCGATACGGGGATGCCGATGGCGACCCAGGCGGCGAGTCGGACATTTAGGAAAAAGCTAAGTGATAGCAGCACGAGCAATACGCCTTGCAGGCCGTTTTGCGTGAGAAGTTCGAGGCGGCTGCGAATCGACTCGGATCCGTCGTTCCAAGCCGAGAGCGTAACGCCTTCAGGGAGTCCGAAACGTTGCTCATAGGTGGAAGCAAGAGCGGCGGCTTGTTTTGAAGCGACGATGATGTCCTTGTCGCCATCTGTCGTGACCTGAAGGCTGACGGTTGGCTCGCCGTCGAAGCGGTTGAGATACTGTTGGTCTACGTAGCCGTCTCGGATGATGGCGACGTCCTCCAAGTGGATGCGGGTGCCATCTGGGTTGGTTCTGAGCGGGATGCGGGCGAAGTCCTTTTCGTTGTAAGCTTGGGCTCTGGATCTGAGGGCGATGTCGCCACGATCGGATCGGAGCAAGCCCCCAGACAAGTCGATGGAGTTGTCTCGAATGGCTTGGGCAACTTCGTCGAAGGTGATGTCATAGGCCCGTAGCTTATCTTCGGTGAGTTCGATGGATATTTCGTAGTCACGGTCGCCAAAAACGTTTACCTGATTTACGTCGGAAAGCTTGAGGAGTTCGTCGCGCACCTCGCGTGCGGTTTCTTTGAGAACGCCTTCGTCCACCTCGCCGTGGACATCGATCCAGATGACGGAGTTTTTCCGTTTGTTTTCTTTGATGACCGGTTTTTCCGCTTCGCCTGGGAAGGTCGAGATCGCGTCGACTTGAACCTTTATGTCATTGAATAGCCTGCCGACGGGGTAATCTTCTTGGGAGTCAACGGTGACGGTTGCCCCAGAACCTGTGCTTGTCGATCGGATACGCTCGATGCCGTCCACGCCCTGTAGGGCTTCTTCGATCTTGATGGCTACGCCGCGTTCTACGTCTTCGGGTACCCCTCCGTTGAAGGGGACTGAGATGGTGACGGAGTCTGCTTCGAAAGAAGGGAATGCTTCTTTGCGGATGTTTATTGCGGAGCTTATCCCCCAGCCGAGGATTACGAACATCAATATGTTCGAAACCACAGAGTTGGACGCGAACCACGCGATGATCGGGTGTTTTTGAATAGGGTCGTCAGCCATGGCGAATTTCTATTGGGGGTCGATTAGTTCGAGTCGGTGTGGATGGCTTTGACTTTTTGTCCCTCTTTAAGAGAGGCGAGTGGGAGCTCTAGAGCCTGCAGCGGAAACGGGAATTTGGGGGATTCGATCTTCGCGAGTATCTGTCCTTCCTGGGTGAATACGATGTCGATTTCTTGTTTCGCCAGCGTCGAATCTGGGCTGACAACCCAGACGAAAGCGTCTTCCACGACCGCGGCCTCCCTGAACGTGAAGACCTCGTTTATTGGTTCGGCTGAGATGGACACGTTTACAAAGGCGCCGACCGGCAAAAAGGCTCTCTGATTTTCAAAGGGATCCTCGATGTCCCCGACGAGGTATACGCTTTGGTTCCGTGGATCGATCAAGGGCTCGACTCTTCCGATGGAGGCTTCCCATTCCGCGTTTGGTATGGTGGGGGAAGTGAGGGTGGCGCTGAGCGGGTCGTTGTTCTCTCCGAAGTGCGGGAGGCGGAGACGGGCGGCTTGGCTAGGAGTGATTGGAACTCTCACCTGGATACGCTCGCGGGCTAGAATGGAACCGAGGCCTGCTCCTCGGGAAACGACGTCGCCGAGACTGGCGGTGCGTTTGTCGACGATCGCATCGAAGGGGGCGACGATGGTGGTCCGTTCGAGATCGAGTTCAGCTTGGGCGACGGCGGATTTCGCGGATTGCACGGCAGCTTTTGCTGCGGCGAGTTGCGGTTTGCGTAGCGTTAGGTCGGTCGCTTGGGAAAGAGCTTTTCCGGCGCTTAGCCAGTCTTCCTTGGCGAGAAGGCTACGCGTTTCCTCCTCCGCCAGCGCGGTGATGGCGTTGGCGAGGGCGGCTCTTCTGCTTGCAAGGTTTGCTTCGAAGTCGGCCGGGTTGATTTTTACCAGCCAGTCTCCTTTCGCGAGGGAGTTTCCGACCTCGAAGTCGGGCGACATTTCTATGATCTCTCCGCCAACTTGGCTGGAGACCAAGGTGCTGTAGTAGCTTTGCGTGGTGCCGAAGGTTTGTACTACAGGGGTGACGGTTTGCGGGGAGGCTTCGTTTACGACGACACTGATGACCACTTCCTTTTTGGGGAAGGTGGGCGGTGCTTTTCGGCCTTTGACCATAAGCACAGCAAGGGCGACCATGACAACAAGCAGGACGGGAGCTCCGATCAGATTGATGATGAGTTTCGTGTTTTTCATTCGGAATGATGATTGGGTTCGGGTTAGACTCCCTTGCCGACTGAGAGGGCGAGTCGAACTCGATTGTTGAGGCGCGAAGCTTTGAGGTTGATGACTCGTCGTTCTGTATTGAATACGCGTCGTTGGCTTTCGAGAAGAGAGAGGATTGTGACGAGGCCGGTTTCGTAGTCTCGTTGAGCTCGTTCCATGGAGCGGCGTGCGGCTTCGAGGGCGGAGACTCGAGCGGTTTCTTCGCTGGCGAGATAGTATTCCGAGCCGAGGGCGTTTTCGACTTCCTTCAAGGCGTTGAGCACTACTGACTGGTAGTTGAAGTAAGCTTGTTCTGCTCGTGAATTGGCTGCTCCTATGTTTGATCTACGGGCTCCTGCATCGAATATATTGACTGAGAGGGCAGCTAAGGCGCTCCAGGAATTGAAGGCAGAGCTTGATAGATCGTCCAGGACAGAACTGGCTCTGCCTCCGTCTGCAGTCAGGCGGAACGATGGGAATAGTTCTGACTGAGAGACTTTTATTCGTTCGTCGGCGGCGATGAGTCTTTCGTAAGCCGCTACTACGTCTGGGCGTGCTGTGAGCAGATCGGATGGGAGTCCAGCTGAGACAGTGGTGTCGAGACTGGGCCACTGCGTTTCGTGGTTGTATTCGGCATCTGGATAGGAACCGAGGATTTGGTTGAGGGTTCTCGCGGCTTGGTCTCTGTTGTTAAGGCTCGCTTGTAGGTCTGCTTTGGCGTTTTCGAGGTCCGTTTTTGCAAGGTTGAGAGCGGTGGAAGTCGCCTCGCCGAGCTCGAAGCGGCGTGAGACCAAGTTTTCGGTCGACTGGAAGGATTCCACGCGGCGGGCGTCGAGATCTAGTATCTTTTCTGCGGATACAAGACTGAACCATGCTTGCATCGTTTGGCCGACGAGCGATTGCTCGGCGTTTAGGTAGTCGGCTTCTGCCGCTGCCAAATCCGCCTTGCTCGCTCGCACGTCGGAGCGGATCTTGCCCCAGATGTCGACTTCCCAGCTTGCGTCTAGGCCGATGCTGTAGGTGTTGTCTGGAGAGCCGCCGACTGGGTCGTTGCGCCGTGCGGCGGCGTTTGCGTTGAGCTGTGGGAGTTGAGATGACTTTGCTCGAGTCACGCTGTAGGCCACTTCGTCTAGGCGAGCCCGCGAACGCTGGAGTTCCGGATTGTTTTCGAGAGCTGATTCAACAAGTGAGTTGAGACCTTGGTGGTCGAAGAGCTCCATGAGGGAGTCCTTGATTTCGAGTTGTGGGACCGACGCTTTCGTGAACTGCTCGGGTGTCGCGAGAGTCTCTTTCTCCTGCCAGTCTTCGGTGCTGACGCAACCTGAGATGGCGAGGGCGGTAAGTGTTAGTGAAAGGAGGGGAGTGCGATTCATTTCTTGTTGGAGAAGGAGTTTTTCAGAGCGGCGAGCCCGGCGAGAGCAAACTCGATTTGACCGTGAATGTAGTGATCAAGCTGTGATGGTGTAGGCGGCTCGGGGAAAATTCGTTTTTGCAGAGGCTTGGCTACTTTCACGAAGAAGCAGAGTGCGGCGATGTTCGCGTGGGCCTGGTTGAGGAGCTTTTCGGATCGTGTGTCTAGGAGCTTGCCGAGTATCTTACGGACTCGTTGTCCTTGTCGCTTTTGGATTTCCTGCAGGACGAGAGGATTCGGGCCGGAGGGGCGATTGAGCTCATGGCAAACGATCTGGTCGATTCGGCCAGCGGGTCCGTCGTCAAATACGCGTCGAATGACCGAGCTCATGAAGTAACGAAGCTGAGCCTCAGGTGTTTCGCAGCTTTCGTCTTCGAGTGGGTAGGTGCGTTCGGCGATTGAAAAGGCCTCTGCAATCGCTTGTTCGAACAAGGCGTCTTTTGAACCGAAGTGGTAGTTGACGGCGGCTATATTCGCGTTGGCTCGTTTGCAGATTTGGGAGGCAGTCGTGCCTGCGTAGCCGTTTTGAGCGAAGCTCTCAATGGCTGCGGAGAGGATTTTCTGTCGGGTCGTGGCACGAGTCATCGTGAGCCAAACGAACAGATTCAAAAGCCTATTTCAAATAATTGTTTGAATTTTGGGGGCTTTCAGGGAATCCCCGTTTTTTCGCATGGGGTTGCCGGTCGTTCTAGAGAGCGAGACGGATTTTGAATCGATTCAAGATTCCGGTTGCATACACGATCGCGAGGGCGAAGAGCATCGATGTTGCGAGGCCTATGGTCCCGGTCGTGAGGGCGGGTGGCAGCTTAAATCCACTCATTATGAAGATGGCGTAAACAAAGTAGGGAAGCAGGTAGCAAGTGAGGGTGGCGGTGCCGGCGGGGTTGAGGAAAGACGCCCAGCGCGTCGCCTTTTTGATGTCTGCGATCCAAAATAGAACCGAGAAGGCCACGAAGCCGATGCCGGTACAGATCTCGGTCCAGGCCGGGGTCGCCAGGATCTTTGAAATTCCCCAGTAGGGGCGGAGTAAAACTCCAACGAAGAGGCAGAGTAGGCCGAGGGCCAGTAGGCTGAAGCAGTATTGGAGAGGTTTTTGTTTTGTGGAGGGGTGGAGGTAGAGGAGCGACGCGAAGCAACCGGCCATGGTGAGGGCGGGGAGTGACGCGTCGCCTACTATCCAGATGTAGCTTTTGACCGGGCTTAGGAAATCTAGCCAGCCGGCGAACGATGCGATGTTAAAGAGCACTAGCCCTATCCAAGCGATAGCGATCGGGAGGATTTTTTCGCCAGTGAATAATTGGAGCAAGGCGCAGATCAGGTAAGACCAGCCGATCAAGCCGAGAATGCCCCACCAATGAGGTTCGATCCAATTGTATCCGCTTTCTGGATCGCTTCGAAACAGGGCTGTAATTGTGGCGAGAACTAGCCATCCCGCGGACTTGAGTAGGATTCGCTTTGAGCGCCAGTCTTCTCCTTTGGGATAGACGTTCCAAATGAGGAAGAATCCTAAAGCCATGGCGATCTGCCAGATGGGCCGAGGTAAAAAAGCGGATGCTTCGTGGTAGCTCTCGAGGTTGACCATTAACACTCCCATCAGAATCAGCGAGGCGGATCGGATGATGATGTGGTAGGCTATTTCGATCCGGTTCTGAGCTTTCTTCTGGCGAGCTCGATTGGCGAAAGGAATCGATAGTCCGACAATAAAGAGAAATGCGGGGAAGATGACGTCGGAGAAACCGAGGGCGTCTTCGTCATAGGCCATGTGCTCCAGCCAATGGGGAATGTCGGTTAAGCTCCAGAAATCGTTGACCCAGACCATTAGGAGCATGGTCATTCCGCGGAAGATGTCGATGGATTGTATCCGGTCGTTCATAGGGAGGGGGAGAAGGGCACTATCATTTTGGGAAAATTTCTTCGAGGACTTTGATAGGGCCGAGTTGTTTCTCTGTTGCTCCCGTTGGGTCTTCGTAGAGATCCATGAAGTGTTTGGCGGAGGACCAGTAAGTGTGGAGGATTCCTTGGTGGCGTTCTGCTAGCTTAGGGTTGGAATGGGCTCGGAAGGCGATCGCTTGCTCATATTGTTGTCGGGCGGGAGCCGGTTTGTCCCAGGGGCAGGCGAGCACGTTAAAGCCCTTCAAGGCGAAATATGTGGGAGTGGGTTCCGCTCTTTCGTAGTGCCAATCGCAGATCACGACGTCGGTGGGGATGAGGTCGATGGCTCGATGGGTGCCGCTGTCGCTGGCTTCCCACATGCCGATACCGGTTGTATCCGCGTCGATAAGACGGTCGCCCCAGATCCAGAGTTTCTTGTTGGTCTTGGCGAGATGGTCCCGAATTTTGATGACTTCGCCGGCGAAGAGTTCGGCTACGTCCTTTCCGCGGCAACGGTCGCACTGGTCGTGTCCGATGTAGAAGACTTCGTCGAGTCCGGCGTGGAAGGCGTCTGCTTCGAAGGCTTCGGTTATTTCGTCGACGAGGGCGAAGACGATTTTGTGAACGTCGGGATGGAGGGGGCAGTAGCTTTTGCAGTAGAGTCCATCTTGGTTTGGCCACTTGTAGGTTCCCTCCGGGGGCAGCTCGATTTCTGGGGTTTCATCGAATTCTGGATACACTCTAAGGAGCGGGCCGAGGGTGCTGTGCCAAGACTGGTGTCCGAAAAGGTTGATTTGCGGGATTATCCGGATGCCGTTTCGCTTGCCCATGTCCACGAGTTGTTTGACTTGGGCGAGGCTGAGGGGATTGGGGGCTTTCAGCTCCGGGTGGCTTTGGTAGTCGAAATTGTAGTCGACGCGTAGCACGAGCAGGTTGATCCCTCTGGGGGCTAGTTCGGTGTCGACGAAGGATATGAAACGGTCGACTTGCTGGGCTGCGGGGCATTTGATGCTCAAGCCTCGAACGGGCAATTCGTCCGAAGACCCGAAGGGGAGATTGAAGGATAACGCGAGTAGTGAGAGCAGCAGAAATCGAGTCATAGGGCGGGGTATTTTGATTAGTATAATAAAAGCGGCTAAGGCAAAATTTTGCAAAGATGCTTTAGTTTTTGATTTATCCGGTGAACGCGTGGATGCGGCAATAGATTCCTGGTTGTCGATTCTGGTCCGGCAGCAGCGCTTAGAGTCTATTCGTAAGTCCCCGAATATCAGACTTTTTCTTCCGAGGGAGGCGACGTTCTGGTGCTGATTTTGGCGCTTCTGTTGCTATGTACCTTGCCCGTCCTTTTCTGCCCACCAATCCCAAACAAAGGACACCTATGCAGATTCATGAACTCCTCGGTCTAAACTCGGAGCGACCCACCCAGTCGCGTCCTCAGAATGGCTCTTCTCCACTACATTCGATGGCGATCGGTTTCGATTCTCTCCTGGATCGAGTTACTGCGCCACAGATTCCGAAAGGGGTGGTAAAGGCAGCGGATGCCGCAAGGTTGGACGGTGGCTATGCGGGCGAGATTCTTGGGATTCCTGCAAAGCGTCCCGGTGAGGTTCACAGCGAGGAGGACGCGATGAAGATCTCGGAATTGAAGAGCGCCTACCTGGAATTGCTCCCGAGTTTTGGTGGAGTCCCGTTCACGCCACCTGTGGAAAACTACGATCCACAGGTTGAGATGCTACGCTTGGCACGAGTCGAACTGAAGGTACAGGCGATGGAGGAGGCTGGCGAGATCGATAAGGCGCTGGACGCATTTATTGGGATCCATGGATTGAAGGACGAGTTGACGGCGGAGCAGAAATCTAAGCTTAGGAAGCGACTTGTCGATTTGACCAAAGCGGTGCTTCTAGAGTCGGAGTGGCAGGATGCCTATGCCGGCAAACTGCTAAAGCGCATAGATGTAACCATTGAGGGGATACGGGACTATCTTCTAGGAGAATCTGGCGCTATCCGAAAAGTGGATGCGAGCGAGGATTTGCCGTACGGTGATCCGGATTTGCTAGGTTTCGCGGATGATCCCCGCTGGGTATCGTTTGAAGTGCCTCCATTCAGCTTGATCGCGAAGGCGGATCAGATGTTGATGGAATACCGTGCCGAGCTGAGGAGCTGAGGCTCGCTGTTTTAACAGAGCTATGGTTGCAGCATTAGTAACGATCTAAACGAGATTTAGTGAGTTTCTTAATCGCGGAGCTGGGGGCTGAATCGATGGCAAGTTTGCGGAAGCGGGCTCCATCGTCCTGTTTTTTTGATCGGAAGTGAAGGTCAGCGAGGACTGCGTAGTATTGGTAGGAACTGCTGAGCCAACTCGGTGGTTCGAATTCAGAGAGTTCACCGAGCGCGAATTGCGGACCTTTAAATTCGGCGACTGCCATCGCCCTATTTATTCGATGTAGTGGAGAAGGGGATACTCTATCCAGTAATTGGTAGAGTTCTGCTATTTTTTCCCAACGTGTTTCCGAGTAGGATGGGGCTAGGCAATGTTCTGCGGCAATTCCTGCCTCGGCATGGTAGCGAGAAAACTCCTCTCCAGTGGCGGACTTCGCGAGATATTCGAGTCCGACTTTGATCTGCTCTTGATCCCACTGGCTACGGTTTTGCTCCTCGAGCAGAAGGAGGCTTCCGTCTTCCTTTTGTCGTGAACTCATCCGGGCAGAAAGAAGGTGGAAGAGGGCAATCAGAGCGAACGTGCTTGGGGATTGTCCATGAGGATTTTCGGCGAGGATTTTGGAGAGTCGGATCGCTTCCTGGCAGAGTTCGAGCCTGATCGGCAGATTGGAGTGGGTGGATAGGTGCCCCTCTGTGAAAATTAGATAGAGTACCTTTTGGACGGAGGGGAGGCGAAGGGCGTATTGAGTGTGGGTGATTCCGTTCGAAAGTTCTTTGGCAATGCTGTCGCTTGCAAGGGCTCTGCGAGCTCTGGCGTATCGTTTGTAAGCGTTTTCTTCTGTGACGAAAAGTCGTGTGGCGACTTCTTGGATACTGAAGCCGCAAAGCGCTTTGAGAGCGAAAACGAGTTGTGAGTTGATCGGGATCGAGTGGTCGCAGGAGATGAAGAGCATCTGTATGAGGTTATCCTGCAACTCGCTTGGAGCGGCTACGCCTTCGGAGGTCTCGGCAAAATCTTGAGAGTGTTCCTGGAGTAGTCGGCCCTGATTGGATCGCTTTCGAAGCTCGCCTAAAAGACTGTTGCGAGCGACTTGAAAGAGCCAAGCGGAAGGGTTCTCGGGGACGCCGGAAACGGGCCATGTTTGCATGCCTTTTAGCAGTGCAGACTGGACTGCGTCTTCGACGTCCTGAAAATAGCGAGTTCCAAATCGGCGGGAAAAGGTAGCGGTCAGCTTACCGTACTCGTGCCGGAAGAAGCTTTCTGCGAGCTCTCGCTTCAAGGAGTCTGGATCTGACGGATTTCGACCGTCGAGCCAGGCATGCCGATGCCTGGGCTTTCCTCGACAATCTTGATCGCTTCTTCCATCGATTCGGCGGAGATTATCATATAGCCGCCGGCGATTTCTTTAGACTCGGCAAAAGGGCCATCGACCGTGCCCTCGGCGCCGACGACTTTCCCGCCTTCGGCAAGCTTGCCGCCCATGTCTACAAAGTTGTCTTTGAACTTTTCAGACCAAGATTGGAACTTGGCGAACATCTCTTGCATTTGAGATGGAGGTGGAGGTTCGCAGTTTCCTGCGGGGCTGCGTTGGATACAGAGGTAGTTTTGTTTAGGCATAGCATCAATAGGGTTAGAATTATTGGTTATGTCAGGAATGGTGGATTGCCGACATAAATATGATGCGTGGGATCAGCCTAATTGGACACGGAGATCCAATTTTTTTCAAACCTGGGTTAATGCCGGAGGCACCTATCTTTCGTCGCTTAGCTCCTCAAGTGTCGTTTCACTCGGTGCGGCGAAGCCGACCTGACACTTTTGTTTTAGTCGAACCTAGGCACTACGGCAACGACGGTACCGAACGTGAGTGACACTCGAGCGAAGCGAAGACACGTAGCCCTCCTATTTGGCCGTGGATTTTAGGAGGTATTCGAAGGCGGAGAGGCCTGCTTTGGCTCCTTCCCCCATGGATACGACGATCTGCTTGTAGGGGACGGTGGTGACGTCGCCGGCTGCGAAGAGGCCGGGCTTGTTTGTTTCGCAACGGGTGTTGATTACGATTTCGCCGTACTTGTTGGTTTCGACGAGGTCTTTAGCGAATGCGCTGTTCGGGGCTAGGCCGATCTGGACGAATACGCCGTCGGTGCTGTGAACGCGTGTTTCTCCGGTCTTGCGGTTTTTCAAGACCATGCCTGTGACTCCCTTAGGGGAGGCTTCGATGCTCTCGGTGGAGGTGCCGGTGATTATTTTCGCATTTGCCGTAGACTGTAGTTGGTCGACTAATACTTGGTCAGCTTTGAGCGTGTCTAGGAATTCGACTACGGTTACGGATTTGACGATGCCTGCGAGGTCGAGGGCTGCTTCTACGCCTGAGTTGCCGCCGCCGACTACTACGACGTCTTTTCCTTTGAAGAAGGGCCCGTCGCAATGCGGGCAGTATGCGACCCCTTTGCCGACGTTTTCCTTTTCTCCGGGGACGCCGAGTTCGCGCCATTTGGCTCCGGTGGCGAGCACGGCAGTTTTGGTCTTAATCTCTTCGCCTGAATTGAGTTTGAGAGTCCAGCCGTGTTGGCCTTCGAGTTGGGAGATGGATTCGACGCGTACTTCTTCGCGGATTTTGACTGGATAGGACTCGAGATGGGCCCGAAGGTTTTTGGTAAGTTCCGGTCCGGTGGTCTTCGGGGTGCCGATAAGGTTTTCGATACCCATGGTGTCCGCGACCTGGCCGCCTATCTTTTCGGCGAGCATGAGGACGTTTAGTCCTTTGCGTGTGGTGTAGATAGCGGACGCGGCTGCGGCGGGGCCGCCTCCGATAACGGTGACATCGTACAGAGTCTCGTCGTTCGCTATTTTGACGGGAGCGATGGTCGTGTAGTCCTTGAGCTTATCTAGGATCTCGCTAGCGGTGATCGCGCCGTTGGAAAATGGTTTGCGGTTGAGGAATACGGCGGGAACGCCTTGCACGTTTCTTTCGTCGGCGAAGGCTTTGTGAGTGGCGCCGTCGATCATCTCGCAGGAGATGAGCGGATTGATCGTTGCGAACTGGTTTAGGGTTTGCACGACGTCGGGGCAGTTGTGGCAATCGAGGGAAACGATGACCTCGAAGCTGAGCTCCACGTCGATGGCGGCGACTTGTCGGATCAGGGCGTCGTCGAGACGGACGGGCACGCCTCCGGATTGCAGGAGTGCGAGAATGAAGGTGTTGAATTCGTGACCGCCTGGGATGCCTGAGAAGCGAATGCCGGTGGGGTTGTGGTCGGCTTGGATTTCGAAGGTGAGGCCTTCGCGGACGTTGAAGCCGGTTTCGCTGTAGGTGAATTCGACTTGGTCGGAAACGGTGGAGACTTGTCTCAGCATGTCGACCAGCTCAGGACGCTTGGAGTGCGGGCCATCGAAGAGTTTAAGCTGCACGGAACGCGTGAGCTTTTCGGTGTAGGCCTTGAGGGTGTCGATGATTTGCGGGCTGAGATTCATTTCGTGTTGTTTACGTGGAGAAGCGAAATTCGTTAGAGTAGTCTAAGCTAAAAGGATTACGTTCGCGAACTATTTGTTGTTGTGAGTTTTTCAAA
This sequence comes from Pelagicoccus mobilis, assembly GCF_016595505.1. Classification (GTDB taxonomy): domain Bacteria; phylum Verrucomicrobiota; class Verrucomicrobiia; order Opitutales; family Opitutaceae; genus Pelagicoccus; species Pelagicoccus mobilis. The sequence continues at coordinate 21,894 of NZ_JAENIL010000036.1, read as the reverse complement.
AAAATCCCCCTCGCTTGAGGGCGAAGGGGATGTTGTGAAATTTGGTTATTCAGCGGCTTAGATCTTGCCGACGAGGTCGAGGCTCGGAGTGAGCGTCTCTTCGCCTGGCTGCCAGCTTGCTGGGCAAACTTCGCCGTCGTTGTTGGCTACGTATTGAGCTGCCTTGACCTTGCGAACGAGATCCTTAGCGGAACGGCCGATGCCGAGGTCGTGAACTTCTGCGACCTTGATGAGGCCTTCTGGGTTCACAACGAAAGTGCCGCGGAGGGCGAGGCCTTCTTCTTCGATCATGACGTCGAAGCCGCGAGTGAGCGCGCCAGTCGGGTCGCCGAGCATTGGGAACTTGATCTTGTTGATGGTCTCGGATGCGTCGTGCCATGCCTTGTGTACGAAGTGCGTGTCGGTAGAAACCGAATACACTTCTACGCCAGCTGCTTGTAGCTCTTCGTAGTGGTCAGCGAGGTCGCCGAGTTCTGTCGGGCAAACGAAAGTGAAGTCTGCTGGATAGAAGCAGAATACCGCCCACTTACCCTTAAGGTCTTCGGAGGAGACGGTTTTGAACTCTCCGTTGTGGAAAGCTTGAACTTCAAATTCAGGAATAGTGTCGTTGATTTTAGCCATAAAGTGGAAGGAGAGGTGTAGTCTCTCGAGGCGTTTGTCACGCCCGATTTTCGAATTGGGCGGGAGATTAGCAGAGAATTGAAGATAGTTGAAATATATAAAAGATATGCTTTTGATAAGCAGCGTTTATGGAACTGCAGCAGTTGAGGTATTTCGCTTCGGTGGCTCGCCACCGCAATTTCACGCGAGCGGCGGAGGAGTGTCGGGTGTCGCAGCCGGCTTTGAGCATCCAGATTAAGAAGCTTGAGACGGAGTTGGGCGGGCCGCTTTTTCATCGTCAGGGGCGGCAGATCGTATTGACGAATGTGGGGCGTCACTTGGAGGGCAAGGCGGAGTCGCTGCTGCGAATGCACCAGAGTACGCTCGACGAGCTTAAGGATGCGGTGAGCTCGGGCGGAGAGGCGCATTTCGGGGCGACTTTGACGATCGCGCCTTACCTGATTCCCTATGTGGTTGGACATGCCAAGCAGGACGATATTCCGCCGTTCAAGATGCAGGAGAACTTTACGGAGGGCTTGCTGGCGAGCATCTTGGACGGGACCTTGGATTTTGCTTTGATGTCCACACCGGTGGAAGAGCCTCGTCTTCTCGTGAAGGTCATCGCTAGAGAGCCGTTTGTTTTGGTTATGCGGGCAGATCACCCTCTCGCGAAGAAACGCAGCGTGAAGGTGGGGGATTTTCGAGAGGAGCCGTTCTTGCCTTTGAGCCAGATTCATTGCGCGGGGCGACAGATCAGGGAGTTCTATGAGCAAGGGGCGGAAGGGCAGAAAGCTACGTTTGAGAGCGCTCAGATCGACACGATCCTGAAATTGGTCGCTAAGGGGCAGGGGATTTCGCTGCTGCCGAAGATGGCGGTTCTGGAGTCCTTGGACGAGGCTTTGTGCTATCGAGAGATCGAAGGGGCAAAGATCGGGAGGGACATTTCCTTGGTACAGCATCCCGATCGCTATCTTAGCGATGCCGTGAGGAAGCTGATGGGATTGATCGAGGACTGCCTGACCGATTTCGTCGCTTAGGATATAATTCGCCTGAAGATGTAATATTTGAACCTGCAGGTAAGCGGATGGGATTGTCGGTGAACGGATTTAGCTAAGATGTCGTGAAAATGGTGATTGTGGCGGGGGACTACTTGAATTGAAGGGGATTGGATCTAGGGTGTGAGGCTCGTTAATCAGGCGACCCTGTAAATCCGACCCATACCCCAATCTTGCGGATCCAACCCCATGTCAGAAAATTGCTATGCCAACTTGTATTGGCGTTCGCTGCGATTGTGCCCAGCGAACTGGCAGCAGTTGGCACGCTTGAGAGAGAGACGTTTCTTTTCGACACCTTGTCGGTAGAGGATGGTTTGAGCTCGGATTTCATATTGAGCATCGAGCAGGATCAACAGGGGTTCATCTGGTTTATCACCCGGAACGGAATCAATCGGTACGATGGCCAGAACGTAGAGACGTATTATCGGAAGGTCGGGAGTTCAAATCATCCCGACTTCAACTGGTACCATCATTCCTTTGTCGACGATGAGGGTAAGCTTTGGCTGGGCCGCTTTGGAACGCACACGGATTCCGAAAGCACCTTGATTAACTGGTATGATCCGATAACGGGAAACTTTGGCGACATTGAGCAACTAGGGACCGGCGCTGGCTCGGAACGCCATATGGATTTGATCGACGCGATCCAGGTGGATGAACGAGGGATGTACATTATTGGAAGCCGAGGGCTTCAATATTTGGACAAGAGTAGTCAAGTGCTGGATACGATCTGGCCTGAGAAGATGCATCGCGAGCGGATCTCGACACATACTGTTTCCCGAGCGATTGACGGAACATTGTGGATGGGAACGGGGGGAGACGGGGTCTTGCACTACGACCCAAGGGAAGGACGCTCTGAGGTCTTTACGGTTGAATCAGCTCCATTTGCTCTTCCTGCCAATGACGTTTTTGTAATCGAGCAGTTTGAGGAAAATGTTCTCTGGCTCGCTGAGACGGGAGCGTGCTTGACTAAGGTCGATCTGGAAAACGACAGCTCTCATCCTATGTCGATCGCATTGGGCGGAGATCAGAGCAATCGCAGCACCAGTTATTTCGCCCTAGAATTGATTCAAGACTCACGTGGAAGAGTCTGGATGGGGACTCTGCATAACGGTATGCACATACTTAATACGGAAACGGGGCAGTTTGATCCGTTTGTGGTAGAGCACCGTTCTCTTCATCCGCATTACTTTAGGGCCAACATAATCTTCGAGGACCGGGAAGGCACGCTCTGGGTGGGGACCGAATCGTATGGGGCTTTGAAGATTGATTCCTACAAGACGAGTGTGGGAGTCGTGAATCGTCTTGTCGCTCCTGATACAGGCGATGAGGCTCCGGCTTGGGAGGTGGTTGCTGAAGACAGGCATGGGAATATTTGGGCGGGTTCGGAAAACCAAGGTGTCTTCAAGTTTGACCAAGACTTGAATTTCCTGAGGCGCTTTGTGCATGAAGAGGGAGATGCGAATAGCATTCACCATAATCGAGCGACACGCTTGCTCGCGGACGATGCCGGATTTATGTGGGTGGGGACCTCGTTTGGGGCTTCACGCATTGACGTGACGTCTGGCGAGGTAGAGCGGATAACTGCTGATTTGGCGGAAGGGGAGAGCGTGTATTCGAAAACTGTTGACGCGATGCACGAAGATGCATCGGGCAACGTTTGGATAGCCCAACAGAAATTGCTGGAAAAATACGATGCCTCGTTGGGCAGGTTGGTAGACTTGCCGCCAGAGATCGAAAATGCAGCGACAAGCCTCGTTGAGGACATAGAAGTGGGGCAGGATGGATTGGTTTGGCTGGGTACCGCTAACGGTGTGGTTCGCTTTGATCCAGACTCGATGGGGCGAGTCGAATGGGGGGATGACGTTTATGACCCTCGTTCCATTCGGGAGGAGAGTGTTGAGGATTTGTTTCGAGATTCGAACGATCGAATGTGGTTGGTTACTCGTTCGGGGATCGCTCGATTTGAAGGCAAGCAAAACGCGTTTTTGTTTTACGATGTTCGCCGGACTCTTTCCACGGGCCTAGTCTATGGTCTTGCGGAGGATGATCGCGGGCAAATTTGGGCTGCCACGCACAAAGGAGTGATTCGTTATTTGGAGGAGAGTGATTCGTTTGGCGATTTTCGACGGATAGAGTCGGATCTAGGTAGACCGCTTACGCGTATTGGTACAAGTGATACTGGAAGGTTGATGCTGTCAAATTTGACTGGGTTTGTTTGGTTCGATGCAAGCGACGTGGGAGTTGCCGAGACACAACGTCAAGATGTGCCGTTGTTCATTACTCGTATTTTGGCGAATGGGGAGGAGGTTTCTTTTGGACCTGCGTCGCCGCTTCCGACGGTGGAGCTTTCGCCGGGCGGAAATTCGCTGTCAGTGGATTTTTCTCTGTTGGAATTTCGTGACTCAGAGAAAAGCGTTTTTAGTTACCGTATTGAAGAGTTGGATGCGGACTGGGTGTATGCGAATAAGCGAAACAATGCGACCTACAACCAACTCCCGCCGGGTAAGTATCATCTAGAGGTGCGAGGTGCGGGGTCCGATGGTGTTTGGAGCGATACGATTGTGTTGCCGGTGTTAGTTTTGCCTTATTTCTGGCAGACGATCTGGTTCAAGCTGTCGTTGTTTGTGTTCGTTACAGCAGGAGTCGTTGTAGCCCATAGATACATGACCCATAGAATCCGCTATCGGAATCTAAAGCTCCGTGACCAAATCGAATTTAGGAAACAATCGGAAGCGAAGTTGCGTGAGTCGGAAGCTAAGGCGTTGGCTGCAAAGGTGGAAACGGAGCATGCCTTGAGGGTGGCTGAGGCGGCGAGTGAAGCGAAGAGCCTCTTCCTTGCGAACATGAGCCATGAAATTCGTACGCCGTTAAATGCGATTATGGGTATGAGCGAGCTCTTGCGCATGAAGGATATGAAGGAGGATCATGATACCTTCATTGATACGATCCGCTCCAGTTCTACGCATTTGTTGGGATTGATCGAGGGGCTCCTCAACTATACGAAGCTGGAGTCCGAGAAGGTGAAAGTTAATTTAACGCCTTGTGAATTGGGAGAGGTCGTGAATGACGTCATCGCGATCGTGAGGCCAGACGCGATCAAGAAGGGGATCGAACTGAAGGTTGAATGTAGCGAAGAGATTCCGAAGTTCGTGTTGGCGGATGCTGGATTGCTGAAGCAAATCCTTTTAAATCTCGCTAGCAACGCGGTCAAATACACTCCCGAGGGTTTTGTATCGGTCGGGGCGAAGCTCAATGGTTCCTTCTCGGATCGAGTTAGCGTATTGTTCGAGATTGTCGACTCTGGGGTGGGTATCTCCGAAGAATCGAAGGAGCGTGTATTCAATATTTTCGAACAGGAGGACCCATCATCAACTCGCGTTTATGGTGGCGTGGGGCTTGGATTGTCGATCGTGCACAAGTTGACCCACTTGCTAGGCGGAGAGGTGTCGCTCGAAAGTGAGAAGGGGAAGGGATCTAGGTTTAGGGTCGCCATCGATTTCGCCCTCCCAGTTGAGGGAGGTGGAAATCAATTGGCTGTTGAAACCTCGGCAGATGTATAAACGCCCAGCCATCATACTTCTTGTATTCAGGATTACACTCTTTGCTTTTCTGCGTTTAATTAGTCTTCGGACTCCTTCACTGTTGGCGGAGTAGGGGGCGTTGCGAGGAAGAGACCGCGAAAAATTCGACTACCTGAGCGGGATATCACGCGTTCCTGACTACGTTGTATAAAGACGCCCCGTAGAGACTTGGACTATTCTTGAACTGATTTCATAGCAGCTCTCCGGCGGTTGTTCGCTGTTGTTGCTGCAATCAAAGCGTCAGAGCAGAGGTTGTTGATGACAATGAAATGCGAAACAAAATTCGCGTAAGTAGCTTCTCAAAAAGCCTCAACACAGGAACTAAATTCAAGAAAATGAAATACATCAACAAACTGTCGGCCCTCGTAGCCATTTTCGTCCTCGGCGGAGTTTCGTCCGCATCCGCTCAACCGGATGATTCGGTAACACGCACCTATACGCTGCCCAACTTTACTGTGGAAGGAGTTTCTAATCCAGTGCTCCAATCGTACTCAACACCTCGCGTTCATAACTCAACAATAGGCACTGAGATCACAATGTACTACACGATCAACAAGAAGGGTCGGGTCCAGAGTATCCGTTCAAATGCGGGTCCATTCTCCGAAATGTCTGAATCCGAATTGTCGATACTCATGACGCGAACGCTCCGAAGCTGGAAGTTTACTCCCGCTACCAACGGTGTTGGAGAGCCAGTGTCGATAAGGGTATCCATGCCAGTGAAGGTGATGTCACCTGGGGCAGGGGGTGACGCGTATGCAGGCATCGTAGTGAAAGACATGAAGCTCGTCGCCAAATCAGGCTAGTTGGACGACACCACTTCATTAAATGACTGAGAGCTTCGCCCCGGTTAGGGCGGGGCTCTCGTTGCTGAGGTGCTTGCTGCTTCAGCGTATTGAGTCTGTTCCGCTTTGCGAATTCGAATCGAACGTCGAGCTTGGTCAAAGGTGTGCTAAGTGAGGTAACCGCCGTCGATTGGAATGGTTTGGCCTGTGACGAAGGAGGATTTCTCGGAACACAGCCATACGACTACATCCGCCACTTCCATAGGTTGTCCGAATCGCCCGATGGGGTGCTTGGCGAGGAGCATGTTTTTTAGGTCAGAGTCATCCTCCAGAGCTCCAGCTCGATCTGTCATATCTGTTTCTATGATCGCTGGGCAGACAGCGTTGATACGAATCCCCTGAGCAGCGTATTCGAGGGCGGCAGTCTTTGTGGCCCCCGCGACGCCGTGTTTACTTGCGACATATCCGATCCCGATAAGGCTCCCTTTCAGGCCTGCAATTGAGGACATGTTAACGATCGCTCCGCCGCCGCGTTTTAGGATTTCCGGAATTTGGTATTTCATGGAGAGGAAGACACCAGTTAGGTTGATATTGATTAACTGGTGCCAGTCGGCTTCCTCGAGGTCAGCTGTCGGGATGAAGGGCTTCCCTTCGATCCCGGCGTTGTTGAAAGCGAAATCGAGCCCTCCAAATTTGGATACACTCTCACCTACCATCTTTTGGACATCCTGGGACTTCGAGACGTCGCCTTGAACGAAGTGCCCCTTACCGCCTGCATCTTTTACGAGCTCGACGGTTTCAATTCCTTCGGCTTCGCGTCTTGAGGAGACAACTACGTTCGCTCCCTCCTTGGCGAAGGCGATGGCAGTCGAACGTCCGATACCGGAGCTTCCCCCGGTGATGAGTATGGTTTTGTTTTCAAATTCAGGCATTGTTGTTTTGGATTACTCGATTCTTAGGTTGAAGGGCTTTGTTTCTTGCTAGGTGCTGCTTGTGTTTTTCGAGGTCGAAGAAGCCGAGGAGAAACCAAGCGATGATCGTCACGGCTGCAATGGCGGCTGCGATACTGGTTAATCCTGCGAAATCGACTAGCTCTGGGTATACCCAGGATCCGGTAGATCGACCTAGGTTGAATATCGCCATGTAGCAGGCGAACTGTGTTGTCGCTATGGATACGCGGCAGACTGACATTGCCAGAGCTATGCCAGTGATGAATAGGAAAGAGCTTCCTAGCAATTGGAAGAAAAAGGCTCCTAGCACCAGGTAGGGCGAACTCCAATGGTTGAGGGAGAAGAATACTATGATGAAGAAGCCAAAATAGACGAGCAAGACCCATCGATACGCTCGGCACGCTCCAAACTTGTCGATGACAGGTCCATACGCGATTGCAATAATCGCAGCGGCGAAACTGAAAATGGAAAACCAGTTTGCGTATTGGGCGTCAGTGTAGCTAAGCTGATTGATTGCGATTTGTGGCCGCCAAACAGCAAGCATGCCTTCGGACAGAGTATCGATGAACGCAGCACAGATGAGGAGTAGACTCATCGGAAAGACTAGGCTCCTAATTAGCGTTTTGGTACGTTGAACTGCGGTGCCCGAGATTACGTCTTCTCCTACCTGGCTTTCGCCATCGCTCCAGGGAAAATGTCTTTCCCCAGGCCGTTCAGGAACGAGCAGGGTGACTACCAGGATGACGGAAGCAGCAATCAGGATGTAGAGCCCGATTGCGGGAACTCCAATTGTATTCAGGAGTTGGATCGCCACGACCCCTGTTATCGACATTCCGACTCTTTGTCCCCCAGCCATAAACGCGTTGGCTCGACCACGTTCATCCTCTGGAATGATGGCAATTGCGAGCCCATCGACTGCGACATCCTCAATGGCGGCGAATGCGCTCATCGCGGTGCAAACTCCCGCTAGGAACCAAAACTGGGTTTTGATATCCGTTACAAAGAGAAGGCCAAGCGAGGACAACATCATCAGTAGGAGCATAGCGATGATCCAAGGACGCCGTAGTCCCATGGGGAAGAAGTTGAACTTGTCGATGACTGGCCCTGCTAGAAGCTTGAGGGCCCAGGGAAGACCGGCAATTCCTATGAAGCTTGCTATTTGTTCCTTCGGAATGTCGTTGGCGGTGAACCAGGCAGGGAGGGCAATTATGAATAGGCCGATTGGAAGCCCTTGCATGAAGTAGTATGCAGTGAAAACAGCGAAACGAAGTTTCCTGCTTTCTGATAGGGCTATTCGAGACATACTGTGGCGATGTGTTTTAGGGATTAGACTGTGGTTGCGGGGAAGTAGTGAAATCGTCCATCAGGATCGTGTTTGCGTATCAAAGTCTGGAGACGTTGCCAGTTCACTGCTGAGAAGCTTTGTTTGTGTCGTTCCTCTGAAAGAGTGATGTCGGACTCGTTAACGTAGTAGCCGCTAGTGTGTTCTTTCATGGCCGCGACAGTCTGCCGTCCCCACCTTATGTTTTCTGCATCGTGTTTAGATTCGGACCACACGCTGTAAACAGCTACAAAGGTAGAGGCGGTCATTGAGTAGATCATGTCTTCTTTCTCGCGATCGGGAATCGGGCCCGGTCGGAACGCTAAGAGGATCAGGCTTTGCGGGGAGGGGGATTTCTGAGCCCATTTGCAGATTTTCTCGATGTACTTGGAAGGAGCCGAGTCTGTGAAGAACGCATCCTCAGCGGATCTCGGTAGGCCTGCTGGCATCGCCCCGCCACTACTTGGCAATGATGAAAGGGCAGTGAACGAAGTTTCAGTGTCGCTTGCTGGTCCTAGTTTGGAGGGCGGCGCCTTGTCAAAGGGTGCCAAGCAATCTCTTGCTTCTTCCTTTGAATGAGCGAAGGCAGTGGCGGTAATTGAAAGCACATGACGGCGTTCGCCAGAGTCTGTCTCAGACTGTTGGAGGAACGCCGAAATTTCGACTTTTGCAGGCAGCTCGCTTGTTGCTTCATCTAACCACCTTGAAACCATCGAAGCTGACTCGATTGGATAACTTATTGAGCGCTGATGAATGTGCGTAGGAAGTGAATACAAGCGTATGTTGTAGCGTACTGCGATTCCGAAGAATCCAGCACCTCCGCCGCGAGCCGCCCAATAATAATCGGTGTTATGAGTAGCGTCGGCGTGGATCAAGTCGCCATCCGCGGTTACGACGTCGACTGCTGTTACATTGCTGCAAGCGACTCCCCATGCCCCGCTATTCCAACCGAGTCCTCCGCCCAGCAGGAATCCGCTCAAAGGGACGGTGGGGCAGTGCCCTATCGGAAAGGCTAAATCGTGTTCTGACAGAACTTGAGTGATGTTGCCACCCAAGGCGGCGGCTTCGACAGATGCTGTTTTGTTTGCTGAATCTACATCGATGGAATTTAGCATCGAGATATCGATGAGAATTCCATCATTCCGCATGGAAGGGGCAGAGGCGTGGTGACCTCTCCCCCTTATGCTAACCTTCAAATTGTTAGCCTTGGCGAAATGGACGGCGGCCTGTACATCGGATACGTCTTTTGCCTGGACAATGGCGTCCGGCTTCAGGCTTGGTTTTCTTGCGTTCCAGATGAGGGAAACACGAGTGAGTTCGTAAGAACCAACGTTTCGTAGAAAGAGATTGCCGGTTATCGATTTAGACAATTTTTCCCATGTATGGGTACTAATTCTGAGTGCTCCTGCGGCTAGCTTGGACAGTGGAAAGAGTAGTGAAGACGCCAATACGCTTAGCTTTACTCTTATCGCAGTCCGTCGTGTTAGGCGCGATCTCAATGTTGGTCCTTGGGGTTGCATGCTAGTCTTTCGACTCCGCTTTCGCGACGAGGCTATATACAACGGATTCCACTTTTTCGTGTCGGTCGAATATCTCGTCGATGTTCTCTGGGAACTCCACCCCCTCATCAAAATTGCCTCCAAGAAGCGCGTCTGTAACTGAAGCGAATCCGTCTACAGATATTGCATCGTGGTGCATGCCACGGCCTCTTGGATTCGTCAAAATGTAGAAGCCCCAACTCACTACTTTAGTTGTGCCGGCTTTCATTTGCTCGTCGATGAATGGGCCCCAGATTTCGGGTTCGACCCTGTAGTAGTCGCGGCTTTTCGCCTTCGAATAGTTAACTCGAACCGCTTGTGCATCGCCCGAGTGAAAGTGGGACAGATTTCGATACATCAAATTGTCCTTAACCGTGCTGATCTTATTAACCCGCATCTCTGATTCCGAGGCATCTGGAAACAAGCTTTTTAGAGTTTTACGGTATGAATGAGTCATAGCGAACTGCTCCGGGGTGAAAACCGAAACGACTACGAAGTTATGGCCTTTGTTTAAGTCGAAACCTCCAACTTTTCTCCATACCGACCAAGCCGTAAGGCTTCCGTCGGTGATGTGTTTCTCTGCAACGGCTTTCCAGTAGGTTGATTCTCGATTCGCGTAGTCTTGCATATGATCCGCTGGTACATGTCTCCGCGTTATCATTACGATGTTTTGGGCGAAAGTCTCGAGGAGAGGCGTGATTGCTAGGAACAGGATGGGTAGGATTTTCAGTTTTTTCATACAGTTGGTGGTTAGTGGTTTTTCCGAGGGATGTTGAAGATAGAGAGGGCGAGCGGCTATGGTTGATCTAGTTCAAGTCTGCGGTTTTTAAGGAGACTCCCCAAGGCAGGCCTTGATTTATCCAAGCCTTAAACGCATCGACTTCTGCCTGAGAGAGAGGTGGGTACTTTTCTCTTTTCGAAAGAGGCGGCATTTCCAAATCTTCGATTTGATCAGATATCATCCAAATTAGGTCGCTCTCTTCTGCTTGCCCTATGATCGCGACGGGCTCGAACGATTGTCCGCCTTCGAGGAAATTGTCCCGCTTTTCTACGTCGAAACCTCCTTTTAGTTTTTCTGCTTTGGAGCTGTGGCAACCATAGCAAGAGCGTTCCAAAATGGGTTGAATGTCGGTGTTGAAGGAGACATTCGGCCCATTTCTGTTTGCTTTGTTCGCAACCACTGTGGTGGGGCGGGATTTTGAATAGTTCTCTGGGACTTCAATGGAGGTCCAATCGATCGTGCCTATTGTATTCACTTTTTCCTGAGTCAGGAGGAGCGCTAAGATCGCCCAGGCAGTGCCGCCAGTGGAAATCCATTGATCTTTTCCGTGTGGGAATCCGCTCTCGAAATGCGGTTGGAAAGGCCAGGATCGGCTGCGTACGTACCAAGATCCATCGGCAAACTGTGTTCTCAGGAGAAATCTTATTCCACGTTGGTACGCTTCATGTGTGGTAGGGATACCCCCCGCTTCGTGTAAAGCGTACAAGGTGACGCCGGTCGCCCAAGAATCGCTCGGCCACTCTTCTAGTTGAGCCCAACCTCCGTCCACATTTTGTTTCTCCAATAGTTCATTTACTCGTTTGCGGAGTTTCTTTGGTTTTTCTCCCGATATTCCGAGTCCTAGTAATTGGAACGCCTGCTGGTTGACATCATCAGCTTGAGCTTGATGGAGATAGGTGCCGGCACGCTTGTAAATCTCATTCATACCGTTTCGAAATCCTGCGATCGGCCATTCTTTCATCGCCCACACTCCCAGGGCTGTTCCAACGATGGGGCCTCCTTCCATCGGAGGGCGTACGTCGTCCGCGGCCCAAGATCCGTTCAGCGTTTGCTTGTTCGCTAGATGACGTGCCATCGAGTCGATCAGTCTGTCTTTTGGATAACCGAGTGCTGACAGTCCTAACAAACCGTATCCAACTACCACTGACGGATTCGGTTGCGGCGCTATCATCTCATAGGCTTTCGCGATCCGGTTGTGGTTAGACCAGTATATTACTTGGTCTTGTACTTGCCGAGCAATCGAGGTTTTATCCAACTCGAATCCTCGCTCCATGGCGGCCCCAAAGGCAATTGCTGGCAAGGTCTGCTGATGGCAGGAAACGCACTGTTGTTTTTGGACTATCCCTGCGTTTAGATAGCCATCTGAAGTTCGCTGCAGTATATCGATCCCATTTGTAATTGATTTACGGATATATGTATCTCGCTTGTGAGAATCACTCGGGATCTGATTGTTAGGGATCTGCTTTTTCTTCTTTTTCTTGGTTCCGGGTTCTGCACCAGCATTTAGCAGGACCTTTTCTAGATCTTTGTTGTTTCTAAGCCGTGCCCAATCAAGGGCGGTTTCGCCAAGTGCCGAGGATATATTCGGGTCGGCTCCTTTGTGTAACATTAATTCTGCTACGCTTGAATCGCCTGCAATATTGTAGGCGGCCCAGAGCAATGTGGGAGTTTCATCAGGGCCTCGCGGCGCGCGTGTCGTGAGATCAACTCCTTGCTCTATGAGGAACTTCGCCATCTCCGGCTTTTGTCCGTACAGGGCTGCGTTGAGGGCGTTCCCGGAGAATTGATCTGGCGCGTTTATATCGGCCCCAGCGTCTAAGAGCGTTTTCACTATGTCAGCGTACCCCCTCCAGGCGGGATCAATGACGTTGGTTGCGGGGACTCCAGAGGCGAGCAGTAGTCTGACCGATTCTAGGTCTCCATTTGATGCAGCTGCGTCTAGCGGAGACCTCTCAGGGGTAAGAAGGGGATCGGCTCCTTGTTCAAGTAAGAGCTTAATGACTTCGTTTGATTGGGCGTTTTCAACAGCAGCTAAAATCGGAGTCGTACCAAAATCGGTCTGGTGATTTGGATTAGCACCATGTTCGAGAAGGAGTCGAACTGCTTTCGCGTTACCGACTGCGTAGATAAGCGGTGTTGCCTTCGAGTTGTTTTGAGGATCGACCTTGGATCCGCTTTTCAGAAGCGTTTTGATGAGCTGGGGCTGTTGATTTAGCGCAGCCCAATGGAGAGCGGTGTTGCCGAATTCATCGCGTGCGTTGATATTCGTACGACTATCAACAAGTGCTCGAGCAAGGGAGTAATCACCATCTCTGATCGCTTTGATGACTGAGGCCGAGGAAACGTTCAGGATAAGGCAAGTGAGGATTGATAGAGTCGCTAGCGGCTTAGAAGACAATGGTAGACGTGACGGGCACATGACGGGGATCGAGCTGAGGTTCGGATTTGGACCAACGTCTAACTGGTTCGCGTACCCTCAATCGTGGGGGCGTCGGATCGATAGAGGGTGAGCTTTTGCCGCTTTGTATCGAAATCGATTTCGTATCCATTTTGTCGTGTATCCAGCGAGTAGCGTCGGCGTTCGTTCGGTATGATTTCGATTTTGGGGAAGAAAGCGTCGATTTCGGCATAGAGGGTTGTGCCTTCACGCGTGATCGAAATGTATTTAAGCGTACCGCTTTCCTCTAGTTGGTAACGTCCTACGTATTGCTCGAGAGAGTCTGTTGTACTGTTTGCTGATTCAGCTGCTTGCAGGTGCAGATCAAGATGGTAGATCGCTTCCTTTGGTGAGTCTTGGGCAACGAGAATTAGCTTCTTCTGTTCTTTCTTGCTTAGAGCCTGAAAAATACTGTCGGTCTCGTTGAGCGCCTCGCCGGGAAAATAGCACTGCGTTACGAGTTCGTGGTAGCCTCGCTTTGCGACTCTAAAGTGTATGTGTGGAGGGCGGCGTGGGCTGTTCTCGCCGCGTTCTGGATTCAACGGGTAGGCGCCTGGTTTTATGGTTTTGAAACCGTAGTAACCATCCTGGTCGGTTGTGGTCTGACCCCAACTTTGGAAATTTGGATCTAGAGGAGCTGGGTTCGTGTCTTTTTCGTGGCTGTAGCGCCCAGCGGCGTTTGCTTGCCAGACCTCCACCATGACGCCTGCAAGCGGTTCGCAGTTTTGGTCGAGTATCCGACCGCGCACATTGACGACTTTGCCTTTGGCTCGTTTTTTGCGGCCTTTAACTCGGGTGAGGTCGACGTCTTTGTCCTCTTGTTCGTGAATCGGATAGAAAGGACCTTCGGTTTGTTTTGGAGAAACGGTACAGTCCGTTGTATCTCCTTTTCCGATACTGAGAGTGCTTGCTACGGTTCCTGCAGTAACTCCGAGACTGGTGCGGAGCATGGTACGACGATTGATTTTTGGGTCAGTTGACATGGCTCGATTTCCTGTTTTGAGAGGAGCTATGGTTCGTTTCTTTTATGATCCTGTCTCGCAGCGGCAGATGTTACGCTAATATCGCATTTGTTGTGCCAACCTATTGCTCTAAATAATCGAGCCTCGATGGTTACTCTCTCTTCGTGATAAGAGAGGTCTCGGGCACGTCAGGATGAAACCGACTCTGTTCCGATTTCGAAACGCTTGGGTTCCAGAAATGGAATGTGGGTGTTGCCAGACCTTGAGGGGCATCATTCTCCGAACGAAGGGTCGCGATAAAATGAGAGGTGGATTAAACAGCTTAGGGTAAGTTAGCTGATAAATTGCGAAACAGACCTCGGTTGAGGAAAAAGGCTGGGGAAACCAGCCTTGGTGGGTTGTTCGGGTAAACAAAACGTTACGGGGATCTGTCTGATGGTCAATGCTAAGATGCATTGTTGTGCATCGCTTAGCTTTGCACGACGCTATTTGTGGTTGGACATCCGCGTGGGACTTTGCTCTCGTCTTATAATGTGCGTGGCGGACAATCTATCCGCTAATACCGCGAAACGAATCCCAACCCTATAGCTTGTTATGTCTATTGCCTTTATTGTAATTGTTGTCCTGATACTTCTGGTCTTGGTCGTTATGTACAACGGTCTTGTTGGAAAGAAGAACCAGGTTGAGAACGCCTTTGCTGGCATGGATACGATGCTGAAAAAGCGTTATGACTTAATCCCGAACCTGGTCGCTACGGTGAAGCAATACGCGTCGCATGAAGAAGGGACCCTGACCAAGGTGACTGAACTCCGGGCGAAAGCGATCGGAGGTGGGCTGTCTGCAGATGAGCGGATTGATCTCGATAATCAAATTTCCAAAGCGATGGGTGGCATCATGGTGGCGGTCGAGAATTACCCGGAACTTAAGGCCAACGAGAATTTTCTTCAGCTGCAGCGTTCACTGAATGAAGTAGAGGAGCAGATTTCCGCGTCACGTAGAGCTTACAATGCTTCGGTGACGAGCTATAACAACGCGATCGAGATGTTTCCTTCCAACATGATGGCGAACGCGATGAATTATAAGAGGAAGGCAGTGTTCGAGATTCCGGAGGTAGAGCGTGCTAATGTGGATGTAGGCAAGTTGTTTGGGAGCTAGTAGTTTCGCTTTACAAAATCAAGTGAACGTATGAGCTACGCGGATACGAAGGAGTCATTCGAAGCGCAGATTCAGCCCGTTTTGGAGCGTTTCGAAGAGCGTCGGCGTCAAGTCTTGAAGAAGGCTGCAATAGGTGCTGGCGCGGTTGTGGGGATTGCGGCTCTCGCTGCTGTAATGCTGGCGGCGAACGGGCAGGGGGATGCGCTCGCATTTGTGGCGATTGCGGGTGTTGTTATCGCAGGGATCGTGTTTGCTTCGATAACGGGGCCATTCAAGCGAGCGTTCAAACAGGAGGTCGTGGGGGCGGTGGTATCTGCCTACGATGATAGCTTTGTGTATGGAGCGGGTTCTGGGGTTAGAAAGAGCACCTTCAAGGCGAGTGAGTTGTTCCAGAAGGGAATTGATCGCTACCGGGTGGAGGATCATGTACGTGGGAAGCTGGACAAGACGGAGTTCGAGTTTTCGGAGCTGCATGCGGAGTACAAAACGACTAGCGGCAGCGGCAAAAATCGGAAGACGAGCTGGCATACCATCTTCAAGGGCGTATTTTTCGTGGCCGATTTCAACAAGGATTTCTCATCCCGTACGATCGTGCTGCCGGACACTGCCGAAAAGATGTTTGGTTTTCTTGGGCGGAAATTGCAGGACTGGAATTTTGCTAGGCCCGATGTGATTCGGCTCGAAGACCCGGTGTTTGAGCGGGAGTTTTGCGTCTACGGGGATGATCAGGTGGAGGCCCGTTATATCTTGTCTCCTGCTTTGATGGAACGAATCGTTAGGCTGAAACGTAAATTCGGTGATCAAATCTACATCTCGTTTTTGTATTCAAAAATCTACATAGCGATCAGTAGCACAAAGAACCGCTTCGAGCCGAAAATGTTTGGCCCGGTCGATATGGCTTTGGTTCGCGAGTTTAAAGAGGACCTCGATCTGGTGCTTGGGGTGATCGAAGATCTGAATTTGAACAATCGGGTTTGGACCAAGGAATAGGGCGAGCGGCTACTTGAAAACGATCTCTGCCTCTGGGGTTGGAGTGTAAGTAGCGGTATGTCCAGGGGTCCAGCTGCCGTCTTCGCTTTGGTATTCAGATTTTACTGTCATCTTTTCCGGGGTGAAACTGCCAGAAGAGCGAACGGCTACAATTCCGTTGGCGGCGCCAGTGACTTCTTCAAAGGCGGTGAATACGCCATCTTGAAGTTTGAAGGTGCCAGTGGTCATGAATCCTTGAGTGGTGAAGTAGTGGTAGACGATTCTTTGTTTTTCTTCGTCCCACCGATAGATCGTTTCGCCTCCGTAGGCTCCATTGTTTAAGGAATGTACGGAACGAATGGCTTGGCCGTTGAGAATGCGTTCGTTTCGGACCACGTCTATGACTGGCTTGTCGGGAGTGGATTGGGCGAATTCTCCTGAGTAGGTGATGCCAAGAATGGGGCGGAAGGGCTCGAGTTTCGGGTGAAGTGTGGCCTCGTTAGCGGAAAGGGAGGTAGAAAATAAAAGGAGAAGGGCAAGTTGTAGAGTTTGCTTCATCGTCTGACGGGGGTTGTGGCAACGATGGAGCGTTGCCTTCCTATTGGTATGGCGTGGCGCGTTGGGCGGTCTCGATATCTTTCACGGTAGCGGGAAGATAGTCGATCCAAGAAAAGGGGACTCCAGCGTAGAAAGGGATCTCCTGGTGGTTGTAGCGGCGAATCGTGTGCGAGAGCATACGCCATTGAGTCGATGCTTTGCGGAGGTGCCTGACGGCTTCTTGTTGCTGGCTCTTGTCTCCGCTGAGACGGTAGCGCTCGAGGGACACGCCGCCGCGAATTTGGTTGGCGAAGTATTTGGCGTACCAGTACCAGCATTCGATATCTGCGAGTTCTGCTGACAAGGTTGGATTGCTTGGTGCAGTTCGTTTGATTTCGTCGACGAGCAACATGGATTTTCTCGCGTCGGCGTAGAGCACGTCCGCTAGCTGGAGTGGGCTGATCTGTGTCCCTGTTGTCGTTTCGCCGCCGTGCGTCCAGTCCTTGATGCTGACATAGCGATTGGCGTCGAGGACTGGGCGGTTTATGAGGCGATCTATGCTGATGAACTCCGGGGGTACAGGTTCGTCCCATGTGACGTGCCCCTCAGTGTAAAGTGAGAGGTCGTTTCGTCCTTGGTAGAAGGAGGCGAATCGGAGAGGTGTTTGGCTGGCGAGTCTCCAAGCCTGCAGGAGGCGTTTTCCGGTGTCTGATCCAAAGCGATGTGATAGCTCCTTCTCAAAGACGGTGTCAGGTGTTGTGGAATCATACAGGAGGCGTCCCCAGCATTTCCAGAGCAGCCATTGGCGCTCGTATTGCCAGGTCCATGTCTTGTGAGGTCCGGAGCGAGTAGTATTGTCGAAGGCGGGAATGTGGATTTCCGAACCGACGATATAGCCTCCTACATAGGGTTTAACGGCTGTTTCGAGGTGCTCGCGGATGAAATCTGGCTGACCCCAGCGTAGGACGTGGAAGTCTTCGTTGCGTACGGTCCAAATGATATTCGCTTCTTCTGGTTCTGGATTCCAGTATGCATCCGAGAGCGGACCTCCGTGCACCATGAAAAGGTCCGGCGAGGAATGCCCGTGACTCCAGTTGTATTTGAAAGATACATACGTGGTGTCGATGATGTTGTCGAGGCTCTCGATTTGGGCACGGGTTTTGCGGTCGTTTTCGGCGCTGGTTGAAGGCGATGAGGTTTTGTTGGCGGACAAAGGGGCTCGATAGAGAAACTTTATCTTTCGCGAGGCGTCCTCGATGCCAGCGAAGAACGTTTGGTCGAGCCAGGTGCGGCGTTGATCTGCGTCCATGCTGCCCATGAATTCGCCAAGCGTGATTCCGAGCCCGGTCAGGTTGGGGTATTCGTCGATGACTTGGGTAACGACTTGGCGGGTGTAGCGGATGACGAGCTCGTGCTCGGCGTCTGACTGGTCGTCGACCTTGGCCCCGTAGTGCTGCCAGGTTTCGCTCCACTCGGCGATGTTGTGCGCTCGGGCGAACTCGGGTGACACGAAAGTGTTCCAATTTACTAGATAGGTTTCAATACCTCGCTCTTTGGCCATAGCGAAGATGCCCTTCCAAAGGGAACGCCATTCTTCCATTTCGGTGTCGGACCAAGGAGACGCCTCTGGGAAGTTCTTGGGTCGTACCATGTAGTGGAAAGGGTGAAGACTCCACAGGGTGAGGGTATTGAAGTGATTGGCCGCCATCATATCGAGGAAGTCTTCCCAGAAGGAGAGATCGCGACAGGTCTCGTAGTTGGACTGTAGCCCCTCTCCCGTGCGGTAGGACATGAAGGGCAGATTGAATTTAATGGCGCGAAACGGAAGGGTGGGCTCGTTGCTCGAGGATCTCAATTCGTTTGCAGGGCGATTCTGGCATAGAAGCTCGGCGTATTGAAGAACTCCGTACATGGCACCTCGCGAGTCGGAGGCGATGATTTTGCTGCTTCCTTTCTCGTGAGTGACTCTGAAGCGTTCTGGCGGGATTTCCGAGAATGAGGAGTCTTGGATTTCGACAATGAGCTCTTCTCCTGAGCTTCGATGATTGCGTGGCGTTGACTTGAGCTGGGAACTTAGAACCGATAAGGCGTAGTCGATCTGCTGGTTGCCTTTAGGGGCGCTAATAGAGAGCTCTTGGCTGTGGATTTTCGTCAGAGAGAAAACGGTGGCTAGAACGAATATGCTGCGGAGAAGTCTGTGCATGGGGTCAATTACGGCTGCTTTCACAGTCGCGTATTTTTGCACAGGATCTTATCGGCGATCTACGACACGTGAAGGGCGAACTCTATAGGAAATCTTTCAGATTTCGTTGATTTTGTCACATCTAGGGGGCTAGAGGAAGGTGTGAGGTAAGGGGAGCTGGAAGAGCTGTTACTTGATGCGTTTCACGGGGCAGGTTTGGCGGTAGCCCTCGATGCGGATTCGATAGCCGCCAAGCGACTTGAAAATGGTGACTTTCGGGTTTTCGGACGGTGAGTATTTTTGCACTTCGCGGATTCGCTGCATCCAGACTTGGCCGTTCTCGAGCTTGAAGGTTGTGCTGCCGTACCAGCCGCTAAAAGTGCCTTGAAGACGGGATTCGATCTTCTTGGGGGCTTTCTTGGTGTCGACGGTCACTTGCTCCTTGCCGTAGAGGTCGTCAGCGGAGCGAGAAGCCGTTTGTGTGGGGCTTGGTTTTGGAGCGGACGCAGCGGGTTGGACTGGGGGAGGTTGCGGCGCTGCTTGGCTTGTGGATGCTGTAGCTGCGTTGGGTTCGCTGGTGACGGGGGGCGAGGGCGCTCGGGTCAGGAGTTGGTTGAGAGTGGCGAGTTCTTCGGGAGTGAGTTTGTGCAGGCCGGCTGCTTTGAATTCCTCTTCGCTTAGCTGGTCCGTAGGTGCTTGGGCTTGAAGGGGAAGGACGGGGAGAATTACGAGAGCGAGCAGGAGTCGGATAGGTGTCATGGAACAGGAGAATGAGTGGTTGGGCGGGAATGGTGAAGGGAGAATTCACGGCTTATGCAGTGATTGCCCGAGAATTTTCGAAAAAACTTAGACGAAGGGTAGCGAGGGTGGCGTATTGGGGGTAGAAATTGCTCGAGACTAGAGACCTTGAACGAAACCACATTACAGGACTGGGAAGCCCTCTATGACGAGCGCTCCGGAAAAATGCTGCTTTTTGCCAAACAGTTTGTTGGATGCGTGGCCACCGCTGAGGATGTGGTCCAGGAGGGATTTCTGCGTTTCTGGAAGAGTCGAATGTCTCACCCGGAAGAGAAGCGGGAGTCGCACCTTTATGGCTGCGTGCGTTGGGCTGCTTTGGATTATCTAAGGCGGACCAAGCGTGCTCGAGTCAGGGAGGAAAACTACTCGGCGGACGAAGCGGCACTTACGGGAAGCCAGGAGAGTTTCGAGTGTCCAGTAGAGAACCAGGAGACGGCAGCGTTGCTGGAGGCGTCGCTCGCGAAGTTGCCTCCCGAGCAACGCGAGGTGGTCGTGTTGAAAGTTTGGGCGGAGCTGACCTTGCAGGAGATTGGAGATTCGTTGGGGATTTCGCCAAATACAGCGGCCTCCCGCTACCGCTACGCGTTGGAGGCCTTGAGGAGAGAAGTGAGGATTTTTGATTATGCAGATTGAATCGAAAGATTTTGAGAAACGTTTGCGCGGAATGGAACCGAAGCGTCCTAGCAGCTTTCTAAAAGCGCGGATCGCGGCAGATATAGAGGCTCTCGAAAGGGAAACAGGAAAGACAGATGAGTCGCAGGCTGAGCGTGGCTCGAGGGGGAAGATAGTATGGGGAACCACTTTTACGGCTTTGGTCTCAGCAATGGCGGCGGTTTGGGCGGTGCTCTTGGTACTAGATCACCGTTCCGGACCGCCGCGAATCGCTGATGAAGCCGGAGGCGCCCTAGCTTTTACTGAAAGCTCTGAATCTGCGACCTTTGAAGTGGCCGCCCACCCGATCGAACGCTACGCGACGCTAGTGGGAGCGGAGCCCAGTCCCGTTTACTACTTGGAGGACGGTAAGCCCGTGCAGCGTGTCGCGCTCCGTTATCTGGATACGGAGGTATGGGAGATGGAAGAGGGCGAAGGTACCTATACGGTGAAAACCTATCGCAACGAGATTCGCGTGATTCCCGCCCAGTCTTTTTAGAATGCGAATTGTGTATTGAAACAGAACCTACGAATTTATGAGAGAAAGTGGAATTATGAAGCGTGTTAAATTAGGATTGGTGGCCTTGCTGGCATTGGCGACTTGGCCGGCTGTTCATGCAGGGGAAGAAGGCACTTACGGCTATTTGGGAGTATATATCGAAAGCGTGCCGGAGATTTTGAGTGATCACTTGGGATTGGAACCCGGAGTCGGAGTGGTCGTTGAAGGGCTTGTATCGGGTGGGCCAGCCGAGTCTTCGGGGCTGCAGAAAGGCGACATCATCATGAAGTTTGACGACCAGCTTTTGATCGGCACGAAGCAGGCTGTAACACTTGTTAAAATCAGCGAGCCAGGGAGCGAGCATGAGCTTTCGATCATCCGTAAGGGAGAAAAGGAGACACTCAGCGTGACATTGGGAAGTAAGAAGAAGGAGAAAAAGAAGAAGATCGAACAGAGTCGTCTTGCTCCTGCTGCGCCTGTGCCTCCCCGAGTTCAGGAATTATCTCGCGAGCATGCTATGAGGGCTTTGCGTGAACTCGAGCTTGAGGATGGCAACCGAATCGTAGTGGTAGGGGACGGAGGAGAGTTCGATCTCGAGCGCAGCATGGAGCTCAACGAGGAAATCGAGCACATGGTTCAGCGAGTGCAGATGGCTGTAAAGGACATCGAAGGAGTAAATGTGCCCACAATTGTGTTACACGATGACGAACGCGTTTTCGAGTTTTGCGGGGATGATGGGATGAGCTACACGGTTAAGGAAGTAGATGGCGAAAAATCGGTGAAGATCATAGACGCGGAAGGAAACGAGACTTACAACGGACCGATGACAGATGAAGCGAAGGAAATGCTTCCGGAAAACGTGCTCAAGGAAGTGAATCGTATCCAGAAAATGGTTCGCATCGAGACGATGGCTGCTCCGATTTGGGTCAAGGATCACCCGCATCAAGAGTCTTTCTAGAGCGCTTCAGCTAGGACCTTTTTTAATGAGCTCAA
This sequence comes from Pelagicoccus mobilis, assembly GCF_016595505.1. Classification (GTDB taxonomy): domain Bacteria; phylum Verrucomicrobiota; class Verrucomicrobiia; order Opitutales; family Opitutaceae; genus Pelagicoccus; species Pelagicoccus mobilis. The sequence goes on along the minus strand of NZ_JAENIL010000036.1, from coordinate 103 downwards.
AGCTGGCAGTCACCCATCTTTTGGGTTCATCGCTATTTTGCGGGGAGAGTTTTCCTCCTTACGAAATCTACTGAATGAAGCGGCCTTGTGCCGCGATCTTAAT
>NZ_JAENIL010000035.1 GCF_016595505.1 Pelagicoccus mobilis | reverse complement strand
TAAAGCACCGCGCTACAAAAAAAAACGGCTGCCGGATTTTCGGCAGCCGTTTGCGTATGAAAATCTCAAATACTAGAAGTCGAAAGTACTGGTGAGCATGAAGTTCATCGGGTTCATGATGCGAACTCGAGTTGGCAGCCCATCCGGATCGACAGCAGTCACAATCAGATCGTCGTTGTCCAGAACGTTACGAACATTGAGCTGAATTCTCCAATCAACCTTGTCATCGAAGATCTTGCGCTTGTACGCGAACCAGAGGTCGAGGTTTTCCGTAGATGGGGCGTAGATCGGCTGAGTCACGTCCACAACAGGAACATCGTCCAGACCAGTCGCGCCATACTGGGAGGCATCGATAAAGCCGTTACGGAAACCGACAGCCACTTCGTCCTGCCAGCGCCATGCGCCACCAACAGACCAGCCCTTCATCTTACCTTCCCGAGAAAAGCGGTAGTTGGTAGAGATATTGTAGCGCCACTCACGGATCTCGTGACTCAACGCGCCATCCTGGGTGACCTGCTCCAGCAAGCGCTTCCACTGCACGTTACGAGTACGCTCGTAGATGGTTTGCGGGTTCTCATTCTTGTAAGTGTTTGGACGAGCAATCAAATCCCCCATCGCAACCCATTGCGGTTCGCGAATATTGAAGTACTCGAGGTAGGATTTAAGAACATTGGTCTTAATCACCTCGTTCTGAGTCGCGTTGAATGCAATCGTCCAGCTTGTAGTTGGATTCCAAACACCCTCGATTTCAAGACCCTCAGATGAGAAGTCAGAAACGCCTGTTACATTCGGGTTCGGGCTATCGGAAACACTCGGCGTTCCACCTACGCCTGGATCTGGCTCAACAGGATTCCAGAACAGCTCGCGCATTCCCAGAGGAGGCAAAGTGTACGTATCCGCCCAGTTGATATTGTTTGGCCAGTAGCCTTGCGAAGGATCCTCAGGATCGCGCAGCTCCATTTCCTGAAGCGAATTGCGAACATTGTTGTAGAAGAGACGCTCCCAATTCGGGATATTTCCTGGTCCCAAAGAGTTGTCCGTCTGGTTCTTGGAGATCGTCTCGTACCAGTTAACCTTGAGGTGAAGCTTGTCCTCAAACGCGCCCACCGCAAAACCGTACTCGGTTGTTTCACCCTTTGGATCCGGGTGCTCAACATTTAGAAGCGAAACACGCCCTGGCGAAGGTACGAAGTTCTCAGATTCGCCATAGTGAGCGCTCAAACTGATGCCCATACGATCCGTCCACGCGCTAGGCACGTGACCCACAACACCATAGGAGAAGACGCTGTCTTTAGTCACATCGTCAGGGTCTCCTGGAAGTTCGAGAGATTCCACCAGAGCAATGTTATCGGCAGTCGTAGTTGGACGACCATCACGGAAGGAAGAAGCCTCGTCCTCACGCCAACCCGCAGTCACTACGAGGTTATTGTTGAAGAAGAAACTCTGAGCAGTGAGAGCCAGAGAGTCGATCTCCTGGCGATCGATGGAAGCGGAAGTGATCGGATCGACATGCATCGTCGCATTCACTTCACGGTACGCGCCGTTATGGCCGTCTACGATCGGCGTAGCCGATGCATCGTACATCCAAGCCTGGAACTCATTCAGACGCGGAGTCCCGCCTGTCATGACGCCCTGTGCGACATGGCCACTGGACGGAATGCCTGTGATAGCTGGGCCGAGGTAGCGCTTCCCTTGACCACGGCGGTCCCAAGAGGCAGCCGTGAAGTCGCGGTTACGATTTCCTTCCAGCACCGACTCAGCTTCACCTGTGATGGAGCTACCGTAGCTATTGCCCCAGCGGAGAACGTCTCGAGACTGCTGAGCATAGACACCGGTGAAGACGTGGCGTCCGAGCCAACCCATACCGTCTGTAGTCTCTGCGAAGTCGATGTCGTAATACCCTTTTAGCTCAAGGGCTTCACGCATGCTTTCAGTACCGCTCATTCGCTCGGTCATGGTGACGTAAGGACGGCCTACATACGGATTAAGCGGATCCATGGTGCCGCCTGCTCCGTCGCTAACGAAGTAAGGCAGGTAGGTGCTCGCATCGACGCGAATGTTGTTTTCAACCCGGTCACGCGTAAAACGGTAGTGAGTCTCGTCGTTGTAGCTAAGCTGGATACCAGCTTTATCAGTGAGCTCCTGCTCTACCGTGATATTAAACACGTCGAAGGAAATTTCCTGCGTGTTATCGATCCCTCCCAGAGATTGATTTCGGAAGTCGAACACCCATCTGGTATCATCAGTCAAAACACCGTTGCTGAATCCATTGCCCCCCTCGTCCTCACGGTTGACGTAAGTATAGTGAGAGCGAGTGATCCCATCCGGTCCCTTCGTAGCGGGAGCTGGGTCAAAACCAAGCGATGGCTCTGTCGCAGTAGGGCTGTCATAAATAAACTGAGGAGCGCGGTTTCCACCATAGCCACCGAATCCAACCTGATTGTAGTTGCCGGTAGTAGTCGGCATACCATCCTTTACCCAATTCGGAATGTTGGAAGTCGGGGAACTTGTTCTCGGACGAGCAGCATCACGCGAGCCCAACTCGAAGTTGGCCTTGATCGTGGTCTTCTCCAGAGGCTTGTATGTAATCGCTCCATACAGACGTTGCTTGTCATCATAGGCAGGCTCCTGCTTGAACTTCGCCTGATCATTCAAACCGATCAAGCGCACCGCCAGCTGATCCTCGATCAAGACGCGATTCAAATCGATCACTTCGCGATGCGACTCCCAGCTACCGAGACGCAACTGCAAGCGGTTCTCATCGCTGAACACAGCTTCCTTAAGGTTGTTGTTGATGATGCCGGCGGGACTACCCAATCCGAAAAGCATCGCATTTGGCCCCTTAGCAACCGCAACACGATTCGTATTGTAGGAATCAAAACCAATGTCCGTTAGGAAGTAATTTCGAGTACGGTCTGGATTGCCCAAGCCACGAACGCGAGCGGTGTTTGGGTTCGTTCTTTGAGCGTCGCCGCCTCCGTAATTGCCATCCGGACCCGCGACTTCTGTGTTGCCGGTATAAAGGAGCAAATCTTCTGTAGAAGTCGCACCAGTGTCCTCCAAGAACTGCTCCGTTACAATAGAGATCGGACTCGCGAGATCCTTCAAGTTGGTACGGATACGTGTACCCGCCAAGGTGCTCGTCGCTTCATAACCACGATCGTCTTCACCCGTAACCGTAAACGGCGAGAGCTCGAACACCTCTTCCTCGTCATCCTGAGCATAAGTGCCAGGAACGCTCGCCAATGCGAACGTCAGAGCCCCTCCAAAGGAGTAGCGGGCAGTTTTTTTCCATCTGTACTTCATAGTTAGTGTATAGTTTGTAGAAATTAGTATCCAAACCTGACATACATCTACAAATTCAAGCATAGCTCCGCCCCTAAGCCTTGAGTCGGCATTAACTAAGAAAGGAAGGATAGAGTGTTCCTAGCCTTCGCACTCTAGAGCTAGCAAAATGGGATACAGCGGCTACTAGAGAACTATATAAGGGGTAAGCACTTTAAAAAAAGCGACTGTCAGTTGATACAGGGTATTGGTGAGTGGGTTGGTAAGGGTGACCTGCTTGAGGTCCGAAAAAGAGGGAGGCAGACCCTCTCGCTAAGATTGTGCTGTCTTTCGTTGACCAAACAGTCGCAAAACCCACGCGATCGGTCCACCCCTTCTCAATTCAACAGTTGACCTATTTGACCTAGAGCCCCGCAAAGCACCTACAGTCTTCTAAAAACACCTCACCCCAGCCAAGCCCAGCAGGTGGAACACCCTACTACCCAGTATCCACATTCTCAGCACAAAAAACACTACGAGCCATCCTCATCCTTTTTTCTCTCAACGAGCAAAAGCTCCACTCTCTTCACCTCTCGAAGAACGCGGTTCGTATGCATCTCCATCCAGAAGAAGACTTTAAGAAACGCGTTCAACAGAATACCTACGAAGAATACGCCTAACCAAATCACCTGAACCCGCGTGTCCTCGGCATAGAAGCATTTGTATCCTCCCCAAACCGCGATCGCGAAACCGAGTACGCCATAGAATAGCCCAACCACGTTTACCCAACGGCGTTTGCCTTTAAACGGCGCTACCGCTTCCGCCATCAAGCTTTGCTCCTTGAAGAGCTCCTCCTTTTGACCGGAATCCGCGAGGGCTTCCCGAATCTTATCATCTAAGTCACTCATTTCAGTGTCCTTTCCAGTTCTTTCTTTAACTTTTCCCTAATCGCGAACAACCGCGACTTCACCGTGCCCGCGGGCAATTCCAACGCCACCGCTGCTTCCGCAACCGTTAGCCCTGATTCATAAAACAGATGGATCAACAAACGAGTATCCGTATCCATTTTCTGGATCGCCTCACTAAGAACAGCTGACTCTTCGCTTTGAGACTCTCGCTGAGTCTCCTGCGAAGCTCGCTCTTCTTTTAAAGCCTCCATCCCCTTTCTCTCGGTCTGTCGTCTACGTATCCAATCTATGCAACGCCGTCTTACGATCTGGAACAGCCAAGCTCGGAATCGAGTGGCATCATCCAATTTTCGCAAAGCCTTAGCCACCGAGACCCACCCTTCCTGGGCGATCTCCTCAGCAGCCTGGGAATCCTTGACCACGAAACTGGCAAACTTGAGCACATCCTTCGCCCATAACTCGTAGAGCTGGGTGAAAGCCCGTTCTTCACCCCCTTGGGTTCTCAGAACAAGAAGCTCAGTTAAGACCTGTTTCGAATCACGTTTCATCCTGCGTTTCCCAAGAAGTCGGGAAGCCACCACAAACGGTTCGATTAAAGTGAGGGAAAATCGCTGGAAAGCCACCCCGTAGCGCGGCGCTTCAGCCCGCGTCCTCGAAGAGCGGATCCTGCAATACAGCCTCGGGCTTAAGCACCGCGCTACGAACAAAAAAACGGCGTACCGATCACTCGATACGCCGTAGAAAGTGTTTATCGCTTATCCTTACAGAGGAAGCGTAGTCGCACCCATCAAGTGCTTATCAACGGCACGAGCCGCTCCACGACCTTCGTTGATCGCCCAAACGATCAAGCTTTGGCCACGACGAGCGTCACCAGCTGCGAAGATGCCATCTACGCTGGTGTGGTACTTGCCGTAGTCAGCCTTCGCGTTACTGCGCTCATCAGTCGCTACACCGAGTTGCTCGATAACAGTCTGCTCTGGACCGAGGAAGCCCATTGCGAGAAGCGCGAGCTGAGCAGGTACTTCCTTTTCGGAACCTTCAACTTCAGCTGGGATGAAGCGTCCTTCTGGATTCTTCTTCCATTCAACTTCTACAGTCTTGAGAGCACGGAGGTTGCCGTTCTCGTCGCCGAGGAACTCCTTAGTCATTACGAGGTACTGGCGAGGATCTTCACCTTGCTTTGCGATCGCTTCCTCCTGGCCGTAGTCGACCTTGAGTACACGTGCGTACTGTGGCCACTCGTTACCTGGAGCACGCTCTTCGCTTGGCTTCGGCATGATTTCGAGCTGGATAACATTCTCACACTCATGGCGGAGAGATGTACCCACACAGTCAGTACCTGTGTCACCACCACCAATTACGACTACGTTCTTGCCCTTGGCAGAGATGTAGTTGCCGTCTTCGTGGTTGGAATCGAGAAGGCTCTTTGTGTTCGCGCCGAGGAACTCCATCGCGAAGTGAACGCCATTGAGTTCGCGGCCTGGAACAGGAAGATCACGTGGCTTAGTAGCGCCAGTACAGATGACAACTGAATCGTAATCGTCCTTGAGTCGGGAAGCAGCGATGTCCTTACCGATCTCAACGCCACAACGGAACTGGACGCCTTCGTCCTCCATGAGCTTGATACGGCGAAGAACAACTTCCTTCTCGAGCTTCATGTTCGGAATACCGTACATGAGCAGACCACCTGGGCGATCGGCACGCTCGTAAACCACTACGTTGTGACCGGCTTGGTTGAGCTGATCCGCGCAAGCGAGGCCAGCAGGGCCGGAGCCGACAACCGCCACCTTCTTGCCAGTGCGCTTTTCCGGTGGGCTAGCCTTAACCCAACCTTCCTCAAACGCGCGGTCGATGATGGATACCTCGTGGTGCTTGATGGTAACTGGCTTCTGATTGATGCCCAGTACGCAAGAGCTTTCACAAGGAGCAGGACAAACGCGACCGGTGAATTCCGGGAAGTTGTTTGTCTTCATCAGACGCCCGTAAGCGTCCTGCCAGCGGCCCTTGTAAACGAGGTGGTTCCACTCAGGGATGAGGTTGTTGACTGGGCAGCCCGCGATACCAGTGAAGTGGTAAGAGTCGCCAGCGTGGCAGAAAGGAACGCCACAATCCATGCAACGAGCAGCCTGCTTCTTGATTTCAGGCTCCGGCATTTCCTCGTGAACTTCCTTCCAGTCGCCGAGGCGCAGGATGGGGTCACGGTCAGTCGCGTTTTCTCTGTCTTGTTCTAGAAATCCTGTAGGTTTTCCCATGGTTCTATATCTCCTTCGGTGTCTTTCTTCGTGGGGTTACGCGAGTGAGGCGAGGTGCATATCGAAGGCTTCCACCGCGATATCGTATTCGTTGTCGAACTTGTTCGTCGCACGAGCCTTCTCCATGAGGTTGAGGATGTGCTCGTAGTCGGTTGGCATAACCAGAACGAACTTCTCTAGCGAAGCGTCCCAATCTTCCAACAGCTCCTTCGCCACATCGGACCCGGTTTCCTGCAGGTGCTTCTCGACGAGACCCTTAAGTTCGGACTTGTGCTCTTCCTTATCAACAGCGGCGAGGCGAACCATCTCCATGTTGCACTTGGAAGCAAAGGTGCCGTCACGGTCGAGGACGTAAGCCACACCGCCGGACATACCTGCCGCGAAGTTGCGTCCAGTATCGCCAAGGATAACTGCGCGACCGCCAGTCATGTATTCACAACCGTGATCACCAACGCCTTCGACGACTGCAGTGACACCGGAATTACGAACACAGAAGCGTTCACCAGCGATACCGCGAATAAACGCTTCACCGCTTGTGCCACCGAAGAAGGCGACGTTTCCGACGATCACGTTTTCACGTGCCTTGAATGGAGCGGTCTTGTCTGGGTAGACAACGAGCGTACCGCCCGAGAGGCCCTTACCGAAGTAGTCGTTCGAATCCCCTTCGAGCTCGAAGCGAACACCCTTCGCGGTGAAAACGCCAAAACTCTGACCAGCGGATCCCTTGAACTTCACGTCGACTGTACCTTCCGGCAAACCGTCACCCTTGTAGATCTTGGAAATCTCATTCGAGAGCATCGCGCCAACAGCACGGTCCGTATTCACAATCTCATACTCGAGCTTGACCTTTTCGCAGTCAGCGAGAGCGCCAGCGGCATCCTTGATGAGCTTGCGGTCCACGATGTCGTGGATGAGGTGCTTCTGCTCGACAGTCTGGTAGAGGCTGTCACCTTCGAATGGCTCTTGCTTGAAGAGGATCGGAGAAAGGTCGACGTTTCCGTACTTCCAGTGATCAACATCGTCACGGAACTCGAGGCACTGGCTCTGACCTACCATTTCGTCAACGGTGCGGAATCCGAGCTCAGCCATGATCTCACGGAGACCTTCAGCCATCATAGTGAAGAAGTTCACAACGTGCTCAACCTTACCGCGGTAACGGCTACGGAGTTCGCGGTTCTGAGTAGCAACACCGACTGGGCATGTATTCAAGTGACACTTACGCATCATAATACAGCCTTCAACGATGAGTGCCGCTGTCGCACTACCCCACTCTTCTGCACCGAGAAGGGTTGCGATCGCAAGGTCGCGTGGCGTCTTGAGCTGACCGTCTGTCTGGACGACGATTCGGCTACGGAGACGGTTGCGAACGAGAGTCTGGTGAGTTTCGGCGAGGCCGAGTTCCCATGGAAGACCAGCGTGCTTGATAGAACTGAGTGGCGACGCACCTGTACCGCCGTCGTATCCAGCGATCAATACAACGTCTGCGTAGCCCTTACAAACACCCGCGGCGATCGTGCCAACACCCGCTTCAGAAACGAGCTTCACGTTGATACGCGCATCACGGTTAGCGTTCTTGAGGTCGTAGATCAGCTGAGCCAAATCCTCGATTGAGTAGATATCGTGGTGAGGAGGTGGCGAGATGAGGCCTACACCAGGAGTGGAGCCACGAGTCTTGCCGATCCAAGCGTCAACCTTGTGACCTGGGAGCTGTCCACCTTCACCTGGCTTCGCGCCCTGAGCCATCTTGATCTGAAGCTCGTCCGCATTGGTGAGGTAGTAAGAGTTAACACCGAAACGGCCAGATGCTACCTGCTTGATCGCAGAACGCATGGAGTCACCGTTTTCCTCTGGTGTGAAACGGATTGGGTCTTCGCCACCCTCACCAGAGTTGGACTTACCACCAAGGCGGTTCATCGCAATCGCGAGTGTAGTGTGCGCTTCCCAAGAGATCGAACCGAAGGACATCGCTCCAGTCGCAAAGCGCTTGAAGATCTTTTCCGCTGGCTCGACTTCTTCGAGAGGGATCGCAGTGCGGTCAGACTTAAACTTCATCAAGCCGCGCAGCGTGTAAGCGTCGCGAGATTGGTCATCAACGTTGCGAGCGTATTCGCGGAATACGTCAGTATTGTTGGTCGCAGTCGCTTGCTGGAGAAGACGGATTGTAGTCGGGTTGAAGAGGTGACGCTCTCCATCCTTACGCCAAGCGTAAGAACCACCGGAGTCGAGTTCCTGCTCGTCGTAGATATCGCTGTCGAGCGGGAAACCTGCACGGTGCTTGGCAACCGCTTCCTTAGCGATCTCGTCGAGTCCGATACCTTCGATTCGGCTGACAGTACCGGCGAAGTACTTGTCGATGACCTTCTTGTTAACACCGAGAGCTTCGAAGATCTGCGCGCCTTGATAAGACTGCAGAGTCGAGATACCCATCTTGGAGAAGATCTTGAGCAGACCGCTGTTAACCGCCTTGCAGTAGCGAGTGTAGAGGGTCGCGTCGTCGTATTCAGAATTAACTACACCTTCGTCGCGGAGAGCGGAAAGTGTTTCCAGAGCGAGGTATGGGTTAACTGCCGCCGCGCCGTAGCCAACGAGAGTTGCTACGTGGTGAGTTTCCCAAACGTCTCCCGCTTCCACTACGATTTCCGCATCAGCACGGAGGCCCTTGCGAATGAGGTAGTGGTGAACCGCGCCAGTCGCGAGGAGCGAAGGCACTGGAGCGTGGTCGCTGTCGATGTTGCGGTGAGAGAGGATGATGATCTGGTAGCCTTCGGCTGCAGCGTCCTTCGCATCACGACAGATACGCTCAAGAGCATGCTTGAGCGCGCCTTCCTTACCGTTGGCTGGGAACGTACAGTCGATCGCACGAGCTTGGAAATGGTCGTGGTCGATGTGCTTGATCTTGAGAAGATCTTCGCTGGAGAGAACTGGCTGACGGATCTCGATCTTGTGACAGTGGCGTGGACCTTCGTCGAGAAGGTTGAGCGAACCACCAATGTAGCTCTGCAGCGACATAACCATCTCTTCACGGATCGGGTCGATCGGCGGATTGGTTACCTGCGCGAAGAGTTGCTTGAAGTAGTTGGAGAGGTGCTGCGGCTTGTCGGAGAGAACTGCGAGCGGGTTGTCCGCACCCATGGAACCGAGAGGCTCCTTAGCTGTGCCAACCATGCCGGCGAGGATGAGGTTGAGATCTTCCTCAGTGTAGCCGAATGCCTTTTGGCGGTTTTGCAGCTTGTAGTTGCTCTTTGGAGTCACGCTGCCTTCCGGAGTCGGAAGCTCTTCGAGCGTGATCTTGTTGTCCTTGAGCCACTCTCCGTACGGCTGACGGGAGCTGATGTCCTGCTTCACCTCGTCGTCGGAGATGATGCGGCCTTGCTCGAGGTCAGCGATGAAGATCTTACCTGGCTGGAGGCGACCCTTGCGAACGACCTTGGACTGGTCGACCACCAAGCTTCCTGTTTCAGAACCCATGACGAGCATGTCGTCGCTGGTTACGAGGAAGCGGGATGGACGTAGACCGTTGCGGTCGAGAGTCGCACCGATTACATTACCGTCGGTGAAAGAGATAGAAGCGGGACCATCCCATGGCTCCATGATGCAGGAGTGATACTCGTAGAACGCGCGCTTGAGCGGATCCATGTCGTCCTGCTTCTGCCATGCTTCCGGAATCGCCATCATCATAACGTGAGCGAGCGGACGGCCGCTGAGTACGAGCAGCTCGATGACCATATCCAAGTTGGACGAGTCGGACATGTGGCTGTCGCAGATCGGGTGGAGCATCTTGAGCTCTTCTTTGGAGAAGGCGTCAGACTCGAGCAGCTCTTCGCGAGCACGCATCCAATTGATGTTACCGCGGACCGTGTTGATCTCACCGTTGTGGGAGAGGAAACGGAACGGTTGAGCCAAGCGCCACGCTGGGAAAGTATTAGTTGAGAAGCGCGAGTGGAACATCGCGAGGGCGGAAACCGTGCGATCGTCCTGCAGGTCGAGGTAGTACTCGCGAACCTGTGCGGTTGTCAGCTGGCCCTTATAAGTAATGGTGCGCGCAGACATGGAGATGATGTAGAAATCGTCGCCAATGCCGCTGACCGTTTCGCGGGCGAGGTGGATAGAGTAGTTACGAGCAACGTATAGCTTACGCTCGAACTCGATAGCGGAGAGCTCTTCTGGCTTCTCGACGAAGACCTGCTCTACGTTTGGCTCAGTGTCGAGGGACGCCTGACCGAGTGTTGAGTTGTCACGTGGTACCTCGCGGTAGCAGATCACGGACATGCCGAGGGTTTCGAGATTGCGGTTGAGGAGCTCGCGGCACTCTTCGCGCTTCGCCTCGTCGGCTGGGAAGAAGACCATACCTACGCCGTAGTCGCCGGCAGCAGGGAGACGGATGTCACGCTTTGAGAGCTCTTCTAGGAAGAATGCGTGGGGAACCTGGATGAGAAGACCAGCGCCGTCACCACAGCATACGTCATAGCCAGTACCACCGCGGTGCTCCATGTTGGTGAGCATCACCAACGCATTCTCAATCACGTCGTGGGACTTACGGCCCTTCAAATTCGCCACAAAACCGATACCACAGCTGTCGTGCTCCATTTCTGGGCAGTGCAGCCCCTTTCTTTCTTCGTTGTGATCGATCATAAGCCTGTTTTTGGGTTAGTTCTCTAAAATGCTAAATCGCTGATAGCGTGTATATTACACGACAAAAAAACGGCTACTATTAGTAGTCGTCATTCTGTGCATCAATATATATAATTGAATGTTATGATAAAGTACTATGGCTAATCGAACGGCCCACAAGCTAAAATGTGGGCACCCTCAACTTTCACATAATAGAGCGCAGAACTTACCACCCCGCAGACCGAGGCAATCATCAAGGGGATCCTAGGGATCTTCTCCTTGGCGCTGGCAGGGGCTCTCTCCCTATCCCCTTCCGGGACGATTCGAAGCCTGCATACTCGCGGCCCTCAGCACACCGCGGATATCTTCCACCGCAATTGGCTTGCTGAGGAGCTTGGCGATCCCGAGCTGCTCGCACCGTTTGCGGATATCAGAGGTAACGGTAGCCGTGATAGCCGCTACAAACGGTTTCGCCCCATCTCCCCCTTCTTGCTTGTCGAACAGCATGCTGGCCGTTTCGAAGCCGTCGAGATCAGGCATTCTCACGTCCACGAAGATCGCGTCATACAAATTGGCGTCGGCGAGCTGCAACGCTTGGGATCCGCTCTCGGCTTCGTGAGCTGAGTAACCGAGCTTGGCGAGAGTGGCCGTCATGAAGTTCCGGACCAGCGGGCTATCCTCGACTACTAGAATAGAAAGGGGATAAGCCTCCGAGAATCGCACGGAGTTTTCCCCCTCCAATTGGCGCAGATCCGCTTCAACCTCTTCCGGATCGCGGGAGGCGATCGTGAAGTGAAAAGTCGAACCCTGCCCAAGTTCGCTCTCCGCCCGGATCGTCCCGCCTAGCATCTTCACGAGGCGCTTGCAGATCGCCAAACCCAAGCCAGTCCCCTGATAGCGTCGACTGTAGGACGAGTCCACCTGCGTGAAGGTATCGAAAATCGATTCGAGATTCTTCGAAGCGATCCCTATTCCAGTGTCGCTCACGCGGAACTCCACTAGAGATCCCTTTATCAGCTTGGCCTGGATACGGACCTCGCCTCTTGGAGTGAACTTCACGGCGTTCCCGACCAAATTCATCAAAACCTGCCTCAGCCGCCGAGCGTCCGAAACGAGCTGGCGAGGCATCGAAGCGTCGATGTCCACCGCGAGCCGGATCCCCTTTTCCCGGGCATCGTAGGCAACCGAGCTCAATACCGACGAAATGAGGTCCCGCGGACTAAATGCCTCATAAGCGAGCTCCATTCCACCGGCCTCGATCTTGCTGATGTCCAAAACGTCGCCGATCAAAGTGAGCTGACTCTCCGCGCACTGCTTCATCATATGCAACAGCTCTCGGGCCTGCGGCTTATCACAGAGATTCTCCAGCAAGTTCACGCCTCCCAAAATCCCATTCATCGGCGTGCGGAACTCATGGCTCATCACCGCCAGAAAATCGCTCTTCGCCTGAGAGGCCGCCTCCGCCTTCTGCTTCGCCTTAGACAACTCGGACATCAGCCGGAAACGCTCGATCGAGTGGCTGATCGATCGCTCCAGCATGATCCCGGTAAGACCATTTTTGCTCAAACACTCCTGAGCCCCATGCTGCATCACCGCTCGAGCAATCCCCTCATCCTCCAAACAACTAAGCACCAGCACCGGGCAAACCGCTAGGTTCACAAGCTCCGCGAGCAGACCAAAATCCACCTCGCTGCTAAGCCCGAGATCCAGCAAGGCCACATCAAACGCCTTGTTCCTCAGCTGCCCCACCACCGCCTCCGCCGAAGGGGCCGGCACGACCGAGTAACGATCCTTCAAGCCCTTCGCCTTGAGAGTTTGCTCCAAAAAGTCCTTATCGACGTCGCACTCCTGAATCAGCAGAACGCGACGCTCACGATCCGGGGGACTCGCTGTCCACTGCTCAACCAACCGTTTGCCCTCGCCTGTCTCTATCATATCTCTCGTTTCCAGAAACCGTATCAAACTATTGCCCACATGGCCTAAAGTCCCATTCGGAAACCCGCGTCTAAAAAACACACTTTTCCCATTTTCGCAAAACCGAGAGCCAATTTCGGAGCCCGTATTCCCCCTAGTTTAACGGGAAAACTCCATGAGTCGCCAGATTTCGGCTACAATTGCTCGCCCCCCCGCAACACCTAGGTCTACTTTCTCGTTCCTGCAAAAACTACCCCTTTCGACAGGAGGGCCTGACTCCGCCAAACAACATGCCTGAACAGAATAAAATCAGCTCCCAGCTCGATCGACTCAGCGGCTGGTTCACCCAGATCCCTGGCGGCCTGACCGCATTCTCGGGCGGAGTCGACTCGGCGCTAGTGATCTACCTTGCCCGAAAATACCTGGGAAAAGATCACGCCATCGCCTGCATATCAGACTCCCCCAGCCTCAAACGGGCCGATCTGGAGGAAGCCAAAGCATTTTGCCGCGAAAACGACATCCGACTCGAGATTATCAACACCCAAGAACTCGACGACGAAGCCTACAACACAAACCCCGTCAACCGCTGCTACGCCTGCAAGACCCACCTCTACCAGGATCTCAGCGAAGTCCTAGACAAGCTCCCCGGATTCGTCGCCCTCAACGGCACCAACAGCGACGACCTCGGCGACTACCGCCCCGGCTTGCAAGCCGCCCAACAACACCAAGTCCGCTCCCCCCTCTCGGAGTGTGGCATCGACAAAGCCTCCGTCCGCCAACTCGCCCACCATTTCGGCCTTTCCAATTGGGACAAGCCCGCCAGCCCTTGCCTCAGCTCACGCATTCCCTACGGCCAGCCAGTGACCCGCGAAAAGCTCAGCCAAATCGAAACCGCCGAAATCCACCTCAAGGAACTCGGCTTCAAGGAAGCCCGCGTGCGTCACTTCGGGACAGAAGCCCGTATCGAAGTCCCGCAGCCCAAGCTGAAGGAGCTGCAGCAAGCCTTACCAGCCATAAGCCCCGTCTTCTCGCAAATCGGTTTCTCAAAAACAACGGTTGACCTCGAAGGACTTGTATCCGGGAAACTGAACAGAGCCTTATCCGAATCTAAATGAGCAACGAATTCGAACTCGATTTCAACCGTTCCGACCGCCTCGGCTTCCCCGAGGTAATATACGGAGCCAGCAAGCCACTCCCTGTATTAAGAGACATACTACAGTCCTATCAGGAAAAAGGCCTCAACGCCCTAGCCACGAAAGTACAAGCTGAAAAAGGCCAAGTGCTCACCCAGGAATTCGCCGGGAGCCACTACGACGAGACCTCCGGAGCCTTCCTACTCAAAAAAATAGAAAGCGACGAATCCGAGTCAAACGGAGTGGCAATCCTCTCCGCAGGAACTTCGGACCTCTACGTCGTCAACGAGGCCTACTACACCCTTCAGTTCCTCGGATGCCATGCAGCCCGCTACAACGATATCGGCATCGCCGGGATCCACCGCCTCCTCGGAAAAGTAGAAGAGCTTAAAAAATACAAGGTCCTCATCGTGGTTGCCGGTTTCGAAGGAGCCCTGCCCACCGCCGTCGGAGGCTTGCTCCCACAACCCATCATCGCCGTCCCCGCCTCCGTAGGCTACGGCGTGTCCGAAGGAGGCCAAGTCGCCCTCAACACCATGCTCGCCAGCTGCGCGAACGGCATCAGCGTCGTCAACATAGACAACGGCTACGGAGCCGCCATGGCCGCCTATCGCATTCTCGCTAACGCCTCCTGAGCCAATGCCAAACACACTCTACATCGAGCCCTTCTCTGGAGTAGCCGGAGACATGCTGCTCAGCGCTCTTTGCGACCTAGCAGACGCCTACGAGGAAATCGAAAAGCTCCCGCAGGCCCTGCACCTTCACGACGGAAAGATCGAAATCCAGACCCTCGATAAAAACGGCATCGTTTGCCGACATATCAAGATAACGGATACATCCGAAGAAACCCATAAGCACGACGCCCATTCACACTCCCACGGAGCTCATCGCCACCTTTCCGACATCGTTTCGCTAATCGAAAACGCGAACATCAACGACAGAGCGAAGGACATCGCCAAATCCATTTTCCAAATCATCGGAGAATCGGAATCGCGGATTCACGGCATCCCCCTGGAGAAGATCCACTTCCACGAAGTGAGCGGCGTAGACTCGATCCTAGATATCGTCGGTTGCGCCGTCTTGCTTGAAAAGCTCGATATCGCACAAACCTACTGCGATCCCATCTGCGTGGGATTCGGAACCGTGAAAACCCAGCACGGAGTCCTCCCCGTCCCCGCGCCCGCGACTGCCGACATCCTCAAAGGCCTGCCCACCTACAAGGGCGAAGAAGCCGGCGAACGCTGCACCCCAACCGGAGCGGCCATTCTCAAATACCTCAACCCAACCTTCTCCTCGCCGCCAAGCCCGACAAAGCAAATCGCCTACGGTCCCGGCCAGAAGAATTTCAACTCGGCCAACGTAGTGCGAGTTTCCCTACTGGAAAACGCCGCCACGCAAGCCCCTCCGATTTGGGTCATCGAAACCAATATCGACGACTCCTCCTCGGAACTTCTCGGCAACGACTTTCAGGACGGACTGCTCGCCGCAGGAGCCATCGATTTCCATTTCACCCAAACCCTGATGAAAAAGGGACGTCCCGGCCTCCTACTCTCCGCCTTGGGCGACGAAAAGAGCCGAGACAAAATCGCCGACTACATCCTCGAAAACACGAGCAGCATCGGCGTCCGCTACTACCAAACCGAACGCAAAATCCTCGAAAGAAGAAAGGTTGCCTTGGAAACGGAGTTTGGTAAGCTTCTAGCTAAAGAATCGATCCTCCCCTCCGGGAAAACGAAAATTAAACTCGAATACGAATCCCTCAAGCAACTAGCGCAAGAGCACAACCTTTCCATCAGCGAGCTTCAACGCCGCATCCAGACACACTCGATCCGCCAACCCTGACTTCAACTTGATAAAATGAAAAAGACACTCGCAAGCCTCGCTTCACTCCTCATCGCCGCCAGCGCCAGCGCCCACACCAGCGGCGTTCCTCACACTCACAACGAGAGTCCGCTCAACTGGGCCACGATCCTCACCGTCATCGCAGCGCTCGCCGTCTCCGCCTTCGCTTTCAAGAGCCTCCGCAAGATGTCGAACCGCTAAAACAGCGATCTAACGAAACCTTCCGCCCTCGCCTACACAGCGAGGGCTTTTTCGTGCCCAATCCCGATCCAGCAAACCGGACTAAGCATGGAAGCGTTCTTTGAGAGCCCGTCCAATCTCCTCCTGCGTTTCTGCCACCACCGGAGGAAGCGCGTGCATCTTAGATTCAACCAGTCCCCAATCCCCAGCCACACAGGCCGTTTCGATCTCCTCAGCGATCCCTCCCAAGCGCATCGCCCCGAAATTTCGCGAGCTTCCCTTGATCGTATGCGAGTGCAGGCGGGCCTCTTCTATGTTGGACCGCTCCCCGATCGCCCCCTGCAAATCGGCTAAAGACTGATCAAGCGATTCGAGGTAGTTTCCTAGCAAGCTCTCGATCAGAGCGCCATCCTCTCCGAACATCTCGATCAATTCCGCCAAATCAAACAAACGCTCACCCGCTTCCTCGACCACCTTCACAGCAGGTTTGATCAAGCTCTCCAACTCAAGAGCAGGCTCGCAAGACAAAGGCTCACCGAGGTAGAGCAGAAGCTTATCAGTCAGCGCCTTCGGACGTATCGGCTTCGAGAGATAGTCGCTCATACCCGAGTCCAAGCAACGCTCCCGATCTCCCGCCATCGCGCTTGCGGTCAAGGCCACGATCGGGACAGCATCACGCCCTGTACTCTCTTCCCAACTACGGATTTTTCTCGTAGTCTCATAGCCATCAAGCTCGGGCATCATGCAATCCATAAATACCAAGTCGTAACGCGCTTCGCGAAACACCTCGAACGCCTCCCGTCCATTTGACGCAAGATCAGGGGTGATCCCATAGCGACGGAACAACTCCTCCGCGACGAAGCGATTCGCATCGTTGTCATCCACCAGCAGAATCTTCGCCTCAGGGAATTGCGGCACCCGCTCCCTTTCGATTCTCGCTTGGCCAGAGTCCTCTTCACTCAGCGTAATTGCGTCCAGGATACGCCTTGCAGAGGCAGGTGTATGAAGCAGACGAAGCCCTTTACGGTTCAACTCCGTGCTCGCCTTTCGCGAAGTCGCATCCGCCAACATCAGAAACTTCAACAAACCTTCATCAGCAAAGCCCCCGAAAAGCTCCTCCCATTTCTCAAACCCCAAAGACTCGTCGAAAATAACGTCAGTGACCTCCCGGTTCTTTGCGCTCGACTGCTCTAAATACTCGAAGACAGACTCAAAGTCTCTCACCCACCCAGCAGGCACGCCCACCGACTGAAGAGCCCCTTGGATCGACTCAGCTAACGACAAGCGCTCCGAAACCAACAATAGACGCCTTCCATCAAGAGCTCTTTGCGTTTCAAAACCAAGCTCATAGAAAGGGCCTTCCGCAAGCCGACAAGGAACCTGTATCCAGAATGTCGATCCCTCGCCTTCCACGCTATCAACTCCAATCCTGCCTCCCATCAGCTCAACCAGTCTTTGGCTGATGGCTAGCCCTAGCCCAGTTCCGCCAAACTTCCGAGAGGTCGAGCAATCAGCCTGCGAAAACGCCTGAAAGAGCTTGCCACGCACCTCTTTCGACATGCCGATCCCAGTATCTCTAACCCAAAGCTTAACCTGCGGACCTCCACCGCCAGTCTCGGTCAACTCCATCCCCAACTCGATGCGCCCCTTTTTCGTGAACTTGATCGCGTTGTTTACCAGATTCGAAAGCACCTGCCGCAGGCGATAGCTATCCCCAATCACAGGCTCGCTCATCTTCCCCCCGCTAAGGCAAACAAAGTCCAGCCCCTTCTGAGACGCGTTCATCGCGAAAAGATTCGACACCTCCTCCAACACTTCGACGACATCGAAAGGATTGCTTTCGATCTTCAGCTTCCCCGCCTCGATCTTCGAGAAATCCAAAATATCGTCGATCAACACCATCAACGCTTCCGAACTGTGAGCCATGGTCTTGACGTAGCGACGCTGCAACTCGTTCAAAGGAGTCTCCTGCAACACCGTATTCATTCCGATGATACCATTCATCGGAGTACGAATTTCATGGCTCATGCTCGCGAGGAAGTGCGACTTTGACGCCTCAGCCGCCTTCGCCTGCCGAGCAAACGCCTCCGCTCGCTCGATCTGGGTTTCGAGCTCCCTGTTCGCCTCCATCAGCTCAGCAGTTCGCTCAGCGACAAGCTCGTGCATGCCAGTGGAAAACGTCTTCAAGCTCGCTCCCAAACTCTGCAGCTCCAAAACCTCCGACTTTCGATACCGGAAAGACTTCTCCCCACGCACCGCTCGATCTGCTGATCGAGACAGCAAGATAATCGGCATCGACAAGCGGCGAATCGTCTCACGAATCGTTCTCAGGTAAAACAAGACCAAAGCAAGGAGCGTAACCAACGACCCCGCCATCGCCATCCACTTCGTCCTGGCAATCGCTCTCTCTTGAGCCAGCAGGACCTGCTCCGCCTTCGACTCCAGTGACGAGAGAGCCAGCTCCAATATCTCAGTCTTTTCGAAAAAGTCCCATTCGTAAGATTCACTCTCCGGATCCGACAGATGCCTTCCTACCGCCGTCCGGTAGTCTTCAAATACCCGCTCCACTCGATCCCAGCCATAGCGATCACGGGCCTGCAAATCAGCTTGCATAAACAGGATCCCCTCCTCGCATCTCTGCAAGCGACTCCGTACCAAGAAGTCGACCGCGCTTTCGTCACCCAAGTCACGGACGTTGTAGAGCAAACTCAACTCACGCGCGTGAAAAATGAAGTCGCTGATCACTTGCTGATGTACCGACGCCTGACCCGACGTCTTTTGCTTCACCACCACCGTCCACGCCAATGCGGAAATCGTCGTCATGGTTATGATAACCACCACGAGGATCTTTAGAGAAAGAACCGTTAGAAGTTTCGAAAGAGTCACTGGAAGTCGAGCTGCACCCCACTCCTTCGGCACGAATCTCCAACACTCGAAGCCCTCCATCAGAATTCCCACCGCTTCGGCCTCATTTGAAAGCTTTTTTAAGCGAGAAGAGAGCTTGCAGTAGCGCCCCTCCAGCGAACACATTTCCCGCATGCCCACCAAAACCTTCCTTTCCCTCGCCACCTTCTGCGTCCTCGCTCTCGCCCCAAACATCCAAGCCGACGAGCGACTCGACCAAATTCTCAACGAACTCAAGAGCCTGCGCGAGCAAGTCGCCAACCTCGAAGCACGCCTCGAAGCGGTCGAATCGCAACCTGCAAGCAACACCGTCGCCCAGCAGCAAGCGACCGGCCCGATACAGCCACGCGAGAAGAAGACCTGGTTCGACAACATGCGCGTCGAGCTGAAAAAGGCCGAAGTCCGAGCCAGCGGAGCCTGGACCACGCCTAGCACTTGGGATGGCATTGAAACCGGTCAGAAAGTCGACGAAGTCATCGCCATCCTCGGCGAACCCACCCAACGCAAGTTCTCCGTCCGCCGCGACACCGACGAGATCCTCTACTACCAAGGCGACCTCGAAGGCACCGGCGAACTCATCCAAGGCGAGATTCGTATCTACAAAGGCAAGGTGCGACGCTTCACATCACCCGACTTCCCAGCCGAAGGCTAGACCTCAAAACTCCCATTCCATTTGCGGCGAATCAGGTCGCCTAAAAAACTCAGTCGAAACGTCAGGCAATTTCGATTCCAAACCGACACGCCGCCGACTCACCTCAAAGAGTTGGCGGATTTGTTCCGCAAATATCCCCTTTCCCGAAAACCGCTCCCCGAACGCGGTCCGATTGAGAGCTCCCTCCCTCAAATCCCGCAACCGACTCTCAACCTTGTCTCTACGATTCGGATACGCCTGATCGACCCAATCGAAGAAGATATCCTTAACGCCATACGGCAACCGTAGCAGAACATAGGTCGCCGATTGAGCGCCCGCCTCTTTTGCCGCCTTTAAAAGGGCAGGAATTTCATGGTCGTTTAAGCCGGGAATTACCGGAGCCATCATCACCCCCACTGGTATCCCCGCCCCCGCAAGCGCAGACACCGCCTCCAAACGCGCCTTAGGCGAACTCGTGCGCGGCTCCATCACTCGAGCCAATTCCGCATCAAGCGTCGTAATTGAAACAAAGACAGAACAAAGCTGCTTCTCTGCCATAGGTCCGAGAATATCCACGTCGCGAACCACCAAGCGATTTTTGGTAATCAACCCCACTGGATTCCCAAACGCCTCCAAAACCTCTAGGCACCGGCGTGTCAGCTTCAACTTACGCTCGATCGGCTGATACGGATCCGTAACTCCGCTCATCACGAGTTGCTGAGGTTTCCAACGGCTCGCGCCCAACTCCTTCTTGAGCAGCTCCGGCGCCCGCCGCTTCACCATTATTTTGCTCTCGAAATCCAGACCAGCGGAAAAGCCCAAATATTCGTGCGTCGGACGAGCATAGCAATACGCGCAGCCATGCTCGCACCCACGATAGGCATTCACACTCGCTGAAAACGGAATATCCGGACTCTTGTTGTACGTGATGATCGACTCCGAAGCATCGTCATAAAAACGAGTTCGAGCAAGCGGACGCTCGCCCTCGATTTCATCTTCATCCAACTCGATCTCAAGCGGATCAAAACGCACCTTCGGGTTCGAACTCGCCCCCCGTCCACGCTGCCCTTTTCCACCCCTCTTCATTTCTCCAGCTTATACCACGAAGAGCGAGGAACAACGATTTACCGTTTCGAAAATCTAAATATTTAGGTAGGGTCCGACCGCCGGGCGGACCGAGCTGCAAGATCGAAACCATGCGGCACTAAACACGGCAGGCACGCTCTACCCACAAAAAAAGCGCGGCCAGCAAAAGCCGACCGCACTCAAAATTTTCCGTACCCAAACGGGAACTACAGCCTATCCCGTCTTAATCGACTCGAAGAGGCGGAAGTCTCAATCAACTCAAAGGATCGCAGCCAGACTCCCGAGCTGCCATTCGAACTGAGTCCGTAGTCAATCCCCTCTGCCGATCCTGCCAAGCCAAGCCGGATTTCCATAAACCTCCGGTTCGACCCAGCGTTGCTCACCGCAGTAGTCGATTTAGAATTTATTACCTGGCCGGTAGCGTTGCGAACCGTCACCCAGAACTCTTCTCCATTGCCGACAGGATTCACATCATAAGTCACACGAGCAATCACTTCGCGACCCTTGATGTCAGAAACATCCACTTCCTGCACCCAGCTACTCGGGCTACGGACACTAGACGCATCAAGGACAATATCCATGCCCAGCCCTTGCGAGCGGTCATCTCCATTCACCTTGAAAAGCGAAGCCCCCGGAAAACTGGTCAAACTCAAGAGACGTTCCGCTTCCGTTTCCACCTCCGCTTCCCCAGTGATCGAATAAACGAAAGACGCTCCAAACAAGCAGACCCCGATCGCCGCCATAAACGGAGCCGATCGACGCGGATTAGCGATCAGCTGGATGCGGTCCTTCAAAGCGCTGGACTTGCGGTTGCCGAGAAGACAAAGCGCCCCGGCTGGAGATACCAGCGCATCGCGGCTACGCTGCATCACGCGCAGCAAAGTCATGCCGTAGTCGCGGACCGTCGTGATACTCACCGTGTTCACCACATCCTGATCGCAAGCCTGCTCCATCGAGATCTTGAACTGACGGAACACCAGCCAAACCAACGGATTATACCAATGAATGAAGCAGATCAGCATCAGAAGGTGGTGCAAGAAAAGGTCGCCACGCTTATAGTGAGTGAGCTCGTGGAGCAAAACGCAGCGCACTTCCTCGTCATTGAGCTCGTCCTTGCAAAATTTCGGGATAACCACACGCGGATTAAAAATCCCAGCGATTCCAGGTGTCTTCACGTCCTTGGAAACCAGCAGCGGCACGTTGGCGTGAATCCCGAAACGACGACGCGTATCCTTGAAGATCTCGTACAAGCGCCCGCCATTTTGACGATCGGCACGCGAGAAAAAGCGATGCAGACGAACCGCGTTAAAAATCAGATGCCCTAGCAAAACGAAAAATCCAATCGCCCAGATCAAGACCATCGCATGTTCCCACGAAAAGCCAACCAAGGTGCTTCTCACCAAATCATCCTGCGTACGGAAAACCGGCAAGATCGTCTCGCCCCAGCCTGCGTCCACCACGCCGCTTCGCAGCACGTTGGTCCAAGTGGATGGCTGCAGCTTTTCGCTCAGGTTGAAAATGCTGCCGCTAAACGGCAGAGCCATCGGCAACGACAAGCGGATCACCAGCAGCGCCCAAGCCCAGCAAAGAACCTTCGGTGACAGCCACCGCCGCAAAAACGGCAAGGCGAGCAACATCACGAAACTTAACAACGCGAACCGGACGGACGCGTCCCAATATAACCAAAATAAATCTGCCACTACTTTGCCTTTCGGTCGAGGATAGCTCTGAGCTCGTCCAAATCTTCATCCGATAACTCTTCGTTCTCGATGAAGTGGAGCATCATCGGGGCTACCTTACCCCGAAACACTTTACTAAGAAAGTGGCTTCCCTCGGTCCGTCGGCACTCCCCTTCGCTGAGAAGGCAGGAGTAGACATTCGCGCGTCCTTCGCGCTGAGACTCGATCACGCCCTTCTGCTCCAAACGAGCCAAGAAGGTGTTCACGGTCTTTTGTTTCCATTGATCGTGAGGCAGAAGTTCGAGGACTTCGGTCGCGGTCATCGGGGCATGATCCCATACGACTTTCATCACTTCCCACTCTGCATCTGATATTTTGGGGCCTTTTTCCATAGTGGGTACAACGAGACCTTAAACAGACTACGACTGTAGTATTTAGTCAAGCCCTCGATAGAGTTTGGTTGATATAGGAGGAGAAAAGAAAAAGGACGCCCGATTCCGAGCGTCCTGCAATAAAAAACTCCTTAGGTGGATTAACTATCCCTTCAGCTCATTGACCAGTGAAGAGATGGTTGCCTTCGCATCCCCGTAGATCATGCGGGTGTTCTCCATGAGGAAGAGCTTGTTGACCAAGCCGGAGAAGCCCTTGCCCTGCCCACGCTTGAGAGCGAAAACCGTCTTCGCCTGATGAGCCTCGATGATCGGCATCCCGTAGATCGGGCTGCTTGGATCTTCCGCCGCCGCCGGGTTCACCACGTCGTTCGCGCCGATCACGATCGCCACATCCACAGTCGGCATGATCGGGTTAACAGTGTCCATCTCGAGCAGCTTCTCGTATTCCACGTCAGCCTCGGCCAGAAGCACGTTCATATGACCGGGCATACGTCCCGCCACCGGATGGATCGCGAAGTTTGCCTCCGTGCCGTTCTCCTCGAGCAGCTCGGCAAGCTCCTTCACCACGTGCTGCGCCTGAGCAACCGCCATTCCGTAGCCGGGGATGAAGAGCACCGAATTCGCTGCCTCCAGAACATAGAACGCATCCTCGACGCTGATCGCCTTCGGCTCGCGGTCATCGTCGTCGCCGCCGCTAGAGCTGGTCGCTCCGAAGCCGCTAAACAACACATTACCGAGCGAGCGGTTCATCGCCTTACACATAATCACAGTGAGAATCAGGCCACTGGCGCCAACCAAACAGCCGGCCACGATCAGAACGTTGTTCGCGATCACAAAGCCCGCAGCCGACGCCGCCACCCCGGACAAACTGTTGAGAAGCGAGATCACCACCGGCATGTCGCCACCACCGATCGGCATCACACCCATGATTCCGAAGAGCAGCGAGAGACCAACGCCAGTTAAGAACAGCTTGTAAGTAAGCTCGAGATCCGAGCTCCAAGTGAAGACCGCTCCCACTCCGATCAGGATCGCAAGCAGGAGAATATTGATCGCCTTCTGGCCGCCAAACACGATCGCGCTGCCGCTTAGCTTTCCCGAAAGTTTACCGTAGGCGAAAAGCGAGCCAGTGAAAGTCACGCCGCCGATCAACATCGCCGCGTAAATCACAAATCCGCTAAAAGTCGGGTTTGAGCTCGTTTCGAGCTGATAAACCTCCCAACCGGAAGCCTTGATCTTTTCGAACTCAGCCCACGCAACGAGCAAACTCGCCAAACCGCCAAATCCATTAAAGAGCGCCACCAGTTCCGGCATCGCAGTCATCTTGACCAAACGCGCCGCGACCAAGCCGATCGCTCCACCGACCAAAAGGCCGCCTAAAATCCATTTATAGTCCAAGCCTTCCGCCAGCAGCGTAATCACCACTGCGAGCAGCATACCCGAACCAGAAATCAAATTGCCCCGACGCGCCGTTTCGGCGGAGCCGAGCATCTTGATACCGAAGACGAAAAGCGTGGCCGCTACCACGTACGCCAAATTGATAAGGTCGTTCGCTTCCATGACAGCTTACTTCTCCTTCTTCTTAAACATCTGCAGCATGCGGTCAGTCACCACATAGCCGCCCACGACGTTGATGGTAGCGAACACGAGCGCCGCGACACCCAAGATCATTCCCATCGTTCCCTGCTCTTCCGTTCGGATCGCGAGCAATGCTCCCACAATCGTGATTCCCGAAATCGCGTTCGATCCGGACATGAGCGGCGTATGCAGCTGAGACGGAACCTTACTGATCAGCTCCAGCCCCAAAAAGGCCGCGAGCACGAAAATGAAAAATAAAAGTATTAGATCCATAATGTATCCAGTTTTTACTTATTGCCTAAAAGTTATTTCGCGAAACGTTCGTGCACCACGTTCCCGCCTTGGGTAATGACGCAGCCCTTGAGAAGCTCGTCGCTCAAATCGCTCTTCAGAGCCTTCGCTTCCTTATCCCAGAAGTGCTCAATGAAATTGTACAAATTCGCCGAATACATCTGGCTCGCATGAGCAGCCACACCGCACTCGAGTTTGCCAATGCCAAGGATGCGTACACCGTTCTCGGTCACGACCTCCTCGTCCAGCTTAGAGCCTTCCACGTTTCCGCCAGACTCAACCGCGAGGTCCACGACCACGCTGCCATGCTTCATGCCATCGAGCATCTTCTTGTCCACGATGGTAGGCGCCTTTCGACCAAAAAGCTTCGCGGTGGTGATGACGATATCCGCCTGAGCGCAAACCTTAGCCATACCAGCCTTCTGCAATTCCTTCTGCTCTTCAGTTAGCTCCTTGGCGTAACCTTGATCCGTCTGCCCCATCTCGCCGAGGTCGATCTTCACGAACTTAGCCCCGAGCGACTTGACCTGCTCCTCGACCACCGGGCGTGTATCGAAAGCGTCAACACGCGCTCCAAGGCGCTTGGCCGTCGCGATCGCCTGCAAACCGGCAACTCCCACTCCGATCACGAAAACACGCGAAGGAGAAATCGTCCCGGCCGGCGTCATCATCATCGGCAAGATCCGGTTGAGACGCTCCGCTCCCTTAACAACGGCAAAGTAGCCAGCAAGGTTCGCCTGTGAACTCAAACCATCCATCTTTTGAGCCAAAGTCGTGCGCGGGATCATCTCCATGCTCACCGACGTCACGCCACCCTTCGCAAACTGCTCGATCAGCTCGCCCTCGTTAAACGGATCAAAAAAGCCGATCGCCCAAGCGCCGCTCTTAAGCGAAGCGGCATCTTCCGTCGACGGCTTGGTAACTCGCAAAACGATGTCCGCAGCAGAAAGCTCTCCCGCTCGATCAGTTGCTATCCTGGCCCCTGCGGCCTTATAGTCTTCGTCCAGATAATAACTCGCCTTGCCTGCATCCGACTCGATCACGATCTCAAGGCCAAGGGCGACAAGACGTTTAACCGATTCCGGAATTAGAGCGACGCGTTTTTCTGTACTAGAGGTTTCAGAAGGAACGAATACACGCATGGGCGCAAAGTGCCCCATAAGATGCATGAAATCAATTCAATCTTACTATCAGGAAAATTGATACAAGCAGATCTTAGCTTAGTAGATACTACATATTACTCCCGCTAATTTTCCCTAACAGCAATTTTAGTCCTACTTTTCTCATCAGAAACCCAATTTCGACCAGAATTTCGACCCCACATCACCCGGCGATGGATGTTCTTATCCTTGCTCGATCATGGTGAGACGACACTTCCAAGCCCCTCCCCACACGGCTAGGTCCTAAAAGACAATGAAACGGCCAAGCTCCCGCTCGAAAGCGTTCGCTTGGCCGCCAGGTCATCACCCCTGTAAAAAAATCGGGCCCCTCCGGCCCGCCACTCTCCACCGCCAGACAGATTCGAACAAACTACATTACATCTAGTGATGACTCACGATCGGCAGGAAACCCCACCGAAACCTGGCTAACATAAAGAGAGGGACGGGCCGTTGAAGCAGGCCAAAAAAGCGACCCATTTCTCGAGGCACTGAGCCAAACCCCGCAGCCGAGTCCGCCCCTTCATCCATTTGGCAAACAAACTCAAATTTCCGCACGAGCTCCCACCCGCCCAGACTATTCAGCACGCTCCAGACGGTCGAACCACGTCCTTTTCAGGATAAAGCTGCAAAGGAACCAGATTCCCGCGCAGATCCACATCGGCTTAAACTCCTGCACCACCAAAAACAAAGGCACCACCACCAGCATGAAATGCCAGGTGACGCCCACCACGATGTTGAACAAATGACGCGGCCAATCCCGATTCGTCACAATCGACTCGTCGCTATCCTGCAGAAAACGAACCACCGGCCCCCAATGCCCCCACGGCCGAACCTTCCGGTAAAACGCGCCAAGCGTATCCATATCCTCCGGACGCGATAGCAAGCTCCCGCCCAAAGTCCCCAGCAAGGACAGGAAGAAAATAGCAGGAAACAGCTGGATGTAGGAAAACTGAGGAAAGAGCTCAGGGATAACGAAAGAGCTCACAATCCCGCTCATCATACCGCAAAAATAGCCCACACCATTCAAACGCCACCAGTGCCACTTCAAAATGTTAGGCGCCGCGTATCCACCCCAAAGACCACCCACGATCCAGCCCATGATATCGTTGATGCTCTCCATAAAGAGACTCAACGCCACCCCGATACCCACCACCAAAAAGGACGCCAAGTAGCTAAACTTCACATACACCCGCTCGTCCTGATGCGGACGCAGGTAGCGCTTGTACACATCGTTCACCAGGTAAGCCGCCCCCGCATTGATCGTCGAATCGAAGGTCGACATGAAAGCCGCCAAAAAGCCCACGATAATAAGCCCCTTCAACCCGATCGGCACAAACTCCCGGATCACGTGCGGCAGCACCAGCTCGTAGTCGAAAGCGGGATCCTGCAAACGAAGGTCCGACGAATAAAAGACCAGCCCCAACGCCACGATCCCAGTCACCAAAATCCAACGAGGAAACAAAGCCAGCGAAACGAACCCGCTCATCAACGCCGCCTCCCGCGGATTCCGAGTCGCCAGCAAACGCTGCATGTCGAAATTAGGAGCCGGCCCTGCCAAACTCACCAACACCCCCTTCAACATCATCATCATGAAGAAAGGAAAGAAGAGCTCATACCCCTGAAGCTCGATGATGTCGTTCAACTGCGGCAACAAAGGATCCCAATCCAAATCCAGCTCCCGCCCAAACCACAAACTCGACCAGCCATTCGGAGTCACAGCCTGGATATCCTCAGCGGAAATCAAAGTCATCGCGTAGTATCCAATCACCACCGACAAAGCGCACAGCAGGGTAAACTGGATGATATCCGTGAAAATCACGCTCCGGATCCCCCCCATCGAAGCATACAACAACGAAATCAGGATCAAGCCCGCCGCGTACGTCGTCGGCTCCAAGATCGTCGGCAGAAAAATCGACGCGAACCCAGCCAAGCCCTTGAACGCATAGGCCGAAAAGCTCACCACGCTCAGCAAAGCGAAAACCACCACCACCAGACGCGACATCTCCAGCCCCGTCTTGTTGCTGAAGCGAGTCGTCATCCAATCTCCCCCCGTCAACGCCCCGGAACGCCGCACCCACTCCGATAGATACACCATCAGAAACACCTGGTTAAACGTGGGCCAAAGCCACGGCAGCCAAGCCCCCTTCGCCCCATAGATAAACACCACCGACACCAGCCACATCGTCCCCGCGATATCGAACATCGACGACGCATTCGACATCGTGATCAGATACCACGGCACCTTGCGGCCACCCAAAAAATACGACTCCAAACTCTGCCCCGCCTTCCGCCGATTAAAATAGCCGAAGACCAGCACCGTACACAGGTACAGAACGATCAACGACAGATCTAGGGAATGGAGCTCCATTTAGGACAGGTTCAGCGATAAGGTCAGGCAAATGCGACGGGAAACGCACACGCCCCGCCAACAAACATTACAATCTCAGGGACACGCAAGGTCCCAATGGCCTAACACCGCTAAATCCGCAGCGCCTACACTTTTATTCACGCAAAGCGCTGCCCCTCAACGCCGGAGCCGACCCGCTACTCCTCCTCGGAATCCTCTTCCTTGAGATAGCTCATCTCCACCAGCGTCACCTCCGCAGGCACGTCTCTCAAAAACACCCGCACAAACTGGCTGCGCCCGCCACCATAGGCCGCCTCGAAATCCTTGCGGCGAATCGTGTGACTCTTCGTCCACACGATCTCATCCTCCACGTCCTCCTCCTCGGAAACGATTTTCCCCTCGAACTCGATCTTCGAGATCGGCGGGACCATCTTGAGCGACTTCACGCGCATGCGAAAGGTCAGCAACCAGTCGCCCTCCTTCGCGTGCAACTGGTCCGCCTCGAACATCGCCTTCTTGCTCTCCAGGATCTCAAACGCCCAGTCCGGCTGCCCCTGCGAGAAGCCCAAGCCAGCAAACGCCAGTGCCAAACTCAAAAAAGCAGCCCTTACAGCTCTCAAACGTCCAGATCCCTTCATAGCTAGATATTTCGAAAAATTAGTCCGATTCGAAGCTTACATCGACCATCAAGTCCGCCGCTATAAGCTCTAAATCGCTCCGTAGGTCAGATACGTCACAGTCCGATGGGATGCAGACCCTAGCCCTCGCCTCGAAAAGCGCTTCCCCAGACATCGGCGCGCTGCGGCACTCCGTGTTCAGCTCCTCCACATTCACCGAACGCTGAGCAAACGCATTCGAAATCTGGCTCACGATCCCGGGACGATCATGACCCACGATCTCGATCGTCGCCACCTCATGGCAACCCCCGTCCGAATCCTCTTCCGCATCCTTCACCACCAGACTGATGCCCTTGTCCTGCAACGACGCCACCGCCGCCAACAACTCCTCTCGGCGCCCCTCGCTAGGACTCACCCGCAAGATCCCCGCGAACTGCCCCCCCAGGTTGCACATCCGGCTCTCCAGCCAATTACCGCCCGCCGCTTTCACGGTCGAAGCGATCAATTCCACCAGACCCGGACGATCCGGGCCAATTAAAGACATCACGATGGGGCTTTCCATATCACCGCCGACCCTAGCCGCCTCCCTCCATCAAACAACACCATAATCCCATCCACCCAATCTTACTCCTAATCATAATCATCCTCCTAATCCCATCCACCCAATCCTCCTCCTAATCATAATCATCCTCCTAATCCTCCATCTCCCACCCCGGAGGGCGCCGCTCCGCCGGAGCCGCATCAACCTCTCTCCCTCGCCAACCACCAAACGCCGGAACCCAATACCCAACACCCATTTACAAAACCCAAAAAACCTATTGCGACCGGATAGAAGCCAGTCTTTCAATGTCCCACTTCGGAACACCACGAACCAGCCCACCGAATTGGACTCCAAACCGCATACCATCGAAGTCGAGAAGCTCCACAAACGCTTCGGCAAAATCAACGCCGTAGACGGCATCAGCTTCAAAGTAGAAAAAGGGCAAATCGTCGGCTTTCTCGGCCCCAACGGCGCCGGCAAATCCACCACCATGCGCATCCTCACCGGATACAACCGCGCCTCCTCCGGAACCGCCAAGATCTGCGGCGTCCCCGTCACAGCCGATCCCCACTTCATCAAGCGCCGCATCGGCTACATGCCGGAAAACAACCCTCTCCCCCTCGAGCTGCGCGTCCGCGAATACCTCAAGTACCGGGCCAAGATAAAAGAGATCCCCTTCTCCCAACGCCGACGCGCCATCGACACCGCCCTAGAGCGCTGCGACCTCCTCCGCGCCCAAGACCGGATCATCGGCAAACTCTCCAAAGGCTTCCGCCAACGCGTCGGCATCGCCGACGCCATCCTCGCCAATCCCGAAGTCATCATCATGGACGAGCCGACCATCGGCCTCGATCCCCATCAAGTCATTCTCATCCGCGACCTCATCGCCTCCCTGCGCGGACGCATGACCGTCATCATCTCATCCCACATCCTGCCCGAGATCGAGATGACCTGCGACCAGATCGTCATCATCAACCACGGCAAAATCGTCGGCCAAGGCTCACCCGCAGAGCTCCGCGACACCTTCATCGACCACACCACCTACGAAGTCGAAGTCCACGGTCCAGCCAAGGAACTCGAAGCAGCCCTCGCCTCCGTCGCCCCCGAGCTCAAAGTCGAGCGCACCTCCGAGCGCGACGCCGACGGCTTCGCCACCGTCGAGATCCAAATCAAAGGCAAGCACGACTACCGCGAAGAGCTCTTCCAAGCCCTCGCCGAAAACCCCGACCTCCGCCCCCGCTCCCTCCGCAGCAAAATGGCCCCGCTCGAAGACGTATTCCTAGCCGCCACCCGCCGCTCCTGGGAAACGGTAGACGAGGAACTAGCAGCTCCTCAACCAGCCCCACAAGAGGACGAAAAAGAACCCGTTACCCAAAACCCGGAACCCGGAACCAAGTCTTGAGACACTTCACAACGCTTCTTCGCAACGAGATCTGGCGCCTGCTCATCAGCCCCAGCACCTACATCGCCGGCTTCCTCTTTCTCCTCGTCATGGGCTTTCTCTTCCAGTGGATGCTGCGCCTCTACACCTCAGACCCTCAGGACGAGACCCCCAGCGTGCTCTTTTTCCGCATGTTCTTCATCCCCGTCTTTTTCATGGTTCCCCTCCTCACCATGAGATCCGTAGCCGAAGAGCGCCGCTCAGGCACCATCGAGACCCTGCTCACCACACCGGTCACCATTACCGAAATCGTCCTAGCCAAATTTTCCGCCAGCTACCTCTACTATTGCTCGCTCTGGCTCGTCACCGCCTCCTTCCACATCATCTTTTTCACCTACGCCCAGGCAGATACGATTATCGATCCGTATCCACTCATTGGAGGCTATGCCTACATCTTCCTCAGCGGCACCCTTTTCCTCTCACTCGGCATCTTCGCCAGCTCCCTCACCAAAAGCCAGCTCGTGGCCGGAATCCTCGGTTTCACCCTCGTCTTCGGATTCATCGTCATCGGAAGCAACATCGAAGACCTCTCCGTGCTCGCCGCCGAAAAAGCCCACTGGCTCCGCCAGCTCGCAGATCACACCGACGCCCTTCAGCACATGGGAGACTTCTCCACCGGAATCATCGATACCCGAGCCATCGTGCTCTACCTGAGCGCCTCCCTTACCTTCCTTTTCCTCAGCATCCTAGCCATCGAATACCGCGACGGCACCTCATGATTAACTGCCTAGTCCCAGAACCTAGCACCAAGCACCCAGGACCCAATTTTCCTTGTCCCACGACCACCAGCCAAACCGATTTACAGACCGCTTCCAAGCGCTCCTCCAGATCGTACTCGTTTTCTCGATACTCATCGCGGTCAACTACATCGGCATGAGGACCTACCAGCGCCATGACCTCACGGAAGGGAATATCTACTCCCTCTCCCCAGAGACACGCGCCTACCTCGCCCAGCTCCAGCAGCCGATCGAAGCCATCGTCACCATCTCGGACAACACAGACGAGCCCGGCCTATCCGACATCCTCAAAGACGTTAAACTCCTGCTTCGCGAATACGAGTACGCCACCCGCGACCAAGGCAAAAACCGCGTCACCGTCGAATACCTAAACATCTACTCCCAAACCTCCAGAGCACGAGCCCTCGGAATCGACTCCCCAAACGTCATCGTCTTCAAATCAGGCGAGCGCCAAAGCCAGGTCAAAATCAACGAGCTCTACAAAATCCAAGACTCTGAAATACGCGAATTCCTCGGTGAAAACGTATTCACCCGCTCCATACTCGAAGTCGTCGAAACCTCCGAACCCATACTCTACTTCACCACCGGGCACGGCGAATTCTCCGCCAACGACGTCACCGCCTCCACCGGAGCCTCCACCCTCTTCAACGAACTCAAATCCCGCAGCTTCACCACCCGAACCCTCGACCTAAGCACCGCGGAAGAAGTCCCCGAAGACACCTCCCTCATCGTAGTCGCCGCCCCCAAAACACGCTTCCTCCCACAAGAGCGACTTCTCCTAGAGACCTACCTCAACAAACGAGCCGGCCGCGTCATCATCCTGCTCGAGCCAGGAAGAGAACACGGACTCGAAGACCTCTTCTACGAATGGGGCGTGCTCGCCGACGACGTCCTCGTCGTCGAACGCGACCCCAACTACGTCATAGAAGGAGGCGACCTCATAATCCGCAACTTCGCCCAACACCCCGTCTCCGAGCCGCTTTACCAACAAGGCATTCCCGTGATCACAGACCGAGCGTCCTCCGTCCGCGAAGATCCAGGCAGGCCCATCGACGACTCCCTCATCGTGCAAGAGCTCCTAGCCACCTCCTCCCAAAGCTGGGGCGAGCGCCAATATCAAGAAAACCTCTTCCCAACCTACAACTCCGCGATCGACCTCGCAGGTCCCATAAAGATCGGAGCCATTTCCGAACGCCAAGTCGACTCCTCGCTCGGCATCTCCCTGCCAGGCGGAAAGCTCACCGTGTTCGGCACCTCCAACTTCATATCCAACCAACGAATACAAGACTCAGGAAACCTCTACCTGATTCTAAACGCCATCAACTACTCGGTCGACCGCTACACCCGACTCAACATCCCCCCGCGACCGATTAAGAAAGTAAAGCTCGACCTCTCGATCGAGCAACTCCACCTCGCCCGCTATCTCATCTGGTTCGCCCCTCCCGCTGTCATCGGCTTCCTCGGCCTACTCGTCTACCTTTCCCGAAGAAACTAGCTCCCCCCCGGAACCTAGAATCCGATACCCGGAACCCACTTTAGCATGCGCCTAAAAATCACACTCACCCTGCTCGCCATTCTACTCGGCTTGCTCACCTATATCTTCTATATAGATAACCGTACCGATATCGACGACTACCCAGACCAACGATCCAGCGTCCTCGGCAGCCTAGCGGTCGGCATCGACTACCTCAGTATCCAAAATAACGCGACAGGCCAAAACATCACCCTCCAGTTCGAAGACAACCGCTGGATGCTCAAAGAGCCCTATCTCTGGCCCGCCAACGAATTCGCCGTACAACGCATCCTCACCGAACTCCGCTTCCTCGAACGCATCTCCAGCTTCGAAACCAACGTCGTTTCAAACTCAGGCGTATCCCTCGCCGACTACGGACTCAAGCCCTCCCGCCTCGCTCTCATGATCGGTCGCGGCGAGCGGAAATCCACCCTCCATATCGGCAAACCAACCGAAATCGGAAACAACCTCTACCTCCTCTCCACCGATCAAAGCCACGTCCACGTCGTCAACCGCTCCCTGCTCGACGCCATCTCCGTCGACCTCGACAACCTACGCTCCTCCCGCCTCTTCGATATCGCAGTATTCGAAGCCATGTCATGGAATATCCAAGTTCGCGAAGACGACCGAAACCTTCGCGCCTGGTTCGCCCGCAATGGCGACAACTGGGTATTCGAAACACCCATACGAGCGCGAGCCGACTCCGAAGCCGTAAACGTCCTCCTCAACCGATGCCTCAGCCTCGAAGCAGATTCCATCGTCGCCTCCAACCCTAGCGACCTCTCCCCCTACGGCCTGCAAAACCCACTCTACCGAATCGCCATCGAAGCGGACCAAAGCCGCGAAGTTCTCGAAATCGGGGAGATCATCGCCGAAGAGTCCCAATTCCGCTACGCCAAACGCGAAAGCCGCCCCGCCGTCTTCCAACTTCGCATCGACTTCCTCGATCTCCTAGCCAACGCCCAAACCAAACTCCGCGAACGACGCATCTTCGAGCTCGATGTCACCGCTGCCACTACCGCTACCATCGAACGCCGCGACCAAGAACCGCTCACCCTCCAAAAGCTCGAGGACGGCACCTGGGAACTCGTCGTGCGCAACCAAGAGCAAGGACTCCAAACCCTCGCCGGCGACACCGAATCAATCAGCGAAATGCTCAAGTGGCTGGACGAACTCAAAGCCGTTCCCGACACCGGCTTCGTAAACGACGCCCCCTCCGCGCCAGATCTAGAATCCTACGGACTCGAAGTCCCCGAGTACTCCATCACCATCACCTCGAACAAAGCCTTCGACGAAGACAAGCCACTCGAAGAGCTTAAGACCGAAGTCCTGCACATAGGCGACAGGACTCCCGACAGCCGTCAGGAAAGCTTCATCAAGATCGCAGATAAGGACTTCGTGTATTCGGTCTACAACGACATATTCTCTAACATCACCAACAACCCGCTCCGCTACAAAGACCGAAACATCATCTCCCTCCCCGAAACCACCCGAATCTCTCACCTAACCATTGAACGACTCTCCGACGAGACCCTTCTCGTCGACGAAGCCATAGAGCCAGACGCCGAAACACCCACCATCGCCGCGCAACTAGCAGCCCAAGTCTCCCAACTCAGAATCGACAGTTTTAGAAACAACGGCTTCACACGCACCGTTCGAATCGCCGGACGTCGTCAGCCATGGGCCTACCGACTAACGGCAACCCTAGACTCAAACGACACCGCAAACGCTATTTCCCAAAAAATAGAAATACTCATATCCGAGACAACCGGCGGTCCCCTCCTCTACGGAGGCATTGTCGAAACCGACCAAAGCTTCCGGTTCGGTATCGACTTCATCGATACCTTTTCCCAAGTCGCCTTCAACCGGGTCCAGAGAGAAGCCCCCGAGAAACCATTCAGCTCGAAGCCGCTTCCCGAAAAAAGCACCCCCAACCCCGAGGGCCTCGCCCCCGCGACCTCCGAGCAACTCGAAGCCCCTACCCAATAGGGCCGCATGAGCAAGCCTCGCAAGAGCCACCTTCGCATCGCTTGGAAAAGTGTCTGCACCACCTGCAAGGCGCTCTTCCACGGATGCTACTCGGCGATTGTGCTCATGCTTGCCGCTGCAACTCTCTTCGCCGCATATGTCGCTACCCTCGACGACATTCCAGTACCCAACTTCATAATACGCGAGCTCCGTGATCAGCTGCAAACCAAAGGAATCAGCCTTCGCATGGAAGGCATCCGTTTTCAGCCCAATGGACGGATCATCGTAGAACGTCCCGAGTTCTACTCGCCGGAACTCGGCTCCACCATCGTAGCCGCAGACATAGCGATCGCGAAACTAAAGCTGAGTCGCCTGCTTTTCCGAAAAGTCGCCATCGACGAAGTACGCCTCTCCTCCGGTCGGATAGTACTCCCCGCCATGCTCACCCCTAGCGGCGAGCCGACCACCGCCATCAGCTCCATCAACCTTGAGGCCGTCCAACGGGCCGAACGCTGGAATATACGCTACGCAAACTGCGCCATCGACGATCTCAAACTCTCCCTAGCCGGACGTATCAACGCAAACCTGCTTCAACTCCCACCTCCTAAACCCGACGCCCCCAAGCCTACCGTCACCCAAATCATCCTCAAACTGGCGCCGCAGATCTCTCGGGTAAAAGAAGAGCTCAAACGCCTAGACGCCCCGTTTTGCACCATTGATCTCGACATCGAAGACGGCACGCAAACCGCCTACCTCGACCTCGGCGCCACAAGACTGAAAGCCACTCCCGAAATCGAAGTCCAAGAGCTTTCCATCAAAGCGAAATACGCCCTCGGCCAAAGCCTCGAAACAAAGCTGTTCGCCAACCACATATCCCTTCCCAACGAAGTATCCGCCAAATCCCTACGGCTCTTCGCTCAATGGGATTCGGAACCACCTCCAAAATCCCTCCTACCAGACCACATCCAAGCCTCCACCGCCCAGATCTCCTACCAAGGAACAGAGATTCCCTCCCTCATAGCACTCGCGACCCCAGGAGAGACGACCCACTCCGCCCACATCCAACTCGCTTTCCCTTCCAGCCCCATCAGCGCCCGGCTGGAGCACGATACCGAAAGCCAGCAAACAAGCCTAGACCTCCACGCCCTCCTCGACACCCCCTTGCTCGAGAACCTCAATCCGCTCGCCCAGAAATTCGCCAATCTAGACCTCCATTCCCAAGCCCAAATCCACTCCGCCATCGATATCCACGCCACCGGCACCCTAGACGCGGACTTCAAGCCCTCCCGCATCAACGCCATCGCTCAAACCGGAGAGACCACTCTGCTCGGCACCACCATCGACTACGCCTCCTGCTCGGCAACTCTCACTGGCCCCCAAATCGACCTGCACGAAGTCAGACTCCAAGCCGGGCAACAATCCGGCGTCATCACCGTCGGATACAATCTCGAGACCATGCTGCGCCGCGTCCTCATCGAAGGCTCCTTCGACCCCACAAGCGTAAACAGCTGGTTCAAGCCCTGGTGGGCCGCCATGTGGGACGGCATGAGCTTTCCCGACGAAGGCATGCTCACCTACCTCGATTCCCAAGCCACCTTCAAGCGCCCCGACACCGTGCACGTCACCGGCACCGGCTACGTCCAAGACTTCAACCTTCGCGGCATGCTGGTCGACGAGCTCCGCACCAAGCTGTTCTCGAAATTCCACTACATCGACCTCTACGACCTAGAGATCAACGCCGCAGATGATCAGCAAGCCGTCGGAGAAATCCAGTTCTACATGGACCGCGACGTCCGCGACGAGAAAGACAAGCTCACCGGAATCTGGATCGAAGCCATCTCCACCCTCGACGTCCAAAACGGCCCCAAAATCCTCTGGGAAATCGCCGACGGCGTTCGCAACATCCTCGCCCCCTACTGCTACGATCTTCCCCCGCTTCTCGAGGTCCGCTCCGCCTCTGTGCTCTTCGAAGACGAGTTCATCAACGACATCGACCTCGGTATAGAATCGGAAACCGCCTTCACCTTCTACGGCTATCCGCTCGATTCGCTCTCAACCGAGATCCACATCGACGACGACGTTATCGACATCCCCTACGCCGAATCCGATCTCGGCGGAGGAAAAATGACAGCCAGCGCCTTCATCGTCGGAGACGCAGTCGAAATCGACGCCCAGCTAGACGACGTCGGCTTCGGCGAAGCGCTCGTCGCCACCAACACCTACTTCGCCGCCGACGGCTCCGAAACCGCGCAAGCGATGGACACCGAACGCCTCCTCTCCTTCGGAGGCAAAGCAAACGCCAGCTTCAAAGGGCACGGCATCCTAGGCGACTCCCTCTCGTACCAAGGCGAGGGCGAATTCAAAATCACCGAGGCCGACTTCGGCTCCTTCCGCCTCTTCGGTCTCCTCTCCGCCGCCCTAGAAATCACCCCGCTCCGCTTCACAACCCTATCCTTTTCAGACGCCTCCTCCCCCTTCACCGTTAACCTAGACACCGTCAATCTCACCGACGCAAAGATGGAAGGCGGAGGCGCCGCCATCGAATCCGAAGGTACCTATAATATAGAGACAGACGCCCTCGACCTCTCCGCCAAACTCTTCCCCTTCCGCAACAGCAAGGTCCCCCTCATCACTCCCCTCATCAATCTCCCGCTCGATATCTTCTCAAACGTCTTCGAAGTCTCCGTAACCGGCACCTTCGACGAGCCCAAGCTCACCCTCTTCAACCCCAACACCAAGCAAGAGATCAACGTCGACACCCCTCGCCGCGACCACCGCCCCACCCGCAACCCCCGCTCGGTCACCAAAAACGCCCCCTCGGAGTAGCCACCGCACCCCAATATCTGACCTCTTCAAGCGTTTTACACTCTCCTACAAGCGTCGTCAAAAAAACGCTAAATCCAGAGGTCACAAAATCGCAAATCCGCGGTGCCGAGCCAGCGCCAGCGCTAAGTGCCTGATTTAGAATTCCTTATTCCCCAAGGGACCTCGCGCCAACAATTTCGAGGCGTAAATCAAGCTCAAAAAAAATTATTATCCGCGTTGACGGGTCGAATTTGCTCCCAATATCTTGTGGTCCTTCTGGGGTAGACCACACTATCTTGTGGTTAATACGAAGTGGATAAGTCCGAATAACTCCCGCTCGCCAGCGGCGTGGGAGCCATGTTCCCTTTCCCACCCTTCTCCCCGGGAAATGTCCCGAATTCCTTCACAACAAAGCCAAAACTGTCTCTACACAGCTCGATTTAATTCCCATGCAAAAGACCTACACCGTCGGTAGCCGTACCTTCGTCCTAGACCAGACTAAAGCAGAAGAAGCCTTCAAGGCTAAGCAGATCATCAATGGCCGCGAGACCATGACCTTCAATCTGCTCCCGCTTA
This sequence comes from Pelagicoccus mobilis, assembly GCF_016595505.1. Taxonomy (GTDB): domain Bacteria; phylum Verrucomicrobiota; class Verrucomicrobiia; order Opitutales; family Opitutaceae; genus Pelagicoccus; species Pelagicoccus mobilis. Next base: position 43,875 of record NZ_JAENIL010000035.1, on the reverse strand, counting down.
AGTACAATTGGGCTTACGAACTCTACAAGACGATGAAGGCTAACCACTGGGAGCCGGAAGATATCATCATGAACAAGGATATCGAGCAGTGGAAGGACGAGAGCCAAGTCTCTGAAGTCGAGCGCTGGATCATCATGATGGGCGTTGGCTACTTCTCCGCAGCAGAAGGTATCGTCGGCGACAACATCCTCCACGTGATCCGCGAGCTCGTCACCGCTCCTGAGCTCAAGCTCGTACTCGGCCGCCACGCTCACGAAGAGAACGTACACGCCGACTCTCTTCTCTACATGATCTCCTCTCTCGGCATCAACCCGCACGAGTGTGAGGCCATGTTCGAGGACATCGAGACCATCGTAGCCAAGAACGAGTTCGTCACCCGCCACTCTCACGCCCTGCGCCGCAACATCGACCTCACCATCACCGAGAACAAGCAGAAGTTCGCCAAGAACGTCTTCCTCTTCGGCCAGTGTATGGAAGGTACCCAGTTCTACGGCATGTTCGGCATGATCCTCTCCCTCTACCGCCAGAACAAGTTCCGGGGTATCGGCGAGATGTTCCGCTACACCCTGCGCGACGAGTCCAACCACATCGAACTCCTCCGCAACCTCTTCATGGATCTTGTATCCGAAAATCCAGACGTGTGGACCGATGAGTTCAAAGCCGACCTCCGCCAGACCATGGCCGAAGGTATCGAGCTCGAGAAGAACTTCATCAACGACTGCCTCCCCGTCGATTCCATCGGCTTGGTCAAGAGCGACTTTCTCCAATACATCGACTACATCGCAGACCGTCGCCTCGAAGGCTGCGGCCTAGAGCCCCTCAATCCCGGCATCACCAACCCACTCCCATGGCTTGCCGAGATGATGGACATCAAGAAGGAGCAAAACTTCTTCGAAGGCCGAGTCACCGAGTACCAAAAGGCGTCATCCCTCGAAATCGAGTCCGACGACGATCTCTAGTCGCTTGTCCCTCACCACAGGTGGATAGGCTGTAGGCTTTTAAGCCATAGGCTTATTCGCCTGCGGCTATTGTCGCCATCAGTCCCAATCCCGCAACCTCTCACCCCATACCCTCCGCTTTAAGTCTCTCGGCCTACAGCCTAAACACCTAACGGCTAAACAACCTTCTCCACAACATGATTAATCCAAATCTCCAAGAAGACCTCGCCCTCAAACGCATCGTAACCGCCGCCCGTGAGAAATCACACGGCTTTGACTGGCATTCAGGCCTCGCAGACAGCGATACCAAGCGCGCTGCCATCAACGTCGTTACGCATGAAGGCGAAGCTACCTTCAACCTCTCGGAGATCGTCGACACCATCGGCAACGCCCTCGCCAACGTCCTTCTTTCCAAGAACCAGACTGACGTCTTCAACGACGAAAACCGCGAGTGGGTCTGCTCCGTCGCCCGCCAAGTCTGCGACAAGCTCGAAGCCAAATCGCCCGAGACCCTTGAGTCCCGCGTCGGCCTGAGCGAACTTTACGATCTCATCGAGAACACCCTCGTGGACAACAACGCCTACGACGTCGCCAAGTCCATGCTCATCAACCGTCAGCGCAAGCTCGCCGACAACAAGACCATCGGCCTCAAAAACGTTCGCCTCATCCGCCGCGACCGCAAGGTAGTGCCTTGGAAGCAAGAGAAGATCGAGATCGCCGTACGCCGCGCCTTCCTCTCTCTCGAGATCAATTCCGACCCCGCCGTCCAAGTTGCCGAAGCCATCACTGAGCGTATCCAGCATTCCGGCCACGCCTTCGTCGAAATCGAGGAAGTGCAGGACATGGTTCAGGAAGAGCTCATGAAGCAAGGCCACTACAAGGTCGCCGCTCACTACGTTCTCTACCGCGCCGAGCGCCGCCAGCTCCGCGAGCAAGAAGCCCTCCAGCTCGCCAACGCCACCGAGCAAGACTCCATGGTCGTGGTCAAGAAGACCGACGGCTCCACTTACTTCTGGGATGGCATCGACCTCAAGAAGCGCATCGAGTTCGCCTCCATCGGCCTCGACCTCTGCCTCAACGCAGAAGAGATCGAAACCGAACTCCGCCGCGCCGTCTTCGACGAAATCTCCGAAACAGACCTCGAGAAGACCATCACTCTCAACGCTCGTACCCTCATCGAGCAAGACGCCGACTTCGCCAAGTTCGCCGCCCGCATCAAGCTCTCCTACATGTACGAGGAGACCCTCGGCTGGGATATCGTTCGCGACGGCATCGGCGCCATCAAGACCTTCCACCAAAAGAAGTTTAAGGAGTACGTCCGCCATGGTATCATGATCGGGCGCCTCAACCCGAAGCTCAAAGAGTACGACATCAACAAGCTCGCTCGTTCACTCGACCCATCCGCTGACCTCGAGTTCGACTACCTCGGCATTCAAACCCTCTACGATCGCTACCTCATCGTAGACAAGACTCAGAAGAAGCACCGCCGCATCGAGACCCCACAGTTCTTCTGGATGCGTGTATCTATGGGACTCTTCCACGCCGAAGAAGACAGCAACGACAAGGCCAAGACACTCTACAAGCTCTACAAGTCCCGCCGCTTCTGCTCCTCCACTCCTACCCTCTTCAACTCCGGCACTTGCCACAGCCAGCTCTCCAGCTGCTACCTCTACTACGTTGGCGACTCCATCGAAGGCATCATGCAGCGCGGCATCGCCGACAACGCATACCTCTCCAAGTGGGCAGGCGGCCTCGGCGGTTCCTGGACCGCAGTCCGCGGCACCGGCTCCTACATCGGCGGTACCAACGGCGAGTCCCAAGGCATCATCCCATTCCTCAAGCTGCACAACGACCAGCTCATCGCGGTCAACCAAGGCGGCAAGCGTCGCGGCTCCGGTTGCGCGTATCTAGAAACTTGGCACAACGACCTCTACGACTTCCTCGAGCTTCGTAAGAACACCGGTGACGACCGTCGTCGTTGCCACGACATGAATACAGCCAACTGGATTCCAGACCTCTTCATGAAGCGTATGGAAGCCCGCCAAAGCTGGTCCTTCTTCCGCTCTTCCGAAGTGCCTGATCTCCACGAGACCTACGGCGCCGAGTTCGAAAAGAAGTACACCGAGTACGAAGCCAAAGCCGCCAAGGGCGAAATCTGGTCCCAGGAAGTTCCCGCCATCGAAGTCTGGAAGCGCATGCTCTCTATGATCTTCGAAACCGGCCACCCATGGATCACCTTCAAGGACCCATGCAACGTGCGCTCCCCACAGGATCACGTCGGAGTCATCCATTCCTCCAACCTCTGCACCGAGATCACTCTCAACACTTCCGACGACGAAACCGCCGTCTGTAACCTCGGCTCCGTCGTGCTCGACCAGCACATCGACAAGGACGGCAACATCGACCACAAGAAGCTCCGTGACACCGTCCAGACCGCTATCCGCGCCCTCGACAACGTCATCGACATCAACTTCTACCCAACCGAAGCAGCCCGCACCTCCAACATGCGCCACCGCCCAATCGGCCTCGGCATCATGGGACTGCAAAACTGCCTCTACATGCGCAACACGCCATTCGCTTCCCAAGAAGCCGTCGAGTTCAACGACGAGATCATGGAAGCCGTGGCCTACTACGCCATCGAAGCCTCCTCCGACCTCGCAGCCGAGCGCGGCACCTACAAGACCTACAAAGGCTCCAAGTGGGATCGCGGCCTCCTCCCGCAAGACACCCTCGACCTGCTCGAGAAAGAACGCGGCACCGAAGTCGACGTACCACGCGGCGGCAAGATGGACTGGACGCCTATCCGGGAGAAGATCGCCAAGCACGGCATGCGCAACTCCAACGTCATGGCCATCGCGCCGACCGCCACCATCTCGAACATCACCGGCACAAGCCCATGTATCGAGCCCGGTTACAAGAACCTCTTCGTGAAGAGCAACCTCTCCGGCGAGTTCATCATCCTCAACCAGCACCTCGTTCGCGATCTCAAGGACCGCGGCCTCTGGGGCAAGGACATGCTCGACAACCTCAAGTACTTCGACGGCGAGCTCGAAGAGATCGACAACATCCCTGAAGACCTCAAACAGAAGTACAAGACCGCCTTCGCGATCGATTACTCATGGCTCGTGCTCGCAGCAGCCCGCCGCCAAAAGTGGATTGATCAAAGCCAGAGCGTGAACCTCTTCATCGCCAGCCCAGACATGAAGACCCTCAGTCACATGTACCGCGCCGCCTGGCGCCACGGCCTCAAGACCACCTACTACCTCCGCTCACTCGGCGCCTCCACCATCGAGAAAGCGACAGTTGGAGCCAAAAAGGAACTCCGCGGCGTCGTAGCCGGCAAAGGCGGCCCAGCCGAGCCAGAGATCTGTGAGAGCTGCCAATAACATGAGGTAGCGGCCATCGTCCCCGATGGCCTTCACACAACCTTTACCACAAAGCCCCGCTTCCTTCGAAGTGGGGCTTTTTCGTATTCAAATCCAAAAGACAAGCCCGTTCAGTTCAACGAATAGTAACAAGTAGAACTTCCTAATCACCTACTCACAAGGGAAACAACTAATTGCACCCCCAACAGAATTCATCCATAAACCATCACAGAATTAGGGTTCGTCTGTTACCGAACCACTCGAAAGTCAGTTTAACAGCTTTTGAGCCCTACGTGTCCAAAAAACGTAGTTTTTGCTCCAACTCCAAAATTTGCATAAATGAATAACAACTCGACCTCCCTATCCGGGCAATGGCTGGGAACCTTTGATGGCACGAGTCCAGGTTTCGCATTTCTTAGTATAGAACCTGATCGCCCTACAACAGGAATCGCGACCATAGTTCAAGACGCCCCTATCCCACCGTCACGGCTCGAATTCCAAGTGAACCTAAACGGAAAAAACGTCTCTGCTGATTTGATCCAGACTCTGGCATTCAACATTGAAGATGGTGATTTGGTACCAGCTGAAACGTATCATGAGCAAAACGAAGATGTAGTGTTCGATCCCTCTATTTCCATTGTAGGCAGCCTAAGCGAGAACACACTAAGCGGCACCTGGAGCGGCCACAATGCAACTAGCCCATTTTCGTTAGAACTCATCGAGCCCAACAAAGCTACAAACGCAGACTACACCTTAACATGGCTCGATTACAAAAAGTACATACAAGAAAATACGGCTGAGCTCTCTGGCATATTGTACAGAGGCCAAACCAACAGCACTTGGAATCTTTCAACTTCACTACATAGATCATGCAGGTTTAACCACTTACGTTACGTTAGAGAAGATCTCCCTAGACTAGAGCATCAAATCAACGCCGTATCCGACCGCACATTCAACTTAAGCAACATAGATGATTTCGGGACATTTTTAAGTCTCGCTCAACATCACGGATACCCGACTCCACTACTCGACTGGACGAAGTCTCCATACATAGCAGCCTTCTTCGCCTTCGACACACCTTCCCCAGAATCTGATTTCTCGAGGATATACATATTTGATTCAGATAGTTGGACTGCGGATACAACTCAATCAAACCGCATACTAGACCCAACTCCAAACCTTAGTATTAAGGAACTCCCGGCAAGAAACAACCCTCGCCATGTCCCTCAACAATCAGTTCATTCATACACAAATATCCACAACATCGAATGGTTTATTCGCTACTTCGAAAAAAGGAAGCAAAGAAAATATCTCACGACTGTAGACATCCCTCAGCAGGAGAGACTAACAATCAACAGAGATCTTGAACTTATGGGCATAACCAATGCTTCTCTATTCCCAGGCATTGATGGAATTTGTAAATCACTGAGAAAATCTCACTTTCCATTCTCCCAATAGCTCTCTAATCAGCCAGTCCTGTATCACTTCCACAAATACATCGAAGCTATTAGTTACTTAGCTTCACGAACAATCTCCCCTCTTGCCTCTAAAACCCCACCCAGATTTCGACGCCTTCTGCAGGCGTATCCAAAACCTACCCAAGCATTCCAGCTCTCAGTTTAACGGTAGCCTTTTTCGCTTCGTCAGCCCAAACCACAGCACTGTCACGGGTATCCGAAACGGCAGAGGTGGGCTGAAGGCTAGTGGCCGCTGGCACCTAAAAGGTAGCTTTCCCTGCCTCTACACAGCAACAACACCCGAAACCGCCCTTCAAGAAGCTCTCGCACAGAAGCGTTACCACAGCCTCCCCGACTACGAGTCGCTCCCCAGAGTACTCATCGGACTCAAAGCCAAGCTACTCCACTTACTAGATCTCACCGACGGTAGAATCCGCCAGAGGCTACGAATCTCCGAGTCCAAAATCACAGAGTGCGATTGGAGAGACGAAAACCGCTTTGAAAACCAAGAGAGCATCACACAGAGCCTCGGCCGTGCTATCTACAATCAAGGGTACGAAGGCATCATCGCCCCTTCGTCAGCAGACCAACCGGACGGTGTTTGCCTTGTTCTCTTCCCATCCAAATTCCTTCGCGACAACTGCGTTCAGGTCCAAACTCCCGTCGATTGGAACTGAAAGTGGAAATTTCCACTTTTCTTTGAACTTTCCTCTGCTACAGTCGATCCAACTAAAGAAAGGGGAAGTTCGCCATGATCGCAGACCTAGACACTCGAAAACTCAACGCCACCAAGCTCAAAGCCCTCAGAAAGAGCACCAGCTTGGACCAGCGCGGCTTTGCCACTCTCAGCAACAACTCTCGAGAGACTGTCATCAAATTCGAGAAGACCGGTAAGGTCTCAGCCCCTGCCAAACGAGGCATAGTCGAAGCCGTAAGGCTCGTTCAAGGGCTAGCGGAGATCATGGAACCCGAGAATATCGCCACTTGGCTCAAAGAGCCCAATCCAGGTTTACGCAACAAAAGTCCAATCGACATCATTCAAGAAGGCCGGGTCGACATCATCTGGACGATCATCGAAGAAACCCGCCAAGGCACCTTCGCCTAAAACAAGCGAGGCCAACCCCCGCTACGCAGTGATCAGCCTACATCAGGAATGATCACGCATTTTAGGTTTTGGTCAATTCCCCATCGCGTCGGAAGTATTGGTATCCAGGAAGAAAATGGGCGAGCCCCCAGAAAAGAGGGCAGTGTTCTGAATTCAAATCAGCACAACAGCCCCTGCCCCATTGGATCGTTCAAGTTGTAAACACCGAAGCGACCTAAACACACCTGAAATTCAGAATGCATATCGATCACTCAAGAATGGAAGAGCTTCTTTTGGATGTATCCGAGAAGGAGATACTTCCTCGTTGGAGGAATCTCAAAGAACAGGAGATCGATGAAAAATCACCCGGCGAAGTCGTCACTCCAGCAGATCGAGCTTGCGAAGCTTACCTGCAACAACAACTCCCTCGCATTCTACCTGGCTCAGTTGTGATTGGAGAAGAGAGCGTCCACGAAAATGCGGGACTCTTGAGAGCACTCCAGACTGACAAGCCCGTTTGGGTCATCGATCCTCTCGATGGCACATCCAATTTCGCGAAAGGGAAAGAGCCCTTCGCAGTCATGGCCTGCTTGATACAAAAAGGCGACGTGAGCTAAAAGGGGTCAATGTTCTAAGTTCAAATAGAGCTCCCTCGAACTGACACCAAACCAACGAACCCAGATTTTGGCCAGAGCTCAATCTTTGACACAGCCCCTCTTTCCCAACGTTCTTAATACGCCGACGCGAGCTGTTACCTCGCTTCAAAACCAACTCCACTCTTGCCCCTCAAGACTCATCCATATTTCGACGCGGGGCTAAAAGGGGTCGTTCCTATACCTTTGCAGAAAGCTTGAAACGGGTCAGAGCTAAACTTTGATCCACTCCATATCTTAACCCCACACGAAGGAAGGAAAGGAGATCAACATTCAACCAGCATTCAGTCTCCATTTATCGGATACATTCAAATCTATTTATACCTGATCAGCTCTGCCCTTCCCGACCTACTTGAAGACTGAGCTTTTCTCTTGTCGCTACAGATCCATTTCACGAGCATACCGAAATCCTATCTCTTACGAATCCCCAATGCCCGCCTTCAGATACCTCATAGAGCCTCTCGATCCCAAGATACATGATCGGGAGTCCTTCATCTGCGAAGAGCCAGCTCTGAACGACTTCATCCGCAAACAGGCCAACCGCGAATCGAAGGCCAACACCTCTAGATGTTTCGTCCTCACAACCAAAGAAAGTCCCACCACGATTCGCGGATACTACACCCTGTCAGCCACATCGATCTCCCTCAGCAACCTACCTGAGAAGACCGCCAAAAAACTCCCAAACCGAGACAAAGTCCCCGCCACCTTGCTTGGCCGCATCGCGAGAGATCTCTCATTCAAATCAGAGGGTATAGGCGAACACTTGATGTTCAGCGCACTCAACCGAGCTTACTTAGCCTCTCTAGAAGTCGCTTCCTCAGGAGTAGTCATCGATCCCAAGAACGAACCGCTCGCGAACTACTACGCCAATTACGGCTTCATAAAACTCCAAGGAGACGAAAGCTCTATTCGCATGTTCCTCCTTATGAAGGATATCGAATCGAACACGCGCTAACGCTCTTCAACCTGCTCTTTGTAACGCTCCCAACCATCCTTGAAAGCGGCAGGCAACTCCCTCGGCGGAGCTAGCAATGCCTCAGCGAACCGAACCGATTCCTGAGCGTTCAACTGAATAACGTTTTCTTGCTCAATCACTTCAAGAGCAGCCTCACGCAGACGCATCTTCACAAAGGCCGAAACCGAAACCCCAGAAAGCGCCGCAGCTTTCTCAATCAACTGCTTATCCTCAGGACGGATCCGAGTCGCCAATCTTTCCGTTTCAGATTTCACTACATATTTGTACGTCAATTAGACACACAAACTCAAGCTCTATTTCCTGACGCGACTACCCAGCTTCGAATCATGTCAGAAAACTAGATTCGCAAAAGGTCGCGGCCATAGCTTGCCTCGCCGTAGCTTATCGCGAAGGCGGATCCCCGACGGCCATCACACAACCAATTCAACAAAGTCCCGCTTCCTTCGAAGCGGGGCTCTTCCCTTGTAGGCTCGTACTCGTCACGAGATCATCCACGCTCCAACTCTCCCCTCGCCCCATGCCAACCGTCCTCCGCATCGGCCCCTACCGCTTCCACTTCTACTCCAACGAAGGCGACGAACCACCTCACATCCACGTCCGCAGTAGCAACGGAGAATGCAAGTTCTGGCTCTCTCCCATCGGCCTCGCTAGCAACCGAGGAATCCCCGCCAACAAGCTCAATGAAATAGAGCGACTTGTCTTCGAACACCAAATCATGCTAACTTCCAAGTACCATGAGCACCGCGACCAACAAAGTTGAGTTCGAACCCACCGCTATCCGCGCGTGGACAGAAGGAAGGACGATCTTTCTAGAGCTTGTCGACGGTCGCATTTTCGGGTTCCCAGCAAATCGCTTCAGTCGCCTAAAGGCAGCGTCCGAAGAAGAGCTCAAAGCCGTCGAAATCCAAGTAAACGGCTACGCCCTCCGCTGGGAGAACCTAGACGAAGACTTAACCGTCCCCGGTATCGTCGCCGGCCACTTCGAGCTCCCCCCACAGGTCGATTAGCCGAAGCAAGGGAAGGAAAGGACCAAAAGGGGTCAGATCCTTTTTAATCACGTTAATTCTCGATTTCGTACTTCAAAATTCTACAGGACACCAAGATCAAGAGCTTCGGGAACTTGTGGTTAACAGTCGCTTGGTCTACCATTTCTCCGTGTCCTTCCTGCACTCCTTCCAAATAAACAAAGCGCCTTTCACGGTTATTGCGGGGGCATGCTTTCTGCATTGGCCAGCTCACTCAGGCACCGACGAGAATCCGACATACCACTACATCGGTAGTGACGTAGAAATCACAGATCCCGCATCACCTATCATTGCGAAGTTCAACCTGAGAGGCGACCTAGAGACATCCTTCTCACCTATCCCAGAGAAAAAGCACACCTTCGTTCAGATAAGTGTCAATTCAATGGACTGGGAAATTGTCGACCCTTCCACATACGAACACGACGACACAACTCTTAGCGTACAAATTCACCCCAAAGAGAAAGCGACGTTCCTTCGCCTTTTATCTTACGAACAACTCTCCTTGAAGGATCAATTCTCCGAACTGCCCGCCGGGACCTTCACCATGGGGGCTCCAGACAACCAGGTAGAGGGATATAGTGAGCCTCTACACGAAGCAACGATCACCAAACCATTTTCAATTTGCACGACGGAAGTTACATGGGGCATCTGGAAGGCTGTCCGATCGCGAGCATCACTTCACAACTACGATGATCTACAAGAAGGATGGAGCGGCTCCTGGCCAGGGAAAGGAGACGATCACCCAGTGACCACCATTGATTGGTGGAGCGCAATCAAATGGTGCAATCTCAGAAGCGAGATCGAGGGTAAAGTACCCGTATACTATAATTCCAGCGAACTCCGCTGGCAAAACGTACTTCGAAACGGTTCCCAAAGTGTTTTCGTAAACTGGGATGCCAATGGATACCGACTCCCAACCGAAGCCGAGTGGGAATACGCCTGTCGTGCTGGGACAACTACAGCTTTTTATACTGGACCAATCACGCATCCAGACGCGAAACCAATTGACCCCAACCTCGACAGAGCTGGGTGGTACGGAGGGAATAGCGGCACACGATCTCATGCCGTCGGGCTAAAAGAAGCGAACGCATGGGGCCTCTACGACACTCATGGAAATGTTTGGGAATGGTGCTTCGACTACTACGGACACTACAACATTGACAACAAGATCGATTACAAAGGTCCCGAATCCGGCAACGCCCGAGTAATCAAAGGCGGGAGTTGGTCGTTTATCGCGGCTAATTGCCGGTCGAGTTTCCGATCTGCCGCATACCCTGGTGGCAGAGGAGGAAACGGATTGGGATTTCGGCTTGTCCACACGGACTCAACCACCGAATAACATGCGCAAACATCAGGAAGAGCCGCAAAAGGACGCAAAATTCAGAATTCGATCCCGAAACGGGCAGAGGCACTAAGAAGGTCCGGAGCGTCTCTCGCCCTAGCCAATAGAATCGATCCATTCTCAAGCTCTTCACCCATTCCCACAGGTTTTGTCCTGATGATGTAAGAGAAGTCGCCACGAATCGGATTTCCCGAATCGGTGGCGATTTGATAGGATCTGGGTAAATCTCGTCTATGAAATACCCACTGAATCGTTTGCAAGGAACCGCTACCCTATCTCTTTTGGCCGCAATCGGATGCACCACGATGCAGGCCGATGAGGCCGCCCTTCCCGATTACTACGGAACGCTGGAACCTTGGGCTTCCGAGGCCATTTATTTCCTTTTGCTGGATCGCTTCGTCGATGGGGACCCGACGAACAATCACGAAGATCAAGGCGGCGAGTATCCGACCTGGGATCGGAAACTTATCGGGCCCAACGGAGAGGAAGCGAATGTCGGCTACCTTGGGGGCGATTTTAAAGGGGTCATCGACAATCTGGACTACATCAAAGACATGGGGATGACTGCGATCTGGACGACCCCCATCATGGACAATCCGGACGAGTATTTCACAGGTGGTGAACCCATCGAGTATGGCGGTGCATTCAAGGACCAGGGCAAGACAGGCTACCACGGCTATTGGATGACCAACTTCTTCGTGGAGGATGAGCACTACGTGTCTCCTCAGCTAGACCTCGACTTCGAAGCCTACGCAGATGCTTTGCACGAGAAAGGCTTCAAAGTGGTTTTTGATATCGTGGCCAACCACGGTACGCCTTCCTTCGATATGCCGGCGGATCAACCGAAGTTCGGCGAGCTGTATGACGCGGATTGGAACCTCATTGCGGATCATCAAAACCTGAGACCTGAAGACTTGGATCCTGAAAATCCAATGCACGCCTTCTTCTACAACTTCGATGACATCCTGCAGCTATCGAATGTGAACGAGGAGAACCCAGCGGTGATGAAGTATTTCGTAGATGCCTACCAAAGCTGGATCGACAAGGGCGTTGATGCCTTCCGCATCGATACGATTCGCCATGTGAAACACAGTTTCTGGAAGGAGTTCACGGACAAGATCCGCACCACGCACCCTGGCTTCTATATGTTCGGGGAGAGTTATGTCTACGATGCGAATTTCATCGCCCAGCACACGCTTCCCAAAAACGGTGCGGTGAGCGTTCTTGATTTCCCCTGTCGCGAAGCGATGGTCGAGGTGTTTGGAGTGGAAAGCAGCGACGAGAATGGGGACGCGATCGATCAAACCTACGAGGAACTGGGCGACTACCTGCACCTTACGCATGGGCCTTACCATAACAGCTATGACCTAGTAACCTTCTACGAAAACCACGACATGATCCGCATCGATGCGACTGACGAAGGTTTGGTTGATGCGAACAACTGGTTGTTTACCACCAGAGGCATCCCATGCATCTATTACGGAGGAGAAATGGCCTTCCAAAAAGGATTAGCCGAGCACGAAGGAAATCGGAACTATTTCGGTCAAGACAATGTGAATACAGCTAAGGACCACATTGTTTACAAGCAGCTGGCCCGCATTGCCTTCATCCGCCAAGAGCTGGAAAGCCTACAACGTGGTTTGCAGATCAATGTAGACCTCGGTGAAGATCAGGCATCCTTTTATCGCGTTCTCCAGCTAGACGGGAAAACAGAAACCGCCCTCGTGCTACTCAACAAAAGCGATGAGCCTGCAGAGATGGAAGTATCCAAATTCCTACAGACAGGAGATTGGAGAAACGTTGAAAGCGATGAGGTTCAAAGAATCCGTACCGACGGTTCGCTCAAAGCGACAGTCGCTCCTCACAGCTTCAGCATCTGGGTAAATGACACGCCGATTCGCAACACTGCATTGATCCAGAAACTGCAATACGCAATGCAGCACAAGTAGATCGCGTTCAGGTCCTGCCCAACTAAAGCTCTAAACCACTGGCGTGCACTGATAGACGCCGATTAGCTCGCTAGGAAGAGGCTCGTTCTACCCATTCTTTCGGTGCTACCGAGCCCCGCGGGCGACAGCGAAACAAAAAACAATCGGTTTTATCGGTGGTTCAATACAATCCCCCAATGGGGACGCAAAGGGACCACTGCTCAGAGCAACTGATCAACCATCCTCTGCAGGAGTACCTTAAAAATAAGCGACCTGATCCACTTATCCTCCTTAAACCTCTCCTAATAGGGTGCACAGAAGACGAGTCGCACTTGAGAAAAGCGGAAGCGTCTATCATGATGGGATTATGAATAGACGCAGTTTCCTCACCTCACTTGCAGCTGGTTCAACTGTGGCAGCATTCGGAGGCTGCGCTCAGCAAAACTCTAACAAATCTTCAAGCGACTCTCTTGGTCCCACCCTTCCCACTCGTCGGCTCGGCCGTACCGGCGAACAGGTAAGTATGCTCGGGGTTGGCGGCTATCACATCGGCTGGACAACCGAAAAGGACGCTCAGGAGACGATCGAGTCAGCTATCGAAGGCGGAATCCGTTTTTTCGATACAGCGGAAGGTTACGGCAAGGGCGAAAGCGAAATCCGCTACGGAAAGTATCTCACTCCAAAATTCCGCGATAACGTCTTCCTCATGACGAAGACAAACTCCAAGGATGCGGAAACAGCTCGCCAGCATCTCGAAGCGTCTCTCAGCCGGATGAAGACCGACTATCTCGACCTCTGGCAAATCCACAGCTTGGAGAGTCCTGAGAACGTAGATCAACGCGTCGAAGCCGGATTGCTTGAGGTCCTGCTGAAAGCAAAAGAGGAAGGCAAAGTCCGCTACCTAGGCTTCACCGGACACCGCAATCCAGAAGCCCACCTCAGAATGCTGGAAAAATCTGAAGCCCTCGATCTCTTCGACACCTGCCAAATGCCCGTCAATGTAATGGATCCAAACTACCACAGTTTCGTCGAACAAGTGACACCCGTTCTTCAGAGGCGCGACATCGCCCTGCTCGCGATGAAGACTCTCGCCGATGGACGCTTCTTCGGCATGAAAGCCATGCCCAAACGCGGAGCGATCTGGCAAACCGAAAACCCCGCCATACCTGCCCGTATCAGTATCATGGATGCGCTACACTTCGCATGGGCTCTGCCAACAAGCACCCTCATCACCGGAGCGGAAAACGCATCCCTGATCCGCGAGAAGATAGAAATGGCAAAGGCCTTCACCGCCATGTCGCCAGAGAAACGCCTCGACCTAGTAGGACGGGTCGCCGACATCTCCGACGGAAAAGCAGAATACTACAAACGCCCAGTGGTTTCCTGAAATCAGTTACGCTCAATTCGCTTTATCAGTCTGATCGGCTAGGTAAGCCCAGGCATACGCCGGACCAATCATGGTCTGCCAAGGGGTGTATTCATTCTGCGAGAGCATACTCCACATATCGATGTAGGACTCATGAACCGGCATTCCATGAACGAAGGCTCAACCGCCAAGTAGCTTGATCGCACAAGTGCCCCTAAGACGAAAAGGGCAAGCACGGCTAGCAGGAGAACAAAAAACTCACCATATCCACTGTCCTCTTATTAGAGCACAACGTGCACAACTGCGTTTTTTAAAACTCTCCAAAGCCCTGCATTTATTACTCTCTATAAGACACTTACACATTCCCCCTTTCTCAAAAAAGAGGAAAAAACGAAATTTTAATTGCATTCAATTGCACCTTAGTGAATGTATTTTGCCACAATGAAACAACGTTTTTCACTGAGGCGTACTATGAGTCTAGGTCTACTATCCCTTTCAATCGGCAGCTCCCAACTTTCAGCGGGCGACACGGCCGGTCATACCCTTGCCCAGCCGCGGGAAGCTCTGCTTGCAGGCGCACAGCGTGGCGTTGCCTATTCTGGCTTTCGAGACGGACAACACCCCGACCGCGGCGACGGAGCCGTCTATCCGACGGACGCACAGATCCTCGAAGATCTTAAGATTCTCACCGAAATCGAAGGCTTCGAACTTATCCGCCTCTACGACAGCAAGCAGAATTCTGAAGACGTCCTACGCCTCATCAAGGCTCACAACATCCCCCTTAAAGTGATGTTGGGCATTTGGCTCGACAGCGAACTAAGCAACCACGAAGGCTGCGCGTGGATCACCGAACCGGTTCCCCAAGAAGAACTCGATAGCAACGCCGCTGGCAACCGACAAGAAGTGGAATCGGGCATTCGCTTGGCAAACGAATACCCTGACATCGTCGTCGCCGTAAACGTAGGGAACGAGTCACTCGTTACCTGGAATGATCACCTCGTCACTCTCGACTCGATGATCACTTACCTCACCAAGGTCAAAAGCAGTATCCAACAACCCGTGACTACCGCCGACAACTACAAAGTCTTCGCGGACTATGGAGATCGACTGGCGGAGCACCTGGACTTTCTAGCCGTCCACACTTACCCGCAATGGGAAGGCAAATCCATCGACGAAGCTCTTCCCTTCACCATCGAAAACTTGATGGAGATTCGCGAAGCGCTCCCGGAAAAACCGATGCTCATCGCCGAAGCGGGCTGGGCGAGCACCGCCTCCGAGTTTGGCCCTCGAGCCAGCGAAACCTTACAAATGAGGCACTACCGAGAGCTCTTCGACTTCGGACAACGCAACAACATCAGCATCTTCTGGTTCGAAGCCTTCGACGAAAGCTGGAAAGGAAATCCCGACAACCCGCTTGGAGCGGAAAAGCACTGGGGACTCTATTTCATCGATCGAAGCCCAAAACAAGTTCTTCAAGACCGCAGCAACTAACCCGAAGACTTCCGAGCCATGTCTTACCGCCCGCAACAACAAATGAGTTTAACCGGCGCTTCCCTCGCCGAACTCGATCAAGACGAACTCCTCGAAACCCACCTCAAGACCCTCAACAGCGGTCTACATGGCATCTGCTTCAGCCCATATCTCCCGGAACAACAACCGGGAGACTTCATCACCGAGCAACAAATTCATCAGCGGCTCGACATCATCCTCCCATACACCCAGTGGATTCGCAGTTTCTCCTGTACCGAGGGTAACGAAGCGATCCCTCGCATCGCCAAAGAAAAAGGCCTCAAAACCCTAGTCGGCGCTTGGATCAGCGACGATGCGGAAAAGAACCGCGAAGAAATCCAAAACGTAATTGAAATAGCGCGACAAGGCCATGCCGATATCGTCGCGGTCGGAAACGAAGTCCTCTACCGCGGGGAGCTAGAGGAAAGCGAGCTCCTCCTTCTCATCGACGAAGTCAAACGAGAGCTCCCGGGCATTCCCGTCGGATATGTCGACGCCTACTACGAGTTCGTCAAACGCCCAGCCCTCGCCGAGATCTGCGACGTGATCCTAGCCAACTGCTATCCCTACTGGGAAGGCTGCCACATCGACTACTCAGTCCTCTACGCAAAGGAAATGTATCGCCAAGCTCAGCGCTCCGCTCCGGGCAAACGCGTTCTTATCACTGAATCCGGCTGGCCTAGTCATGGTGCCTCAAAAGGTACTGCCGCTCCATCAGTGGAAAATGCCCGCCGCTACTTCGTGGACCTGCAAAACTGGGCCAAAGAAGAATCCGTAGAGCTCTTCTACTTCTCCTCGTTTGATGAAGCCTGGAAAGTCTCCGACGAAGGCGACGTAGGCGCTCACTGGGGCATCTGGGATACCTACGGGCAATTGAAGTAATCCGACACCCAGAATCTATATAAGATAGGTTTGCTCTGATTTATCCCATCGGGGCAAACCAGTGTTGCCGGTGGCTCGAAGCAGCCCCCCAATTGGACCGGTTTGATCTTATCAAAGCCTTCGCTGTTTCCAATTCACTTCTGAGCGATCTTGTACCGAACAATTTGATACAAGTCAGCCAACTGCTTGCTCCACTTGAGATCGACAGCCAGTGGGAGCAGTTTGCCAATCGGCTTCGCCGACTCAAAGGCCTCGATGATAGATCGTTCGATTTTCAAATCACCAACCCCTTCGCCCGTCTTAGCAGTGAAATAGAACCCACACGTCAGGTGAGTTTTCCAAGCGGAAAGCCAGAAGACCGTTTTCTTCTTGCGAGCCATCTTGCAAAGCCAAGCCCCTCCATCCTTGTAATATCTCCACTCCGGCAAAACACCATACTCCTCCGACTCGAGAGTTGAGACGAGCTCCTGGTAAACCTTGAACCGAGGGCCAAGCGTTTCCTCCAGCACCGTGGAAGTTGGCTCTACGTCGGGATCGATTAGCAGTTGGTCCTTTTTCATGACAACGGTTTTTGGGGTTAATCAAGGTTCGAACTCACATCAGTGCATACGCACATTCAAGCGATCCTCCCATAGATCCATGCAGGAAGGGACCATCCGCCCCAAGCTCACACGTCAGGAGAATATCTACACCCTTCGCGAAAAAATGGACAGTCTCTTTGAGGGTATAACCCCATCAAGAAGCCCCCTTAATGCATCCCAATAGAACAGTTGGCACGAAGGCTCTTCCCTCGCCCTATTTCTTAACAGCATGTAGAGCTATTTCAGGTCCGAATCCGTGCGGCTTCTGAAACTGGATCACGCCTCGTTCTCGGTCGGTAATTGTAACGTTTTCCTCTAACTCTTTTCCGTTGATGCAATCCAACCACAGAAGCGAATATTCACCAAGCGGAGCTTCGAGTAGCGATAGCGCACCGCGCTCTGATGAAGCTCGCGAATACAGGATATATTCACGTCCTGGCTTTTCCATTACATACTTGGTTTCCCCTTTCGCCAATCGATTGTTGGGAACCATGTCGTAAAAATTGGTACGCTCGAAAAAGCGAGTCACCCGAGCGCAGTCGATCAGATCTTGCTCCGTGTTGTTGTACACATGATGACCGTGGATCATGACGTAGCACCCAGACATGGCAGTCGCCCAGTTCTTATGACGGGCCACCTCCCCTTTTCCATAGCCATGCGTTTCGGAGAAGCTACAGATATAACGGTCCTCGGCAGCAGCGAAATAGCCAAGCCCGCGTTGGTTGATTTCATCCGCCGACAAACGTTCGAGTTTCATCACAGAGTAGATGTCTACATTCGGATCGTTAGCGTATTCAGAAAAACTGTCTCCTAAAAAGCCAACGCTCATGGCGACAGGATGCGGGTGAGGGTCGACCTCCTTGATGTACTTCGCCATCGCCTTCAAGTGCGGGACAAAACGTTTCCCTCGCTTATCCGCAACCTCCATCGGCCCCCAAACCAAATTCCCGTATTTGGAAAAACGACTCACCACCTCGCGGATCATAGCCGCTTCGTCTTGATGAAGATTCCCCTGCTCGTCGAGCATCCAGCCGATCTTACCCGGGCCGATCTCCACTTCCACCTGGTCGTCGTAGAAAAAGAAGAACACGACGATTCCCAAACGCTCCGCTTCGGCCAGCCACTCTTCCCATTGATCGAGAATATCGTGGTCCAAGCCCTTGCTTGGGTCGCCGTCTATGAACATGTTTTCCAAAGGACCGCCATCTCCACCGTGACTACGCAAGCCGACCCACCAAATACAGTTAGCGCCCGCATCTGCCACCTTGCGAAGCAGCTCCATCTGGTCTCCTTTGCGCGTGCCATCCGCTTGGCGTTCACCGCGAAACAAGAAACTCTCAGGATCTCCCGGCCCGCACATGAAAAACGGATCCCCGTCAGACCATCGCAACCAACGCGGGTTCTCCGGATCGACAATGAGCATTCGCTCAGGCTCCTGCGATTGGGCACAACCTATGGACACGAAAAGCGACACGAGGAAGGCGATAACAGTCCGAAAATCTCTTTGGGGTAGAAGCATCATGACAAGTTAGGAATAAACAAAAGTTACCCAACCAACTGTCCGACCAAGGATCAGACTGCAAAGTAAATGCAGCTCAACTCGTTACTAAACTGCCCGAGGCGATAAAACCAGTAATGCTACCAGTCGAGCTTCATCGAACGTCCTCCAAGAACAGGGTACGCGGCAATTTCGCAAACTCCTTAAAATCCTCAGCGCTCTTGTGCCCTGGATACGGCATGTAGTGATGCGAGTCTTGGTTGTAGGCGTTTCGCCAAAAAAGGACATAAGAAAGCGGATACATTTCAATCGAGCTCCAAAGAGTGCCCGTCCACCATTCGGGATCAGGCACCGACTCGAGCCCCGTTTCCGCTAGGATGACGATCTTCCCTCTTTCACGCCCCACCTTGGAAACGATATCCAGTCCCTTCTTCAAGCCTGCCATGTAGGCTCCCTTACCAAAGACCTTTCTCTGGTAGATATCGAACCCGACGATATCGATGTATTCGTCTCCCGGGTACCGCTCCAGGAAATCCGCTTCCGTGTCGAAACCACTGGCGGCCGAATATGCCCACAGAACATTGTGCACCCCTTTGCCCTGCAGGAACTCGATCGTATACTTCCAAAGCTCTAGATACTCTTCCGTCGTACAGAGCTTTTGCCCCCACCAAAACCAACTACCCGTGTGCTCGTGATAGGGACGAAAGATGACGGGCACCGGACCGCCTTCCTCGGTCTTCGCCGACAACAAAAAGCGGGCAAGTCGATCAAGCATCTCAGCGTAAACCTCTTCTTTACTTCCCCCTGGCAAAACGCTCGCGACAACCTTGTCGCTAGATGTATCCCAAGAGTCGCCACCCGTAAAAGGATTCACCGTATGCCAGCTGATCGTGTTCACCCCACCGTTGGCATGCACCCATTCGATGCCCTCTCGAATCTTCTCGAAGCGAATACCATCCAGACTCTCTTCCTTGCCAAGCCCAAGCTCTCCCAGCTCCCAGCCGAAGACCGCCGGATAATCCCCTGCCACCTGCTTCACATCCGGCACACCGTCATACTTCCATCCATGGCCATAGAGATAAGCATCCTGGTGCCCGATCATCGTCCCCTTTGACTGGAGTTCCACTAGGCGATGATAGAGGGCCACCGTCTCGGCAGTGGCATCCTTGTCCACCGGACCAGCCCACGAGAAAGAAACGGGAAATAGCGTCAAGGCGAGAGTAGCGATTAGGTTTCGAATTCGAATCATGATTAAATTCGAACCAAACTACATGCCTCTACTATCATGGCAACTGCCACCTGACACTCCCTAAAGAGGATCAACCGAGAGCGAGCTTTATATATTCTCCTAATCCCGCAGCCACTTAGACCAATCCGCAGACTCCAACTGCAACCAGCGATCGCTTGAAACTTCAGCGTTCCACAACTGGGCGATACGAGGATTGCTCTCAATTCGGCTATCCCCCCAATAAAGTCCCTGATAGTTGCCGGTTTCCGTGTCTGGACTCCACATAGGCTGAACGTCCCAATGCGTATTTATATAGCAAATACTGTGGACGACATCCTTATTCTTTTCCATAAAGTCCAAGGTCCGCTTATGCCAACGATTCCAAATCTCATCCGCAGACAAATGCTCCAAGACATCGCCCGCTTTGATATCTCCTTGAGGTACGATTGCCCCCATCGTACCGTCCTCCAAATCAAACCCCATCGGGGCGCTCTCAGCGATCATACAAGGTTTCCCTAGTTTACGAGTAAGCTCGATGAACTGCTGAGCAATCGGTTCATAGCGCGGGTTGAACCAAGTAATCCCTGTCCAGTCGACATATTCATCTCCTGGATACCAATCCATCCATTTAGGATGAAGATCGGCAGAGTAGACAGTCCCATCAGGATTGTCGTTTCTGAACGCGACACTATGCCAGACGCTCAGAAAGTTGGGAGCGATCGGACGCACCTTTTCTACGATGTGACGGTAGGCAGCCTTAAGAGTATCTGGCGAGTACCCGTACCACGGCCCGTCGAACTCGTATCCAATGCGGACGAAAACCGGCACTTCCATATCCCGCACAAACTCAGCAAACTTGATGATGTTCTCATCGAACTTCCCTTTCGCAATATCGGCAACTGCACCCTTGTAAGCCTCCGTTTCCATTAAGGCTAATCCAAACATGTAAGCAGATTCGCTCCACCGCTCATGAGTCATGGAAGCATTCACATCTCCAGACCCATAGTTATCCGTTTCCCACACACCGTTGAGCCGATAGATGTTAGTATACGACACCACTCCCGGCGGAGTCGGGAACAATCCCGAATTTTCGTATTCTGCGATCGTGTTGAAGTCTTGCCCCACGAAGAGCAGCTTCCTCTCTCCCGACAATTTCTCGAGCAAACTTGGAGCTTCAGCAGGCGATTCAGCGCAAGCAGCTTGGGCAAGGATCGATATGCAAGCGAGCGCACGGACAATCACTGATCTCAGGAGACGCGTCATGTAAGAAGGGTATTCGAGGTTCTTCCAAACCGCTGCTCCAACATGAGCAGCGATCGTCAAGGATGACTGATGACGCTAGACGATCCTATTAGCGCGTCAACCAAAACGTGCACTAGTGTGCATTATTTTAAAAACTCACGAAAACGCCCCCTAATCCAATTGCTCTCGGAAGCGATCCAGGCTGCCCCCTTTCCACTTGTAGTAAGCAAGAGCGAAGGGGTTCGACTCTATAACTAAGCCTCTCCATCCCGTATGGACTGTATCGATACGCCCCAGACTCGATCCGTAGCGCTCGAATCCGCTCCCTCCCTCCTCCTCATTCCATAGAAGATACAGGACCCTTAGCTTCTTCCGAATCAACGTTTGCCCAGAGCCGAATAACCTGCAGGGTCGAAAGATGAGCAGTGAAAACAACGCCGAATCGCGACCGATGTGCCGAGCCTACTGGGAAGAGGTTTCAGAAAATTATACCGAGGAAGTGCAAAGCGTTTTCGAGCACGACCTCGAAGGGCTGGTTAGCCGCCGGATAGCTGCCGCTGGTCAAAAACGCCAAACGGAAGCTCAGCAGACATGGGCTGCGGAATCGGAAAATTCACTCCTCTGCTCGCTCAAGCCTTCGCTCAGGTCAACGCTTGCGATTGGGCCGAAACCGCGCTGAAGCAGGCGGAGGCTAGCTGTAGTGAATTCGACAATACAACTTTCCAGAGACTGGACCTTTCGAACGATCGCGTTCCCTTTGAGCCAGTAGACTTCGCCATCTGTATCAACGTCCTGATAATGCCGTCATTCGACGATCGCATGCGAGCGTGGCGGACGGTCACGAATCAAGTCAACCAAGGGGGAACGCTTTTGCTCGTTGTCCCCTCCCACGAATCGACCCAGATGGAATACTACCGAGACATCGAATCCCGGCTCGACATGGGAGATAGCTGCCGGGAAGCGACAGAGGCCTGCGCGCCAGCCAACGCCACTGTCGAAGACCTGCAGCAAGGGATTTTCTCCTGCCAAGGCACTCGCATGAAATATTATTTGAGAGACGAGCTCATCATGCTGCTAAACGGACTCGAACTGGATGTCAGGGAGATCAAAAGAATCCAGTATGCTCAAGACGAAGCGAGCGGATCCCCGGCAACCTGGGACTGGCTCATCATGGCCCAAAGAAGACAGGTCGAAGAGAATTAGGGAACAGGTTTTAGCAGACCTTAACAATGGTTCCCCAGCAAATGCAGTGGAATATACTCCAACCGTTGGAGTTCCGCCTTTAGGCGGCAACCCACCCGCATCCCCCAGAAGCCCCAAACAAGCAAAGTCCAAAAACATGATTCCTTGGCGTCACCCCCTCAGCATTTTGCTTAGCCTTCCCACTTTCCTTGTTTCGTCCTGCGTTCTTACCGAATTCGCATCAGCTCAGGAACAACAGACGATCATGATGATCGAGGGAAACGATCTGGGCCATTGGAAAGCCGCCCCATTCGCATCCGACGGAGATGTGGATGTCCAAGATGGCACCCTCCATACAGGCTTAGGCGCCTACCTAACGGGGGTCGTTTGGGATAAAGAACCTCCCGCCAGAGATAACTACGAGATCGAACTAGAGGCTCAAAAAACCTGGGGGAGCGACTTCTTTCTAGGCCTAACCATTCCGGTGGGCGACCAGTACTGCACTTGGATCGTCGGCGGCTGGGGCGGAACAGCGGTTGGAATATCCGACATCGGCGGCCTTTCAGCGGATAAAAACGAGACCACCCGCAAAATGTCCTTCGAGATGAAACGCTGGTACCGTTTCAAAATCCGAGTCGCCGACGAGCGCATCCAATGCTGGATCGATGGCGAACGTATTATCAACTTAGATACAACCGGAAAACGACTGAGCCTGCGCCCCGGTCCGATCGTAGACGCCACTCCCCTCGGCCTCGCCTCCTACGACACAGTCGCTGAATACCGTAATATGGTTTGGAGGTCTTTAGCTCGAAAACCCGGAGCGAAATTCGCACTAGCCCGCTGAAACGCGTCACCGGTTGTCCAGTCATCGATTTATGTGACTAGCCTAGTATTCCTTACCCTGCTATGATTTCATGTTTCGGCCTAGAAATCCCCCCTCAATGGGACACGCAATCTCAATTGAACGGGGACGACATTCGAGTCTCCCAGACTGCTCCCAATGCTCAACACCTCCACCATCCGCCTTGCAGGAAAGCTCACGCTCGCCATCACCCTGTCCGCTGGCTTAGCAAAACTTGCTTCCGCAGAGGTCGAACTCCCAGAGGAACTTTACGGATTCCTCGAAAATCACTGCCTGAACTGCCACGATTCCTTTGAGCAAAAGGGGGACCTCGACCTGGAGAACCTGCCCTTCGACCTGACCGACAAGGAGACCTTCGCCACCTGGGCGCTGGTTCATGACCGAGCGGACCATGGCGAGATGCCTCCCAAAAAGAAGAAGCGTCCGGAGAAAGAAGATTTGGCCGCTTTCTTAGAATCACTTTCCAAGTCTCTTTCCACAGCCGATCGCGAACGTATCGCCCAAAACGGCCGCTCGAAGGTGCGTCGCGTCAATCGCTTCGAATACGAAAACACCCTGCGACACGTACTCGACGCCCCATGGCTACAAGCGGCTGACCGACTTCCGGAAGACGGTACCTATCACAATTTCAACAAGACCGGCGACCGACTCGACGTTTCCCACGTGCAAATGTCCAAGTACCTCGAAACCGCCGACTACGCTTTGCGTTCAGCTCTCAACGCGGCGGCATTCAAGTCGGAGACAAAGCGCTACTACGCGAGAGACGAAGGGACCATGATTTTCTGGATGCCCTACCGCAAAGGGTTGAACCGGTTGCCATCTCGCACCGCGATCCCCTTGCTGGGCCTGAGCCCGGAACCGGAAGTCATCCGCGGTACGCAAGCCTTGACGGTGGGCGACTCCAATCCAGAAGCCCGAAACGAGGAGGCCTTTGGCTTCGTCGTCGGCTCTCAAGCTTCGGCCGCGAAATACGACTTCAGAAACGTCGTCGTCCCCACGGATGGAGATTACCGCCTCAGAATAAAAACCTACACCTTCAAGGCGGGACCCAATGGCCGAGCGTTCGGAGAAGACCATGGACTCACAGGCGGAAAACAAAAATGGTGGTACCCAGATCGAAACGTCATCATGCGTGGAGATCGCAGCGAACCGGTTACCCTCTACGCACACACCTTGAACGGCGAAAGCCGCTGGATCGGAAGTTTCGACTCGTATCCAGATCCCAACGTCATCGAACGCGATGTCGCCCTGCGAAAAGGCGACGCCATCCGCCCGGATGCCGGACGACTCCTGAGAACGCAACCGGGCTGGCGGGGCAATCCCAACGCTGATTCTGAGGGCGTTCCTGGTTTTGCGATGAACTGGCTAGAGCTCGAGGGTCCAATAAACAAAGAATGGCCCCCGAAAAGCTACCAAGCCCTCTTCGGAAATCTCCCATTCAAAGTCCATGAAACCGAAGAGCCCCTCCCACGCCCCCCACTGCTTACTGAAGAAACCCTGATCGGCTGGACCGAGCGCGGGCCGAGCATTCCAGACCGACGTGTAGAAGTCTTGCCAAACGATGCGGATACCGATGCAAGGCGACTTCTGCTGGCCTTCACCGAAAAGGCCTACCGTTCCCCATTAGCGGATGCATCAGCCATCGAGCCGTACTTCGCAATCTACAAGCAAGCGACCGCTTTCGGCGAGTCATTCACCGACGCCATGATCGCAGCATTCTCCACCGTGCTGTCCTCGCCGGATTTCCTATTTATGGAGTCCCAAGCCGGACCGCTCGAAACTCACCAGATCGCGTCCCGACTCTCCTATTTCCTTTGGAACGGGCCGCCCGACGAGCAGCTCGAAGACGTGCAGAACCTCCACCAGGAGGCAGCACTACGAGCCCAAACCGAACGGATGCTGTCAGATCGAAAATCCGATCGATTCATAAACGCCTTCCTCGACTACTGGCTGGATCTAAAAGAGATCAACTCCAATACCCCCGATTCCCAACTGTATCCACAATACTATATCGACGATCAGCTAACCGAAGCTTCCCTCTTCGAAACACGACGCTTTTTCCGCGAACTCATCGACAAGGACCTTCCCGCGCGCAACTTGATCGACTCCGACTTTACCTTCGCAAACGAACGCCTTGCCCGACACTATGGCTTAGAGCCTTTCGAAGGCGTACAGCTACGTCGCGTTGCTCTGCCCGAAAACTCTCCTCGTGGCGGATTACTCACCCAAGCAAGCGTCCTAAGAGTCACCGCGAACGGAACAACAACGTCACCGGTATTACGCGGAGCGTGGATCACGGAGCGAATCTTGGGAGTCCACATTCCACCACCGCCTTCTGGCGTCGAAGCAGTCGAGCCAGATACCCGAGGAGCCACAACCATCCGCGAGCAGCTCGACAAGCATACCTCCTCCGCCTCGTGCTACGCGTGCCACGCAAAATTCGACCCTGCAGGCTTTGCCCTCGAGAGCTTCGACATCGCTGGCGGTTTTCAAGAGCAATATCGCGCCCTAGGTGAAATCGGTGAACCCGTAGAGGGCATTGGCTTGAACGGGCTCCTTTTCGCCTATCGCAACGCAGAGCCGGTAGATTCATCTGGCGAGCTGGTAGACGGTCGAACCTTCTCAGACATCCACGAATTCAAAACGCATCTGTTGGCTGACGAACGCGCCATCGCCCGCAACCTCGTTAAGCAGTTCATCCTCTACGCAACCGGAGCGCCAGTAGGCTTCAGCGAACGCCAACAAATAGAAGAGATACTGGACTCGTGCCAGAAGAGTGAATACGGATTGAAATCGATCATCCACGCCGTCGTGCAGAGCGACCTATTCAATATCAAGTAACCGGAATCGTACGACTATGCATATCCTATCATCCGATCGTCGCATTTCTCGCCGCCAACTCCTGCGCGGAGCCGGAGTCGGACTCGCCTTGCCTCTGCTCGAGGCGATGCTGCCGCCGTTTACAAAACGCCTTTTCGCAGCCACACCAGTCGAGCCAAAGCCACAACGCCTATTCGCCATCTGCAACAATCTCGGCGTCCTGCCCGACCATTTCTTCCCGAGCCAAGCGGGCCTCAACTATGAGCTCTCCCCCTACCTACAGGAGCTCTCTTCCCACCGCAACGACTTCACTGTCCTCAGCGGAGTTCACCACCCGGGAGTCGATGGAGCCCACTCCTCCGACGTTTCCTTTCTCACTGCCGCGCCGCATCCAGGCGGGGGCGGTTTCCGCAACACGATTTCCCTAGACCAATATGTAGCGGGCAAGATAGGCCATCATACCCGTTTCCCCTCGCTTACCCTCGGAGTCAATGCAGCTCAAGGGCGCCGCAGCCTGTCCTGGACCCCCTCCGGCGTGCTCATCCCCTGCGAGGACAGTGCCGCCAAACTCTACAAACAACTGTTTCTACAAGGATCGGAAAAGGAAATCGAAAAGCAGCTACAAAAGCTCAAGCTTGGCGAAAGTATCATGGACACCGTTGCAGAGCAGTCACGAGCCCTCAATCGCCGGCTCGGAGCAAGCGACCGAGACCGTATGGACCAGTACACTACAGCGGTCCGAGAAACCGAACGTCGAATGGAAAAGGCACGCGAATGGGAAAGGCTGCCCAAACCCGTTCCTTCAGCGGAAAGCCCAGTCGATCCAGGCGGGCCCGCCGCCTACATGGAGAAGACTCGCCTCATGTACGAAATGGCAAAGCTCGCCTTCGAATCCGACTCCACGCGTAGCATCGCACTGCTTCTCGACAGTAACAACTCCCCAACAATCAACGTATCCGAAATTCAAATATCAGATGGATACCACAATCTGTCCCATCACGGAAAAGACGAGAACAAGCTCGCCCAACTAGAAGCGATCGACCGCAATCATATGCGGCTCATCAGCCAGTTGATCAGCTCCTTCAAAGAGTCGAAAGAGGGAGACTCCAATCTGCTCGACAACTCGCTCATCCTCTACGGCAGCAACCTCGGCGACGCTAACAAGCACACCACCAGCAACATGCCGATGCTGGTAGCAGGCGGACGTCTGAAACACGGCCAGCACCTCGCCTTCGATCGCGACAACAACTACCCACTCCCCAACTTGTTCGTGAGCATGCTCCAATCCATGGGCATCGAAGCCGACAAATTCGCGAGCTCCACCGGCACGATGAGAGGACTCGACCTTACCTAAACCGCAGCCGCTTCAACTCGCCACGGATCGACAAGAGCAGAAAAGACGGCCTTCTGATAGTGCTTCACGCGTTCGGCACTTTCCCCAGCACGGGCCTTCACTCGAATCCCGTAAGAGATGCCCCATAGGCAAGACGCAAGCTTCGCGCAGTCAGTTTGCGGCGCTAGCTCGCCAGCCGCCTTGGCAGCCTCCAGCTTCTCCTCAATCCAAGCTTCCGACAAACGCAGATACTCCTGCAGGATTTTAGAAACCTTCGGGTGCTGAGGAGCGATTTCGAGCAGCGAGTTCATTACGAAACAGGCGCGACGATCCTCGTGCTTCAAAGCATCCGCGACCAAGATGCGGAGCAGATTCTCAATCTTCTTAAGCGGCGACTTCGCCCGATCGGCAGCCTTGTAGTGTTCCGACGCCAATCCGCCGTAGTGATGTATGCACTCGATGAAGATTCCTTCTTTGCTGCCGAAACTCGAATAGAAGCTGCCAGCCAGCATGCCAGTCGCTTTGACCAGATCGCTGATCGATACTCCTCGGTAACCCCGCTCCCAAAAGAGCGAAGTCGCAGCCTCCAATACCGCTGCCCTGTCGTGTTTCGCTGGTCTTGCCATGCCCAATTGCTGCCAGTTGTTGAATGACTGTTCAATAATTTATTTGACTTCAGATAAACCGTTTCGTTTTTGAATGTTCATTCAATTATAAACAAAGACGCTATGGAAACGCTAAAGGTAAATTTCGAGAAGCTACGTAAAAGCCATTGGACAGCGGAGGAGTCGGCAAACGCCGAGTTGATCACGGACTTCGTTCAGAAACTGATGAACGATCACGCGTTCGACTACGTTCGGGACCACTACTCGAACTCCTCCTATACCCAACACAACCGGAACATTCCGGAAGGCATCGAGGGTTTGATCGGCTTATTGAAGGACTTCACCAAACAGTTTCCTGAGTACTGCTATGACGTGAAACAGATCATCGCGGATGGCGACCGAGTTATTTTTCACTCCCACGCGACGATGAGGAAGGCGCATCGCGGCAACGACCGGAAGGGGCTCAACATCATTGATATCTGGAGGATTCGCGACGGCGAAATCGTTGAGCATTGGGACTCCTTGCAGGCGCTCGACGGATTCATGCGCTTCTACTCCCTCATGAACGGCGGAAAGATTCGCAACTCGAACGGGGTATTTTGAGGAACGAAGAAACAGGGGTGGAATCACGGACGAATGGATACAGCAAGTATCTACTCTAACCTCTATAGAGGTTTTGAAAATTATATAAAATATGCCCGACCCGATCATATGCGCCGCCATAAGTCGCTTTAAGCATTGTCGCTTGAAACAAGCAGCCCCTCCCAGATGTCGAATGGCAACCACACATTCGTCATGTCACTCGAAATCAATGCCAAGGACTCATCGGTCCATCTACAAAAGCTGAGCGGCAACCAAGCTCCTCGAACAGCTTCAAAAACCAACCTGTCAAGCCACCCCACTACGACACCCCTTTCGGAAAATAGGGATTTGAGCGAAGCGATGAAGTTCGACGCAGAATCGCGTCGACTCGAAACCGACCAGACAAACATCGCGAACTCGTACTCCTTTTTGCAGACTCAAAGCGCGGCCATACAACTGGCGTCCGAAGCGCTGGAACGCCTCCTCGAACTAAAAGACCTCCAGAAGGACTCCTCAGACAAGGCCCCTTATCAAGACGAGTTTCAGGAACTCAAATCATTTATAGACAACCTCACGAACAAGTCGTTCAACGGAGTTCCTTTGTTCAAGGAGGGAGGCGGTTCCCTAACGCTCGCGCCGTCTGACAGCGGAACGATCAATATCGACCAAGCTGACTTAGCAGGTGGATTGGCGGCAATCCTACAAGCGGACGAACTCAGCTCCTTCAACTTGGAAGAATTGAACTTCAGTCTCCGTTTCTTGGATACATTAGAAGAAGCCAACGAAGAGCAATCCAAGACCCTCGCGAGCGCTTCGGAGGCGGTCGCCACCAAGCAGTCCACCCTTCGGGCAACCAACAGCCATCTCGTCGATACCAACACTGCCGAGGAAAGCACACGTCGAGCACGACAAAACGTAATGACCGAGTTCGGCGAAGCGATCATACAACACTCAAAGATTTCCCCTCAAAACGTCTTAGACCTCCTAGAGTAAGGATCATAGTCAAAAGCAGTGGATTGCTGTTTGGCGAGACTGTTGGAGTTCCCGCTTCAGCGGGCTTATTGGTTGCCGCCTAAAGGCGGAACTCCAACGGTTAGGTTCTCTTCCACTGCATTTGGGGGCGAACCTAGAGTATTCTGTACCCAATTCTAAGAGACAAAAACGTCTCTCAGAGATTGTCGCGACACCCAAAGCCGCGTAAAAACGTCAGGCAACCGCGAACAACTCCTGCGCTATTTTGACTCGCTGCTCGGGGGTCGCCCTGGATTCCGAGAGTTTCTTGATTTGCTCTAGCCGGTTTTTGAGCCCGGTACCATTTGCTGCTTGAATGGCCAAGCCAGGTCGGGCGTTAAGCTCCAAAATCATTGGCCCCTTCTCTCTGTCGAGAACCACATCGGCGCCCATGTAGCCGAGCTCGGTTAGCTCGTAGCAGCGAGAGGCGATAAGCAAGATGTCGTCCCAGCGTTCGATACTCATCTTCTCAAAAGAGTTGCCCGTGTCCGGGTGCTTAAGGATGGGCCGGTCGAACTGAACCGCCCGGAGCGGGCGTCCATTTCCAATGTCAAGGCCTACGCCGACCGCGCCCTGGTGGAGATTCGCTTTGCCGTCCGACATGCTCGTAGAAAGACGCGTCATAGCCATGACCGGGTAACCAAGAAACATAATGACCCGGATGTCAGGCACCCCTTGATAAGTGTAAGGTTCGAACGCGTCTGTGAAATGTATCAGCTTTTCAATCATCGCCCGATCGGGCTGACCGCCGAGACTGTGCAAGCCGCTTAGGATGTCAGATATATGCCGCTTGATTTGCTCAAGCGTTAGCGTAGCGCCATTCGGCTTTATAAAGAGATCCCCCTCTCTTTGCGTGATAACCAAGATTCCCTGCCCTGCACACCCTTGGGAAGGTTTGATGACAAACTCACTCTCACCATCCAGAACCCTCTTGAGGTCGCGTAGCTGGTGGTTGAAGCGAACGGATGCGATGAGTTCAGGCACAGGAATCCCCCCCTGCAACGCGAGGCGCTTAGTAATGAGCTTGTCGTCGACGCGCGGGTAGAATTTTCGCCGATTGTATTTCAACACATAGTCGGCATTGCGACCATTCATTCCGAGGACGCCTTCCCGTTCGAGCTTCCATGGGCTCACGATCTTCATTCAGACTCCTTTACCAATGGCTCGAAGCGCCAGAGCTCGGTGAGGCGGTAGCCTGAATAAGTGCCGATAGCTAGAGTCAGAGCAAGCGCCACAAGCAACAACTCTGGAAACATGAAAGTGTAGAACTGAATGTATTCACTTGTCATTACAAGATAGACCAGCACCGCGGTGAGAAGACTGCCGCCACCTTGAACATAGACCTCTTTGGCCCCTTGCTCATCCCAAAGCACAGACATGCGCTCGATCGTCCACGCAAGAATGATCATTGGGAACAAAGTCACACGCATACTCGCCTCTATGCCTAGGTTATGGCCGACGATACTGATAATGACCATGAGACAGACAACCACGATGAGCACCGCAGCAATTCGCGGGACGAGTAGCAAGTTAAGGCGCGAGAGATAGGACCGAATGAGCAGCCCGAGAGCGATCACAACGGTAAATATGACGAGCCCGGTAACGAGCTTGGTCTCGATGAATGCCATGGCGATGAGGATCGGCATGAAGGTCCCCGAAGTGCGCAGTCCGATGAGATTACGGATGAAAACGACTACGATGGCTCCAATCGGAATCAGCAGCAGCAGCTTGAAGGCCGCCTGCACATCGATCGGCAGCGCGTAGAGGGAGAGGGGCAATCGTTCGGTGGTTTCGCTAGAAATGCCTTGCAGAGCGAGAACTCGAGCAGACTGGCTCGTCTTGATCATCGAAATGGTAACTTTGGAATTGTCGCCGCCTTCTACGTCCAGCAAAGAATGCTGCCCCCAAATTATGAGGTCCTCAGGAAACCCCATCTCTCCCGTTTGAGGATTGAAAAGCTGCCATAGCGACCCGTCGAAGATAGCAATGTAGCGGTGCATGCTCGCATGCCTTCTCCCATCACCAAGCGGCAAGCCCTTCACGATACGCGACGGCACGCCACCTCGCGAAAGCAAGTCGTGTATGAGTTCGATACGATCGACCTGGCGAAACGAGTTACCGAGGAGCAAACGCACATTCTGACTGGGCTCCTCTTCGTTGATGCGACGGATGATCTCGCGCGTGTAAGTTTCCGAATCGGCGGATCGGCTCCTCGCCGCCTCCACCACTGTGTTGGCAGCAGAGAGGAAAGGTTCCTCGGTGAAAGCTGGGGGAATCGTTTCGATGGTGCGATCGCCCGCGCCGACCTCCCTGCCCTCGTATCGTTGCACCATGCTAATCTGGTAATACAGACGCTGAGGACCCTCCTTTGATCGGGCGGACCAGACAGCTCGAGCAACGCCATCATTTTCGCTCTTGTAGTATCCATATCCTGGCGACGCAACACTCTCATCGATAATCTCGAAACCAGAGGTATAAGCAGGAAGGCCGAAGGATACTTTAACCGCATCTCCTCGGGCTTCGAAGTCGATCTGAGCTTCCAGAATCCACACGTCTTCCTGAACTCCCGGGACGAGGGGGAAATCGAGTTTTTGGTTTTTGTACAGAGTCCGCCCGAGGCCTAGGATGCAGAGGAGGGCGACCCAGATATAAAGTTGCGACTTAGAGGACATGGCAGGACACGCTAAGGCTTTACAGGTGACGGCTGTATCTCGGGATAAGTATCGCCCAGATAAGAGGAGCTGACATCGACAATCGCCAGCCCGTTCAAGTAGTTGCGACCGATCAGAACAGGATAATCGTACTTAGAGCGGTCAGTCAGTGTGAACTCGACAACGCGCCGCAAATCGCCAATCGAAACGTCCATCATGACTACCGGTCGCTTCTGGTCTTCAGCACCGTGACGCTTGATACTGGAAATGCGCACGCAAGGACGTTCGACTTCGATATTCCCGCCTGTTTCTGGATCAACGATATCGAACCGTATCCACTTTTTCCCCTCGCGCTCGAAATTCAAGATGTTGAGAGCATTCATCGAGCAAGTAGTCGCCCCAGTATCAATTCGCGACCGTAGCTTGATATCCATTGGCAAAATCGTGGTGTGCTCGGCTTCTCCAATGAATCTCGGTTGGGTAATAGACTTATGGTTGTGAGCGAGCAGTTGAATGGATTTCGCCTTGAAAGAATTAAGTCGCTCTTTGGACTTCGAAACCTGACCGGTGACTTCGACAGTATCCCCAAGGGCGACAGATTGCTCTGAGAAATGAGATGACCGGGCATCGACGATGAGTACGCCCGTACGATCCTGTACCATCAAGTCGCTCTGGCTCAGGAGCTGAACCACTTCGCCCCTAACTCTGTAGACAGAGCTATGGGAAGCCTCTTTCCAAATCGTGGAGATAGACGCGCGTGCGGGATGGGTGTCAACTGGCGCGTCCTCCGCCAGAGCAGGCGGAAGCAACATAAAGGAAACTGCTGCGAAAATGGAGACTATGTTTTTCATAGGCTGGAGTGGCCCCTGCCATTCTATTTTGGGATCGAGTCAATTATCTGTAGACTCAAGTATGACAGAAGTGTCCGCCCTTTGATATAGGACCAAGGTCCCACTCTGGCCGTTTCCGAGACGACTCAAAGAATCCGGAAAAACACCCGAAAGCGGGTCACTCGATTTTACCTGCTCATTGGTTCGACATGCCCCCTTCCCCCATCCAGTTTCTACCGAGAAGCGAACCAACTCCCCTTCTCCTATGTTTGGAATTCAAGAATTCGGCCTCTTCGTAATCACAGCGATCAGCCTGAACCTAGCGCCCGGCCCAGATACCCTCTACAAAGGCTCCGCCCCAAAACAAAATACTGAATACACCTCTTATGGACGGCATGAAAGACCTAGAAACCTTGATCAAATCCATGTCTCCAGAACTCTCGGAGGAAAACTTCGTCTTCGTGTCTTGCCCCTCGAAGAGCTTACCAAGCGACTTGAGCCCAATCTGTCTTTTCCAAGAAGAGGAAGGAACCACTCTCATTTGCAGAGCTAACGAAGCCAAACAGCTCTCTTTATCGTATACTGGAGTATGGAAAAGAATCACCCTTCGCGTCCACTCCGCGCTCGATGCAGTCGGCTTCCTCAATGAAATCACCGCCGCGCTCGCCGAGGCTGGAATATCCTGCAATGTCGTTTCCGCCTACTACCACGACCATCTGTTTGTCCCGGAACTGGATGCCGAAAAGGCCATGAATACGCTCCGAGTCTTGAGCCAACGCCACCCTAACCCCACCCCTCGCGATTAACATGAACGCCAACTCTGCATCTCCCGTTTTTCAGGTCTCCGACCTAGACAAATCAATCGTATTCTACACTGAGGTACTCGGATTTGAAAAGGAGTTCGCCTACGGCGAGCCCCCCTTCTACGCCGGGGTTCGAATGGGAAAAGTCTTACTTCATCTGTGCTCAGGAGCAGAAAACGCAGGCCGGACTGGCATGGGCTCGCTTTACGCTTTTTGCGATGAGGTCGACAACTACTACGAAGCTATCTGCGCAAAAGGAGCTGACATCACCACCAAGCTAGCGACTTGGCCATACCAGATGAGAGATTTCCAAGTGAGAGACATAGACGGCAACCTGCTAACGTTCGGGTGCCCCATCGATGAAGATACAGACACCGTAAAAGAATCCAAACAATGAATACAGCCATCAACCTAAAGAAAAAAGCAGCCAAACTCAAAGAGACCTGGTCGCCACGCGTGCTGGGTGAAATCGACGATTCCTACGCCAAGATCGCAAAACTGAAAGGTAGCCTAGCTTGGCACAAACACGACAACGAGGATGAGCTTTTCCTGGTAATCGACGGACACCTGAAAATCGAACTGGAAGATGACTGTATCGAGCTTGGTCCAGGCGAGATGTACATCGTACCCAAAGGTGTCATGCACAACCCCATCGCCGAAGAGGAATGCAGCGTCTTTCTGATCGAGCGAAAAAGCACGCAACACACCGGAGACCTAGATCTCGAACGAACCAAGAGTATCGAAGAGCAACTAAAACCGATTTGAACGCGCAGCCCCGCGTTTAAGAACGCCGACCGATCCTCATCCCAACCCGCTCGATTCCGAGGAAGGTCGCCGCAGAGACGACAACCACCGCGACACCGATCACTGGCATCAACCAGACAAACTGTTCCTCAGTCCACTCCTTCCCAGGCGACCAGGCAGTAGAGAATGCCAGAAAGATAACGATCCCGTGCATCAAATAGATGCTATAGCTGATCTCTCCCATCACCAAGGAACCCTTCAGCTTGAGCAAGCCAAAGAGCTGATTCCCATGAACCGCGGTCAGAAAAAAGAGCGACACCATCATCATGTGCCAGAAATCTTCCGTATTCGGATAAAACCAAGACCCCACGAGAGCAGCGGTCCCAAGTCCCATCCCCGGGAACGTCTGTAACCATCCTGAAACTACATTACTCCTCGATTGCAACCAGGCCGCGATACCTCCCACCATGAACATGAGCAGGTACTGGGTATGCATAAAAGAAACAAAAATCTCCCAGAATTTTTCTCGAGTGAAATTCAGCTCGAAAAGCTCCCAGGCATGCAGATCAGTGAACACAACCAGCGTTTTCGGGAAAAAGAAGAGCAACACACAAAGTCCGATCAACACGAGATTCGCAACGCGCCCTAGCCTCATCCAAATCTGCAAGATCGGTAGAGAGAAATAGAACAGCCACTCGTACCGCAAGGTCCACTCCACTCCGCAAATGATAAGCAAGGCCTGCCAATAGTCTCCGATCGGGCCAGAGGTGAAACACAACCAACGCATGGCCTGCACGAACGCTCTCGCTGGATCTGCCGCGATCGAATCACTCGCCTTGAAACCCGCTATTACAAATACGATCAAAACCGCGAAAAAATACAACGGCACGATCCGGAAGAAACGCCCCCGATAAAGCTTCGCCCAGTCTATTGGCTGATCGCTAAATGCCACCTTTCGGATAAAGAGAAACCCGCTGATCATGAAGAACAAGGCCACCCCGATCTTCCCGGCATTGTTTATAAACGGATTCCCCGCCTTACCCCACATCCCTTCCGATTTCAGGTACCAAGTCAGCATGAAATGATGGATACACACCCCCAAAGCGAGGTAACCTCTGAGCCCATCAAGAGATCCGAACCGGCCCTTCCGCTCAACCACCTCCTTAAACGCAGGCAAGCGGGCAAACAAGGTCGCCGTTAACAGACAACACAACAGGGTAACTGCTGCGACAAGGAGATGGAGTAGTTCAAGAGGCACGCGACCACTCTCCTAGATAAACTAGGCAAGTCAAGCGCCACCTGAGTATCCGACCGCCAATTACAGTTCTTTGAGCTTCAGATTCTGAAAGTGAATCTTGAGCTCGTCCTTCGAATGCAGCTGGAGCGCGATGAAACCAGACCGTCCCACTCGATGCCTCTGATGCCCCTCACTATCGAGCACACCGGAGCCGTCCCAGTCCCGAACCTGAACCCCGTTCACCCAAGTTTGCACGCGATTTCCTTCGCAACGAATCACCATCTGGTTCCAGCCATTCCCTTCGTCCGAAAAATGGAACTTATACGTTTGAGCTCCTTGCTCAGGAGTGATTCTCCAGTCTGGCAAACTCGGGGAGATCCAGCGTTTCTCAGTGCGGGTCTCATCGTAGATAAGACCATTACGAAAGGGACCATGCGGGTGGATGTCGGCCTGAGGCCCATCCAACCAACCTCCGCGCGGGGCATCTGGCGACGGATCATAGCGGCTTCTGAATTGCACCCCAGAATTTCCCTTCGACTCCCTGAAAGCTCGAAACTCCAACCTTAGCTCGAAGTCGCTAAACTCGCGATCGTACTGCAACCAAACATAGTCGTGATCCTTGTCCCCCATCGAATCGCACTGGATATAACCCTCCTGAGCCGTCCAATAGCCCTTCCCCTTATCTTCGGACTGACACTGCACACTCCAGCCCGCTAGCGATTCGCCATCGAAAAGCTCCAACCAGTCACCAGCCATAAGAGCCGGGCAAAAACGTAGCACGCAGAGAGCAATCAAATGAGGCTTCATCTCGCTAAAACTAATCAGGGCCCATTTTTACCCAAGCGGATTCACAATCTATAATGCGAATTATTACTCCATCGCCTAAGCTCTATAAAACTGACGTAGATCGCTTCGCCATGGTGTTCTACTCCGAACCGATATGAAATACACCTTCATCCTATTCACTTTCCTCGCCAGCACGCTAATCCTACAAGCAGACAAATTCGAGACCTACGTTGGATACACCGCGAAGCTGTATCCAATGAGTACCGAGCTCACCCGCAATCAGGACTACCTCCTCTACATCCATTTGCCAGCAAGCTACGATAGCGCGCCTGAGAAACGCTACCCCGTGATCTACTCTCTCGATCCCTACTGGGACTTCGTCAGCCTCACCAACATGCTCGGAACGCTCGAGTACGACCAATATGTCCCCGAAGCCATCGTTATCGGCATCGGCTACCCGGGAGCAAACCCTGAGTACGGCAAGCTTCGCCAAATTGACTACACGCCAT
The DNA here is from genome assembly GCF_016595505.1 of Pelagicoccus mobilis. Classification (GTDB taxonomy): domain Bacteria; phylum Verrucomicrobiota; class Verrucomicrobiia; order Opitutales; family Opitutaceae; genus Pelagicoccus; species Pelagicoccus mobilis. Next base: position 6,846 of record NZ_JAENIL010000035.1, on the reverse strand, counting down.
CGCTCAGTCCTTACGATCCAAATACAGGCGATGCGAAAGCCTTCCTCTCCTTTATCGAGAAGGAGCTCATCCCCTGGACCGAAAACGAATACCGCGTTGACGACAGTTTCAGAGTCTTGGCCGGAAGCTCCTATGGCGGGCTCTTCACCCTGTACGCCATGTTCGACCGCCCCGACCTTTTCCAGGGCCTTGTAGCAAGCACCCCCGCCGTCTCCTTCGACAACCGAGAGATCTTCAGAAAGGAAAACCAGTTCTATATCGGCGATCGTAAGTTGCTCTTTTCAGAAACCGCCGCCCGCAATCTCCCCACTCGCCTTTTCATGTCTGTCGGCGGCGAAGAGAAAAACTCAAACTGGATCCCGGAAGCGAACGCTTTCGCAGACCTCCTCAAAGGCCGACGTTATCAGGACCTTAGCTTTGAATATGTAATGTTTGACGAATACAAACATGGTGGCGTCAAATTCCCAACCTACAGCCGCGGGCTCGCTTATGTGTTCGAGGACTACATGGCGAGATAGCAAGAGAGCCGCTCATCACAGGAATGATATTCGATTAGCTTATACTCTAATTAGCATTCCCAATACTTCGCCTGCCATTTCGCGAAAATCGCCTAGAACCGCTATCGTTTAGCGCTCGGCGTCCACTTTCACAACAGGTCGAGCATCAGCAACGCTGATGTTAAAGAAGGGTCATTTCTGTTCGCTCATTTCTAGGATACTGGCAGGTCTCCTCCCGGTATGTACGGTCCTATGCCTCGCAGCGTGCACCACCGCGACCAAGTACGAAAAGGTCGACTCCCTTTCCTCTCCGATCATTTTCGCGCTAAAAACCCAAAGCGAGTCCGTAACCGTCAACCTCCACGCTGTCATCGTAACGGACGCTCCCGGATCTTGGAAGAAGCGGGCCCTTTGGGATGAATACGTTCTTAGCATCACAAACAATCGATCAGAGGCCATCACTCTCAATCAGCCGGTTCTTACCGATCACTTGGGAGGCAAGATCGAGCCGGGAAACGATCCTTGGGAACTAGAAAAACGAAGTTCCGAAAACTGGAAACACTACGGCGAACAGGGTCTAAGTTTAGCGATAGGAGGCATGGGAACCGTATTGCTCGCCGACGCCATCGCAGCGGGAGCAACCAGCTCCCTCGAAGGAGCCCTAATCGACGCAGCATTCAGCCCCATGATCCCTTACCTTGCGGCCGTGGGAGTGGTATCGGTCCAAGGAGCGAACTATATCAACCGAAGGGAAATACAGGCCGAATTCACACGACGTTCCCTCGTTCTTCCAGCTACCATACGACCGGGCGAGATGGTCGCCGGTTGCCTTTTCTTTCCCCAAACACCCGGACCTCAAAACCTGAGCTTCGCAATCGCGTCAGATAAATCGGATACACAGCTAAATCTTAAGCTGACCGAGACTCCGCTTGGGAGCCTCCATTTGAAGCCTGAAAAAGTTGAGAACAATGAGAACACCAAAGCCCCGGCTCCTTAACTCCGCTCCCATCCTATTGGGCGTTCTGTTGTTGGCAGCTTCTTGCTCAACGTCTCCGCCTCCCTACGGCGTTCTCCCAGTAGACATTCCTGACGTAGCATCCCTCGGAGAATCCGAACGCAAGCTCAACAGCATCCTCAACCCACAAGCCAAGCAACTTAAAGTAGGGGACAAGGTACGAATACTCACCGCTGACGGCTATCGCAGAAGCCAGATGAAAATCCTAGAGTTCAAAGAGGACTCCTTCCTTCTCAAAAAGAGCGTTTGGAGCGATAGGAAGATTTGGATACACTTCGACGACATCGTATTCCTAGAGTCGAAAGTTCAGACCGGCGAACAAGTTTGGAGCCTTTTTCCCATCCTTGAAAAAAGCAAAGAAGAGGACGCCTTCATGAACTGCACCGATCTTCAGCGGGAGATCCTTCATGCAAACGTGCTACGTCGATCCATCAACGCAGAAATCGCATCGATGGGCGCCTCGGCAGGGCTTTCCATGCTATCCTGGTCCCTAGGCATTCCCGCAGGTCCCGGATACTACCAAGCGCAATTGGAGCGTAACGAAAAAGCTCGATCCGCTGCTGAGCAGCGAGTCATAGAGTTGCTGGCGATCTACACCTCCCAAGGCTGCCAGACGGAAAAAAAGAAGATGCTCACACCCGAGGAAGCTCACCAACAGATTCAGGACCTTGAAGGCCAACTCGCTAGCGACGACATCAACGAGAAGCAACACGAACGGAGGCTAAGAGCGATCCTAGATAAGCTACCCTTTAAAAAGACACAGCAATAGATCACGCCATTCGACGCGGGAAATTACAGCCCTCTCTTCTCGACTTCTTCTTCGTCCCAACCGAAATGATGGCCAAGCTCGTGGAGAAAGGTCTTGTGAATCTCGTCCTCGAAATCCAGCCCCTCGTCCTCGCAATACCACGCGATCGCTCCCAAGTAGATAGCGATCGTACCGCTCTCGTCCACCCCGCCAGTCCCATCGCCATAAGCCACGTATTCACCCAGCATATACATCGCTTCAGGATCGATGTGAGGAGCGTTCGGGTGATAACGCCGGCACAAGCAAGGGACTTTCTCAGCCTCTCCTCTAATCTCCTCAGGCAAGTCCTTCAGGCATGCCTCGATCACGTCGTTCGCAACGCGTTCCAGTTCTGGCCAGTCGTATTGTGGGAGTTTCATTCGCAATAGACATGGCAGCTCAACGCGGCGCCCTACAATAAAAAACAATCCTCCTATCGGGACTGGGCGTTGAACAGCCACCTCAAGACGCACTCCCATGTTCGATAGGAGGTCGTCTTGGGTACAGACCGAAAATCAATCCACAAAGATATCGCTGATCTCAACCTGTGTCAGCTCACCATGCTGCTTGAGTTGGTCCATATCGATTGCAGCTGACGGGCCGAGGATCGAAATCATCTTCGGTTGCCCCTGGATTTCGGACTCGTAGAACGAGAAGAGAGACTCAAGGTCTCCATCCATGATTTCCTCATAGCGCTCCTCCCGCGGATCTCCCTGAATTCCCAATCGCTCCCACGCCTTCACGGAACCGAGCACCTTGCGGAACCCGATCTTGGAAACGCGGTATTGATTGTCCAAAGACCCCTGAATGATCGCAAAACGATCCGAAGAGTTAGGCATGTTATCCCAAAGATCCAAATACGCCGCCAGCGAGTCTACCGTCTTATCCGCCTGCGTTCCGATAAAGCCCATCACCAGGTTTTCTCCGTCTGCGAAACTTGAAACCAAGTAGTGCGCCCATACGGAATAGGCCAGCGCCCGCGCTTCACGCATTTCCTGGAACACGATACCAGCCATGCCGCCGTAGAAATACTCGTTGAACGTCTCGATGGAAGGCAGCTTCGACTCGTCGTACAAACCACCCGGGAATTCGATGCGGATTTGGGACTGAGCCGTTTCGTAGTCGACGTACACAATCTCATTCGCTTCACGCTGGATCAGCTTCGGAAGCACGCGTGAAGGCGCAGGTTTCAAAGCCATCTTAGTCCTGGAAAGCTTCTTCAACTTTTTGGCAACTTCCTTGATCGGCATCTTTCCAACATAGAGGTAATCATGCTCGTATCCGGAAAGCTGATTCGCTTTTCCGATCAAGTCATCCACAGTCAGCGCCTTGATTTCGTCTGTGGAGAGAGCTGTCAAAAACGGCGAATCCTCGCCGAAACGTGTGTAGTTGCGGAGAGCATTGAAAATCATGCTCGGTTCCTTCATCGCGTCGGCCTTCTTCTTGAGCTGAATTGCGACCAGCTCTTCAAGCACCTTCGCGTCACCTTGCGAGTCCGTCAGCACTTCTTGGAAAAGCTCAAGCGTCTCGTCGAAGTTCTCTTCGAGACCACTGACATTCAAGGTCGTATTGTGGTCCCCAATCGCGAAATTGAAGTCAGCCCCAAGCGCGTACCATGCCTTCTTAAGCTCCGCCGGAGCGCGTTTGCTGGTACCAGACTTATCAAGCAGCTCCGCCGCCATCGGCAGCTCGCGCATCTCGCGGCTGCCCATCTCGTAAACCTTGGAAAGCGCAAAAAGGTCGTTCGCAGGATTCTGCACGTAGAAGAGACGCACTCCCTTGCCCAGCTTCATCACCTGATAGTCCTCGCCTTTCTCCAGGAAATCCGGCTCGATCAGCTCCGATTCGATTGCCAGAACACTAGCAGCAAATTCGGACTGTTTGCTGCGGTCGATATCGATCGGGTCAAAAACAGGCTTTGGAACAGTCGGTGGAGTATAGTCTCCATCTTTCCGATACGCTACCACATACGGCTTGGAGAAGTACTTATTCGCGATCGCGATCAAGTCGTCCTTGGTGACCGCTTCCATGCGAGCGATTTCGCCCACCACGTCCGGCCATGCCTTCTTCTCGCCATAGGAAGTGCTGATGAGACGCAAGCGACCCGCGTTGGTTTCAAGCGCGAGCTTCTCGTTCTTCTTAAAGTCAGTCACGATGGCAGGCAAAATCCAGTCTTCGAACTCACCCTTCTTAATCAAGTCGAGCTGCTCTAGAAGCAAGGCCTCAACTTCCTCGAGCGTTTGCCCTTCCTTGGGAGCGCCGTAGAGGAACTGGCTTCCCGCGTCATTGCGGATGTAGGGGAACGAACCGGCCTGGGCCACACGCTGTTGTTGGTTAAGATTGAGATTGATCAATCCCGCGCTCGCGTTGTCGAGGATCATGTCGAGCAGCTTAAGAGCAGGCTCGTCTTCGTGCTTAGTAGGTGCGGTATCGAATCCGATAATTACATTTTCCTGTCCTGGATAATGTATGGTTGTGCTCTTCTTCTCCGTGATTGGAGCAGGCATCGGGCGGGTAAATTCAGGGACGTCTCCAGATTTCCATGACGAGAAGTGCTTATCGATCACCTCGATCGCTTCCTCTGCCTCGAAGTCACCCGCCAAAGCAATCGCCATATTGTTAGCCACATAGTGAGCTTCGAAAAACTCGTGGATCTTCTTCAGCGACGGACGCTTTAAATGCTCAATCGAACCGAGCGCCGTTTGGGAACCATAAGGGTGCTCGCCATAGAGCAGCTCGAAGATCGCTTCTTGGATAAGACGATCCTTGCTGTCCATCGCACGGTTCTTCTCTTCGTAGACGATTTCCAACTCTGGCTGGAAGAGACGAAGCACCGGATTCGTGAAGCGAGCCGACTCTATCTTTGCCCATTGCTCCAAGCGATTGGACGGGAGTTCCTCCAGATAGACCGTACGGTCCGGCGCGGTGTACGCGTTAATCCCACTTCCACCGAGCGCGGAAATCAGGGTGTCGAATTCGCCCGGGATCGCGTACTGCGCCGCGAGCTGCGACTCCTTGTTGATCTCCTCATAGATCTCAGCCCGCCTCTCCGAGTCGTCCTCCGCGAAATGCTCTTCGTACAGCTCGGTGATCCGATCGATATGCACCTTCTCCTTTTCCCAATCCGAGGTACCCATCTCGTGATTGCCCTTGAAGAGCAAGTGCTCGAGGTAATGAGCAAGACCAGTCGCATCTTCCGGATCGTCCTTCGAGCCCGCACGTACCGTGATTTCCGAACGGAAAGTAGGCGTCTCGTCATTCTCCGTCAGATAGACCGTCAGGCCATTGTCCAGCTCATAGATATGGACCTGCATGAGATCCTCGGGCAACGGGGCTTGAACGAGTTTGTAGCCAGCCTGCAAAGAGGCAAAGGGCACAAGAAGAAGCGATAGCAAGGCGTGTTTTGCTTTCATAGTCATTTAGGGGATTAGGTTGGAAAAGAATAGCCGACAACGTCCTAGCAAACGTCGTCTGCACAAATATACGTCTAAAATAACAAGCAGGTTGCGGGCAAATTTACCCCTTCACCATGTAGGAGTCATAATTGGCAACCGTCGCCGGATGCATCTCGACCCAGTGCCCGGGCTTGACCTCCATGAACTCGCCCGGCTGGGACGCCACTTCTTCGCTCACTTCAATCGGGCTACGGCGAGCAAACGCGCAACCGGGAGGCGGTTCGATCGGGGAAGGAACATCGCCACGGAGGACCACTCGATCTTTCTGAGCTCGAGGATCGGGTACCGGGATCGCTGAAATAAGCGCCTTGGTGTATTCGTGCATCGGATTCGCGAAGAGCTCCTGGCCGTCCGCAACCTCAACCATCTTCCCAAGATACATAACTCCGATGCGGTCCGAGATCACCTTCACAACCGCAAGATCATGCGCGATGAAGAGATAGGTTAATCCCATCTCCTCCTGCAGCTCGATGAGCAAGTTAAGGATCTGACTTTGTACCGACACGTCCAGAGCGGATACCGGCTCGTCGCAAATGATGAGCTTCGGCTCCAAAGCGATCGCTCGAGCGATACCGATGCGCTGGCGTTGACCACCGGAAAACTCGAACGAGTACTTTTCCGCTGCCCTTTTTCCCAGTCCGACTCTGTCGAGCAGAGAGTGCACCTTCTTGAGGCGCGTATTCGCGTCGCCGATACCGTGGATAATAAACGGCTCCTCCAGAATTTCACGCACCGTATGGCGAGCGTTCAACGACTCCGCCGGATCCTGAAAAACCATTTGCACATCACGGCGAATGGGGCGCATCTGCTTGCGTCCATAGTGAGCGACGTTCTGTCCTTGAAAGACGATATCGCCCGCAGTCGGCTCAATCAGGCGACAGATGGTCTTGCCAAGCGTCGACTTGCCGCATCCCGACTCTCCCACCAAACCAAAGGTCTCACCCTTTTTCAAAAAGAGGCTCACACCATCGACCGCCTTACAATGCTTGACCGTTCTCGAGAACAGTCCGCTACGCAGCGGAAAATGGACCTTCAGGTCTTTGACGTCTAAAATATTTTCGCTCATGCCGCTAGCAAAACGTAGCGCGGTGC
>NZ_JAENIL010000034.1 GCF_016595505.1 Pelagicoccus mobilis | reverse complement strand
TCCCACACTCGAAGGAACACTAGTACACAAAAACCCGCCCATCTGCTAGTTCGGAAAAGAAGTCCCGGTAGGCCTGCTTCTGTTCTTCGGCAACATTGTCTCGCGGTAAACAATCGGGCATTTTTCTACCCAGACGCTCGTACTTTTGCTTTCCCATGGTGTGCCAGGTCAAAACGTCCAATTGTCGGATACCGGGATTCTCGAGCATCAAACGTGCAATCGCCTCCAGATGCGCGACATCATCATTCACTTCTGGAATCATGGGACAACGGAGAATGATCTCTTTTCCCGCAGCAATCAAGCGATCCAGATTCTCTCGAATCACCTTCTGAGAAACGCCTGTCAAACGGCGGTGAGTCTGGTCATCGCTTGCTTTATAATCGTAAAGATACAAGTCAGTGACTTCCATCGACGCATCGAGATCGCGACGAGACATCATTCCCGTCGTATCCAAAACCGTATGAAGAGCGTTCTCCTTACAAGCTTGTAAAAGCGACAGAGCAAATGTTGGCTGAGACATCGGCTCACCACCGGAGACCGTCACCCCTCCTCCACTGTTTTCGAAGTAATCGCGATCCTTCAGCACTTCGCAAACCACTTCATCAACCGAAACGATCTTGCCATATTGGCCGATCGCGCCGGAGACGCAATTCGTAGCGCACTTCTCAATACCAACTGTTTCAATCCTTTCGAGAAGGGCAGACGTTCCCGCTTGAGTTGCCCTTCCTTCGTCAACTCCCAACAAGGCATAGTCGCCAGAGCTTACCTTATCCACCTCAACCCACGGCTGGATTTCGCGAGACTGCGTTTCAGGATTGTGGCACCAGAGACAACGCAAGGGACAGCCTTTCAAAAACACCGTTGTACGCAAACCTGGACCATCCACCGTCGAGGTTCGGTGAATATCCGTGATCGTGCCTGTTAAAGAATCAACCATGCTCAGTACGAGAAAGGATTTCTTGCTGCGTTTCTGGGTCGAGATCGATGAAACGAGCCGAGAACCCTCCAACTCGCACAATCAGGTTCGCATAGTTTTCTGGGTGCTCCAAAGCAGCGACCAAGTCGTCTCGATTCGTCACCGTGATCATCGCCTGCGTTCCGCCGCGTTTGAAATAGGTATTGAAAAGCGTCCGGTAAAGCTCCCGATTTTTCGACGGGAAGGATGCTGACAACTTCACGTTTTGCACCGCCCCAGCATGCACATTCGGATCGGGTTTCGCCTGCGAGTTGAGCGTAGCACTGAGTCCCGACTGGTCGCATCCCGCCCCTGGAGCATTTCCAGGAGCCAGTGGGTCACCATGCTTCCGACCATCCGCAGACGCAGAAGTCTGAGCTCCCCAAACCGTATTGTGGTTGTTATTAATCACAACCACCAGAAAGTGATGCAGATCTTCAGTTTGCCTACCTGCAGCTGCGGTTCCCAAGCAGATCTGACGATGTACCCGCTGCAGCATCTCATCGGCCCGAGCATCGTCGTTACCAAACTTTGCACACTCGCGAGCCTGCTTCTGCAAGAGCTCGTTTCCTTCCCAATTAGCGTCCAAAGCACTCAACAACTCTGCTCCTGTGCAAACCGAACGCTCGTAAACGAGCTCCTTAATCGCGAGGAGCGAATCCGCCGTATTCACATTTCCATACGTTTCGTTTGATCCGCCAAGATAACGGACACCTCCATCAAAGAGGGTTCGCCCAGAGGCAATACAGTCATCGTAATACAAACTGGCTAAGGTGAACGGACATTCCTTGCCAGTTGTTCGATACACAGCTTCCTGCCCTTTCGCGAGCGGACCGAGAAAATGTTCGATGGTTTTCTCGTACGCGCCCCACAGTTCATCGAAACTCGAGTATGAATCCAAGCCCCCTAAGTCTGGGCCGATTCGCTTACCGGTACGAAGACTCTTTCCGTGGTTTATGACTGACTCCAGGCAGAGCTGCAGGTTCTGAATCGCATTCGGCGTACCGCAACTCCGATGATACAACATGTATTCACCGCAACCAAACGGGAGATATTGCTCCGCCTCTTCACGTTCGACCTGAAATGCTTCCTGCACCGCGGGCACATTCACACTGTCGTTGTAAAGCATCGGAAAGGTCTTACCCATACCAATCACATCATAAGCCTTGTTGAGCAGGTCCGGATTCTGCCCAACATGAAAACGCAGAGTCAGTTGCGGCAACGGCAGGTTCAGACTCTCCGTCGTTTCCATTGCCAACATGGCAAAGCGATCAGCCTCCTCTTCAGAGTCTCTGCCCATGCCACCAATCATGATTCGAGCATCCGTATGGAAGTACTCCTCATTTAGGATTGTGTAGAAATTTTGCATCAGCTTCAGGGCGTGCTCATAGCTGAGAGCTCCTGAATCCAAATCGCCACAAAGGTAAGGGCCGAGCACCACATCCAAACGCCCGTAGTTGTTCGTGCCTGTTAAGATCGTTACCAGCTGGATTAATTGAAGAGCTTCATGAAAGGTCTCAGGCGCCTGATTCTGAAGTCTCCTCATAGTGCTCAGCATCGCGTCACGCTCCACTGAGGGTTCGAGTTGCTCAGCTTCCGTTATGTAGTGATTCAAGCAGACCTCAGCTTGGTCAATCGCCCTAAGCCCAGCCTCGTAAAACGCTTTCGCTTTTGCGTCCACAGGACTGCCTAACTGTTCGGACAAGAGTTCGCGGGTTCCGTCCAGTCCCAAATCAAGCAGCGTCCTGAAGTCCAACTGAAGGCCCGCCATCCGACACAACGCATACGCGGGCAAGTCCAACTGTTCAGCATTGTGGAAGGTCTTCGGCAGGACCTCCTTTGCCTCCGGGGGCAATGACTCGTAGGCCTTGTCGTGCGTATTCTCAGTTTCCCAAAACGCCCGCAAACGACTCCACTCTTCCTTGTCCGCTTCAGTTAACTCGCTCAGTTCCTCCCGTGTGGGCCACTCGGTAAACATAGCGTAGTAACCCAATCCGCCGTACTGCGGAGAATAGCCAATCTCCGGATAAACCCGTTTCCCTGCCAACAAGTCACCTTTTCGCGGGCTCACCAATGTGGCTGGAAATTGCACCGCTTCACAACGATGCTCGCGTAGGAAAACGTCATCCGTCGAACGATAGGCCTCGGTGAACGCCCGGACATACTCCAAGCCAAATCGGGAAATCTTTAAGTCAGTAGCCATTTCAATAAATATTTCTTAACCTTTGTTTCTTCATTATAGCGAAACCTAGGCTCAGAGATCCTCTACAAATACCCCTAAAAAGTGTGTTTTCTTGATATCCCCACCGTTTTCCTGCCGTGAAACCGAGAGCGAGTCTACTCCCTGTCCTTCCAGAAAACGCGCGGACCGCAGCCAAACTGGCCAACGAATACTTTGTAGAACTGGGCATAACTGCCAAAACCAGCTTCTAGAGCGGCATCGAGTAAGCTGAGCTTTCGATCGCCCCGCCCAAGGCTCAAGAAGCGATCTAAGCGTACCGTATTGCGATACCGGCTGAGCGGCATTCCAACCTCCCTCGCAAACAATCGGGACAAGTATGAAACACTCACGCCACACTCCTTGGCGATCTGCTCAATACTCTCAATGCTTGGATCACGCGCAACTAGACTTAGGGCTGCTTCAACGGCGGGATGCAGCTCATGCCCTTCTTCGCCTACTTCCTGTTTTCCGTAGGCCTTCCAACATTGAAGCAAAAGAAATCGCAGACCTGCATTCAGCATGTCCGGATCCTTGTGCTCGTATCTAAAATCTGAATCCAAGCCAAATCCGGCTTCTTTGTTCAAAAGATCTGGATCCGGCCCATCCGCCACTAGGCTTTCCATGGTCGACCGTACCTTAAAGTAGTCTTCGCTGGGCAGCACGCGACTCAACATACCGTCGCGTGGACGTTTTCGTTTTAAGAACTGGTATTCATCCGCCTGACACACGCGGTCAATCAGCTCCGGCTTGAAGACTCCCACGTAGTACTGCGCATCCTGAGAGCGGTAGACGAGCTGATGCACCTGAGCCGGGAAAAACCAAAGCAAGGTTCCCGTGCCAAAGGTGTACTTTCTTCCCGCCACCACACACGTGATCGTGCCCCGCACAACGAGATTCACCTCTAGTTCGACGTGCCGGTGCGGTTTTAGGTAGGGCGGATTCCGCTGACTATCAGCCAAAAAAAGAAAGCCGTCGTACGCTTCATCTAGTTTCAGGTCCTCCAACATCTACAATGACAAAAAATGATAACTTTTTGGCAGCTTTCAAGAAGAACAATCAACGTCCTAATCATTACAATTAACGCTTCTACTTAGCACTCGAACCCCAGCGAGAACGATGCCTGAAACCAAGCCCCTTATCGAAGAACCTCATTCACTCACCGACTATAGCCTAGTGGGAGTAAACTCGGAACGAGCCATCGAAAAAGGTCTCGCCGATGCAGCCTGGTATACTTCGCCCGTTTCCAAAAAGGAAATGCGCGCCCTCCTCACGCGGAAGAACGGACCGGCGATTCGAGATACGCTGATATGGTTCGGGCTCATAGGAGCCTTCGCCTACTGGTCCTACCTTTGGTGGGGAAGCTGGCAGGTAATTTTACCTTTGTTTCTCTACGGCACTCTTTACGGAAGCACATCCGATTCTCGCTGGCACGAATCCAGCCATGGGACCGCATTCAAAAGCGACTGGATGAACAATCTACTCTACGAGGTCGCATCCTTCATGGTCATGCGAGAATCGACCATCTGGCGGTGGAGCCACACGAGACACCACAGCGACACCATCATCGTAGGTCGAGATCCGGAGATTGCAGTTCCCCGCCCCCCGAGCATCCGAGAACACCTTTGGGGCGCGACCGGCATCCCACAGGTCCGAGACTACTTCAAAAGCATCATTCGCCATTCTTTCCATACGCTCACTCCTGAAGAGCAAAGTTACGTCCCGGAAGAAGCGCACGGAGCAGTCAAAACACGAGCACGCATCTACCTCCTCATCTACCTCGGCGTCGCCGTATGGGCGATCAGCGCGCGATCTGTCTTCCCTCTTTTCTTGATCGGGCTCCCCACCATATACGGTTCCTGGTTGATGCGAGTGTACGGCTACACTCAACACGCTGGGCTTGCCGAAAACGTACTCGACCACCGTTTGAATTGCAGGACCGTTAAAATGAATTTCATAAACCGATACCTGTATTGGAATATGAACTACCACGTGGAACATCACATGTTCCCACTCGTCCCCTACCACGCACTGCCTCGGCTCTACGAAATCGTCAAAGACGACATGCCACCTCCCTACACAAGCATCTGGGACGCATACAAAGAAATAATCCCCGCCTTTCTCAGACAAAGAAAAGACCCTGCCTACTATGTAAAACGAAGCCTGCCCACACCCAAGAAGCAGAACGCTCAGGGCGAATTCCCAGCTGCCTTTTCGGCCCAGGAAGAACGTGACAAAGAGGGCTGGGTCATGGCCTGTCCCACTGCTGCCTTGGACCGCGAGGATGTAGTGAGGTTCGACTACAATCGCCGCACCTACGCCATCTACAGGACCCAAGATGGAAAACTCTATGCATCGGACGGTATCTGCTCTCACGGCAACGCTCATCTCGCAGACGGAATGGTCAAAGGTAACTTGATCGAGTGCCCGAAGCACAATGGTCGATTCGACGTTCGCGATGGATCACCGGTTCGCCTGCCAGTCTGCGTCCACATGAACACTTACCCAGTCAAAGCACTAAACGATCAAATCTACTTCAATCCCGAACCTGCAAACGCAGCCAAAACGGAGCGACATCCAACTCATAAGCTTCTCGTTGTCTCAAACAGGAACGTAGCGACCTTCATAAAGGAACTCGTGCTCGAGCCGGAGACAGATTTTTCGTATCAGCCAGGAGACTACCTGCAGATTGACATTCCTGAGTATCAGCAAATCGACTTCGACACCCTAACAGTCGACCAACCCTACGCAAACGTTTGGAAACAACAGAACCTCCTCGAACTATACTCTACTAATCCTCAGCGGTGTCGCAGAAACTACTCCCTCGCCTCCAATCCCAAATCTGACTCGCAACTCCGCTTCAATGTTCGCATAGCCACCCCTCCACGCGGTCAAGAATGCTCAGCTGGCGCTGGCTCGACCTACATCCACAGTTTAAAGCCAGGCGATAGCGTTACAGCGATTGGCCCCTTCGGTGATTTCCATATCAAGGAAACCCAAAAGGAAATGATCTACCTTGGAGGTGGTGCCGGCATGGCTCCATTGCGCTCCCACATATCAAGTCTTCTCGAAACCAGAAACAGCGGTCGAAAAATCAGCTTCTGGTACGGGGCTCGCTCGAAACAGGAAATGTTCTACCAAGACTATTTCGAAAAACTGGCCAAGGAAAACGACAATTTCAGATTCACCTTCGCGCTTTCGGAACCGCAACCCGAAGATGACTGGAACGGAGATACCGGATTCATCCACGAAGTCCTCGCAGCCAAATATTTGGACGGGCACGACACGCTCGCAGAGGTGGAATTCTACCTTTGCGGCCCACCACAAATGCTACAGGCAGCCAGCAAGATGTTACTCGAGAAATACGAGATCGCTAAAGAGCAGATCGCCTACGATGAGTTCTAGGACTTGATCCGGTTAAGAGAAGAAGTGCCTTTCCAAATCACAAGGAATCGCTATTCCTGCTCCTAAACCAATCGACCATGGCTGCACCCTCGACCTGCTCCGGAAACACTATCTTTCTCTACGACACCGACAACGTCCCCAACCAGGAGGCGGTAGAGGATTTCGAAGAACACGTCCACGAGGACGGAATCGTTAAAGTTAGCAAGGTAACACGCCCTTCTATCGAAGTTTTCCTTCCCTCTCCCAAAATCGCGACAGGCGACGCGATCGTCATCTGTCCAGGTGGCGGTTACTGGCTACTTGCCTATGATCTCGAAGGAACAGATATAGCCAGCTACTGGGTCTCTCAAGGTGTTGCAGCCATTGTCCTGAAAAACCGACTACCGGGCTCTCCTGGGCAAAGAATCCGCCACAAGAGTCCCCTTCTCGACGTCCAACGCGCTATCCGTACAGTCCGCTACAATGCAGGCCTTTGGGGAATCAACCCAAAGCGAATCGGCATCCAAGGTTTCTCCGCGGGTGGACACCTTGCCACTTCCGCCTCCACTCTGTTCGACTCTGGATCAGCTGCGTCGGACGATCCGATCGAACGGGAAAGTTCGCGGCCGGACTTTTCCATCCTCGTGTATCCAGTTATCAGTTTCCAAGAGTCTTTTGGACATTCGGGCTCGCGCAGCCAACTACTGGGCGACAGCCCAGACGAGAAACTTCTCAATCGCTTCTCGGGCGAGCTTCAGGTCACGGAGAATACACCTCCCGCCATTCTCATTCACTCCGCCGACGATGAAGGCGTCTCCTATTTGAACAGTGTAAGCTATTTTAACGCGCTGCAATCTGCGGGCGTTTCCGGCGAACTTCACGTCTACCCAAATGGAGGTCATGGCTACGGCCTCGCCGTTGGCCAGGGCTACCTCTCGGAGTGGCCCACTCGCTGCCGAGACTGGCTAGCCAATCTTGGCTAAACCACCGCCTTAGAGCGCTGTTTGCGGTATTGCAGAGGCGTCTCCTGCGCCGATTCACGAAAGCGCCGATGGAAATGGCTCAAGTTATCGAATCCGGCTTCTAGAGCAACTTCTACGATCGAGAGATTGGTTGCGACGAGCAGTCGCTGAGCACGCCGTATCCGCTCATTCAATATCCATTGAGACGGACTCAAGCCCATTTCTGCACGCATCACCCTAGAAAGATGAGAGGCACTGTAGCCGACTTCTTTGGCTAACACAGCTGGCCCTCCTCTCAACAACTCTGGATCTCTCGACACAGCGATCAACGCTTGCCGCAAACTAGCCGGCGCATTGGCGGCATTCCGGAAACTCAAGTCAGCTCCCGTTCTCCGGGCGATCGAAAGCAGAAAGCAGTCGCGTACCAAAGCCGTCCTCGGAGCATGCACCATCTCCCGAAACAGACTGCCCACCTCACGAACGAAATCTCTCGCCACAATCGAAAAAGGAGGGGCATCACCGTTTTCGCCAAACAGAGGGTGATCCGCGAGGTCGTAACGATCGCGCAACTCATGCCACACCCCCGCAGAGAATGCGATGTTTACGAAAGCAAAGCGTTCAGAGGCTGCCTTCGCTTCAATGCCATGCACATGAGAGGGGCCGACGAATCCCACTACTCCGGGGTAAAGCGGCATACTACCCTCTCCGCTTTCCCCGTAAATCTGCGTTCCACGACCGGAATCGACCCAAAACAACTCATAGAAATCGTGCCCATGCAAACGCCACGATCCCTTCTCGGACTCGGTCACATAGGCGACATGCATCGTATCCGACCCCACTCCCAAGCTATTCCATTCGAGAACTCGCATATCAAAATATCACACTTTTTTGCAGAGCTAACGCAAGACTCTTCTAACCTCGATTTGCTAGGATGCACCCACACATCAAGAAATATGAACACAACAACCCCTCGACTTACCGCAGATCAAGTTACGCAATACCAAACCGAAGGCTACACCATGCCAGACGGTCCGGTGTTCTCCCAAGAGAAGTTTGATCGCTTATTCAATCACTTCGAAAAGAAGTTGGCAGAATGGCCCTATGACGAACGTCCGGAAGCCATGGATACACCACACTTCTCCGATCCAGCTCTCAATGAGTGGGCTCTCGCTCCGGAAGTCGTTGATCTCGTCGAACCCCTACTTGGACCCGACATCCTCCTTTTCTCGACTCACTTCATCTGCAAACCCAAGGGTGACGGCCGACGCGTGCCCTGGCACGAAGACAGCGCTTACTGGCGTAAACTGCTCGATCCCATGGAAGTGGCCACCGTCTGGCTCGCGCTCGACCCTTCTACCAAGGAAAACGGCTGCATGTACGTAATCCCGAAGAGCCACAATACTGGAAAGAAGGGCTTCTCTGACTATGAGGATGTGGATACAAACAAAAGCGTCTTCCCAACGGAGATCATTAAGTCGCACCGCAAGGATGAGCTCGCCGTTCCATGCGAATTGCAGCCAAACCATTGTTCGCTCCACGACGCACGCACCCAACATGGAAGCGCCGCAAATACATCAGACATTCGACGCTGCGGATGGACCCTTCGCTTCGTTCCCGCAACCGTTCGTCTGAATCCAGAGTTTCAGGACAGACAATTGATGTACCAAGCCCGTGGTAAGAATCTGCTAAATCAGCCGTTGGCAGATCCAACGAAGGACTACACTCACGTTAACGACCTTCGCCGACGTCTCAACGTAAAGGCTCATTAGGCTGACCAGGCGACCAGGTAGCTTCCATGATCGCTATCGCTTGCGTCGCTCATCTCGTCAGTCCTTTATGGACGCATACAATCCAATGGCCGCCAAGCAGGCGGCCACTACCCTTTTTATCACGTGAAACTACTCTATGCTAAATCCCACTGGGAGGTATTCGACCGTCCCGTACAGGAATTCCTTAGTCGGACCAAACAAGACGGGTTCGACGGGGCGGAAATGTTTTTGCCCTGGCTTAAGGAATCCCCGAGCGAAATCCAAAAGCTCGTCTCTGATAATGGTCTGTTTCTCATAGCTCAGATAAACTCGGCAGGCAAAACTCCACAGGAGCATCTCGATTCGTTCAGGAAGAACTTCCAACTCGCAGTCGACTCGGGCGCAATGATGGTCAACAGCCACACTGGTAGCGACGTCTTCACCTTCGAGCAAAACATCGCGATCTTCGAAGAAGCCATCCAGCTGTCCAAGCAAGCCGGGCTCACAATCGCTCACGAGACGCACCGTGGAAGACCTACCTTCAGTGGCCCCGCCACCCGTCAGCTTCTCGAAGCCTTGCCTGAGCTCGAACTCTGCACCGATTTTTCGCATTGGTTTTGCGTACACGAAAGTCAACTACACGACCAGGAAGACACCATCAAACTCGCCTGCGAGAGAGCTCGTCATGTGCACGCTCGCGTCGGTTTTGAAGAAGGCCCACAGATCCCAGATCCCGCCGCTCCAGAGTGGTCGCAGATCGTAGATCGCCACTTCGAACTCTGGCAACAGATCATTGACCTCTCTAAAGAGCGAGGCGCTGAATCCCTTACAATAACCCCCGAGTTCGGTCCTCCTCCTTACATGCCGATCGAGCCGCACACGCAAAAGCCGTTGGCCGATGCATGGACCGTTAACACTGAGTTCCTCAAAGTACTGAAGCAGCGACTAAAGGCTTAGAACCTAGGCCGTCTTCTTCCCTAGCGGCTGGATTCGTCCAGTCGCTACTCCTCGCCCAAAGAGAGAACACGCTGTGACTGACAACGCTCCCAACAAGAGAGCGAGAACAAGTACACTAGATTGATCGTAGTTTGTTGGCGAATACCCTGTTCCAAAAAACACAGTCCAGAGATTCACCCACTGGCCTCCTACGTTGATGAGGACGAACGAAGCGACGCCAGAGGTGAACATGATCCCTGCTTGAAAGGTGCCCATCTCCGCCCTCGGGATGTAGTCGTAAACAAGTGGAGACCAAACCGCCCAAACCCACGATAGGAACAGCTTCGAGCAAATATCGACCGCGATCACGAGCTCATAGCTCGCTTTCCCTTCGCTCCAGAAATTCAGATAGAAGTAAAAGCACAACTGCACACAGGAAACTCCGCCAATTCCGATTTTCATCATGCTCAAGCGGTCCAGCCTATCAGCGAGCAACCCAGCAGCCGGAGTAAACACAGCGATCATCACGATCATACCAACCACCTGAATCATCCCAAACTGCTCCTTGGACAATCCAAGTTGGTCAGTCTGTAGTGTAATGTAAGATGGGTGGGTAACTGCCAAAGTCCCAGCAAGCGGACAGATATACAGCAGATACACCCATAGCTTTTGCCGACTGCTAAAAATGTCTTCAAACATCTGTCTTACAGCGGCCAATACACTTTTTCTCGTCCCAGACACCTTCCATTGCACTGGAGCAAACCTGCTCTTTCGGTAGCCTTCCAAAGTTCCGTCTTCGGAGACAACATTCAAAGGGGCCTCTTCCTTCACTCCCCAAGCAAGAAAAGCCGCCGTTAACCAAAGGGTGATCGATACTGACCAGTAAAGCACCATCTCGCCAGTGATGGACACAGGTCCCCATGGGGCCACGAACTCGTACTGGGCGTCAAACTGGGCGATGAGGACTCCAGTCAGAAAGAGCGCTGCCAGGTTGACTGAGAGCATTCGCAGCATACCCGCCCGACCACGTTGCGGAGATGGAATCACTTCATTGAACAAAGGCTCCCAAGGCTTGTTGAAGTCGACGAAAAACTGGAAGCAAATGATGACGACCACAAGGAGCCAAAGGTGCCCAACTATAGGGATCATCACCGTCATCGCCCCTGCAAAGAGGCAGCTTACGATGAAGAAAACCTTACGCCGCCCCCAACGAGTCCACAGCTTGTCGCTCACATAGGAAACCGTTACCCCCACCATGAAGTTGAAGAGAATATTGATCGAGATGATAAACGATATCCACCCCGGATCCTCGATGAATTTCCTCAGCGTGAAGGTGAGCGGCGCCTCAGAAACCTTTTGAACGTACTCGAAAGTAATCCAAGGCAGACCGATCAAAAAGGCCCAAGTCCACGGAATACGTTTCTGCCCGGTTCGGATCGGCCAGCTCAACTTCATGCTGTACCAGCTGGACTTGCCCCATCCTTACGATTGGCGAGTTCCTCTTCGATCATCTCCATTTTCTTCCGGCTGAGCGGATAAGAAAGAGCAAGCAGAGCACAGAGAACGAATCCGATAGTTGAATACCAACTCATCATATCCTTCATACCCCTCAGGACACCCTCATTCTGCTCCTCGTTCGCCTCGAAACCATACCACGCGAGGACATAGAGCCCCGCTGCGGCACCCAGCGCTCCACCGAACTTCTGAGCCAGTGTCGACGCAGAGAAGACAAGCCCCGTAGCACGACGACGTCTTTCATATTCGAAATGATCTGCCGAATCTCCCATCATCGACCATATCAAGGGCATACTCGGCCCTCCAGCTAAGCTAGAAGTAATCTGGAAAATGTAGAGGGTCACGAGATCTCCGGGTTCTACGATGTAGAACCCGAGGCAAAGGACTCCCCAAGTGATTAAGCAAAAGATGAGCAGACTCTTCTTCTCAAAGTAGCGCGTAAGCCAGGAGGTCGAAAGTACGCCGAGGAAAGTACAGAATGTACCCCAGAACATGAAAGCCGACACCGCGGCTTCATCACCGAAATAGTATTTGAAATAATAGATCTGAACTCCTCCTCGAACCGAGAAAAAGAACCACAATAAAATGGATACGAACAAGATCGTCCTCCAAGAGCGACACGCTGCCAGATCCTTCAAATCGTCCACAATACGTCCCTCGCCTTTCGGGGTCTTGGGAGGTTTTACCCGTTCCTTCGTCGACAGGAAAGCAATCACGAAACCAATAATCGCTAGAACAACGAAAATCCCCAAGGTCCAGCGGAATCCTAGCGTTTCGTCCCCGTTCCCGAAGAACTCGACGGAGGGTTTAAGCAAACGCTGCAACAGCATCGCGATACCAAAGGCCGCCGCGAACCTGAAGACATTGACACTCGTCCGGTCCTTCGCATCCGCGGAGAGCACACCTGACAACGCGGACACGGGAATCATCACCGCCGTATACACAATCATCATCAAAATGTACGTCACGTAGGCATAGGTAAGCTTCCCTTGGGGACTGAGATCGGGCCCATAAAACAGAGCCAACGTCAGCACTCCAAACGGAACGGCGAGGAACAAAAGATACGGTCGGAACTTTCCCCACTTCGTTTCGGTACGATCAGCGATAATCCCCATCATCGGGTCGTTCACCGCATCAAATATCCGGACTACGAGAAACAAAGTCGCTACCGATGCAGCCTCTAAGCCGAAGGTATCGGTGTAATAGATGGCCAGAAAGATGGATAGGATCTGCCAGAGACCGCTTCCTCCGATCTCAGCCATGCTGTATCCAAATTTTTCCTTAAACGAAAGTCTCTGCATCAGGGGTATAGTTTTTGGGGCTCCTGCGATATCGTTCGCATCAGGAGCAACCCTAACGAACTCGCCGCCAATAAAAGAAGCCGAGGGCACTCAACGTTGAGCAGCCATTCGTCAAACGCAACTCAGACTCGAAAGGATCTACCCTCAATCCAAGTTCCGGATACGTGGAAGCGCGTCGATTCCGCACGTCTGCCTCTTATTCCGAGTCGGACCAAATGATCGAGGCGTTCGATACCGAGAACCCCAATGCGCTCATCCGACCGTGAAATCCCGCAAATTTCTCCGTTTCGTCCATCCGTTGCTAGACTCACAAAATCAACGTCGCAGTCCGAAAGCTCATCGTAGAGTCTATCATCGTAAGCGATGACCGCTTCCAATTGATTCTCTGCCACCCAGGCGGCGAGATCATCTCTATCAGAAGCAGCAAAATTCAGCACAGGGGCAGGGGTCTCGCTTGGAGAATGCTTCTTCATCAGCCCCTCGAACAATCCCCTTCTTACAAAGTCATTCTCCAAGTCCTCATTAGCGCCAGATAATACTAGCCCTATTCGAGACGCCCCACTCTCGGTGAGACGTTTAAAGGAAGTCACAATCTCGGAGCGAGCGTCCGTATCTACATTGTCTATACCTTCAATGATCCCACTACATCCAATAGTGACGCAGGCAAACTTCTCCACAGGGAAGAGTTCATCTGCAAGCTCACTTCCACGCATGGAGAAGAGAACCCCGTCTATTCCTCGATGAAAAAGGGAACGAGCCAGCGTACTAAGCTGCTTGCCGCTCTTGACCGCAAAAAATTCGAACCCATAGCCCAGACTTTCAGCCTGCGACTTGGCGTTCACAGACATTTCCCCTTCGGCGACAGCATCCTCTCCGTCAGACAGAATTTCGATCATCGCCAATGTGCTCCCCTGCTGAGCTTTCCGGTTTCGCCATCTCGAGGCTGCAATCTTCGAAAGAGACGGATCCGCTCGATACCCCATCTCCTTGGCAAGCTCCCCCACTCTCTCCCTCGTTTTTTCGCTGATCTCAGGAAGGCCACGGAGCGCCATCGAGACAGTCGCCTTGGACACACCCGCTTGCTGAGCCACATCTGAAATCGTGACTCGCCCCTTTAAAAGCGAGGGGCCGCCAATCAAACGTTCATTCGTCGAAACCATATTTATCAGGGGGTAATACGTTCTACTTGGGGTGCTGTTCGACTCTGCGAACGGCTCTAGGACAAAAAATGGGAGCGAAGAAAAAGGGCGAAAAATCGCCCTCGTGAAATGCTAGACCAGCACTGATTGTTGGGAACTGAGATACGCCTCGTTTCTCTCAATGAGATCTAGACGTTGAGCAACGCACTCGAAGGTTCGCCCTCCGTCGGCCGGCGTGTTGAAGGCGTAATCCAAAAGCTGCCCCACCGTACTGGTGGCAACGTGACAACGAGTGTCGGAGGAGGCGTAGTAGATGAACACATCTCCATTCTCTCTGGCGACCCAACCATTGGCGAAGGTTACGTTTCCGCAGTCGCCGACCCGCTCCGCCTCGTAAGGGGCGATGAAATGGCCGCCAGGAGCGGCGATCACCTTGGTCGGATCATCAAGGTCCGTTACGATCAAGTACAGAGTATAGCGAAATCCATCCGCTGTAGTTCGAACTCCATGACACAAGTGCAACCAACCTTTATCCGTCTCGATTGGGGCTGGCCCTTGACCATTTTTCAACTCCTTGACAGTGTGATAAGCGCGAAAGTCCACAATACTCTCTTCACCGAGCACCGGATTCTCGATATCATCACAGGTCGCCCAACCAATGCCGCCACCCTTTCCAGTAGAGATAAATCCATCCTGAGGACGCGTGTAGAAAGCGTATTGCCCATTCACCAACTTGGGGTGCAGAACGACGTTTCTTTGCTGGGGCGAGTGGGTCACGATGTCGGGTAAACGCTCCCAAGTATCCAAGTCCTTAGTACGTACAAGGCCACACTGAGCCTCGGCAGCCGACATATCTTCCGACGGAGCAGACTTGTCCTTTCTCTCTGTGCAAAATATCCCATAGATCCATCCATCTTCATGCTGAACAAGACGCATGTCGTACAGATTCACATCTGGATTGCCTAGATTGTCTGGGATCTGGATCGGCTTAGAGCGAAACCGGAATCCCTCCGTACCAGACTCGCTTTCAGCGAGAGCGAAGAAGGACTTGCGATCAATGCCTTCGCAACGCACAGCGAGCACGTACTTCCCATCGAAGTAGATAGCGCCAGGATTAAAGGCGGAGTTTACTCCTGAACGAACCTGCAGATACGGATTGGTTTCCGGATTCAAGTCATACTCCCACTCAACTGGGGCGTGATCGCCCGTAACAACCGGGTTTTGATAGCGAGTGTAGATTCCGTTGTAAAAGGAATCATCGACTGGGTTGGGTGCCGTAACCAGCGCTTCATGCCGACGGCGAAGTTCCGCCACCTTTTCGTCAAATGAGAGATCGTTCATGTGCTTGGGTATTGCACAAGTAAGACATCATTACCCCCACACCAACGAGGCTGCCTTACTTTACGTTCAATAAACCATAAACACAGACATAATTCTCTTTCTACGGACTCATCAGATCGCGAGACCGACCTAGGACGTAGCCGATCGCCGCTCCTTCAATTTGGCCTGTACCTCCTTAATGTAGGCCTCGGTAATCGGGTAATTTCTTAGCACCAGCAGCGACAAGCCAAGAAAAACGATCGGAGCAAACGCGAAAAGCAAGCGCATGGAGAGTAAAGTCGGTTCACTTTGGTCCGCTCCAAGCTCTTCATCGAATCCCACCCAAATGAGCAGAAACGCTGAGATCCCATTCGCCAGAGAAAAAGCAACCTTCATGACAAGCCCCGATGCCGCTCCGAACATCCCTTCCCTACGATATCCAGTCTTGAGCTCATCGACGTCGATTACATCAGCAAACATAGCTGGCAAAATAATAAACACCGACGAAATCCCAACCGAATAAAAGAGCGGCACAATGTATACAAGGTACGGATACTCCTTGTTCATCAAGAAGAAGAAAAGAGCCTGACCGACCATCATCATCAAAATTGAAAACTTGAGGGCGTTGTGCTTTCCGTAACGTTTCGTAAGCCACCCCGTCAGCGGAATACAGAAAAAGGCCAACACGTTTCCAACTCCCTGTACCGCCGCAATGTAAGCAGCACCCGCCGTCTTATCTCCCTCGAAAACATAGTAGGTACTCACATAAGTTCCAAATACCCAAAAGGCTCCCAAAATCGTCAATTGCGTCACATAAACAAACGTTATCCTTAAAAAGTGGATACTACGTACGGTTTGAGTGATCGCCTTAAACAAGTTTTGCTTATTTGCAGCGACAACCCGAGTGCGCTCCCGACTCAGCTTGAAGCAAATAACCGACGTAATAACC
This sequence comes from Pelagicoccus mobilis, assembly GCF_016595505.1. GTDB lineage: Bacteria > Verrucomicrobiota > Verrucomicrobiia > Opitutales > Opitutaceae > Pelagicoccus > Pelagicoccus mobilis. Next base: position 74,940 of record NZ_JAENIL010000034.1, on the reverse strand, counting down.
ATCAGCGTTGCCGCTATGTAGCTTAGCCAACGAATCCCCTCTAGGATGTCGTCAAAAATCCCCAAGGTCGTGAACGTGTAGAGCCAAGGAGTAATGATGTAGGACGCCTTGAGAAAGATTGATACATAAAGCACCACCCGAGTGCGCCCATGATAGGTCTTAGACAACTCCATCTGGAGAGCGTAGTAAGGGACGCTAAACACAGTTGAAGCGCTGGTATACGCGATGAGAGCGACTCCGAAAAAGATCAGGGCCGAGTTCTCCTCCCACTCCCTCGGAAACTGCCACATCAAGACGCTCGTCAGCGCCATCATTATCCCGCCAAAAAGAATAAACGGCCGACGCCGCCCCCATTTGCTCTGGAAGTTATCGGAGTAATGTCCAGCGATCGGATCAGTCACTGAATCCCAAAGCCCTTTGATCGTGACGATGATTCCTATCGCAGCCAAATCAAACCCGAGACCGATGTTTAGAACGGGGATTATCAGAAACAGCGACGGATTATTGATCAATTCCTTCGCAAAAGAAGCAGATCCGAACCCTAGCAGTTCCTTTACCTTTGGCTCATCGGAGTCGTTCTTCAACTCTTCAGAGACGGTTCCAGATACATCAGTTTTCATGGGGTGCAGATTACGTTCGTTGGAGCAAAGAGAACGTGGATACACACTGCGAACGAGCGACTCGACAGGTCAAACTCGCTACTAGCTGTACCCGTTCAGATTCTCGAGCCACTCGACCAGCCATGTCGCAGGTAAAGCTATCCGCCAACTTGAACCGTATCAGCCTTTCACCACCTTGCCTCTGAACTCTCACTCCACTTTCTAGCAAAGCTAAGTCACCCTAAGCTTATACAAGCAAAGATGAGAAAGCAGATTTCACTCAACGGCATTTGGCAACTCGCCGAGGGACAAGCAGCCCCCTCACCTACTTCTTTCGATAAAACCGCGCCGGTTCCCGGTATGGTCGACATGGCAACCCCAAGCCTCAGTCATGTAGGCGTCGAATCCTCCGAACGTAGCCACTACTGGTATCGACTCGAGTTTGCCACTCCCCACGACGCCTTCCAAATCGCCACTCTTCGCTTCAGAAAAACGAGATACGGTATGGCCGCCTGGCTAAATGGAGAACCGATTGGCGAACAGCTCTACAACTTCTCCTTCAGCGAATTCAGCATCACCGAGGCTCTCAACGCTCCTGGAAACTCAAACGAACTCCTTGTACGAATCGGAGCCCACCCAACGATCTTACCTGATCACATTGTTTGGGGACATGATTTCGAGAAGATCAAATACATCCCGGGAATCTACGACGACGTGTCACTTATCCTCAGCGGAGCTCCAAGGATCGAAAACCTTCAAGTCGCCCCTGATATCGATGCCTCATCGATAACTGTCCAAACCGAGATCCGAGCGGAAGACCTGGCAACCGGTCCTGTCGACCTGAACTACGAGGTTGCTGAGTCAGGATCCGGGACAGTCGTTGCATCCGGAACATACAAAGTTAGCGACACACAGAAGCTCGCGACCATTGAAATCCCGAATTTCAAAACATGGTCACCTGAGTCTCCCTTCTTGTATGAAATCGCAGTATCGAGCAAAGGCGACAGCTTCAACACGCGCTTCGGGATGCGTAAATTCCGATTCAACCCAGAAACTGGATACGCGGAGCTCAACAACCAAACTTACTTCCTCCGCGGTACCAACATCTGCATGGACCGTTTCAATGAGGATTCCCAGCGCGGCTCGAAGCCGTGGGACAAGGAATGGGCAAGTAGGCTTCTCGAGCGAATAAAGGAAATGAATTGGAACTCCTTCCGCTTCTGCCTCGGCTTTCCACCGGAGTTTTGGTACGAGCTCTGCGACGAGATGGGCATCCTTGTTCAAGACGAATACCCTATCTGGTACGGAGCAAAAGCTGAAGACTATCCCGATGCCCTCAAAGGTGAACACCTCGCAAAAGAATACGCGGCATGGATGCGGGAACGCTGGAATCACCCATGCATCGTCATCTGGGATGCCCAAAACGAATCGGTCACAGAAGAGACTGGCAAAGCCATCCGACTCGTTCGTGACCTCGACCTGAGCGATCGCCCTTGGGACAATGGGTACTCCCCTCCTGACCGAGAGACAGATCCCGTGGAAACGCATCCTTACGTTTTGCAGAACTTCCTCGGTCGTGATCCCCACCCTCGCGGTCCGTTGTTTGAATTCCTCACTGAAAAACGAATTCCCGACAACGGTCCCAGCGAACTCTTCCCATCAGAGAGCGGGAAACGCTACCCAAACCCAATCCAAAACAACGAAAACGTTTTCTTCTGGATCACCCGCGGTGGACAGCCGACCGAGCTTACAAAGTGGATCTTTAAACGTCTCTACGGAGAGGGAGAAAAGTCGCCAGATTTCTACTACAAAACCTACTCCTACTTTTTCAACCGAATCATTACTTATTGGCGCTGCTACCGGACGAGCGCCACAGTTCAGGAATTTGCTATCCTGAGCCACTCCCGCGAACTCGATGAGGGAGGCAGCTACACTTCTGACCACTGGGGCGACCTTGAGAAACTAGAATACCATTCCCACTTCGAAAACTACTGTTACAGCGCCTTTTACCCGATCGGACTGCTGATCGATCGCTGGGAGGATTGGCATCGTTCAAATACTGAAGTGCCAATTACACTGAAGCTAATCAATGACCGGCCACAGTCTTGGCAGGGCGTGATCAAGTATTCACTACACAAAGAGAACGCCCCTCAGGAGGAGCAGTTCTCATCAAAATCGCTTTCCGTCGAGATCCCCGATCGAGGAACATCGGAATATTCGATTTCCATGACAGCTCCAACCGAAGAGGGAGCATTTGTCCTGGTCGCATCCTTCTCGGACCAAGACGAAACGATACGCCAAGAGTATCGCTTTGCAGTAGACGACCACCAAGAAGAGGCTTCATTCGAAGCGGGCGAGAGCAACGAGCAGTATATCCACAGCGAAGACGAATCCATCATGCGCTAGGAGAATACTCAACGCGCAGCTACCACAATTTGATCACTCACCACCCCTTTGATCGATTAGGAATCGGCAGAGCGAAGGCGTGAATCACGCCCTCGGTTTGCAGCATTTCGTCCCAGACATACATTCACCCCAGAGATCCTAAAAATGAAGTTTCCCTCTCTTAAGTCCTCTCGCTTTTTGTGCTCAGCCCTGTTTCCAATTCTCCTCGCGAGCACAGTGCTGGGAGCGACTCCGCCACCTTCAAAGCCCAAGCTCGTTTCGATCAATCCAGTATCCAAGCACACCCTCTCGCTCACCATCCAACAAGGTGAACTCGAGCCGCATCGGCTCGTCCCCTATCTGGCGGAAGAAAGCGATGAAATCGTGGCTTACGATTCCCATTATCAGATCGAAGCAAAGCATGGGATAACCTTTCGCAGAGAGGTCATCCGCAATGGCGAGTTCCTAGGTTTTCTCAGTGGCGATAGCCAAGAGACAATTCTGCTACCTGACGCCTATAGCGGCGCTCCGCTCGATATCGAAAAATCCGATACAGTAAAATCGTACACCCTATTCTCCGATCAGGATTCCAGCTACGCTCAAGCGAGCCACCCAATCCGGGTTTCCCGAAAAACCAAACCGAAGGGCTTTTCCCGTCGCCAGGGAACAACCCCATCCGAGCACAGGATCTTCCTTAGCTTCGCAAAGCCACTGCAAACAGGCGCCTCCTATAAACTCGATCTTTCCGAGCTAAACCTGGATCAAGACACTGCCTACTATCGCTACCAGCCTCGCTTTCAACGTAGTGAAGCGATCCACGTCAATCAGGCTGGATTCGCCCCAGAGGATCCGCTTAAACGTGCCTATGTCTCGCTTTGGACCGGACAAGCAGGCAACTACAAGTACGATGAAGAGCTTAGCTATCACATCGTAGATAAAGTTCGCGGCGTCCGAGCCTACTCCGGAAAAGCCAAGCTTCATTGGGCTGCGGATCGCCCTGAGCTGATGAACCGCACCGCCAACCTCGTCGGAGCCGACGTCTACCGTCTCGACTTTTCGGAACTGAAGCAACCTGGCCTCTATCATGTATACGTGGATGGCGTCGGTTGTAGCTATCCCTTTGAGATTCGAGTCGATGCATGGAAACGAGTCGCCCAAACCAGTTTCAGAGGCATCTTTCATCAGCGAAGTGGATTTGAGTTCGAGCCTCCCTACACGGATTTTTGGCGACCAAGAGCGCACCATCCTGACGACGGCGTGAAGATCTACCAATCGAAAGCCACTCTGCTCGACACAAGCATGGGGCCTGAACTGTCGCTCGCCCCTAATTCCTTCATCGCCCTGATTGAAGGGGCTACTGACGAAATCGTCCCCAACGCATGGGGAGGACTCATGGACGGCGGCGACTGGGACCGACGAGCCCAGCATCTGGTGATCCCCCGACTATTCCTGGAACTGTATCAACTTTCCCCTGACTACTTCGATTCCTTTACCTACAACATTCCCGAATCAGAAAACGACCTTCCCGACATCGTAGATGAAGCGCTCTGGGTAATTGATTTCCACCTACGCTACCAATGGGAAAACGGAGCGATTAGCGGTGGGGTTGAATCAGCGGAGCACCCTGCCCCCGGTGACCTAAGTTGGAACGAAATAATCCCAACCTACGCCTATTGGCCCGACTACTGGTCCACCCATCAGTTTGTCGCCGCCGCATCCCTCGCTTCCAGAGTCCTCGGTCCCCAATACCCAGAGCTCGGCGACAAATACAAAAAGGCCGCTGTCAAAGGAATGAAATGGGCAGAGCAAGAGTACGCCAAGGAAGTCGCTTCCGGGCGAGCTGCGAAACGAGTGCAAGAGATCAGAGATATCAGAAATCTCGCCGCCATCGAGTTGTATCACATAACCGGTGACAAACGTTGGCACTCGGTCTTCGAGGAAGATAGTATTCTAACAAACGGCAACGACCCGTTCCAAGAGGTAGCGCAACGCGACGCCCTATTCTCTTACCTCGCTCTTCCCAAGGGGCTTGGCAAAGACGATTGGAAAGAGCTCTCCCGTAAAGTCATCCTCTCCGACGGCGACAATGCGGTTGAGTACTCGCAAAACAACGCGTTCTCACTCGTCGCCCCTTCCCGCGAATCTCCGATATTCATCGGCTTCTACTCCGGACATATTCACGGCCAATTCCTCGCCAGAGCCCACGCTCTCAGCGGAGACGAAAAGTACCTTCGAGCTCTCCACGCAGGCGCCCAGTTCGGCCTCGGAGCGAATCCCGATAACGTCGTCTTCATGTCTGGAATCGGCGCCAACGGACTCGACTGGATTCTCTACGAGGACGCTCTCAAGACAGGCCGCAAAGCGCCGGAAGGAATCGTCCCCTACGGTCCGCTCGACACTGGAGCTCCGGAAGTCACTCCCGGTTCCTTTTGGGTAAACGGTCAGGATGGCTTCGGCGTGACTGGCGATCGTACTAAGATTGAGCCGGAATTCTTCGACTGGCCGGTCGCCGAGAGCCACCTCGATATGTGGAACCATTTCATGCAAACCGAACCGACTCCCTGGCAAAGTATGGCTCCGAGCACCTACAGCTGGGCCTACATGGCCTCACAGAGCGGATTCTAGCCGTTCAACGTTGAGAAACGCCCAATTGCGAGCCGCTCGTCTTTGGCCCCTAATTTAGGGATTCTCGATCACTTCCAATACTAAGTTCCTCAATGAAAAAGACCTGCGTCATAGGCAGCCTAAACGTCGACCTCTTCGTCACCGCGGACCACTTTCCCCGACCGGGTGAAAACGTGAACGCTGACGATATGAAGATCTTCACGGGCGGCGGGAAAGGCGCAAACCAAGCCTTTTCGCTCGGACGCCTCGGAGCCCCTGTCTCCATGGTTGGAAAGCTGGGCAAGGAATTCTACGGCCCCAAGTACCTGCAAGTCCTCAAGGACACCAACGTCGATTGCGAATTGATCGGCATGGAAGAAGGCTTTCCGGGCGTCGGCATTGTCGCTGTGGACCGTACCGGCGAAAACAGCATCTACGTCTATCCTGGAGCGAATGGTCTCGTCGCCCCTAGTTTTCTCGAAGAGAATTGGTCGAAGATCGAGGACCACGATCTCTTTCTCTTCCAGCTGGAAATCCCGATTGAGAGCAACCTCTACGCGATGAAGCGATTGAAGGAGAGCGGAAAAACCATAATCCTCGATCCTGCCCCCGCCCAGGAAATCCCAGACGAGATGCTGCAGTGTTGCGACATTGCCACCCCGAACCGAACCGAGCTGGAAAACCTAACCAACACTCGGATCGAAAAAAACGAAGACGTTGAAACCTCAGCCAGGATCCTACTCTCCCGTGGAGTCAAAACAGTCGTCACCAAGGCAGGTCCCGTCGGAGCGTTCATCACCACTGCTGGAGGTACGGAGCACCTGCCGGGATTCAAAGTAGATACCGTCGATACGACCGCTGCTGGCGACTCGTTCAACGCCGGACTCGCCTACGCCCTTGGCCGTGGTGACGCCCTCAAAGATGCAGTCGTTTTCGGAAACGCGACCGCAGCGATTTCCACCACAGCGCTCGGGGCGCAGAACGCCATGCCCACTCTCGAACAAGTCAACGCCCTCATCCAGGAATCCACCCCCATCGTATCCACTTTATGAAACACTCGATCAACCGATATCTCGACCACGCGGTCCTGAAACCGGAAATGAGCAATAACGAAGCCGCCGAAGCCATCGAGCTCGGCGTGAAGTACGCCGTCCGCACAGTCTGCGTCCGCCCTTCCGATATAGAGCTCGCAAAAGAACTTTGCTCTGGAAGCGAAACCGAAGTCTGCACCGTGCTCTCCTTTCCCCACGGAATCTGCACCACAGAAAGCAAAGTCGCAGAAGCGAAAGACTTCATTGCCAAAAGCGTTCACGAAGTCGACATGGTCGCAAACTACGGACGTATCCGCTCTGGCGATTGGGAGTACGTCAAAGCAGATATCGCCGCCGTTGCGGAAACGCTCAAACCGGCGGGCATTCCGCTCAAAGTCATTTTCGAAACCTCGACTCTGAGCCTCGAGCAAATCACTCGTGCAACCGAGATCTGCGTAGAAGCGGGAGCAGACTTCGTAAAGACTTCCACGGGCTTCAACGGAGAAGGAGCCACTGAAGACGGAGTCAAAGCGATGCTCGCGGCTGCTAACGGCAAAATCAAAGTCAAACCCTCTGGTGGAATCCGCGACGCTGAACGAGCTCAGCTATTCGTCGATATGGGAGTTCACCGGCTGGGAGTAGGCTACTCCTCGACCCCAGCAATCTGTGACGGAACCATCGCCGCGACTACCCCAGGAACTTACTGACAACTTTCCATGAACGCCAAAGGTTTACTGTACTCACAAATTGGTTACGATCTCGGCGGTCCCAAGCAGGCCTTCTTCCGAGCCCCAGATCGGAAGGATCTCCCCCCCTGCCCTCTTTTCGCTATCAACGGTCAGGACTTCGAGGCCTCCTACTGGGGCGAGATCTGGAGACACCACTGGTGGGTTCTCGACTTCACAACCTTCGGCGAAGGTGATTATACGATATCAATCGAAGACTCATCTGGGAGAACATGGGAGAGCTCTTTGATCGAGATCCGTGAGCGTAAGCTCTGGGACACATGCCTTGAAACGATGGGGCTCACTCAGTTCGAAGAACGATCTCTTCGGGCTCGCAACCAAGTGGGCTGGAAAGATTGCGGCGCGACCCTGCGCGAACTCTGTTCCCATGCCATCGCCATCATCGGACTTTGCGAACTCTACGAGATCGGCTTCGAAAACATGACTCCGGAGCAAAACAAACGCCTCGCGAAACAGATCATTCAAGGCTGCGAATACGTGGCACGTTGCCAAGATCGAGCCGAAGCAATTGGTCTGCCCAAGGGTTCATTCGTGCACGAAATAAACACTCACCCGTTTATCGTGCAGACCGATATCGCCCAAGCGATCGTGGCCCTCTCCTACGCCTCTCGACTGCTAGTCGACTATTACCCAGAAGAGAGCAAGGAGTACCTTCGCAGAGCGCGAAGAGGATATGGCTTCGTTGAAAAGGAGTTCAAACCGACCGGTCCCGTTGGTTTCTCCCATATAAATCACGGAGCTCCTGAAGGCTTTGAGCCGCCATCCGACTGGATGACGCGTGAACTTATGATGCAGCTTTGGGCTTGCTTGGAACTCTGGCACTCTGGAGCAGAAGAGAAGTACATGCGCGAAGGTCAACGCCTCGCCAACCGGATCGTCTCCCGCCAGATTGCAAAAGGCGAAGCGGATGAAGAAGGCGGATTCTGGGGACACTTTCGTACCTTCGACGACAGCCCCTTCACCGAAAAGGCGAACATCCATCACCACATCGGCCATGACACAGGCGGCGTTTTTCCGAACTATGTACTGCCATTGCTACGAGCGGCCAATCGCTGGGGACACTTGCCTGAATCTAAAACGTGGATACAGGCGGTCCATGACTTCGCCGTGGGCTACCTCAAACCCGCCTGCGAAAGCAACCCTTTCAAAATCTTGCCCGTCGGCTATTTTCGCGGCGAAGGTCTCTTAACCTTCTGCGGTCCCTGGCATGGCATCAACGCTACCTACGCCTGGAACGCCCTACTCGCCTCTCACCTCGAACGAGAAACCGGTGACGAAGCATTCCGTGATATTTCAGTAGCGAACCTGCAGTGGATTGCTGGCCTGAATGTGGGGCTCACCAGCGATATGTTCGAGAGTTCATTCAGATTCGAAGCAGATATTCCGCCCGGCGAAGCACACCCATACAGTCACATCGACAGTATCGGAACCAATCACGTAAAAGCCTGGAGTCGTATCAAGGGTTCCGTCTGCAACGGCATTTCAGTAAACCCTCAGTTTACTCAGGACATCCCTTCCACGAAGGAAAACGATCACCCAGCCCAATACACCGACGAGGACTGGATCCCTCACGGAGCCGCGTGGATTGGCGCCCTCGCTCACGTTTACGAAACCCGCTTTTTCCGGGACGGGAAACGAAACGAACCCGCTTACGTAAAGCAGGATCAGTAAAGAAAAGTATAGGCACGTTCCCATTGAATGTGAAAGGTAGGGCGGCCTCGCCGCAGGCCGCCTGCGGAGACTCGATCCTGCATTGCGCATTGGCGTCAACTTATCTGAAAAACGTCTCCAAAACGTTCTTCTTCTTCTTCTTCTTCTGCTTCTCCTTCTTCATCTTCCCCTAAAAATACAGACTCCAAGCCTGTAGCACCGCTCTCCGAACGAGAAGCAGAAGCGGATGAAGAAGAAGATGAAGAGCCTTCGAGCGCTTGAGTTGACGCCAAGGTGCATTGCGGCTGACTGGGCCAGTCAGCCCTAACTCGCGCGACTGACCATATGAAAAAGGCTAGAACATCAAATCTAGGTCCAGCTCTCCCTCACCTTTCACTTCCACGGTCAGGAGCCCGCTGTCTGCGTTCCAATTAAACGTCTGCGACTCGCCGGATACCTTGACACTCTTCGGCTTACTCCCGGTATAAGCGGCAAATGCTCCACCGTCCTTGAGAGCAACCCGAAGCAGTCCTTCCGTTATCCAATCCAGATCAGTAATCGCAGCGGCGGGCGTGTATTTATCGATCAAGCCGATTGCCGCCACTCCATTGCGAACGGGAGACATCGTCACAATCTCACTCTTCATGGGATCCAAGGAAATCGAAAGCGACTCGCTTTTCCGGACAAGCCCCATCAGCCCTTTCGCGTGGGCGTAAAAAGCATGAACGTCACCACTTAGTTGATACACATCAGCGATCGATACCGAATCGCCCACTGAACTGTGCAACACATCCTCTTCGCTTTCATCATCCGAATGGCAATTGAAGAGCGCGACCGTTCCGATTCCAGAACTAGAGTTACTAACCTTAAGCAAGGTCTCGCTGGTACGCGGATCAACAAACAAACTTGCAGAACTTGGCTGTGCTGGATCCGCAAAGCGGAGGGCACGCCCACCGGATAGAGCAAGTTTTTGAATGATCTCGAAATCATGAGCATCCGCCTTGTCGCTCACGTAAACTGGGCTACCACTGATCGCACGTGCCATAGCGTGAAACTCTGCGTGCTTGTGAGTGGTTTGAAACATATCCCAATCTCCCCAGACAAAGGCGCTGGACCAGAGATTATTGTAAGCATTGTGCACGATGTGATCCGCTTGGCGAGATGCAGGCTTCTTTGGATAGAAATCGTCTGAGTTCCTCCAAATTCCGGAGGCGCTGAGATGGAAGGCTACGTCGTTTGTATTCGACATGCAGTTGATCAGGTTCCCCTCAAAGTGGGTCTGAGAAGCTCCTTGCAATGCTTGCTGGTAAGCCTTCATCGAAGCCACATTGCCAACCTTTCCTTCGGTGAAAAACTCAAGCATCGCCTGGTTATCCACCTTTACCATATCAATGCCTTCATCGGCCAGATAGTCATAGAATTCCTGATACCAACGGTGAATATCGTCAGGGTGTACAAAGCCTCTTGCTTTCGGACCGAACTGTTCGCCCCACTCCTCAAAATACGGAGATGGCGACTGAGCTTCTACAACTTTGAAACGCTCGGAAACACCGCCTTCGGATACAACTCCATGCCAGTAGCCTTGAAGAGCATGCCAAACGCCAACGAGTCCCACTCCATATTTCTCCTTCGCCATACGAACCGTGGCTGACAATCCATCAGGAAACTTCTCCTTATCGGTGTCGAACTCTCGAAAACGGAATCCCTTGAGCTGCTGCCAGCCATCATCGATCATCAAAAAGCCCAGTTCAGCTCCGCCTTCGGCGAATGCCTTCAAACCGCTTTCGACCTTTTCGGCGGTAACCTCTTTGTAAAAGGCATCCCAAGTACACCAGCCAAATAAGTCGGCGAACTCGGGCAACCGCTTTTCATTACGCAAACGAAAGCTAGGAATCTCCTCAGAAATAAGCTCCGCAGCGTACCGAACAAGTTGATACGGGTCATCTCCTTGGGCAACAAGCAGAGTCGATCGCGAGTCAGAAGTCGGGGAATCAAAGCGAACAATTTGCTCTAGAGTCTCTCCGTTTCTACGCAAAAACGATCGTCTATCCTGGTTGGATAGCGGAATCATCACTCCGTAGCTTTCATCATCTCTCCGCCAGAGGAGAAACTGGATTTCACCCGTGTCACGCTCCTGCCCTTCCTGGAACTCGAGGAAGTTGTGATTCGGGTCGGCCGGGATCACATCAAGGCTATCGCCCATGTACGGGTGATACCAAAACGGGTGTGGCCGGCGCAGAGCGATAACTCCATTCAACCCTGGCAAGCTCAGCTCTCCAACGACCTTCCTTATCGACTCCGAGCTCCCCGATTCTACGAAAAACGCGACCTCCAGTCTCGGCTCTTCGCAAAAGCGAAGATCAAGCCCTTCAAGGCCTCCTAATAACTGCGACGCCTTTTCGTTCTGTTCGGTCAAATTCATCTCCAGCGAATTCTCCATTCGTATTTTTCCTCCTGATACTTCCAAGTCACCTTTCGCGACGAGTTCCGAAAAACCTCCACACGCAAAAAGCGAAAAACTGGCGAGCACACATTTACATGCCTTAATTCGATTCATGACTATCTCAACCGATTCACGCCGAATCGGTAATTTCCGTTTTTAGTTAAAGTCTGATAACTAGCCCGCTTTGGCTATTTGCGCGGAGCAGCTGACATCCACCCACTCCCCTTCGATATGGACAGAACGGTGGACCTGCGGGATACCGAACTCGCCACGCCGAATCTGCCCCATCACCAAGTCAACCGCGGCTTCACCGATTGACGTATGGCGTTGGTCGATACCACCATCGACTATCTGATCCGGCTGCCAGTCGAGAGAGAACAAGGGGACTTCCTCATCATCGTCGAAATGTTCGTCCATCAAGGTACGCAGACCTCGCGGATCCAAGGTCAAGCAACAGTCGGGCTTGTTGTCCTTAAACAGCTTTTTGATCCCAGGCAGGTGATGTTCACCGATTCCAAGTTCATCCTCTCCCACATGATAGATAGGGATTCGATTTTCCGGTTCCAATTGCATCATACCCGTCGTCACTCCGCCCGCGAAGGCCCAGGCAAGCGGTTCATCAACGCCACGCTGAATGATAATGGCAGGTCGCTTGTATCCAGATTCCAACATCATCTGCAAAGAGATACGCCCCGCTTCAAGAAAATCACCGATCGCCACGTGGAATGGAAGCTCTGGGAAACGTAATCCCGACACGGAACAGGCAAAGTCTCGACCAATCTCTAGATATTCGATCGGAAGAGCCGGGTTGATCGTCGCGATGAAAACAACCCCCTGAATGCCTCTCGCCTTGAAAATCCCTTTCAGCCGTTTCGCCGACAGAGGCTCGTCACCAAGATTGAAAACCGACATATTGAGGCCGTGTTTTTTGGCATGGTTCAACGCCCCCTCATACTGCATACGAGCAGCGTGCCCTTCCTTTAGCCCTTCTCTCGAGCAATTGATCACGATCGCGATATTTGGCACGTCGACCTGCCCCAAGTTACCACGAACGATCGCCATCTGCTTGGCCAAATTCGAGTCGGGAACCCAGCCGAGCTCAGCTGCAACCTTGGCCACCTTGCGCCTTAAATCCGTGGAAATGCTAGGGTCATTTCGAAGAGCATAAGAGACGGCGGAGCGACTACATCCAACCCGCTCAGAAATCTGGCGTAAGGTAACTCGACTCATGTTGATGATGAACTGTTGAAGATTGAGGTGTTCTCGAGCTCTCAAGGGGTAAATTGGGAACAGAGCTCGGACTGTTTTAAACGCTTATCCAACAATAAGAACGTTTACTCAACGGAAAGCAACTCAACGTTCAGTATCCCTATCTATAAGGATTAACCGACGTCCCCCACGAATTGGAGCGTGACCCTCGCTCGCACCGACAGGCGCTCGCAGACGGGCAGCATTGAAAGAAAGAGACTCCCAACCCCATGCTTCCGGGCACAAAAAAGTCGCCAAGCGAGGACCATCAGAAATCCTCGACATGGCGACAGTTAGCTACCGCTAGCTAAATATTAGAATTCGAAGGTGTTACTTACCGTCCACGTCATTCCATCCTGGATACGTTGGGCGCCAATTTCACCATTCACACTGACGGATATCGGGATCAGCTCTGGATCGCGACCTACGTTGCGCAAGTTCAACTGAACCTTCCAGTCTACCTTGTCAGAGAGCTTTCGCTCGTAGCCGGCCCAGAGGTCGACATTGGTTTCGGAAGGACCGTAGTAGACCTTGTTCACATCGATCTTCGTATTGTCCGAAGTCAGACCGTATCCGAGGATGGTTTCATCCGCCCAACGAAGAGATCCACCAACATTCACGCCCTTGAAGCCTCCATCTCTGAAACGGTAGTTCGTGATGAACGACGCTCGGTAAGGACGGATTTCAGGAAGCTGCTGACCAATTGACTCTTCGAGGAAGGCCAAAGCAGAGAGGATATTCTCCTCGTAGAACTGCGTGATGGAACGCTCACCTGACCACCAAATGCGGAGGTCACCCTGCGGACCTTGATAGCGTGCGTACTGACTCGCAATGAAGTCTACCATCTGCTGACCGAGGCCAGTATTGGACGCATCTGTCTTGGAAGCATTGAGCTGCATCGTCCAGCTCTCGCTCGGCTGGAAGTTGACTTCGAGCTCGTAGCCTTCAGAGAGCGTATTGATCGCACCTGTTGGAGTCAGGCCATTGATCTTGCTATCGCTCTGAGAAGTAAGGCCAGTTGCATAGGAGTTTGGTGGGAACACACTGGAAAGAGCCGCAGCCAAACCTTCCGCATCGTTCGCGTTGAAGTACTGCTGAACGAGACCAACGTCGATCGGTATTTCATACGCATCGAAGAAGTCCTGATCCGCATTGGCGATCATGTCGGCAATCGCTGCTTGCTGAGCAATGGTTGACGGGTGGTTACGATATTCATCTGAGAATGGATCAATATTGTAATCGATGTTAACTGGATCATCACGATTCGCCCAGTTCCAGTACCAGCGTTGAGTCGTATCCAAACCATTGTAGCCATACCAGTCGATAAGCGCCGATGCCATCCCCCAGGCTTCAAGCTGGTTGATGTAGTATTGCTCGGAACCAAGAGCGGAACCTCCAGAGAGCGTACCGTTAGTGACCGCCACCTCGTACTTAGCAAGCTTGACCGTCAAACGATCATCCAAAGCCGAGAATGTGAAACCGTAGTCTTTACTGTCAGCAGCCGGATTGTTGATCGGCACACCGTCGTAGTTGTAGCGAGCGGACACCTTGGTGTTTTGACCTTCGTAGTAGAAGGCGCTCAATCCGTCGAGGAAAGGAACATTTTCCATCCACTCCGATGGGATGTGGCCAACAACACCCCATGACTCCGTATCGCCTTTTACGCGACCGAAACCAGGCGTTGTAGTGAGTACGGCCATACGATCGTTAACACCAGTCGGATCGTCGGTTCCCTGACCGTCCAGATTGATGAGCGTATCTTCGCGCCAACCGTAGGTCGGAACAATATTGCCATCGAGGAAATAACCTTGCCAAGTGAAGCCAATGGACTCGACCTCCTCACGAAGGTGGGAATAGCCCACATAAAGGTCATCCTTATTTGTCGCTGCGTTAAGAACGTTGTCCGTACCGTTAACGCGTCCAACATAGTTATAGAACATACCTGACTGGGTTTCGCCTTCTGCCTCGCCCAAAACCGTATTTACCTCTTCCGCAGGATTAATGTATCCAGGGATATTTGGATCGAGCGGGTGGGGCCAGGTTGCATCGAAGTAGTCGATCGTAGTCGCACCGCTTGGATTTAGAATACCGCTAACTCCTGGTAGGTTAAGACCTGACGCGCTGTTTCTTCCAATCAAAGAATCGGAAAGGTAGAACACCGGATAGAAGTTACGCGTATTCTCATGAAGCGCCTTTAAGCCAGTCGGTCCACCACGCTGATCAGCCCAATCATAGCTCGTGGCAACGTTGCGATAGTCCGATTGGGTCGTATCCACTGTGTCGTCAGAATAGAGACCAGTGAAAACATGCTTACCAAGGAAACGTGCGATTTTCGAATCCGAATCGAAGAAGTCCTCTCCTCGAATCTCGCCCACGACCGTGGCACGAAGCGATTCGCGTCCAATTTCGTTGTCGTAGTTGTTCGAGTTACCTCCGTAAACGAATGCCGCTCCTGCGTACTCATTGTAGTAAGGACGCTCCGCAGTAGGAGTGAACCCACGGATAAAGCCGGTCGACAGGTCTGTCACAAACTCCAAGTTTTCATCCCTTGCCGCCTCATCGAGATCAGGGTTAGGGATCTTGGTGTATTCGGTGATACGATTGAACCCGTTCGTATTCGTATCAATCGCGATGTACGGATTAGTCATCACGTATCCGGATGTTCCGTACGCGTAATCCTGACGATCATACACGGCTTGGACATTCAAACGATCTTCGAAAAGCGACTGAGAGAACGAGAAGTTCAATGCGTTCCACTTGTTGTACTCACGCTTGTTGTCGCCATCGATCAGAGTATTGTAGAAGTCAAAGATAGTCGGATCAGAGAGAGTCTTATCACGATAGTAACCTTGCTTCGCCAACGGGAATTGAGCCGGGTCAATCTCGTTCATGCTGATCGCATACCGATTGTAGCTGGCTGACCGCTTTGGAGAGACGAACGGATGTCCCGTGATGTCATTGATTACAACTCCATCAGTATTGATTCCACCTGGGTAATCGCGGGGAGCAACACGGCTGTAGAGGTGTGGATCCATCGATCCAGGAGCGAAGAACGCGACGACACCGCCATTGTTCACGCCACCGCCGTCGACTGCACTAAACGCGGGTATCTGCTTTTCGTTGTGAATCTGACCGGTGAGAGAACGGTCCGTACGACCAAAATGGTCACTTCCCAAAACACTTGAGTCGTAGACTTGGCCGCCCATTCCTCTCAAGTTATTGGTACCATCGCCAGCCTCATCCTCAAACCACAAGGAGATAGCGTCGATAGGCGGCAAATTGCGCGGGTTGTTCGACTCAATGTCACCGTTTTCGTAGTTGAGCTTGAACTGAGAACGGCCTCCGAGGGCCTCACTCAACGCCTTTGGCTCGTAGGTTACAGTTCCATACAAACGACGATCCTCGCGGAACGCAGAGTCTTGACGGAACTTCTTGTCGTTATTCAAGCCAGCGAAACGAACCGCGAGCTGATCTTCAATCAGCACCTTATTCGTATCGAAGCTGAAACGGATGCTGCCGTACTTATCGAAGCCGACGTGTACCTCGTTATCCGCCCCACTCATGTGAGCCGCGATAGTCTGGTTATTGATGATACCAGCAGGACTTCCCAATCCAAAAAGGATAGAGTTCGGACCACGCGAAATGTCCACACGATCAACATTATAGTCGTCCCATGGAATGTTCGTCAGGAAGAAGTTCCGGGTGTTATCAGCCGCTTCCAGGCCACGAACACGTGTATTCGCGTTTGGCTGTACAAGGGCAGCAGACTCGCTGATGTCTTGGCGATTGCCCATACCACCGAAGTTGCCTTGTTGCCCACCAACTTCAGTGCTTGTGGTGTATACAAGCAAATCCGTGTTATCGTGCGAACCAGTGTCCTCTAGAAACTGTTCGGTGATGACACTGATTGGTGAAGCGATGTCCTTGATGTCGGTGCGGATACGGCTACCAGCAAGGGTAGAAGTAGCTCTGTATCCAGTATCGTCACTACCGGATACTTCAAAGGGCGAAAGCTCGAAGATCTCGTCCTCGTCGTCATTATTGTCGGTCTGTGCAGACACAAAGGCAGGCAATACAGCAAGGCCTACCGCAAACGCAGGGATTCGACGGAATCCGCTAAGTTCATTTAGCATTTAGGGTATTGGTTTGGGTTAGTCTGATTCGTGGGTAGGATCGGTTGTCCCAATTTTCAGAAGATACCCGCTACCTTACCATTTCGATGAAACCTGTCACATTTTCCGAACTTTACGTTGAGAAGACAGGAGCTCTACTCAGGGCGTCGTCACCAGATTCCACAAAGCATCCCACGACAAACTGGCCTTAGGCTCAAACTCACCGGAAGTCATGTATCCAAACAAAGACTTCAAAAACTGTTGCTCAACTGGACGCCCGTCCAGATCACCTGACAGATCAAAACTGGTCACTAACAACTTGCCTGTTCCCACCTTCACTTCGAACGCGATCGCTAACATTTCGGGCTCGAACCAATCGGGCACAACTTGAACGATTGGATCAACATCTGCCGGTAAGCGTTCTAGCTGCATGGCCGCTGCGCTACGGATGATATCTGACCACTGCCAATTGCTGTGAAACTCAGTCGGAAACTCCGCGAGCGCTGGGTGGTCCGGATCACAGAGGATTCCCAGAGTGTGGGGAGCTTGTCGCTCTGTCCATGCGGTGTTCCAGTAGATCGGCGAAAACCCAAGATCAACTTCCGTAGCAACATCCCTTGGATCGAGGCTCAAAAGAACACTCCCCCCACTTTTCAAGAAGGACTGCACCTCAGGATTCAGGCTATTCGATACAAGAATATCCTTAGGCTCTGTATCCACATTGCTTGGATAGACCCACAGGTCCCAATCATTACCGACCCGAGCATCTCTCAGCTGAACGTCTAGGATATACTTCATTGGTGCAGGCAAGTCGTTCAGCTCCATCTCGAAACCACCGACCTGATGTACGCCACCTCTTCGATAGTCACTGGCTTCAAAACTACCTTCTCTAAAAACACGCCCAGACTGATCTTGCAGAGTCCAAGTCACTATCTCTCCAAGCAAGTCACTTTCCCCGAAGTGATAGAGATCAACCCTTCCTCGCAATGTCTCAGAATCGGTGTAGGTTCGAGAAGGCAAGCGAGCTAGTGGCACAGTCGGTCCACAAAACCGGCTGTACTCCTCTGCCGTTACATAGCCCTTGGGATCCCAAAACGGATCGAGCACGCCAACAGGAGCCGTCCCCTGCCCCGGAAAGTCATGCAAATCGAGTAGCTGAAATCCTCCCAGATTAGGAGTTCTCAGAGACGCTTCGATATCCTCCTTGTAACAAAGGACCTGCAACTTCCCCGAAGCTTGCAGAAACGCTTCCGCTTGATTGAGCAGTCCTTTGTTCCTCAACAAATCCTGAAAAACTTCAAAGTTCTTCGCCTTCAAGAGACCATCGTACTTTTCTATCTCATCAAAATTTGGATACACACACCATTGCCCTGTCTCATGAGCAACGAGCGGGTGATCAGTCTCGGCTTCCACTCCATCGCTGAAATCCCAAAGTGTATCGGGCTTCTTCGAATTGATCCGACTCCCTAAGCCCGACCCCCAATTGTGATCACGCACATCATCCCCCGTTACATGGTAGTGGCTTTCCAGGTTTTTAGGCCAGCCTGCACCTCCAGTGAACAATCGTCGCGTATCCATCGCCCGAAAATGACTAATCCACGATTTCAGAAAATCGCCTCCACGTCCCGGACCGGAAGGTTCATTTCCATACCCCAGCATGATAAACGACGGGTGATTACCATAGGCTTCCAAAATGCGTTCCGCCTCATCATAGAGCCAGCGATCCACAGGATTTCCATCGCCAATTGTAGCGCCTTGGTTCGCCCATGCTCCGCACTCCACTTGCAGATAAAAGCCAAGTTCGTCAGCTGCTTCAAACGCCGCTTTGGGAGGGCACCAAGAATGGAAACGCATGTGGTTCAAACCATGCTCCTTGCAGATGCGAATGATTCGTTTCCATTCCTCTACATCAGTCGAAGGATACCCCGTTTTCGGAAAGATCGCGCACTCGAGAGTCCCACGAAGCGACACCTGATTACCGTTAACAAGTATCCGATTTCCCTCTACCCGAATCTCTCTCAGTCCAATACGCGCGGATCGCTCGCTTTTCCCCTGCGAGGTGCGGTAGACGGTTCTCACAGTGTACAGCTCTGGATTGAACTCATCCCAGAGTGCCACCTCTTCGGGAAGCGCAAGGCTTACAGCAAGTCGATCGACGTGCCCCTTCGTTTCTCGTACTTCACTGGCAAGTACACTGCCACTCCCGACGAGCTCCACATACAACTCTCCTTTTTCATCTTCGAAGCCTATCGACTTCAGATCCACAACGACTTCAAGTTCGTTCTCGGAAAGGTCCGGATAGGCCTGCAGGTCTTCTATCCAAATCGGAGATTCCGCCCAGACCTCGATACCCCCGATTACTCCATTCCAGTTAGTCTGAGTATGATCACTCACGCTATGCGCATTGATCCCCACCTCGTAGAGTATCCGATTGTCGACCCGCAAAGTCAGCGTATGCTGGCCAGGTACGACTAACCGACTCAAATCGTATTCATGAGCCACTGACAAACTCTCCCTCTCTCCCACGTACGCGTCATTAAGCCAGAGCTGAGTTCCCCAATGCGCTCGCTCGAGAGAAAGCACCACTCGCTTCCCCGCCCACGACTCAGGGATCACCACTGTCTTTTGGTACCAAGCCGCGCCCATGTAGGTTCGATCTGGTTGCAGCCAAAATGGGATCTTAAAATTCTCGTCGCTCTTGTACGGATCGTACTTCGACTTCTCCCATTCATCGTAACGGATCCCACCTACCCACTCAGTCGCCATGCTTGGCTTATCGCCATAGCCTTGGGACTGCAATGAGCCGGGAAGCATCAAGGAAGCGCCTCCTGGGAGTGCCCCAGCAAACCATTCTTCGGCAACGCCGACATCCTTTCGATCCAGCGCAACGCTCCAGTTTCCCGACAGATCGATTCGATCCACCGCATTCAAAAGACCACAGTTCGCTATCACAATTAGTACAAGGTAACGTCTTATCGCACTCATGGGGAAACGAATCCTAACGAGATCATCTCATCCTTTCAATGCAGGATAAGATGTAAGTTGATGGACAATATGATTTCGAGGGCGAGCATGACTCACCCTCCATTTTCTTCAGTACGCTCGCCTAGCTCGCACTTGGTTCCGGCTCAGCATCCCCGGCCGCAACACGACGTTCGTTGAGCTCTTCCTCGATCTGCTTGTTGTCTCTTTCCTTCAACGGATAGAAGAAGATAACCAGGCCACTCAAAATTGTTAGAATACCTGGATACACTGCAAAGCTCAGCATGATACCTAGTTTCGCAGTCTCCGTCTGGTCCTGATTCGCCACGAACCCGTACTGGGTGAGAATCAGACCAAGCAAACCACTGCCAATCGCAAGTGAGATCTTAATGGCAAAGGTTGAAGCCGAAAACACGAGTGCCGTCGCTCTACGTCCGTGCTTCCATTCGCCCCAGTCCGCAGCATCAGCGTAGAAGGACCAGACGATCGCTGGAGTCGGACCCATCAGTAGGGATGCCAACATATTCAATCCAAGAATGAGCCAGTACTGGCTTGGATCCGCGACCCAGAAAGCCAAGGTGGCAATCCCGCTCAGTATCGGGAGCGCGATCATCAACGTTCGACGCGGAATGACCTTGATGATGAACGCAGCAGACATGGAACCTACGATAAACATCGCCATCCCGCTAGACATGAAGAAGGTCGCCTTCGCTTCGTCCCCAACAATGTAAGTGAAGTAGTACATACCTGAAGCGCCGCGCATACCAGAACCAGTCAGGTTGAGCAGCGAAACGAAAACCATAACCAACCAGGGCTTGTTTAGAATCAACATGCCCAGGTCTTCCTTCAGAGACGAGTTTTGACTCT
Organism: Pelagicoccus mobilis; assembly: GCF_016595505.1. Classification (GTDB taxonomy): domain Bacteria; phylum Verrucomicrobiota; class Verrucomicrobiia; order Opitutales; family Opitutaceae; genus Pelagicoccus; species Pelagicoccus mobilis. The sequence continues at coordinate 54,273 of NZ_JAENIL010000034.1, read as the reverse complement.
TCGGCGGATTCACTCGCTCCTTACAGAACCAGAAGGTCACAAAGAACATCAAAACCGAGCAAGTAGCAAAGAGCATCATGGTTCGGCGGAAGCCATCAGCAGGGTCATCGCCTCCAAGCGCTTCCTTTAGCGGCAAAACAAATAGACTGATCAGGAACCCACCTCCAAAGGCGAAAACGAAACGGTAGGACGATAGCACTGTCCGTTCCGCAGGGTTCGGAGTCATAACCCCCATCATCGCCGAATACGGGATATTGATAATAGTAAAAATCAGCCAAGTCAGGCTGTAGGTGATGTAGGCGTATATCAGTTTTCCGGAATCGCTAAGGTCTGGATTCGCAAACATCGCGTATCCGAGAATTCCGTACGGAATCGCCCCCCAAAGAATATACGGACGAAACTTACCCCAGCGTGACTCCGTCCGATCAGCGACGACGCCCATCAAAGGGTCGGTCACCGCATCGAACACGCGTGTCGCCGTCATCATTATTCCGACCGCTCCGGCAGCTAAGCCGAAGACATCGGTATAGTAGTAAAACAGAAACATGTTGAAGAACTGGAAGTAGAAGTTCGAAGCCGTGTCTCCGAGACCGTAGGCTACTTTTTCTCCAACCGAGAGTTTTCCGTCTTTGAGTTTACTCATGTTCTTTTCTGAAATGCGTTTTGGGGAACAATTTTTTAAAAACGTTTATACTGAAAGCTCAGCTTCGGGCAGTCCTGCGGCAACTACCTTAACCTTGATTCCAGCATCGGTGTCCGGCTTCCGCCTGATAATCACTATCGCCTTACCATAGAAAAGCGGCAAAGTGGAGCTTTGGAAAGGTTCGAGTCGGGTAGGATCTCCATTATCCGTTGCGATGAGCTCGCCACCTCCCTCGACTTGAACCGACAACTCATCGGTCGCGCGAGGCAGCGTGACTCCCTTCTCGTCAGCCAGAGACACTGCCACATAGGTCAAGTCGGCTTCGCCTTCTCGAGGGTAGTTCTGCTCGAGAACGATATTTGAGGCCGGCCCAGGGGTTTTGCGCGAAGCGGTCGCCCAAGGTTCCCCGTCCTTATACGTTTCCACGCGGATCTCTCCTGGCTCGTAGTAAACCTCGTCCCAACGGAATCGATACTGGAGGGGACCACGCTTCTGTCTACCAAGGGAACGCCCATTGATAAAGAGCTCCGCTTCGTCACCCGAAGAATACACCTGAACAGGGGTATGCTCCCCTTCTCTCTCCGGCCAATCCCAGTGCGGCAAAATGTGGGCCATCGGCAACTGCGGCCGCCAGCGGGCTTGATACAAAAAGAAACGGTCCTTCTCGAAACCAGCCAAGTCGATGATACCGAAATAACTGCTACGTGATGGCGGGCTGTTTTTACGCTGCTCCTCGAGCTCGCGAGCGATGCGTTCGCGCTCTTCTAGGTCCGAGAAGTTCAGCAGGTTCGTCATATCCGCATTAAACGGAGTCGGCTCTCCTAAATAGTCAAAGCCGGTCCAGACAAACTCCCCCGCAGCACAGGGATTCTCGTCCAAGCCCTTGAACTCCGCATCGGGAGTGAATGCCCAATCTGCGGTGTGCAAATCCGTCGAACTGACTTGAAAATCCTTACGCCCCTCCAGGCGCTCGTCGCTGAACGGGAAAAAATAGGCTCCACGCGTCGAGATACAGGACGAAGTTTCGGAACCGTAAACCGGCCGTGTGGGATTCCGCTCATGGAACTCGGCGTACAAATCCGGCTTGTAGTTGAAACCCGTTACATCTACCGCGGCCTGCATGCCGTCAAATCCGGCCCCGCCAAAATTGTAGCCAGCAGTAGTCAATCGACTCGAGTCTTCCTCTTTGCAGATTGCCGACAAGCGCCGCCCAAGCTTCCATCCCTCGGGATGCCAAAGCTCGGCTATTTCGTTGCCGATACTCCAAATAATCACGCTCGGATGGTTACGGTCGCGCCGGACCATCGCGCGCAAATCCCTCTCATGCCAACGCTGGAAGCAGGTGCAGTAGTCATTTTCCTTCTTCGGCAGGGCCCAGCAATCGAAGGCTTCCCCGATCACGAAAATTCCGAGCTCATCACAGAGATCCAACATCTCCGGAGCCCCTGGGTTGTGCGAGGTACGAATCGCATTACACCCCATCTCCTGCAACTTGAGAAGCTGTCTTCGCATTGCAGATACATTAAAGGCCGCACCCAAAGCCCCATGATCATGGTGCAAACAAACACCTTGCAGCATAACGCGTTCTCCATTGAGCAAGAAACCGTTATCCGCATCAAACGCCATACTACGAACGCCAAACAGAGTTTCGACTCTATCCTGCAACTGACCATCTTCCCAAACCTGTGTCTCTACAACATAGCGGCTAGGGCTGTGCGGACTCCAGAGTTTCGGCGAATCAATAGTCACGCAAATTGATGAGTGCGCTGCAAATCCATCCTGGATCTCCACTGTCTCACGTGCGGACTCTACAAGGGCCTCACCAACGATCAATCCCTCTTTATTCGCTTCAAAAACGCGATGCTGCAACTCCAGGGGTCGGAGGAGCGTGTTGGGAGCGTAGATCGCATTCTCGCTCTTCCCTGCAGATTCGCCCCCTGTCTCGTCATTCAATACCGTTTCGATGCAAACGAGAGCAGAATCTTCTTCGATTTTAGGCGTGGTAACGTGTACACCCCATTGCTCGACATGGACGCGACTGCTCTTAACCAGCCAAACATTTCGGTAGAGTCCAGATCCTGGATACCAGCGACTGCTTTCATCCAAATTCTCCAAGCGAATCGAGATCAAATTGTCCCCCCCTGCTCGAAGGTGGGGCGTCAAATCTACACGGAATGATGCATATCCAAATCGCCAGCCACCCACAAAAGCGCCATTGCACCAAATCAGTGGGTTCGCCATCGCTCCATCGATATCCAAAAATACCATACCGCCCAGATCAGCCTCATCGATCTCGAACTGCTTGCGGTACCACCCTATCCCTTGCCAAGGCAACTTAGCAGTCTCACCAGGAGCGTTCAGGTCAAACGGTCCTTCAATTCCCCAGTCGTGAGGGAGGTTAAGTTCACGCCACTCCGAATCGTCGTAATCCGCTTGGACATACTCTACGGTCCCTCCCAAGCTGCTATCAGGACGCTCGGTCACGCTACCAGGTTCAGGTAGCAGGAATTTTCCCATAGGTTCGAGCCAGTCGTCACAACTTCCGTCGCGCACAATGGCAGATCCTGAACCGGAGGAAACTCTTCTGAACTTCCACCCCGAATTGAAACTCAATCTTTCTCTTGGCATTGTTTTCGAGATCACCCGTCTACTGTCTCAGCTATCCGCTCCGGATACTATGTGCGCTTCCGACTCTTTTACTTAATGGGTGAGAAATTAAAGAGCCCGACAGCCGATTGGCCATCGGGCTCCGTTGAGATAACTTAGAAACCTACTAGAACGAGAATGAGTTGGAGATCGATACAGTGCGTGGTTCCGGAATGCGGAACTGTCCGGCACTACCATCGAAGGACTGTACTGTGACTGGAATCAGATCCTTGTCAGCAAACACGTTCCGTACGTTGAGTTGAACCTTCCAATCGATGTTGTCGCTGAGTGTTCTCTCGTAGCCAACCCAGAAGTCGAACTTCGTTTCTGAAGGAGCGTAATACGGTCTGGTGATATCGTAACGCTCTTCAGTCACTCCGAGGTCTTCATTGAATACTTCATTGAACGCGAAGCCAGTGTTGGACTTGTCGAGATAACGAACGCTACCACCCCAATTAGTGCCCTTAAGAGCGCCATCCTTGAAGAAGTAGTTGGCAGTGATATTGCCAGACCACTCACGTAGCTCTGGAACGACCGCACCGTCTAGCTCAGTAGCCAACCAGTAATCGTTCATGATGAACTCGACCCAACGATTGAGAGCAGTGTCGTTGTAGAGTTCTCTACCAATCCAGTCACGAGTATCCCACATCATCATTGCGCCCAAAGGAGTCGTCACCAATTGCTCATAGCGCTCGGCTAACCAGCCCATGTTCGACCATGAATCAGTAGCAATCGCTTCCGTCTGGGCCAAGGTCATGGAGATGTTCAGGCCTTCGATCGGATTTGCTATGAATTCAATCTCGTAACCTTCGGAGCTCGTATTCGCAATCGGGCGAATCTCGCCCTGACCACTCATAGACCATGGGCTAAACGCGTCGGGATCTTGACGATCATTCATGTTCCACGCGTCCTGGAAGCCTTCAGGAGGAGCCATCTCGATCCAGGCATCTATGGAATCGACCATCAAGTCGTACCATTCATCCACCACTGCCTGCGGCCATTCAGCCTCTGTAACACCTGCTGGTGTATCCACAAATGTAGTAGCCAAATCACTTGGAGGTCCCCACCAGAGGGTGTTGCCAGCTCCGTACTTGGAACCTTCCGAAGTAGTACCCCAGCCATTTGGCGAATCTAGTGGACCTAAGAGAGCCGCATTGCCCCAGACTGGCATGTGCCAAGTCTCGCCGGTTTCAATCAGTTTCTTCATCCCATAAGCCGCTCCAAGATTCCAGAACTCATAGTTGAGCGCCCAAGCTTGAGAGAACGGTGTTGGGGAGTTCGCGTTAGCGATGTTGGATTCGTACTTGTTGATCTTGAGTCGATACTTGCCTTCCATGAACTCGGCCGAGATTCCGACCTCAGTGGTTTCACCCGTCTGCAGCGGCATGTATTCTCCGAGTACACCACGTCTGATCCCTCCAGGACGGAAGTTCTCTGACTCGTTATAGTGTGCTCTCAATCCGGATACACCTGGGATCTTTTCAACCCAATTTTGTGGGACGTGGCCTACCACGCTGAATGTGTGAGTTTGGCCTTCAGCAGCCTGATCGCCTAGGAAAGTAAAGGCGTTAGGATCACGTTGAGACAAGTCGAAGAATCCACCAGTCTCAGGCAATTCACCCACGAGTGGACTAATCTGGTAGGGATCGAAAGTATCCTCTCTCCACCCAACCATTGGCACGAGGTTCCCACCCAATAGGTAACCTTGCCAAACAGCAGTCTGACTTTCGATCTCGTTGCGATTGTCGTAGGCCCACGAAGGTCTTCTATTTGCAGAAGTGTAGTTGTTTACCGCTGGCACATCATAAAGCGCCTTGTTACCATTGATCGCATCCCATTGCACAATCTGGCCGGGCGTCGGGCTCTGCATGACATTCAAGCTATGAATAGTCGCTTGGGAAGCGCTGCTTAGCCCCAACATCGATACATTGCTCAAATAGTGCTGTCCCATGATACGTCTGTCATCACGGGCGAGATCAATATCCACTCCAGTCACCGCATAGCTTAGATCAGTGTAGTAGGATTCGCCGGCTCCGTAGCCCCAGGATGTTTCCTCGTAGTCGCTGTATGCTCCAGTGAATACATGCCTTCCGAGAATGTTACTGAGCATTGAATCGCTGTCCAAAATCTTAGCGAAATCCAACTCTCCAGTCATGGTAGCTCTGAGGGTTTCACGGTCGTTATTATGAACGGTCCACGGAGCGTCCTTACTTCCAGGAAGGTAAGGCATACCCAAGAACGGATTAGCAGAACCGTCTGGTAGCGTTTCGTAGAAATCAACCGCGATCGCATTGATCCCAGTCATTCGATAACTGTCGTGACGACTGGACTGGTTGTCGTAGATAACGTTGAACGCCAAATCGCCATTGAAAAAGGTTTTCGTGAGACCCAAGTTATATGTATTGAACTCTTGGGTCTGCCCCTTGTTAGGACCATAGAGGTGATCATTATAGAAGTCGAAGACCCTGCGATCAGTAAGCGACTTGTTAACCGTCTTGCCAGAGCTAGAGCCCGGAAGCTCCATACCCAACGCAATTCCAACCCAGTCCGCTACACCGTAATGATGTCCATTACCTTCGACCGGCAATCCCGGATTCTGGTCGGTAGCGCCAACGCCTCTCAAACCATTCGATTGCTTGTAACCCCATTGGGTTGATTCACCAAACGGATACAGAGCAATAGCAGCGCCATTGTGCGAGTAAGGATTTTTTCCGATAAACGGGCTGGTTCCATCCAAGCCTGATGAATCGAGGTAATCCACCGTGAGCTGCCCCATGTCATTGAACCAGGGCGTAATCAGGTCGACCGGTGGTGTAAGGACAACGTCATTACGATCAATGTCTCCGGTCTCAAAGTTGGCTGAGAGAGAGAACACATCACTATCATTTCGAAGAAACTTAGGCTCCCACTTGGCCGCAACGAACAAGCGTTCATCTTCCCGAAAAGCCGAATCTTGCTGATACTTCTTGTCATCTCTCAAGATCGCAACTCGCACCGCAAGTTCATCCTCGAATAGGACACGGTTGATGTCAGCGCTCATGCGCATCGAACCAAAATTATCGAACTTCAGCTCCACCTCGGTCTCGTTCTGATAGAAAGGATCGATAACCGATGTATTGATAATACCAGCCGCACTACCAATACCAAAAAGGACAGAATTCGCTCCACGCTGCAGGTCGACGCGATCAACATTGTACGAGTCCCAAGGAATGCTAGAGAGGAAGAAATCTCGCAAGTTGTCTGCGCTCTCAAGCCCGCGAACACGGGTTCCTGCTACAGTAGAGGCTTCGGGCAAACCAATGTTTGGAGTGCGCTGCCCCCCCAAGAAGTTACCTCCCTGCCCCACGACTTCGGTGTTATTGGCATAAACGAGGGCTTCCTCGGCATTCGTGGATCCCGTATCCTCCAGGAACTGCTCCGTCATGACGGAGATGGCGGAACCAACGTCCTTAAGTTCAGTACGGACACGCGTGCCAGCAAGAGTGTGCTTCGCATCGTATCCAGAATCCTCTCCAGCTGATACCGTAAACGGGCTCAGGGTGAAAACTTCATCTTCGTCGTCTACCTCAGATTGAGAAAAGACGGGGCTTGTCGCTGCTAGTCCGAAGGCTGCGGCGCCAAGAAACAGTTTTGACGGCTTGCCTAGGGCATTTGGCAAACCATTTCGACTCGGCTTATTCATACAGTCTATAGTTATTGTTGTAGTTGATATAGATTACTTAGTAGCAAGTACTGCGTAGTTACGGTTTGGAGACAAAAACTCGCCTAAGAATTCCAGCGAGGCTCTGCCGGACTCCCGCAATCGCCAATTCGCCGAGGGCGACACAAACAACAATAGTGCTCTGCGTGTAACTGAACTCATGCGTATCAGGGGTAATGTGGGGGTCGATGATCTCGGTCGCGGACAGTTTCAAACCACGTCCGGTGTATGCAGATCAGTTCTGCATCAATAAGCGAAAGATTCGACTCGACCACTATCGAACACGTTGAAAAGCGTTCGATACCGATGGGGAAAACACATTTTTTACCCATCAAGGGAACAGCATCCGCTCCCAAACATCACGGTCGAAGGACTACCCCCAGACCTAAGTCCCTTAACAAAAAGAACCTACCTACTGCCGCTCCAACACAGCGACCCAGTCATTGCCCCGAATCTCATTTCCTGGGACGACAAGAGCAAGGGAACCACCCTTAATTTTTACGGGATCAGCAAAGACACGCTGACCATCCTGAGGGTTGTACCAACTCAACGAATACAAGGAACCTTCTCGCCAGTCTAAATTCAACGAAAAGTCGTTTCCGAAGGGAGTATATGCGACAACGAGCTCAAGCCCTTCAGTAGCTGCCGCCACTACTGTCTTCTCTTCCTCAGCGGGACCAACGACTAATTCGCTAGCAACAGGAGACAACGACCACCACTCGAACGACTCGAAGAAGTTCTTCATGTAGCCCGCTTGAAACGCTCCCGGCCAACGCAATGCCTCCCGCCAAGGGGTTCTGGCTGCCGAGATTGGGTCACGCCCCGGCTGCCACATTTGCCAGATATTGTGGTTTCCGTAGGTGTGTCCCGCTGCTCCCTTCAGAACAGACCAATAAGCCGCCCGGCGGCATTCAAACTCGTCATACCATCCCTTCTCAGGTTTCCAATCGATCGGATGATCCTCGTACATCGGCTCGGCATCCAAAACAGGACGCACGGGCAAAAGGGCGCGGTCCGACTCCGTTTTCTTAAAATTCGGAAAGATACTAGGAGCATGGCCACTCTGAAACATGTGAAAATCGAGCCACGTATCCTCCTGGAAAAAGTCCGAGGAACTGTATCCACCCTGTGGATGATAGGTCATGAGATGACGACCTCCGTCCCCTGACTCTATCCCTTTCGCTAGAGCCCGCGTAATCGCGCTATCCTCCGGCTCTTCAGGATTACGGTCGCCACCCAGCACCCAGATTACGTTTCGATCCGCATAGCGAGCCCCCAAGAAAAGACCATAAGTCTCCGCGTTTTCGGGTGTGAATACTTCCGGCCCAACACCCCACTTCAAGTTCCACTTATCTCCCCACATCGGCAGCAAAGCCATGCGAATCCCCAAGGAATTCGCCAAATCGACCACACGGTCCACATGCTGAAAATAGGCTTCGTTGGGGCGAGCTGGATCCTTGTCGATCAAGGGCAAATCTCCATTCGCATTCGGTACGTCCAAGCCCTTGAGCTCTGCCAAAACAACCGCTTGCACGACATTGAATCCCTGCTCCTTTCGCGTCTTCAAGTAGAGTTCGGATTCCTCATAAGACAAACGATGGAAAAGCTCCCAGGCGGTGTCGCCCAACCAAAAGAACGTATCCCCTTTTTCATCCTCAAAGTACCTGCCATCCTCACTAATCGAAAGCGAATCACCAGCGTGGCTTAACGAAGTCAGAGCAGTTAGAATCATCGTAAGAGATAGGAATTTCCTCATAGCGAAACAAGAACAGGGCAAAGTCTAAGGAGTTAACTAAACCCCGACGCATAGTCAAAGCGCCCCTTTCGGACGATCATTTAATTTAGCACGAAAGCGCTCTTTCCTAGCACAAACGCGCGATATTCAAACAAATCGAAGATTCAATTCAACGTGTTCGATCTCAGCGGCATGGCCACAGGCTGAGACAGTTGCGACCGTCTTGCCTTCCCCACTCTCCAATGCTCGCCCCTTCTACATCACCTAGAAACATCCAACTACTCGAGGCCTCCGAACAAAGCTCGCTAAACGAGCTATTCGAACAAGCCTTACACGCTGGTCCCATCCTGTTCAACAAGCTGACAGAGGTCGCTATCGGAGAAATAAAGCCTGAGAACTCATCCCTACTCGCCATCGCTTTGGACGGTGAAACCCGTCTCATATCATCGGATACGACGATACAAATCTCCCCCAGTGTGAATGCAGCCCTCCCCCTCAGCTCTTGGGAGGACATCCAAATATCCAACACCTCCAACAGCCGAGCTCTTCTCATTCGAGTCTCTCGAACTGACTACGACCTCAGAGTAGTCGCAGACCAACAACGCGACTGGGCTCTCAATCTACACAACCCTCAGACATCGCTAGCTCTCGACTTGCTCGAGCAAATCAGCTCGATCCCTACAGGCGACCCATCCGCAGCACTGACCTCTCAAGCCTTTCTCCGTGCTTTGGTCGCGCACGTCTGGCAAACCTGGCGCCAGCTATCCCTGAAACGTAAACAGACCGATTCCCAACTAATCGCCCTCTGCAAACGAAGAATCAGCGAACAGATCCTAGACCCAGCCCTTTCAGTCAAGCATCTAGCCAAGGAACTCCATCGCTCGCCTTCGTACCTTTCTCGGCTATTCAGCATACAAACAGGAAAGCCTATCATCGCTTACATCCGCGAGCTGCGTCTTCAAAGAGCTCGCAGCTTCCTCACTAGCACCATGGAAGATGTATCCGTTATCTCATGGAAATGCGGATTCAGCAGCCCCTCCTACTTCATCCGAACCTTCAAAAAAGCCGAGGGCATCCCCCCGACTAGCTATCGTCGTCTTTTCAGTTCTAACTAACGGCAAGTACTCGCTAGGTACGAACTGAAAGCGGGGCCTGAAAATCGGGCGGGTAAACCATCGTCCCCCCCTGATGCCAGCGACCTTCTGACAATAGATGCAAGGGCACTTCAGCAACCCCCTTCTGATAAGTTCGCAGAAGAGTGGTAACCAAATCCACCGCCGACTGGCCAATGTATTCAGTTCTTTGATCCACTCCGCAGCACACCTCGTCTATCGGCTGCCGATCGAGCAAGGCGAATCCGACATCCTTTGGCACGCGAACTCCGCCTTCAACCATCCATTCGTAAATAAAGCGGCTTAAACCTAGGACTAAATCCGGCTTTTCGCTCTCCAACCATTGGAAAAGATCCTTCTTCGTGTATCCATCTAGAAAACACGGTTCAACCCTGTTCGCTTCGTCTACCTTACTGTTGTAGGCAGCCATGTAGTTTGAATAAACGTTGTTTACCCGCTCATTCTGATGCTGCTCGAGGAAGATACCAATCCGGCGATAGCCCAACTGCTTCGCTACCTCGACGGCGAGACGAATACTCAAATAATGGTTATTGGTCACACGGTGAAATGGCCCCCCTACCACATCGTACGAAATCGCCACAGTAGAAAAACGGTCCCAATCCAAATCGATCGATAGATGCGGCTCTTCGCTAGGGCCAAGGATAATCCCATCGACACCGCGATTCCAAAGGATATCTGACAGCCGCTTTGAACTCAGTTTCGGAGCACGGGCCCAAATCAAATCGAAATCATAACCGAGCTGCTCCGCACGTCTGCGGGCTCCCTCAAACGTAGCGGCATATGAAGCCACTTCCTTCCAGCGCCCCTCCTCCTTCAGATTGTCCAAATAAACAATCGATAGCTTCTGACGCTCCTTCTTTCCGCTTCTGACATCTTGCATCATAGAACCAAGAAGCGGGTGAGGATAGTAGCCGAGCATGTGAGCTACCTCGTCAACGCGTAGCCTCGTATCTTCGGAAACACGCGGGTCATTACGCAGCGCGAGCGATGCGGTGGATACACTGACCCCCGCCTTCTCGGCTACCATTCTTACTGTTACGCGTGTCATCTCTTATTAGCTCGCCTTAAGCAAAACAGCTTTCCTCCAAAACGAAAGCCGAAGTCTCAAAAAAGGTAACGGCTGTTCATCGATTGGCAAATTCGTCCCACTCGCACCGATTGCTTCGACCATCCTCAAATTCCACAATCCTTGAAGGTCACTACTCCGCTTTATGCCATGAAATCGATCAAATCAATCGCCCTCCCCATTATCGCAGTCGCATCCTGTTTTCAGCATTCATCAGCCTCCAGTATCCTAAATCCAGATACCTCCGTAGAGGTGGGCGAGTGGCAACTCGTCTGGCATGACGAGTTTGAGAGAGACGGAGCGCCCGATAGCCGTTGGTGGACGTACGAAAACGGACTCATACGCAACAATGAGGCTCAGTTCTACACAGTCGCTCGCACAGAAAACGCCCGAGTGGAAAACGGGCACCTCATAATCGAAGCTCGCAAAGAAGATTGGGTGAACGCTGATTACACTTCCGCTAGCCTCACCACCAAAGGCCTCGCTGATTGGACATACGGTCGAGTAGAGATTCGGGCTCAAATGCCAGCGGGACGCGGCCTCTGGCCAGCCCTTTGGATGCTCGGTTCAAACATTGATGAAGTAGGTTGGCCCCTCTGTGGCGAAATCGACATTTTGGAGTACGTCGGTTTCGACACGACCACCGCATGGGGCACCGTTCACACCGACACCTACAACCACGCTGACGATACTGCCAAAGGAGGGAAGATCACGGTGCCAGACATTACGGAGGCAATGCACAACTACACCCTCGAATGGGAACCAGACAAGATAACCCTCAGCGTCGATGAGAGTGTCTATTTCACTTTCACAAAAGACGCCAATGCGACAACCGCGGAATGGCCCTTCGACCTCCCCCATTACTTGCTTCTGAATATAGCGATCGGCGGCGACTGGGGTGGGCAAGAGGGTATCGACGACTCGATATTCCCTGTTCAGATGCTGGTCGACTACGTTCGCATCTATCAACGCAAACCGGCTGGACCTTACTCGATCGATCTCTCAAGCGAGGGTCCAGGTAGACTGCGAATCGATCCTGAAAAGGACAGCTACGATGAAGGCGACGAAATCACACTTCACATAGAGCCCGAGGTCGGCATGCGCTTAGCTGATTTTTCCGGAGAGCAAGCTGCCCCCAATTACCGGATACCGATTACAGTCAATCGCCCCCTTGCCTTTGATGCCCGCTTCACAAATCCAGGTGATATTCTCGAAAACGGAGACATCTCCAAGGCTGCCGATTCTTGGTATCACTGGATCGACGACAGCCAATCTGCAGGCAGTCTCTCATTCGCCAATGGCGAGGTGAAGGCCACAGTCACTTCCTCATCGCCCGAAGGTTGGCCATTTCAGTTTGGACAAGGCGGAATAAGTATCACCACCGGAGACGTCTACCAAATCAGCTTTAAGGCGAGAGCCAACACAACCGCCCGCGTAGACGTAAAAATCGCACGCGACTGGGGCAGTTTTACTCCTTACGAGACTCAAACAATCGAGCTCACTGAACAATGGGAGAATTACACTCTCAACTACCAACATCAAGAGGCCTCGGACAGCAATACCCGCCTAGAGCTAAACGTGTCATTCAACGTTGGGGAATTCTGGTTCGACGACTTCAAACTGACCTCTGAAGCTCAGTCTCTCCTCGGCCCCTACGAGCAATGGAAAAAGAATAATAACATTCCGCCAGCTAACGACTTCCGGGATCCGGATGAAGACAACATGTCCAATATCTTCGAATACCTTTACGCGCGCAGCCCTTCCACTCAAGAGCCACTCAACAGCCCACCCACTCTGCGTCCTCAAAGAGCGAGCCTCCAACTTGATCCTAGCGGTGGAAACAGAACCGAGGAGCAACTATCCGACATCCAGATCCACATCGAAGCCTCTCTCGACGGTGAAAACTGGTCCTCTGTGGAATCCATCAATGACGCCCTGAAACTTGGCAACAACGTCCTGCTGCGTTACCATCCCTACAGTTCGATCACCGTCAGCCCATAAGCACAAAATCCTCGGCAAGAATTTTCCCATGCAAGTTAGCAAAAAGCTCTTCACTCTCCTTCTAACAACGCTCGCGGCATTCGCTTCTCAGAGCCCCTTAAGTTCGCAACCAAGCGGCGGTCCCTACGGCCCTATCCAGCAAAGCTATGCGATACCCGAATCTGGAAGTGTATTCCACGTCTCCCCAAATGGTAGCGCTACTTCTAAAGGCTTTAATCAAGAGTCACCCACCACTCTCAAAAACGCCCTCTCACTCGCCCGCACGGGAGACTCTATCATTCTGCGAGGAGGAGAATACCGCACCGGCAGCCTCAGCTTCAACCAAGGGATCACCATCCAACCCTACGCCGATGAACGCCCAATAATCAAAGGTACGCAGATCGCGAAAAACTGGGAAAAAGTCGCAGGCGAGCTTTGGCGCACGAAATGGGAATCACTCTTCCCCGCCGAACCAGCCGATTGGTGGCAACGCGAAAACGAGGCAGCATTCACACCCAAATACCTCTTCAACAACGACATGGTGTTCCGTGACGGAGCCCTTCTCAAACCCGTTGGTTGGGCGGGAGCGATCAAGGATGAAACGTCATACTACATCGACTACGCTCAGAACTATGTCTACGTCGGATTCGACCCTAATAGTACACTGATGGAGATTACCGCTCACGACAGCGCTCTCGTGAGAGTTGATGGCCCCATTGGCGATTTGCCATCCGACGGCATCGGTCCAACAATCTCTGGAATCGTGTTCACTCAATACGCTTACAGAGCACTAGAAGTGGAAGGCGTTTTCGCCGAGGCTCATCTACCGGAAAGTGAATACGGAAAGAATGTAACTGGTACTACCATCGAACATTGCGAGATCACCTATTGTTCACGAGTCGCTGGCTATTTCTACGGAGACAATCTCATTATCCGCAACTGCCTAGTCAGCGACACCAGCACCGAAGGTCTCTACGTCATTTCTTCTGCCGACGTGCTACTCGAAAAGAATATAGTTCGCCGAAACAACATCGAGGGAATAACCGGCTACTACCCGGCTGCAGTAAAAATCTTCAACCAATGTTACCGGGCCATCTGCCGAGACAACCTCATCATCGACCACCCTGATTCCGCGGGCATATGGTACGATGTCGGGAACATCGAAGGACTTATAGAAAACAACTGGTTCGAAAACGTGCGCAAAGGATTCTTTTTTGAAATATCTAAGACCGCCACACTACGCAGAAACGTATTCCTAAACTGCAAGGTTGGAGCTGCTGTTCAAAACAGTTCTGACGTCACCATCGAGCAAAACACCTTCGCCAACGCGACTCTAAGCATAGAACGCGACGACCGTGGAATGGAAGCCGATCACTTCGGTTGGCACGTCACATCCGGCCCCGACTACGACAAACGCGAAGGCCAAATCGTTCGAAACAACCTACTGTATTCCGATGAAGACTACACGCGTCGCCTTCTCCTACTCCATCAAAGCCCAGTTCTTCGAGATAAGCTCACGACTCCCCAGCTCGCAGAGCTCGACAACAACATCTTCGTCCGCAACCCACCGCTCGACGAAGAATCAATGATCCTCTGGAGTCCAGGCGACGAGACCGCCAACTGGCTCGATTTCTACAGCCTTGAAGAGCTCGCCAAGAAACATCCCGACTTCGCCCAAGGAAACACCGAACTCCGCAATTACCGAAAAGGAGTTTTCCAAAGCAAAAAGCTCAAACGCCTCCATACATTGGATACATTCCCCCACCAAGACGTAGGAGCTTACGCAAAATAGCATTCTCCCAAGGTAGAGCCCGAGCGCTTGCTCCGGACCTCCAAATCTCAGCCCAACAAGACCAAAAAGCAAAGCCCACGACCGTTACCGCAACCGTCATAGCTCAGAGAGCGAAGGCATCGATCTAGACCTAGTACGGCGTGAGACAAACATCCTACATTATCTCTCACATTGTAGTTTCTGTGGGAAGCGGCCTTGTGCCGCGATTCCAAACAAAGTACACGCGACACAAGGCCGTTTGCCACTAACAAGTACTAAACATCCACACGACACGAGGACGTGTCTTTCATATAATGAGTCTCACTTCAAGGCAGTCAATTGGCTTCGAATACCATCCTTGTCTCCCTAACGAGAGCACTGCACCCAGAAACCTGCTTTCAACCCAACGAAACGCCCGTAGCCAAATTCGCTAGACTTTGCCCCCATTGCCTAGCCCGTATCCGACTGCGAAGCGAACCAACAAATCGCGTACCGAGTAAGACAACACTCGATGAGCAAGGCGACGAAAACAAGCCTGCCCTCAACCAGTCCATTCCAGAAGAGCTCGAAGCTTTGAAATCTATTTTGCAACCTTACAAAATAGATTTCAAGAGGCCCAATTACCAAAGGAACGTTTAAGAAGAGATTGAACCCTGCCCCTAGAGGGAGCTAGCCAACACAAAAGCCCCCCTAAACCAAAGCATTACCGCGAATCACTTCGCTGTAGAATTCCGCACTCAGCTTCGGCGTGCGTGTCTGATTTTCGAAATCAGTGTAGACCATCCCGAATCGGGTGTCATAGCCATCGCACCATTCGAAATTGTCCATCAAGCTCCACAGATAATAACCACCAATATTGTAGCCTTCATCAATCGCTCGATGCATGTGCGAGAGGTACTCGCGAAGGTAGAATACACGATCCACATCCATAACCTTGGCATGGCCGTTCATGACATCGTGCTGTCCACAACCATTTTCGGCGATATAGATCGGCCGATCGCTCCAGCACTCTTTCGTGTAACGAGCAGACCAATACATAACCGAAGGGAGGATCTTTATCCAAGGGGCTTTCATCGTTGGATAGCCTTCCGGCATTTCCAGGACTTCATAGCCTAGCTTGTTGTCACAGGCTTGCACATACTCCCCTGTGTAAAGGTTATAGCCAATGAAGTCCATCGGAGCCGAGATGATGTCAAAGTCTCCATCTTGAACCTCAGGCATAGCATCGCCCTGACTCTCCACATAGCTCTCGATGTAGCGGCCTTCCATGACAGCTGTCATGTATGGGGCGTTCTCGTGGCGAAACGCTTCACGAGCAGCCGCGATGTTTTCCTCCGTCTCGATGACCGGAACATGAGTAATCACGTTATCGACCACGCCAGCCTCAATCTTGTGACCGCAAGCTCGCAGCCCCTGCAAGGCGTAACCGTGCCCCAGCAAACCATTGTGCCGAGCCTGATTTCGAACCTTGTCCGATTCGACTCGGCCCGGCGCAAATTCGCCAATCCCGTAACCGCGCTCGGTAAAACAATAGAACTCGTTGGTAGTGAAAAAACGCTTCGCACGATCGCCAAATTGCTTCCCGGCCCATGCTCCAAAGTCTCCAAGGCGTTTGGCGACCTCTCGACTCGTCCAACCACCAAACTCGTCCTCGAGACGTTGCGGAAGGTCCCAATGGAAAAGCGTAATCGCAGGCTCAATACCAGCCACCAGGAGCTCGTCGATCAAACGATTGTAGAAGTCCAACCCTTTCGTATTGGCGGACTTATCGCATTCCGGGAACAGACGCGGCCATGAAAGCGAAAAGCGGTACGACTTAACGCCGAGGGATTTCATCAAAGCCACATCCTCTTTATAGCGGTTCACGTGATCGCATGCGACCTCACCCGTCGCTCCATTGGCGACCTTGCCAGGCGTTGCGCAAAGGCGATCCCAGATGCTTTCGCCCCTCTCCTCAGGAGAAGCCGCCCCCTCAATTTGAAATGAAGAGGTAGCCGTACCCCAAAGAAAGTCGTTCGGAAATTGTTTTCTCATAAGTGAAATCCTGTGCTCAGGAAGCAGAAAACCACCTCAGCGCCTTTCACTGCATCAGGTGTATCTCCGCCCATTCGAACACGTTGAATTCTGTCACTCGAGGTTTCGAACGCTCTAATATCAACGATTAGGCATACCTTTTGGAACTTAGGTCGCAGAATACTACGCAACACCTATTTCCCGCCCCCCCTTTAAGTCAGTCCCCAAAGACTCGATACACTTCGCCTTCAAGCGCATCAACTCCCACCACTGTGGCGGATTGTTCCGGGTAGGCTTTCCAACGTTTTTCTCCAAAGTTCACAGTCACAACCACGTCACCCTCCCGAGTAGCATAGGTCGCCCTTTGGACAAGACCATCTTCGCTCAATCGCTCAAACCTAACCAAAGGAGCTTCAGCCACAGCAGCATGCAACGGCGACCAAAACGCCACATGGTGCAAGATGGCCCCCTTCCGCGTCTCCCACGATTCGCGGTTCAAGTGATACATGGGAGGCACCCGGTAGAGAATTTCCAACAAAGCTCGCGTCCCTTTAATATTGGAGAACTTCAAGGAATCGAAACTCCAATGATGAGTCGTAACAAGCTCGTCCCCAACCGCCGCCTGATAAAGAGGCACACGAACGCTCGGATCGAAATAAGGCGACAGCAACTCCTGCGGGGCATTGATCGCCTTGAACGATTGCTCCGGCATATCCGGAGGCCAATGGCGACCCAAGTAGAACTCGCCTTCTCGGTCTCTAAATCCTTTGAACAAGTGCCCGATGTAAGGCGTGTGCACTCCATGACCGAAATGGATCACGTCCGTGTAGAGCGAAGAGCCCCCTTCGCTCCCCACAACCAATTGCTTCTCCTTCTCCAACCACCGCAACCGATCGCGGCGAACGTTCATATCATCTACACGGGTCGCCGGATGAAGCGGGTTGTAATCGTCGAAACACTCGGCTGTCGCATCGCAATCAATGAACCACGAGGAATAGCCATTGTTCGAAAGCACGCGCCCAACACGATCCTGGACATAAGGCCAAGCCGCCTCCGGCGAGAAATGATATCCCCTCCCCTTAAATCCACCTTGCCGACGCCCGGCTTCCTTTACCACCCGACCGGCTACAAAGGCATGCTCGTCGAACTGGGCCGTTTCCCAAGTATCATCGGGCCCCGCATCGGGGGAATGAACCGAGTGGTACGAATCGTAGGGACCAATCAAATACTCAAGCTCTTCCGCATGAGCACTTACGTCGGGTCGAACAGCAGCCCCATAAAGGTCGCTCAAAGTCAGCACCGCATGCTCGATCCCAGCACCCTTGAGTTCGTCAAGCAGAACAGTAGACAGTCCATCCCCCCACCTATTCTTGTTTCTGACAAATGATTCCAAGTCTTTAGCTATTGCATCTCGATTTTTGGATACAACTTCCGCATCTGTCGCAGTAGCGGGCAAATTCGCCAAGTCACGGCTTCTCAAAGCCGCCTCCATGCCTCCTGCAACAAGCGGCAGCAGATAATTGGCTGGCCAATCGGACCCGGCCAACTCAGCCAACGCGCTCCTCTGTTCATCGCTAAACTGAGCTCTAAGCTTTCCTCGAAAACTGCTTTCTGACGCTCCGTTGAGCGCTTTTGCCAGCGGCACCCACTTGGAACGCGGCACGTCATGCTTGCTGAACATCGCTGGTCCCCAAAGGTAGAAGTGAGGAGCACCCAACAAGCGGTCAACCTTCTGGAACTCGTCTATCTTCTGCGTCAAACTCCTCAACCGACCCAAGCCCCCGATGTCCTCAGCCTCGTCTCTCCAAGCCCGGAACGCTCTCGCCGGGGCGATAGGATCCGGCTCCACCCATTGCACAACAAGTTCGCAAGGCGTAACGTTGTTTCGATCCTTCGGAAAACGAAACTCCACTCCAACGTTCCCTCCTTCAAAAACGAGATCTGCGTAGTGAGGCCAAGGAGCAATCGCGACCAGCATGCGATCGCCATAACGAGCTCCCAGCACCGGAAGCTCCTTCAAATGCCAAGGCGAGCGCCGCTCCAACAAGCCCATCATCTCGGTATCGTCCGAATCTACCTCTATCCCCGCGGCGATTGGCAGCACGTACGAATCCGCATCCGTCGGCAGCCACCAGGTAAATGTCCGCGTTTCATCAGCCGTCGCAACCAAGGCCCTGCGCTCGTCAGCGACATCGCTCACCTCGATCCGTTGCGATACCGCAGCACTCGCCACCGGCAGACACGAAATAAGTCCAAGTACAAGCGTCCCTAAGGACGCAGTTATCCACAAGCTCCTTCTCATAGGTCAATTTAAATTGTAGTTACTATCTGGATGCGTTTTCGAGAATCGCATCACGACCGATCGCTATTTCGACCGGATCCTCCGAGGTTATCCGCTCAATCGCCTCGCTCTGCGAATGAAGCGGTTCACCCTCCATCCGCAGAAGATATTTCGCAGCGACTAAACGAACAGGTCCCTCCACGTCGTATAAAGAACTTAAAAGAACAGAACGAACTTCCGAAGACTCGGAGCCCACCAAGCAAACCGCTTCAATTGCTGCTTTGCGAACAAACCATTCCGGGTCCTCTGTCGCTGCCACCAAATTTGGCAAAGCTGAAACCGCTTCCGCCCCAATCCTGCCGAGGGCGATAGCAGCCGGTTTTCGAACATGCCATTCATCATCCTCAAGAGCGCCAACCAAGGCTGGCACTTCTTCAAGCGACGCCCCAACTGAGGCGAGAGCAAAGGCGGAAGCCTGGCGAACCTGCCACTCGCTGTCCCCTAAGAGCCGAGTCAATTCCCCAGCAGCTATTCGACCTTCTGGACCGATCTTAGCAATCGCCATCGCGGCAGCCTTTCTGATCGCCCACTCATCATCTGCCAGACAAGCCATCAAAGGCGCCAAGGCTTCCGATTCGAAATGTTCGAGCTTAGCCAAACTCAAGGCCGCGTGCTCACGCGTTCTCCATTGATCGCTGCTCAAATCCCGCAGCACCTCCTCAAAAACAAACCGCTCACCTCCCTCGCCAGTCGCTTCAAGCAACGCCGGACTAGACGCAAGACCTGCTACAAGCGCCACCGAACTAAAGAACAGCCCAAGGCGAATCCCCTTGCTCACGGCCAGCGGGTTTTTAGCTGGCACGCTAAGCGCGGCGATACGTTGGCGAACACTGCAAGTCCCTCGAAACGAGCTTACCGTATTCAACTTTTGATGGCAGCTATATCCCAAAGCCGCTTTGGCTAGCAGACGAGCATAGGCAGATTCCTCCTCGGAAACGAACATCGCCACCTCGTCGCTCACACGCTCAGTCAGCCTCATGTACTGATTCCGCACCCCCCAAGCCAGCGGGTGGAACCACAAAATCGAACTCAAAAGTCCAGCCAACTGCTGCCAGATTACATCGTTCGAATGAACATGCGCCAACTCGTGAGCAAGAGCCATTCGCAGTTCGTTCTCCTCCCACGAACGCGCCGCAGTCTCATCTATCACGATCTTCTTTCTAAACCACCCACATGCGAAAGGAGAGACTTGCCTAGAAATCACCAACAATTCCACCGGATCCCGCAAGGCAAGCCCTTGCCCAAGCTCAACCACGATTCGCTTGACTCGTGCATCCGCAGGTCGCGCCTCTCTCAATAGCCCGTTTAAAGCCATCTGATCGCGGGCCCATTGAAATGTGAATACAACCGCCCCCAACACGCAGCTCCCCAATACAACCTGCGCCAACAGATTCACCGGAGACACTTTTCCCCATTCCTCGTCTTCCAACCAACGTGGAAACCAAGCAATGCTCGGCGGCACCTTCTCGCTCGTTTCCAGAGAAGAGAAACGCTCTACAAACCTTTCCGATGATACCGGAGCTGGAGCCTTTAAAACTCCGATGACAAATACCGGCAGAAATAGAGTCACTGTAAGCAAAGCGGCTTTGCAATAGAGCAGCCGATAATTGGATCCTTGAGCCCTCACGATTTGCCACCCTACGCGTAAAACAGCCATCGTTAACGTTAGGAGAAGGAGCCAGCTGGATACTGATCCAGATTCGATGAAACGCAGCAATGAACTCACGACCTACTTCTCCACTTCCTTATCGCTTAGCAGACGCTTGAGCTCTTTGACATCCTCCGCGGAAAGATCCTCGTTTTCCACCAACTGAGCCATCAGGCGCCGGGGCGACCCCCCAGAAAACACATTGGCAATTTGGCGTATCATCGAATGAAATACACCGGCACGCGATGTAGTCGCCCGATAATAGAAGGCCTTTCCACGTTTCTCACGTTGCACATGCCCTTTTTCCAGAAGCACCAAGAGCAACGAACGCAAAGCCGCGTTTCCAACGCCACCCGGGACCAGTTCCTGTATCTCCGCCGGCTTCAACTCCGACCCCTCCCAGAGGACCTTCATGATCTCGAGTTCTTTCTTCGTTAACGATGTCATTTTCGATTAACTGTGGCTTATACCACACTTTATTGAGAAAGAGAGATTCTCTTTCTCAGGACATGTCAACCCTTATGTGTGGCTAAAGCCACACATAGAAACCAAGGACTCGTTACTTCATCCGCAAATAGGCTCTACTATTGAACAGGCTCCCAAAGGTAGCGGCCGTTGTCCCAACCGCCACAATTGAGGGGGTGGCAGCGGAGTCTACAGACTCATCACCCTTTCGGAGCGAGAACGATAGCGGTCCGAGGAGTTAGCTCTAAACGCAAGCTCCCTCGAGAATCGCTTTCATACGATCGATCATTCAAAGGATCAAAGTACATGGAATCCGCCTTCACAGAGAGCACGATTTCCTGACTTCGTTCGCTGAGATTGAACGCAACCCAGATCTCATCCGTTTCATCGAATCGCTTGTAGGCTAGCAATTCCCGCTCGTCGTCGACGAGCACGTATTCGATTCCACCGGTAGCCAAAACGGAATTCTCATTTCTGAATTGGGCCAATTGGCGATAAAGCTCACGCCACTCTGCATTAACTGCAACCGGGTCTACCGTGCGCTCTCGCCCGAAAGGATGAATCCGTTCCGTTTCGTATTCAATATCCTCCCACACGACTGGTCGACGGATATAGTCCGCTGACCACATACCCATCTCATCTCCCATGTAGATATGCGGGGCACCGATATAGGTGAACTGCTGCATGAGCAGGAGCTTAGCGGTCTCAAACGCTTCCGCGTCCGGAGCGTGGATCTTGTAATCATTTGTCTCTGTCGGCCCCACATCTACCTTGTTCCGATTCTTCTTGTTGAAAATCGAAGTCATGAATCGCGGCGTATCATGGCTCGCCGTTAAGTTCATCATCGCATAGGCATTCCCTTCGCGTAGGTTACCGATGAAGCCCTGCTGTAGAGCTACAAATTCGGACACCGTAAAATTGTCATCCGGGTGATTCTTCATCAGATCCCGCACGCTCCGGTACCAGCGATAGTTCATCACCGAGTCGAATACATCGCCCCGCAATTGTGGCTCCGGATCCATCATCGTATCCGGGTAAAGTTCCCACCAGGTTTCGCCGATCAACAAAGCGTCCGCGTTCACATCTCGAACCACCTTGCGGTACTCCCGCCAAAATCCAAGAGGCAGCTCCGCACAAACATCCAAGCGGAATCCATCAACGCCGTCCGAGGGATCGCCATCACCATTCGGATCAAGCCAACGACGTGTAACCTCAAAGATGTGTTCCTTGACCGCTGGACTGTAAAGATCGCCCTCATAGAATTCGAATCCATGTGAGTGATCAACGTATTCAGTTTCTCTGACTTCAGGGAGATCTCTCACTCCAAACCAACCTGCATACTCGAACTCGTTAGCTGGTGTTTTCGGATCATCCCATTTTTTGACCCAGTACCAGTCTGCAAACTCAGAATCGAGCTGCTTCTCCACCAAGTCGTTCCAAGCCCAGAAATCATTACCGGTATGGTTCCAAGAGTAGTCGAGTACGACCTTCATCCCGCGCTCATGGCACTGCCGGATCACTTCAAGGAACATGCGATCCGCGCTCGTAAACTCCCAAGTATCCGGATCATCACCACGCTCACGATTCATGATTTCCACATCGCCTTTGGGGTCAGGTCCGAAGTTTCGATCTATATGCCGCCAATAACGGGCGTCGTATTTGTGGTAAGAAGGAGCGTCATTGAGCGGATTGAAGTAGATCGCTGTGACGCCGAGATCTTGCAGGTAGTCGAGCTTGTCCAACACACCTTGCAAATCACCTCCGTAGCGACGCAAGCGTTGGATCTGACCAAAGTAATCCATCCGATCCCCAGCCATATCGACTCGCCCTTTCGCATTGGCGAACCAGGAGTCGGGCTTATACCACTCCTGCCCCCAAGGCGTCACCGCCCAGCCTTCCGGCACAAAGCCGGGATAGCCAACCTCGATGTCTTCAGCGGTAGGATCGTTTGTCGGATCTCCATTCCGAAAGCGCTCGGCAAAGATCTGATACCAGACCACCTCCTTCGCCCACGCTGGAGGATCTTCAAACGCAGTCTGGGCCGAAGCCGCATCCACAATCAAAACAGCCAACAGGCCTTTTAGAAAAATCTTCATAACTCTAGGACTCCTACTCGGCAATTGCTACACGTCCGTCCATTCCCATCTCCGCCCTCCAGGCTTCGACCTTCTCCATAAAGCCGGGCACCAGGTGGTCATAGTCTTCCACGAGATTCCGCTTCGCTTGATAGTCTACGGTAACATCGTAGAGTTCTTTCTCTCCCGAAGTCGCCGAATACATAAAGTGCCAACGGTGCGTCCGCACATAATACTTCTCCGCGATCTCGCCCATCACCGAAGTCTCCGAGCGTTGGTTATCTGTGTATCCAATAAGCTCCGTACGCTCGTCGTAGGAGTCACCCCGCAGAAGCGGTTTGAGAGAACGACCGGGCAATTCTTCAGGATTCTCGAGACCGACGATATCCAAAATAGTCGGGACCAGATCCAAACTCGAAACCAGACTCGACTGATTCACAGTCCCGTGGATTTTGTCCTTCCAGTAAAAAATCAACGGAGTTCGATAGGAGCTGTCGTAATTCCCGCCTTTCCCCTGAAACCCTCCAGTGGAGTATTTGGAATCATTATACACAGTCACTCCTTCGTACCAATACTCGACGTCGGCATCCTGCTCCCAACCGTTGTCGCTCAGGTAAATGAAAAGAGTGTTCTCCAGCAGGTCTCGCTCTCCCATGTAGTCCATCAGCTGGCTTACACCGTCATCCCACCAAGTGATGTTGCTGTAGTACTGCTTGGCCGACTCCGAGATATCTTTGTGTTCGTAGAACTTTTTGAACTTGTCAGGAGCATCATACGGAGTGTGAGGCAGCATCGGCCCGTACCAAATGAACATCGGCTTATCCTGCTGGCGATCGATGAAGTCGAAGAGCGGAGCCATGGTTGTACGTCCCAACTCCGTCCCGTCCGATCCCATCATTTCATGGAAAAAGTCGTCGGTTCCGAATTTCTTCATATCCCAACCGTCGGTCATACCTTCATCGAAGTGACCGCTGTCGTATCCGTTTTCCCACCACTTTCCACCTTGCCAGCTAACGTACCCCTTTTCTCTAAGCAACTTTGGGAGAGTATCGAAAGACTTCATAGCATTCGCAGTCTCCACCGCTTTCCACATCTGCTTCTCAGTCTTGTTCAGAGATCCCCAGTCGGGATCCATTTCTCGCCGCTCCTTTACGATCTGGTTCTTTCTCTGGACATAGGTCACTGGATGAAGACCGGTGATCATGGAGCGCAAAGACGGACGACAATAAGGCGTCGTCACATGGGCTTCGGTAAAGAGCAGCCCCCCCTCAGCAAGAGTGTCCATGGCAGGAGTCACCACATGCTCGTCTCCCATAAACCCGAAGTAGGGAAATCCGTGATCGTCGCCGATAAGCAAGACGATATGAGGGAGACGTTCAGCAGCGTTCACCGTACCCAAGGTGAGCAACAAAAGTAGAACTCTAGGAAACAGCACGATTCGTTTCATAATAGATTCAGAAGTGGGGTTAGATACTAATCAAAAGGTCACTTTTCTCAACACGGTGCCCGCCATTGGAACGAGAGACACATCGATGGCCTCCTCTTTTTCCACATCAGTCAGCTGGCCATCCAACCGGGGCAAGGAACTCAGCACTGAGCCTGCTTCATCATCCCCTAGCTTCGACGGAACAAAACGGAAGGTCTTCTCCTGTCCGTCACCCATTCCCAAGATTTCGCAACTGCGATCCTCGGGGTAGCAATAATAGTCGGTGAAGCCGTCCAGCTTGTAGGTCTTTTGCACATCTTCGCGATGGGGTATTGAATAGGCGAATACGAGGGGGCCACGCTGCAAATAGGATTCGCCATTTTGAAAGGGGATTCGCTCCACCTCATGTCCAAACCTGAGACGGATCCGCTCTCCGCTCTTCCAGGTTTTGGTAACCTTGAGAAATTCCCCTTCACGAACCTGTTTTGCGCCCTTGGCATCGACATCCATCGTTTGCGCCCACTGCGGGACTCGGAAATAAAGAGGGAAGGCACGGGCCTCAGAGAGCTTCAGAGTAAAGACAATCTCATCGGAGAACGGGTAGTTCGTTTCCTGCTCAATCGTCACGTCAGCTCCCGTTACTTTTGTAGCGAGCGTCGATGGCCCATACATGACCGCAGCGAGACCCACTCCCCTTTTCATCCACATTGAATCAAGAAAGTAACTAAAGTTGCGGGTGTAGTTGGGGACGCAGCAAACTGCAGGGTCAGAGTGCGTCGGCGAGTATTTGTATCGCGAATCCGGAGACGGTTCGTGATCTCCGTGATGATGCCCGTCTAGAACGCAGCAATTATCCGGCTTGCCGTAGGTGATCGCGGTTCCTTCCTCATTGCGCGTTCCCAGCATTGCATTGTAGGTCAGCTTCTCCGCTCGATCCGCATAACTCATATCTCCCGTTTTCTGGGCGGCAGAGGTAAAGAAGTTCCTGAGTTCAAGCATGGCGCAAAACTCTGTCGAGGTGACGTCGGGATCTGCATCTAGCCCGGCAATCCACTCGTTTCCATGTCCAGCACCACTTGGCAACATGCACAACTCGAGTTTGTGCATCGCATTATCGAAGGCCTTTTCCAGCTCTGGATAACCAGTCGCATAGTACGCATCAAGAACACTTCGTAGGTGCTCGTAGGTGTGAACGGCATGGGCGGTAAAAGGTTCATCGCGCTCCAGCAAAAACGGATATCGGAGATCGTTAAACGCCCTGTTGGTCGAAAACCGTGAGTACGACTTGTAGAGAAAAACCGAATACTCGCGATACTGTTCCTTGCCAGTAATCCGAAACAAGGTGTCGCACACATCGGTAAGCATGAGACCGTGTGTCACGCCACCAAACTCATTTTCTAGTTCGAAGGGGTTACGTGCATCCTCGCTGTAGTGACGCATCGTGACAGCCATTGCGTTTTCAACCGCTTCGAGCACTCGGGTCTCACCAGTGATCTCGTAAAACCCAAGAAGCGTACGAAACGCTGTGGTCTGAGCCCAGAGCTCACCATTCGAACCGGTGTGCTGGTAGCGGAGGTTCTCCTTGTAGATGCCGATGTATCCATCCTCACCTTGAGAAGCCAAAAGATTGTTCACGATCGCTCTGCTGCGTGCCATTGCAGCCTCATCTTCGACCATGAAAGCGTGGCGTATGTATCCATCCCACCAATTCCCAATGGTCTCGGCATTCCACCACATGATCGACTTTTCCCACGGCTCACCGGTCAGGACGAGATCTCCCATTTCGGGGATGTCCTCCATCCCTCCTCTGCGTGCCGTCCGATAAAGGTCGTCCGCTTTGATCCCCGGATACAACTCTCCGAGCGCCCCTACAATTCCATCTTGTAGGTCCTGAGCCATCAACTCACGCAACCAGCCCTTCGGCTTGCTGCTCCCCGCTGGCAAATTCCGCATCGCATGCGGAAGCGGCTCTCTTTTCCGATCAAAGAAGCCGAGCATGTCTCCGTCATCCACGACACTTGTCTGCACCTGATCGACCTGGGACAGGAAACTCTCTCCCTGTGAATTCGTCTCTTCGTTTCCAAACAACGT
The DNA here is from genome assembly GCF_016595505.1 of Pelagicoccus mobilis. GTDB lineage: Bacteria > Verrucomicrobiota > Verrucomicrobiia > Opitutales > Opitutaceae > Pelagicoccus > Pelagicoccus mobilis. The sequence continues at coordinate 27,540 of NZ_JAENIL010000034.1, read as the reverse complement.
CTGCATAAGAGCAATCAAAATTAAGATGCTAAGGGGCTTCATCGGATTGGTTTTGGTTGGCACGGTTGGATTGACCCGATCGCTCGGACTCTGCCCTACAACCTAGCACCTCACATCAATTCCCGCTACCGCTCAGCGAGCTTTATCTGATACTTTGATGACCCTTTCAACTCGACCCATTCGCCATTCAGGCTTACGTAGTGCCAAATGAAGGTGTTTTTCGAAGACGTCCGCTACCGCTCGAACCACTCATTTATCTGTGCTTCAAACACTGCAGACCATCTGAATTGCCCTTACCACTGGCACCCGGAGTACGAAATCACACTCGTCGTTTCCGGCCGCGGGCATCGCGTGATCGGCGATCACATGAGGAACTTCGAACCGGGCGATCTCGTTTTGCTCGGGCCAAACCTTCCCCACCTCTACCAAGGTTGGAGAATAAGCAACGAGCACAGCCACACTCTCTACATTCAGTTCTCGCCGGAGAAGCTTCCGCTCTTCGAGCTCCCCGAATGCAGGAACATAAGCGAGCTTCTCAAGCGGGCGGATCGTGGACTGCTCTTCTCAGCCAAACGAGGGGTCACCATTCAGTCGCAGATGGAAGCCATCCTCGAAACGGAGGGCCCCAAGCGGCTGCTTCTTTTTGTAGAACTTCTGGATACGCTTGCGAACGCGAAGAACGCTGAACCTCTCGCCAGTATCGGCTACCAATCGAGCCTCAATGCGACCAAAACCGAACGACTTAAACGCGTTCTCGACTATATCGAGGACAACTACTCGAGCCCCATCGAGATGAATGAAGTCGCCGAGCTCGCTTGCCTACACCCGCAATCCTTCAGCCGCTTCTTCCGACGAGAGATGCGGAAAACCTTCCAGAATTACCTGATCGAACTTCGCCTTAGCCATGCTACGCGCAAGTTGCTGGACAGTGACAAAGCGATTACCGAAGTCGCGTTCGAAGCCGGTTTCAGCAACCTCTCAAATTTCAACCGCCTCTTCAAAAAGCATTTCGGAGAGACGCCATCCGCCTACCAAAAACGAGTTGGCGTAGAAGACGCCATCGTGCGCACCGAGCCAATCGCGGAGCACTTTAAGCCACACAAATAGCAAGCGTGCTGATCGATTGCTTTCTCCTCAACTCGAAGCGACCTCGATCGAAACACGGTTCGAACAGTTTTTGGGCAAAATGAATTTCAAGCCCGCCATATCCAGGAACTTGCTGTAAATCGAAGGTGCATTGTCCCGCAGAAATTCCAGCTGGATCCGTAAACCAAGAGAGTTCACCTCACGGGCCGCCAAGTAAAAACTGTCGTGCGTGTCGTCATTGAAAAAGTCGCCCGAACAAGTTTCTGAGGCCGAGGCGAGATCCATAAAGAAAAACTCTACACTTTCCTCAACCTGACGCTCAAAACTACGGAAGATCGCAGTCAGGTTTTCGTCTTCGCTTGTCGAAGCATGCCACTTGCGGAAAAGCTCCCACTCCCCCTTCTCAACCGAGGCGCATTCTTTTCCAAAGCACGCTTCTAGAAAGCCTTGGAAAGATCCAGCCATCTCTTCGGGAGACACCGAACACAAGCGTTCGTACTCCCAGTTAAGCAAACGAGAAACTTCCTTGGCTCCTAGTTCCTCAAAGTAAGTTGAAATAGATTTTCTTGCGGCAACAGACATTCCTAATGACCTCCCCATCGTGTTCAATGGAGCTCAGTTTACCGAAAAATAACGCTTTGAGCCACCTGAACCCCAAGTAGTGCTTTGGAATGGAGGATTGGACGAAATCGATAGCGTAAAACCCTCTATCACTCAGGAAAGATCCTCCACTGGATTCCCCTTCGCGACCAGTGACGCGATTCCCTTCACGCGCCCCATCCGAAGCGGAAGTCTTCTAGTATTAGACAAAGAGCCGTTTCTAGGATAGTTTTGCGGCCTCTCGCCGAGCCATGCGAAGCATTAATCCCCCAGATACAAACCGGCAGAAAACGGAGACCCGTTTGATCCAGCTTCAAGCCGGCTCTTCATTCGCTATCCTCGCAAAAGGAATGTCCCTTCTCGGCTTCGCCCTCCTTTGCTGTTTATCGGCCGTTACTGTTAGAGCGAATCTGGGAATCCCTAGCTACACTGTCTTCCAACCGGAGATGATCGGAACCGATCAAGGGATCAATGCCATGACTGTCGATGGGCTCGGCAGACTTGCTCTCACCAGCCACGACAAACTCATCACCTTCGACGGAGCCGCCTGGAAAACCTATCGAGTGGACACCGAAGACGGAAAGGAGAGCCCATTGCTGTTCGCCCTCGCCTTCAATCAAGGCCGACTCTTCGCAAGCTCCGACCGTGGTATTCACGAGATCGAGTTCATCCACAACAACCGAATCCAGCTCATTCCTCTACTCGACCCTCAAGATCCGTTGTTCAACGACACCGGAAACCTCCTCAAATCCCTCAGCGTCGAGGACGAAGTCCACTTCTACTCATTCAATATACAAGCCACCTACAACCTAAGGACCAACAAATCGACCATTCGCAAGTTCAGTGACACCAATGTCGACTTCATGGAGTCGGACAACAATTCTTTGTATTCAGTTTTCAACGACACTATCCTCAAATTTGACCAAAAGAAAAACGACTGGTACGAAATCGCAGAGGAAAACGGCAACGCGGATCGTAGCTCGATCCGAGCGGCAGAGAACTGGGGCAGAAAAGGTATCATGCTCGCCCCTGACGACCAAGCTATAGCCCAGTTAAAAAACGACAGCTACGTTATTTGGAAGAGCGAAATCGAGACTCTAGACAATACAAGCGTCCTGGAGCTCGAAGCGCTATCTGCCGACCATATGGCCGCTTCGGTCAAATCCGAGGGTATCTTCATCCTCAATGACAGAGGACATATCGTTCAAGGACTGAACACTCGCCTAGACCACCGATTCGGCGACGCGAGAAACCTTCTCGCGATCAGTCCGGAGACGCTCTGGGCGAGCATCGGCAACAGCGTCGTCCGTATCCATTTATTCGATCCCATCGCCAACGTATCACCCCTCATTCCCTCCGCCCTAACCTTCCCAAAACTCTTCAAGTGGAAAGGAAACGTGTTTGTCGAATCCGAGGGTAAACTTGATCGAGCGGTATTCTTCAAAGGAGGCGGTTTAAGGGACTTCAAGCCCTTCGGAAGGATCATCCCAGAAAACATAGATACTGCTCTGCCCTTAACCGATGAGGTCATTTGCGCGGGCAAAGCCGGAATATTCTCTCTCAAATCAAATCGCGAATACGAGCAAATTTCTGATACCGAAGGCGTTGACATCCTATTGGGATTCGACGAGGTCGACGACTTATTCATCGCCGCGACTAATACGTCCTTCATCCTCTTTAAACGTAACGGCGGGAAGTGGGAGTACGATTCGGTTATCGCAGATGCCCCTCCTCGTAGCTATTTCACTCATTCAACAAAACAAGGCGATATCTGGGTCGAACACGGACCGGGAACAATCTCTCGCGTCTACCGAGAAGACAATGAGGTCAGGATAAAGACATTCACCCCAGAGGACGGACTCAAAGATAGCTGGATCAACATCTTCACGGTCTATGATCAAATCTACTTCGCACGCTTGAAAAACAATGCGATCGCCATCTGGGACGAAGAGACCGGTACGCTACGCGAAAGCGAGGGGATCGTGGCTGAACTCGGGGAAATATCGAAAAACTACACCCGCCCCTTTAGCGACAACAATGACAACATTTGGATGCTGTCCTCTACCGGCGAGCAAAGAGTTTTCGACAGAGACTCAGACGGCGGATTTACAGAGATTTTAGACGCATCTAGAAGTTTCGGCAGCAAGTTCATCATAGAAGGAGCTGACTTCGGGAAAAGTGGGACCTGGCTGGCAGGATCCAACAACGTGTTCCTCTTCTCCGGCACATTTCCAGCAGAAGAATATTCTCCGCCTCGTACATTCATTTCCCGTATCACGTCAACAAATACAGGATCAACACTTCACGATTCATCGAGAGATCCATCTAATCCAACCATCGAAATTCCATTCACCGACAACTCGTTAAGCTTTCAAATAACAGCCAACGCTATATCCACCAAGCGATATCCAATCCGCCAATACAGAATCAAGGGTGTTCACTCTGACTGGAAAAACATGCCAAACAACACCGACGAAGTGCTGCTCTCCAACCTCACAGAAGGGCTCTACACTTTTGAGACGCGTTCAAGCTTTGACGAATTGACCTACAGTTCGATCGACAGCCGAAAGTTCAGGATTTTGCCACCCTTCTATCGATCTCCGTTCGCTTACGCGTTGTACATCATTCTGGGAATATCCCTTTACGTCTCGACCGCAGCTATCCTGCGACGACTCGCAGAGCGGCGAAACAAAATCCTCTACCGCCTCGTCGCGGAACGGACCGAGGAAGTCGAGGCCGCCAATGCTCAACTCAATTCCGCAAACGACGAGCTCAAGGAGCTCTACCAAAAGGCAAAAGCTGCAGACCATGCTAAGTCCTCTTTTTTAGCGGTCATGAGCCACGAGATGAGAACACCGCTAAACGGAGTCATCGGCCCCTGCGAGATCCTCGAAACCCAAAAACTCCAGGAGGAGAGCCTCCAGTTCGTCAAACTCATCAAGAACTCAGGCCAGCGCCTTCTGAAGTTCGTCGACGAAGTTCTCCAGTTCTCCTCCAACGATACCAATCTCAGCAAAGCGGAACCTGAAACCTTCCAACTCCAAGACCTAATCGACGAGGTCATCCAACCTGCTAGGATCCAGGCAGAGGAAAAGGGACTTGAGCTCGAGCTCGACTTCGCTCCCCCAACTACCACCACCTGGTTCGGGGCTCCCCATACGATCAGTCAAATTCTCTCCAATCTCGTCAACAATGCGGTCAAATACACGGACGAGGGAAAGGTATCCGTACACGTCTCTGTCGACAAACGGCAGAGCAGTAGCCTCGTAATCACGGTAAGCGACACAGGCATCGGCATCGAGTCCGCCGCAACCGACAAAATTTTCGACCCGTTCTTTCAGATCGACGATTCTTCCACTCGCAAATGGGAAGGCGTCGGACTCGGCCTTTCCATCTGCAAGCAACTCGCCGACCAGATTAACGCAACCATCACAGTCAAAAGCGAACTCGACCGAGGCTCCTGCTTCACGCTTACAATCCCAGCGACTCCAAGCATCCTCCCTCAAGCTGAGTCTCGCTGAAGCCATCCCTCGCAGAGACGCAGCACTCTCCAGTTACGATTAACGCCGCTGCCTGCCGAAACGAAGCGAGTCTACGCTAGCCCTTTGCCAATCATTTTCCAAAGTCTAGGGATCTCCCACCCCTTGATATTATGCGTTCACTCCTCTTCATCGTTACCGCTTTCGCCGCCGCCCTCTGCTCAGGCCAAGATCACACAGGCAAACCGAACATCCTGTTCATTGCGATCGACGACCTCAACGACTGGATCGAACCGCTCAACGGACACCCGGATACCTTGACCCCCAACCTTCGCCGCCTCGCGGCTATGGGCACGACCTTCTCGAACGCACATTGCGCGGCTCCTTCGTGCAATCCCTCTCGGACTTCCCTGATGACAGGAGTCCATCCCACAAACTCCGGCGTCTATGCCAACACCGACATCTGGCGCGAATCCCCCGTCCTCGCCGACATCAAAACCATCCCTGAGTACTTTCGGGATCACGGCTACTCGATACAAGGTGCCGGCAAGATCTACCACACACTCTTTCCTGATCCACGCTCCTGGGACACCTTCTATCCCGCCCTCGACGTACAACGCCCCATCGAAGCCATGCCGCCAAAAAACGCGATGCCCCTTCACGGCATTAAAGGTCTCGAACACTTCGACTGGGGGGAACTCGATGTCACCAAGGAGGAAATGGCTGACTGGAAAGTCGTTGATTGGGTCGCCCAAAAACTCAGTCAGCCCACCGACCAGCCCCTATTCCTCGCCTGCGGCATCTACCGCCCCCACCTTCCTTGGTATCTGCCCAAAGGATACATCGACAGTATCGACCTCGATTCCGTCGACCTCCCGCCAATCAAGTTCAAGGATCTCGCCGACGTTCCCGTAACCGCCATAAACAAAGCACGAGTCAAGGACGACGACACCATCGTCGTCCAAGCCGACAAGCAACGCGAAGCCGTTCGCGCCTATCTCGCCTCCATCCGCTTCGCCGACGAGTGTCTTGGGCACGTTCTCGACGCACTCGAATCAGGTCCCCACAAATCCAATACAGTGATCGTCCTCTGGTCAGACCACGGCTGGCAGCTCGGCGAAAAACGTCATTGGCGAAAATTCACCCTCTGGGAACGTGCCACCCGCAGTCCCCTGCTCTTCGCCGGTCCCGGCGTCCCTTCGGGTCAAAACGCGATCGCGTCCGTCAACCTCATCGACATCTACCCCACCCTTGTTGAACTCGCCTGTCTTCCTGCCAACACACTCAACGACGGCCAATCCCTCACTCCTTTCCTCGCGAATCCTGACACCCACGCGCCTCGCCCGACCCTGACGAGCCTCTCCCAAACCGCCCACTCGCTGCGGGACGAGCGATTCCGCTACACCCGCTATTCAGACGGGAGCGAAGAGCTCTACGACCACTCCGTCGACCGACACGAGTGGACCAACCTCGCTGATAATCCTGCCTACGCCGGCCATAAAGCCCGCCTCGCCGCTCACCTTCCGCTGAACCCAGTCCCTCGAATAGAGACTCAGCACGAAAACATCTCGTTCTTCGACCGGCAAAAACGACTCGAAGACAAACTCCGGAAATAGTCCACTCCCACTATTCCTTGGGCTAAGACCCGTAATCACCGCAATCTGGTTTCCGAAGCTTTGCGCTAACTTGAGAAAAAGACTCGCGATCTTGAGCGACTGACACTTGAACGTAGCAGTCTCGCGCCAAACGCGTCCTCTTCTCCTCCGCAGCATTTGTTTCGAAAGTCAGCAGTGAAATTTCTGGATCCTAAGTATATCGTCGTCGGAAACTCTTCGGACGACCCATTCGCAATCGACGTCGCCTATGGAATGGGCCAGCTCGAAGACGTCGCCGATAAGATCAGCATGAAGCGGTTCGCGAACACCGAGTTCTGCCCGCGCTTCATTTCTGACGAAGGGGATTTCCACGAAATCGGCAACAAGATGAAGGGCAAGTCAGTCATCATCGTCAGTGCCAGCAGCCTGGGAATGAGCCGCCAAAGCTTGGCCATGCGCACCTTCATGATCGCCCGTGCCGCCAAGGAAAACGGAGCCAACGAAGTCATTCTCGTCGAGCCAGACCTTTTTTACAGTGCCCAAGACCGCGGCCCTCGCCCTGAACTGGGAGACCCCGACCTCGATCGCAACAAGAAGGACCTCAAGAAGTTCGACGGCCAACCCTTCACTGCCAAACTTTACGCCGAACTGCTCAAGATGTCAGGAGTGGACGCGGTTCTCACCGTGCACAACCACTCCAAGTCCGTTAAGAAGATGTTCACTGAGGTCTTCGGTGGACGCTACTACGATCTCATCCCCTACGAGATCTACGTCGATTACTTCCTCAACTCCGACATCGTCAATTACGGCGACCAAGGTGAAGGGCTCGCACTCTGCGCCCCCGACAAAGGAGCCCGCGAGTTCGTCCTTAAAATGTTCGAACGCCTCGGTCTGACCAAAGCCAAGTTCGTCCTTCTCGACAAGGAGCGCACCGGCGAACGCCAAGTGGAGATCAAACTCCACGCCGAGTCCGAAACAACTTTCGAGGATATCCAAGGGCACGACATCATCCTCTTCGACGACATGGTCCGCACCGGTTCCACCGTCGTTAAGTCCTGCCAATTCCTAAAGCAGATCAATCCGGGTCGCACCGTGTTCGCGGTCTCTCACTTCTACGCCAGCGAGGAAGGACGCGTCAAAATGGCCAACACCGCCATCGACGAAATCCTCACCCTCAACACGATCCCAACCATTCTCAACCGCGACGTTCAAGGACGCCTCCGCAAAAAGCTGGTCGTCTTGAAAATCGAGAACTGGCTGGCCAAGAATCTCTGCCGCATCCTTGAGATCGAGAGACCCGACAGCGCCGAGGACAGCCTCTACCAGATCGACATGTCTTCCAAAAACGCTCGTTGGAAACGCAAAATCTACCTGAGCGAACAGCTTAAGTCGCTAAACGATTAAAAAGGTAGGGCGGCATCGCCGAGGCCGCCGCATTGCAAGATCAAGGTAGCGGCCACTGTCCCTAGCGGCCACCTCCCCCAATGAAAGTCGTCTTCTTCAGCTCCAAGTCCTACGACGAGCAATTCTTCAACGCGGCCAACCAAGGCCGCCACGAACTCGACTTTCACGAGACCAAGCTCTCGCCCAAATCCGCAGCCCTCGCGGAAGGGGCCGAAGCCATCTGCATCTTCGTCAACGATAACTGCGGTCGCGAAACACTCCAACGCCTAGCAAACTTCGGAGTCCGCTACATCGCCCTCCGCTGCGCCGGCTTCAACAACGTAGACCTCGCCGCCGCCCAAGAACTGGGCATCAAGGTCGTCCGCGTTCCCGCCTACTCGCCGCACGCTGTCGCCGAACACACCATCGCACTCCTGCTCACCCTAAACCGCCGTATCCACCGCTCCTATAACCGAGTACGAGAGGGTAACTTCGCTCTCGATGGGCTCGTAGGCTTTGACCTCAACGGACTCACAGTCGGCATCATCGGTACCGGAAAGATCGGCCAGATCGTCGCTCAACTTTTCCAAGCCTTCGGTTGCAAGATCCTCTGCTACGACGTTTCGCAAAACGAGGAACTGCTCAGCCGTGGAGCTGAATACGTCGATCTGGATACACTCTTCTCAGAATCCGATATCATTAGCCTCCATTGCCCGCTGCTCGAGGCGACCCACCACCTCATTGACGAGAACGCCATTTCCAAAATGAAACGCGGTGTCACGATAGTGAATACAAGTCGAGGTGGACTCATCGATACAACTGCCGTTATTCGCGCCCTCAAGTCTGGGCAAATCGGCAACCTCGCCATTGATGTTTACGAGGAAGAAGATTCCCTCTTCTTCGAGGATCAATCCGCCAAGGTTTTACAAGACGACACCTTCGCACGCCTCCTCACGTTTCCCAACGTAATCGTAACAGGACACCAAGCCTTCTTCACCGACACTGCCCTCACCCAGATCGCCAGCGTCACTCTCGGCAACTTGAGCGAACTCGAGGAAAGCGACACCTGCTCCCGCGAAGTGAAGCCCGCCTAAAAAGGTAGCGCCCCTACTCCTTCTCAACCCTTCGCCCAGGGCCTCGCTTACGTCGCTCATCCAAGCGTTCCTTCTGATCATCCGTCAGTAGCGGATCCAGCTTCGCACGCATCCCATCCAATTTGGCATGCAAGGCCTCACGATGAACCTTGAAGGAATCGATCACGCTAGTCGCCTGCGGCTCAAGCACAGCTCGTATCGCCGCCTCCTGCTCTGTATCCACAGGTTGGATCGTCCGCAGATAACTCTCAACAAATCCTTCTGGAGTCGACATGCGATGCATTCGCTTCACTCGCTTCTCAAAAAACTGGGCGTGCACGAGAGCTCCAAGCAACATCCCCACCAACAAGGTGGAAGCCAAAATCAAAACCGAACGAGACTTGGGTTTCATAGCTGGCTAACAATTACAGATTCTTCCGATTCCTCCGGCATGCCAAACAAGGCATCTAAGGTGCCTTCGGAGGTGTCTCCAAACTCCCAAAAATTTACCATCGCGAGAGCCAAGGCTGCAGCCAAAGCGCCACTGATGAAGATAGGAAACAAACGCCCAAGCTCGCGATCCGTCACCGCGTCCTCTTGCTCTTCCGCGATTCTCGCCAGCAAACGCTCCCGGGCAGCCGCGCTGCTCTCCTGGTTCTCGAGGGTTGGCCAGTCCTGCAAAATGCAAAACGCTTCGTAACGCGCCTGGACCTCCGGGTCGGATGCGATTTCACGCTCCAAACGCAGCTTCTCCTCCTCCGGCAGATCCGGATCAGTAAGCCGCTCAAACAATTGCCATTCTTCGTTCTCTTTCATCAACACACATTTTGAGAGTTCAGTTCTTTGAGCAGCGGAGCAAGCTTATCGAGAGCTCGCGACAACCGCGACATCACTGTCCCAGGCGGGACACCTAAAATATCGGCACATTCCTGCGTGGAACAGCCGTTGAGGAACCGCAGCACCACAACACTCCTAAATTCGGGCTTCAAGGTCTGTACCGCCTCGCGCACACCAGCCGCCAGCTCCTCCGTTTCGATCTGCCGCACCTCCGGCTCCGCGCTCGCTTCCGGCAAATTCGTTTCCTCGTCATCGCTACTCAAAAAGCGATGATACCAACGCCGCCGTTGCTGCAACTGTTTCAAAGCCTGATTCATGACGATACGAGTGAGGTAGGTCTTGAGACTGGAACGCCCCTCGAAGCGATCGAGGTTCCGATAAAACCGCAGAAAGCCATCCTGCACCACCGACTCCGCATCCGCTTCCGAGCCCAGCATGCCCATAGCAGTCGCGAACAATGCCCCGTGATGCCGATCCACCAAGGCACGAAACGACCGATCGTCGCCCTTCTGGCAACGATCCAACAGTGCCTCATCGCTTGGCAGAAGAGGGTCACAGTTCGGCATAAAGAGGTCGCATATTTATCATTCAATCTGCCCTTAGACCCTCAAAACGCCACCCCCATTCCAAAAATCTCAATAAATCTTCCCACGTAGCAACGTAGGGTTGGCGCTCGCGCCACACCGCAATGCAGGAGCTGACACGCACCCTCGCCCAACACCCTATTTCGATAAAGATAAGATTTTTCGCAAAAAACGGGAATGAGCGAATCCCAGCAGGGATCAAAGGACGCAAAAGCAGCCGTACCGACGGCACAATTACAACCATGCGTTCCCCATTTTCCCTCTCTCGAGCCCTTCCATCGCTCATCGTACTCGGTACGTTTACACTGTCCTGCCTCGGCCAGGATCAAAGTAGCAGCCCGCGTGTACTGACACTCTCTCAAGCCATCTCTATCGCGTTGGAGGACAATATCAGCCTGCAACGTTCCGCACTCTCGGTTGAAACCCGCGAGACCTCCGTAGAGCAAGCTGAGGCCAACTACGATCCGGACCTCAACGCTCGCGTATCGGAAAACATCGGACTCAGCGGCAACAACCAGGGAGGGATCTTCGAAGGCGAAGGCAACTGGAATGATACCACCTCAGCATCCCTATCCTCATCGCTCACACTCTACAACGGGGGAGCTCGTGATGCCGCTCTCGCTCGAGCCCGCTCAGAACTGGAAGCTGCGAGTCGCGACTTCGACCGCGATCGCCAGACGCTGCTTTTCGACACGGTCGCCCTTTTCTTCCAAACCGTTTTGCGAGCGCGCGAAATCGCGATCCAGGAGGAAGAGCTCGCAACGCGTCGCGAAGAGCTTGAGCGCATCCAGGTCCGCATCGACAACGGCATCCGAATCGAGACTGATGGACTCCGCCAAAAAGCCCTCGTCGCCAATAACGAGCGTAGCCTCGCCCAAGCCCGCAACAACTACGCCAACAGCCTCTACACACTCAAACGCACCCTTCGCATCCCGCCTTCAGCGAACATCCTCTGCGAGGATCCTGCTCCCGGCCTCAAGGGCATCGACTCTATTCCTGAAACCAACCTAAACACCTCACTGACGACGCTTGAAAGCCGATACGACCTCGCAGCCCAATACGCTAGAGTCGACTCCGCCAAGCACGACCTGACAATCGCGCAAGCCGGGAAAAGCCCAACCATCTCCGCTTCCGCTTCACTCAGCACCAATTACTCTAGCAACGCCAATCCAAGCTTCTCAGACCAGTTCCTGATCGACAATCCAAGAGCGGCGGCGGGGATTTCCGTCAATATACCGATCTTTGACCGTAGTCGTAAAAAATTGGATACGCTCCGCTCCAAAATTTTCCTCGATCAAGAAGAGCTGGCTCTCGAGAACCTGCAGCTCATCGCACGGACCGCCCTTTTTCAGGCTGACCAAAACTACCAAACCGCAAAGCTCCAGCTCGCCGCATCAGTAGATCAGCTCGCTTCCACCGAAGCAGCGCTCGAAGCCGAAGTCTCCCGCTATGAAGCCGGAGCCGCTACTCTACTCGACGTAAACAGCTTACGATCCAGCCGCCTCGATGCAGCCGTCGCCGTTGAAGAATCCCGATTCGATCTCTTCACCAGTCGACTCGCCGTCTCCTATCAGGACGGGACAATCGAATCCTTTCTGCAACAAACCCTGGAAATCACAACTCCGTAGCGCGGTGCTTCAGCCCGCGTCCGTCTCCCCCTTTTTCCTACTTCATCCCTCATACTCCCAATTTCCAAATGAAACGTTTCCTTACCATCGTCATCCTCATCGCCGCAGCTGGCGGATCCTACTTCTATCTAAAACCAAACTCGGACGCCTCCGAGGCTGAAGCGGTTCCCAAATACCAGTTCTCGAAAATCGAACGACGCAGCGTGCAAAACCTTGTATCCGCCACGGGGACACTCGCAGCCCGAGATGTAGTTGAAATTTCTACACAAGTTTCGGGAAAGCTTCTCGACGTAAAAGCTGACTTCAATGACGAGATCGAAGAAGGTGACCTGATCGCCGTCATCGATCCGGCTGTCCTCGATTCCCAAGTGGCAATTGCAAAAGCGAATCTGATCAAATCCGAAGCGCAGCTCTTGAAAGCAAAAAACAACTACAACCGCTTCAAGCCAGTACACGAAAAGGGACACCTCTCCGACAACGATTTCCAGCCATACCAGATCGCTCTGCAAACCGCTGAAGCGGATGTCCTCAGCTCTGAGGCGAACCTCTCTCGAGCAGAACGGAATCGTGGATACGCAGAAATTCGCTCCCCTATCTCCGGCATTGTCATCGACCGCACAATCGAACCGGGTCAAACCGTTGCCGCTAGCTTCAATGCGCCAAAGCTATTCACTGTCGCAGCAGACCTTTCCGACATGGAAATCCTCGCCGAAGTTGACGAGAGCGACATTGGCCAAATCAAAGTCGGCCAAACGGTACGCTTCACTGTTGCTGCCTACATCGACCGCCAGTTCGAAGGAGTCGTCGAAGAAATCCGACTACTGCCGCGAGTCGTACAAAACGTGGTTAACTATACCGTCGTTATTGGAGCTCAGAACCGCCGCGGCTCTCTCATGCCGGGCATGACCGCCAGTCTCGACTTCGTAGTCGCGGAAGTTGACGACGTCCTCTCAGTCCCCACCGCTGCCCTCAACCTGCGTCCTAATGAAGAGATGACAGCGTTCATGCAAGAACGACGCGAGCGTATGATGGCTGAGCGTGGAGGCGAAGGCGGTGGCCGTAGACCAGGCGGCGGAGAAGGTGGCGGCCGCGGTCAAGGCGGAGGCGACGGTCCACGGATGCGTCCAGACGGAGGCGGTCCTGGAGGTGGTTTTGGCGGCCCCGGAGGCGGGGGTGGCGGAGGACGCCGTCGAGGTGTCTCAATGCTCTGGTATCTCGACGATAGCGAATCGCTCGCCGTTCTCCCTGTGAGAGCAGGAGTCAGCGATGGAGCGTTCACCGAAGTACTTCCCGTCCGCGACATGGAGATTCCAGAAGATCTAGAATTCATCTCCCGACTCAGCAATCCATCCAGCAGCTCATCCAGTTCCCAAAGCCAGCGTGGAGGTCCCGGCGGAGGAGGTCTGCGTCGCCTAGGATTCTAAACTGCAGAGCGGATTGCCGACCTGCCCCCTGTCGCCTCAACGCGGCGACCTACAAAAACTACATCAAGCGAATTTATGCCCTCAGTCATTCAAACAGCAGGCCTCCGCAAGACTTACCAACTCGCGGAACCAGTGCACGCTCTGCGGAAAGTCGACATCACTATTGAGCAAGGCGAATTCGTCGCCATCATGGGAGCGTCCGGATCGGGGAAGTCTACACTGATGAACATCATCGGCTGCCTCGATCGCCCCACCGAAGGCAGTTACCAGCTAGACGGCACCGAAGTCAGCGGACTCGACCGAAATCAGAGAGCCGATATCCGTAACCAAAAAATCGGCTTCGTCTTCCAAGGCTTCAACCTACTCGCCCGCACCTCGGCATTAGCCAACGTCGAACTCCCCCTTGTTTACCAACGCACGCGACGTTTCAAGAACAGTGCGAAGCGTGCAGCTGAATGCCTTGAACGGGTTGGCCTCAAGGATCGCATGGACCACCACCCTTCTCAACTTTCAGGTGGACAACAACAGCGTGTTGCCATCGCCCGCGCGCTCGTCAATCAGCCAGCTCTTATTCTAGCCGACGAACCAACTGGAAATTTGGATACAAAAACCTCGCTCGATATCATGGGCCTCTTCCAGGAACTCAACGCGGAAGGCGTCACCATTCTCATCGTCACCCATGAGCCGGAGATTTCTCACTACACCAAGCGCTGTATCGAAATGCGCGACGGACTCGTCGTAGCCGACAAACAGATCGAAAACCGACGCGACGCTCGTGAGGACCTGGCAAACTTCACCTCCGTCACGAGCCTCTGACTCACTTATCTCACGTCTTCATCCTCTTTGGAAAATCTCTTCGTGAACCTTAGTACCCTTCGTGGGCAAAGATCCCCCAGATGAAACTTCTTAAACTTCTCGACGTCGCCCGCCAGAGCCTGCTGAAGAACAAGACCCGCAGCGCCCTGACCATGTTCGGCATCATAATCGGTGTTGCCGCGGTCATCGTCATGATGGCCATGGGTACCGGAGCGCAAAAGAACATCGAAGAGCGTATCTCCGCCATGGGTACAAACTTGCTCATGATCCGCAACGGCACGAACCAGCGTGGGGGCATTAGCCGAGGAGCTGGTTCCATGCGTTCACTCACAATGGAAGACGCCGATGCCATTCGGGCCGAGGCTGATCTCGTCGAAGCCGTCTCCCCTACTGTTTCCGTAAGCGGTCAAGTGATCGGAGCAGGGCAGAACTGGTTTACCCAAACCATTGGAGTTCACTATGACTATCTCTTCAATCGTAGTTGGGATTTGTTTGAAGGAAACATGTTTAGCGACTCAGAACTTAGGGCTCGATCCAAGGTAGCGGTACTTGGCGGCACCGTTGCGGAAAACCTCTTTCCCGACCAAAGCCCTATTGGGCTAAGCATACGAATCCGAAACGTTCCTTTTAAGATCATCGGAGTACTCGACAAAAAAGGTCAGAGCAACTTCGGACGAGACCAAGACGACGTGATCCTCATTCCTATAACGACAGCAATGTTCCGACTCTCTGGCGGGCGCAAATGGGTTAACGACATCTACGCAAGTGCGATATCAACCGATACAGCTGAAGCAGCCGAAGAGCAAGTCACAGAAATCCTACGTCGCAAACATAAGCTGGTCGATGGACAAGACAACGATTTCAACATCCGTACCCAAACGGAACTTACAGAAATGTTCACCTCCACCACTCAGGCTCTCACCCAGCTTCTGATGTGGATCGCCTTCGTGTCCCTCGTAGTGGGCGGGGTTGGTGTGATGAATATCATGCTCGTTTCCGTTACGGAACGAACGCGTGAAATCGGGGTTCGCGTTTCGGTCGGGGCTCGGGGTTCTGACATCATGATCCAATTTCTCATCGAAGCAGTAGCGCTGAGCCTCAGCGGCGGCATGATCGGTGTCCTACTTTCCTGGGGAGTCGCCAACTTCATGCAAAACAGTCAAGGCATGACTATGATCATCGAGTCGTGGGTGGTCGCAGCCGCATTAGGAGTCTCCGTATCCATCGGACTGATATTCGGACTCTTCCCAGCCTATAAAGCCGCCCAGCTCGATCCTATCGACGCCCTCCGCCACGAATAGTAGGTTTTAAGAGGTAGAGCTCCTGCAAAAAAGCCCCGAGCTTTCGCACGGGGCTTTGATCAACAAGGGTGTTTGAAATCCGACTCTTAAGGAGCAGGTTCCACCAAGGTTCCGTAGACGATTGTCTGCGGCACGACTACCGTTCCCCCTGCGTCTTGGAATGACACGCGGAACTGATAGGCTGCACCTGGAGGTGGAGCATCCGCGTTACCAATGCGAACCGTTTGTAGTCCTTGACCTGGAGCAACAGTAGCAGATCCGTGAGCGAGCCAACCTGCTGGAGTCTCAGGAGTCCATGGCGACCAGAGGTGCACCACGATTTTGCGCGTTTCCTCGAAGTTGTAGACGAACTCGAGTTCAATATTCGATGTGGATGGAATGTTGCTCATGTCAGTGTTGAGCTTGATTTCATCAACCGCAGGCAACTCAGGCAGCGGCTCGGTGATGGTCGCGTAGAAGGTCTTATTCAAAATCTCCGTACCGTCGTCCGCCTTGATAACCGTTCTGAATTGGTAAGGTGAACCGGCAGACGGTGGGGTCGTATTGCTCATTGTAATAGTGGCAACCCCATCTCCTGGCTCAAGACGGGCCGAGCCCCACGCCAGCCAACCAGCTGGCGTTTCAGGCGTCCAAGGAGACCAGAGATCGATACGCACATTGCGCGGCTCAGCGACCTTGTATTCAAGATCCACTGCCAACCTCTCAGACGAAGGAAGAGCATCCAGGTTGCTTACAATGTCGAAGACATCTACCAGCGTAGGGTCTTCGCGGATGATGGTATTGTAGAAGGAATGACCATCGAGCGAAGTACGCCAGTCACCTCCCGTTGGACGAATCGATGAAATCCAGGTTCCAACCCCTGGTGGAAGCGGCTCTGGGAATGTGAGATGCACCGTTACGGTACCCGTTCCTGCAGGAACAGGAACTTGCTTGATCCCCTTCCAAATACCGTCGACACGCATTTCGACTGCTACGTCACGATCGGTGCTCGCAGAGTACTGGACGTCGATGAAGTAACTGTCGCTAGCGATCACATCACTGAGGTCGGTAAGAATCGTCACCTGATCCGGAATAGAGAGACGGTCCTGAACAGTAACCACAGAACTGGCGATGAAACCACCATCGTTGGTAGTCGCAGTAATTGTCACTTCACCCGGCATCAGCGGGACAATCGTTCCATCCTCAGAAACGACGGCAACGGTTTCGTCGCTGGACTCCCAGGTGACATACTTGTCAGTAGCGTCGTGCGGAGCCACAGTTGCATAAATCTTCTTTGGCTTGTCCTTATTAAGCTCGAAGGTTTCAGGTAGTGATATTCCTGTTACAGCCACAGGTGAATAGTCCCTGGCTTCATCAACTGCAAGCACGACAGAACTAACGCGCCCACCGTCGTCTGGGAAGCGTACCGATACACGATTGTGTCCCTTTATGTATCCGACAGGGACAGGAACTTCGATTGTACCAAAGAACTGGTCACGGTTTGCTTGGTCATACCCCGCCCAGTCACTTGGAACCTTGAGCTTGTGACCGTTCATGCGAACGATTGGCATTTTCGAGAGGTCGTGATCGCGGGCGATACTTACACGCAGGGAAGCCACAAGGCCTTTGTGCTTTTCCGCGTTTTCTCGAAGGCTCTTCATTACCTCCAACGCAGGAGTAATGAAACGGCCAAACCATGTGGCGGCGCCACGGCTATTACGAAATGCAGCGATAACATCAGCGAGCGAAAGACGCTGGGTAAGCTCAACATCTGTGAACTCATAGCGCATCTTTTCCTTAGCTACGATTGGAGCAACATGATTGTCCGAATAGTAGTTGCGCTTGTGAACCTGCTTCCCGAATTCGATCGGAGTGCCAAAGTCATAGGTCAAGATCACTGTTTCTTGAGCAGCAAGGGTAATACTGGTTGGTGGTACATCGTAACTTTCCTCGCTTAAAGTCGCGCCTTCGAACTGAGGGATACTGAGACGTTTCGCTTCCACACCGATAACAGCGTCGAGTCCAGATACGAAGTTGAGATCAACAGTCTTCTCCGCAGTCTCAAGATTGTTCAAGCAAACGTATGCATAAGGTCCATACACGAATACATGTGCCTTAAGGTCAGGATCGTTAGAGCTGACCTGGGCTCGGTTACCACGGACCTTAGACCAGAGCTGGAAGAATTTCGCTTTCTCGGTTAAGAGGAAGTTATTGACCTTGGTTCCAACAATGGAATCCGGATCCGGTCGCCAGAGCGCTGGGTTGTACGGATTGAAGTCGTTGTTGCGGTAGTACCAAGCTGACTTGTCAGTTACGAAGGGTATGGAAGTAAGGATACGGTCCTGACGTTCGAGGAAGCCAAAGAGAAGATGGTTCAAGGAGTTCATGTCCGAAGCACTCTTCTCTGGACTGTACTCGGCGGGCCAACCTGCGGAGATTCCACCGTATTCAGTCAGAGCATGCGGCTTAGTGTAGTCCCACTTGAAATTTGAGTAGGTCTCCACCAAGTCGAGAATTGCCATGGCGTTACTGCCTGAGCGGAAGTTGTCTTGCCCAGTTACGTTAACCCCATCGTAAAGGTGCACGGAAATCGCATCCATATACGGACCGGCGTCGTCCATGAACATCTTCATGTTGCTCTCCCAATGGCCGAAATCCCAAAGCTCCATCGACGGCCAAGCGGAGGAGTAGCCAATCACATTGACCGGCATCTCTGCCTCATGAAACGCCTTACCGATTTCGCGGAACCACGCAGTCATACCTTCCTTGACCACCTGGTTCGCTTCCCCATCCCAAGGGCCTTCAACCCATTCGTGGGCATGAACGAACGGCTCGTTCATTGGTTCGTAAAAGATGGGACGGTAATCGTCGCCGTAGTAGTGTCTGAAATAGTCGACGGCCCATTGAGCTGCGACAGCCGGATCCTCTCCCTCTTCGTACACGTTTCGAGGATGATCTGTTACCACCATTCGATGGTCTCTGTACTGATAGCCTTTCGAGTCCATGTGCGCGGCCACAGCTGCAGCTCCTGCAGTCGCCGCCTCTTCCTCTGTGGGATAGGGAGCGATTCCGTTGTAAGCGGAAAAGGGACTCCAAAACGAACGGCCAAAACCGACGTTTAGCTCGTCGCTTAAAAACTCATGGTCCGCCGCGGTGAGATCGGACGTCGAGTAGCTGCCGTGTATGTTAAAGAACTTCTCGCGAGCCAACTCTGACTCGTCGCTCAGATACTTTTGAGTGTTCAGGTCAATCGTGGCAGTTGGTTTCGTTTCTTTCGGAGTCATCCGGCTTCGAAACGAAGCGTCCGCTTGGACGCCGATACTGACCGTCGCGATTCCAAGCAACGCTGACAAGCAACGCCTAGAGGTCTTCAAGACTGAAGAGTTTATCATTTTTCAGGTGTTCGTATAGGGTTAGGGTCGAGCGAAACCGACAAGCGGAGCCGCTATTCCACAGCTAAAAACTCGGCTCGGAGGCCAAACGTCGGTTCGAGCGAAGAGATCAAGACGAAGCTGTGGTTGTTTATGTACTACATTCCTATCCTCTAACGGTTTGTGCCTACAATCAGAGTACAGAGAGTCGACGCCGCAAAGAGGGCATAGAACTTCTCCGATCTATTAAGGGCAAAAGCGTTCAGGAGATAAGGATGTTGGGGCACTTCAATCGAGGTACATTTCGATAGCGCAAATTCGTACACGTACCACTGTAGCATGATGGCTACATCAATTTCAGCAACGAGAAGCCTAGCTACCCATTTTCTCCACTCAAGTTTCGTATCCAAAACTTGATGTACTGCCTTAAATCGAAAATGGAATATTCACGCAACAAGGTTTAAAAATTTCCCTTTTGCATACTCCTCCTACTCCATCCCCCGATCATTCGGCCCCAACAAGGAGTAGAACAAACAAGCCAAAGCACGCCCGTCCCAACCTCATACCAACGCCGTATTTGTGTTTTGTATACAATAAGAACTTAAAACAAACTCAACCTATAAAGTAAAATCATAGTGGCTTTATACCTCAAGTGGGCTCACCCTACTATCGTGAAAACTGTTGGAGCACTATTGGTCATTCTCTATTCACCCATTCTTTTCGCCCAAACCGGCGAGTGGAAGTCGCTATTCAACGGGCAAGACCTCACTGGCTGGGTCGACGTTAACACCAGCCCGGGCACATGGTTCGTAGAAGATGGGATCCTCAAATGCACGGGTCTTCCAATCGGAGTGATGCGGTCAGACCGTCAATACGAGAACTTCATACTCGAAGTCGAATGGATGCACCACGAACCTGGCGGGAACTCGGGGGTATTCGTCTGGAGCGAAGGCAAAGCATTCGACCACCGTCGCCTGCCCCGCGGAGTCGAGGTACAAATGCTCGAGCTCGAATGGCCAAAGATTCACGACAAAGATCCGGCCTACGTTAGCGGGGAACTGTTCGGATCCTTCGGCCTCGAAGTGACTCCCGAAAACCCGCGCGGCAAACGAAGCAAGTCCACAGAGTTTCGCTGCAAGGGACGTGGCGAGTGGAATAAATACGTCGTCGTTTGCGTGGACGGTAACGTTAAACTCTCGATCAACGGAAAGTTCGTAAACGGAATTCGCGATGCGGAAATACGCAAAGGTTACCTCTGCCTGGAATCCGAGGGAGCTCCCATCTGGTTTCGCAACATAAGGATCTTGGAGCTACCGAGTAGCGGCCCCGCTAGTCACCAGATCGCTTCAATCGTCGATTAGACTCAGCAAAGGGCATCCAACTACATCGTCCATTAGGGGCTAATAAACCCTGAATCTATCGATCCATAGGGAACCCTTCAAAGTAACCAAGGCGAACCAACTAGGGAAACATCTTTGGGATTAAACACCCTAGTCAGTTCATCTCGGTTCACCGTCAATCACTTACAGAACAGCAGTCGTAATTAGTCTCTCCAATGGTTGCGATTAGCCGTAATCCAAAGTATATTCCTTAGTCAAAACAACAGGAAGCACGTAATACTTTTCGTATTCTATTTTAAATTACAAAGCGTGCGGTCACCCTAAAAGAGATTGTTCTGTTTCACCATTAGCCTAACGAAAAACAGGAACATGACCCATCTAATCCAACCATCACTCCCTCTTCGGCCTTCCAATCGGGCCTACTTATAACCGATTCGGTATGGGGAGGCGAAACGTATCTGCGTTTCGCAAACAGTCCGAGGCGGACGTCGCCACGGACGAAATGTCATCCGTGATCGTATAAGGAGACAGGCAAGAGCCCGCCTCTCACTTCGACTCGTGTCTTGTATACGATCTTTAAGGACAATTCCGCACCAGTGCATTTGAGCGGAACTGTACTCAAGAGCCTGCCCTATTCTCAGGAAGAGATACAAGAATCCACAACCAACTTTGGGCTATGAAAAAACAGGCTACAGCGCTTTTTGTCGCATGTACAATTGGAGGCCTCTCACTATCGGCCTCAAATGATAAACCGACCGAATTTGCGACCATCACATTCACAAACGAATCATCCACCCTAAACAAAGTCGTACAAAACCAGCCCACCTACTATGAGGCGGGCGACAATAGGTACGAAATCGGAATTCTAACGGATCCACATCCCAAATTTCCTCGTTCCCTTCGTAAGAAAGTCGAGCATGGCAGCGTTTTACTAAGCCTCTCAATTAACGAGGAAGGTAAACTTGAAGACTGGCTTCCTCTCTACGCAACTGATCGCGCCTTCATCAAAGAAATCAACAAAGTCGTCGGCCAATGGGCGTTCTACCCTCCGACAGATAGAGGAGTTCCCGTGCCTGTCATCATCGACTTGGAGATAAACTTCCAACTCGAAGAAACAGATGAGAGAAACAACGACCCGATCTACCAAACAGCGCTCTCAAGCTTCTACGCGCAAAACCACGCAGCTCAATCCTACAAGAGACTCCCGTACAGAGTATACGATCTCAAAGAGCTAGACCAACCCGTCAAGGTCGTGCACGCGGTCAAACCTTCCATTCCCAAGTCACTGTTGAAATCAAAAAGCGGAGGCCAGGCAGCGTTCGAATTCTACATCGACACCAACGGTCATGTCCGATTACTTTCGCTACTGAAAAGAGAAGGAAATATTCAAGACGAAGCCTTGGAGCTCATGTATCAAGCGATTGAACACTGGGTCTTCGAACCACCGGTAAAAGACGGAAAGCAAGTTACCGTAAAGGCCACGCAGCAAATCAAGTTCCCAGCCATTAGGTCCTAGACCAGACCTAAGCGTGTTCACCCCCGGGACAAGCCCCCGGGGCAGGGCAATTGCTCCGCAAGATTACAATTTTGTAATGTAATCAACCGACTTCAGATAAGAAGCGGGCTATAGTATCAGGCAAACATTCCTCCGGCGGTCATTCCGCTGGAAAATCACTTTTGCCAAAATGGAAATAGCCTGGATCAAACCGCTTCTCTTAATCTGTACCATAGGTACGCAACTTCTAAACGCTGCCGGGGACTACCCCATCGTCGACACCGCTCAGACGAAATCATACGACACGCGGAAAACGATAAAACAGCCGACTCCCGGGAATTCGTTCTACGGACAGGATGCGGTTTATGAGACGAACCAGCCCAGATACCGGGACAACGCAGACGGAACCATTAGCGACCTCGTGACTGGACTCACGTGGACCAAAGACGCTGGAACAAAGAAAACGTTCAAACAAGCGCAGCAAGACGCCTCTAAGTGCAGAGTCGGAGGACATTCCGATTGGAGACTTCCCACAATCAAAGAACTCTATTCTTTGATCCAGTTTGACGGAGTCGATCCCGGCCCACACAGCAGCCAAGCTAGCCTAAAGCCATTCATCGATAATTCTGTATTCGCTTTCCAATACGGGGACGACAGAAAAGGCGAACGCCTTATCGATTCCCAATTCGCTACTTCCACCAAGTACGTCAGCACGACCATGTGGGGAAGCGAAACAATGTTTGGCGTCAATTTCGCCGACGGTCGCATAAAGGGCTACCCCATCAAAAACCGTCGAGGGGAAAAGAAATTCTACACCCTATACGTTCGTGAAAATCCCGACTACGGGCAAAACGACTTCGTCGACAATGGAGACGGTACCGTCACCGATCGGGCCACCGGTCTCACTTGGATGAAGGCCGACAGCCTAGACGGCATGGACTGGCCGAGCGCCCTTGAATACGCAGAGAACCTCGAACTTGCTGGATATTCCGATTGGAGACTTCCCGATGCCAAGGAACTGCAAAGCATTCTCGACTATACTCGATCGCCGGACACCACAAACTCCGCTGCCATTGACCCCATATTTGAATGTACCCCAATAACAAACGAAGGCGGGCAAAAAGACTACGGCCAGTACTGGAGCAGCACCACCCACCTGAGCGCTCGCAACGCATCTACAGCGGTTTACTTCTCCTTCGGCCGTGGACTCGGCTTCATGCAAGACCGTCGCTCCGGAAAATATGAACTGCTCGACGTACATGGAGCAGGCACTCAAAGAAGCGACCCCAAAGTGGGCGACCCGTCAAGATACCCACACGGTCGCGGTCCTCAAGGAGATGTCATTCGTATCCAAAACCTAGTACGCTGCGTACGTGGTGGACTATCAGAGTCGTAGATCAGCCCCAGAATGATGCGTCTTCTCCTATTCTTCACACTCCACACTCTTCATTGCACACTGCATCTCGTCGCCAGCGGCGAAAAACCAAACTTCGTCTTTATACTCGTCGATGACTTGGGATGGACGGGTACGTCAGTCGCCCTACACGAGCAACTCGATTTCTCCCAGAGCGATTACTATCAAACACCCAGCATAGCCCAACTTGCTGAACAGGGCATGCGTTTTTCGCACGCCTACTCCCCTGCTCCACTTTGCACTCCTAGTCGAGCATCGATCCTAACCGGAAAGTCGCCAGCAGAACTCCACATCACCTCTCCCGGTCGTAGTAATCCACAAGCTTACCACAAGCTCGTAGAAGTCGAGAATCGGACGGAGCTTAAAACCTCGGAGATCACAATCGCAGAGTTACTCAACCAAAATGGATACAAGACCGCCCATTTCGGCAAATGGCACCTCGGGCGCTCGAACCCTGGCAAGCACGGATTCGATGTACACGACGGCAGTACCTCAAACAGCGACTCGGAGAACACAAACGGCAACAACCCAAAAGATATTTTCGGAGTCACCTCGCGGGCAATCGACTTCATAGAAAAGCAAGCAGAAGCAAACACTCCATTTTACCTGCAGCTATCCCACTATGCAGTGCACTCTCCGACTGAAGCTCGAAGAGAAAGTATCCAAAGGTTCAATTCGGTAGCGAAAGGCAAGAGACATAAAGATGCAGAATTTGCAGCAATGACCTGGGACTTGGATCAAAGCATCGGGGCTCTCCTTGCCAAGATTCGCGAACTCGATCTAACGTCCACGACTTACATCATATTCGCTTCGGACAACGGCGCAGCCGGCAATCGTCGAGCGAGCCAGAACCTTCCGCTAAATGGCGGGAAAGGCAGCCTCCTCGAAGGCGGCATTAGAGTTCCCCTCATCGTCTCTGGCCCCGGGATCGAGGGAAAAAGCAACTCTCAGGTACCCACGATCGGATACGATTTGTATCCAACGATCGCTGAACTCGCAGGAGTCTCATTCAACCATGAGATTGCTGGCACCAGCCTAGTATCGGTCTTGCAAGACTCAGCGACGACACTGGATCGTCAAGGCGACGCTCTCTACTTCCACTATCCCCACTACGGTCGCGGCCCACGCCAAAAACCACAGTCCGCCATCATTTCCGGCCGATACAAACTCCTGAAAGACTGGGAAACGGGTTCTTTGGAACTCTACGATCTTGACCGCGATATTTCGGAATCAAAAGACCTCTCCCGCTCTAATCCGGACTTAAGGGACAAGCTCTCAAAACAACTCAACGATTGGCTCCTTCAGGTCAACGCCCAGCTGCCCGAGGCAAATCCACACTACGATGCTGACGCAAATCCACGCAGCAACCGCCGCCGTCGCTGATCTACTCGGTTTCGCTAGTAAATCCTAGATAGCTCATTCTGCACAGCTCGGAGCAAAAACGTTTGTCAGCGATACCCCTTCTTTGCCATGGATCGTCTCCATGCTCTCGTTTCTTCGTATCCGCAACGCACTCATGCTCGCACTCTGCTGCGCTGCGTTGCTCGGCTGCGGAAAGAGAACGCAAAACTCGCATAAGACGCTCACCGTTTTTGTCGCTGCCAGCCTGACCGACGTAATCCAGGAAATCGGAAGGAGCTATACCAACGATAACGGCATCGAACTGGTTTACAATTTCGCCGGCACCGGAGCTCTCGCCCGGCAACTGATAGCCAGCCCAAAGGCAGACCTCTTCATCAGCGCCGATCCAGTGTGGATGGAAAAACTGGCACAAGCAGGGCGCGTGGATTCGACGTCGATCTACCCTCTCCTTTCAAATCAGCTCGTACTCATCGCCCACCAAAAAGCAGAGGAGACTGCAGCCTCAATTCAGAACCTTTGCGAGGCGAGTTTCTCATACCTCGCAATCGGCGACCCTTCTTATGTGCCCGCTGGCAACTACGCGAAGAGAGTACTCGAATCAGTCAGTTGTCCCGAGAGAGGTTCGCTTTGGGATTCCATTCAAGCCGAAGGGAGGCTTTCGCCTTGCCCTGATGTCCGGGCCGCTCTCGCTCAAGTCGCGGGCAGCAAAGATGTACTTGGCATCGTTTATCGGACGGATGCTCTCGCTCGTTCCGAGGAAGTTAAAATCCTCAGTGAGCTTCCGCAACCAACGGAAGAACCGATTCTCTATCCAGCCGCCGTCCTCAACTCAACTGCCCAACCTTCGGAAGCCAGCAGGTTCCTGAGCTATTTACAGGGCCCCAACGCTCGACAAATCTTCGAATCTGCGGGATTCGTTGTGACTCCCGGCAAATGAGCAGCATAGGCGAAATCGTATCTTCCACGATTCTGTGGGCCTCCCTTTCCACTGGGGTTGTACTAATGCCCGGAACACTGATCGCGTATCTGCTAGCCAGATACAATTTCTGGGGGAAGAATATAGTATCCACTCTCACGAGTTTACCTTTGGTACTCCCACCGACCGCCGTAGGATTCCTGCTACTGCAAACCTTTGCTGACGATGGTCTGCTCGGAAAACTCGGCCTCGATGTACTCCTAACTTGGAAAGCAGTAGTTATCGCTTGTGGTGTTATGTCCTTCCCGCTCGTCATTCGCACCGCAAGAGTAAGCTTCGAGTCCGTCAATCCACGACTCGAACAAATGGCCCGCACCCTAGGATACAGTAGCTGGCAAACCTTTTTTACCGTAACCCTACCTCTCGCCAGTCGCGGTCTCCTGGCTTCGGCGGTTCTAGGCTTTACACGAGCTATGGGCGAGTTTGGAGCGACCGTTATCCTGGCCGGTAATATTCCTGGCCGAACTCAAACGCTTTCATCAGCAATCTACAGCGCTCAACAAGCAGGGAACGAAGAGCAAGCGAATGGATTACTCCTTATCGCCCTCGCGGTAGGTTTCCTGGCAGTTTTTCTAGCAGAGAAACTATCAACCCCCAAGCAAGAGGTCACACGCCGATGAGCACTCCTGTACTCGATTTATCCATACAGGTTGAGCTCGACCAATTCAACCTTGACCTCATCTTCTCATCCTCAAAACGGACGATTGGTATTTTTGGACCTTCCGGTTCCGGAAAAACCACCCTTCTAGAGTCTTTGGCGGGGCTTCGCGGTGAGGCAAAAGGAAAACTTGTTTGCCTCGGCGAAACGTGGCTCGACTCGAGCGCGAACGTAGCCCTCAAAGCAGAGCAACGAGCGATCGGTTATGTTCCTCAGGATCATTTGCTTTTCCCACACTGGAATGTACGTCAAAACCTTGAGTCGGGGTCCAAGAGGGCTAGGCAATCCGGCGAAGATACTGAATCTGTATTCAGTGAAGTTGTACAAACTTTAGAACTCGCACCCCTACTCGACCGAAACATCACTGAGCTTTCCGGCGGCGAACGCCAACGCGTGTCTCTGGGCAGAGCCCTTTGCTCTGGTCCGAAGCTTCTCATCCTAGACGAACCTCTCGCCTCCCTAGACTGGAAACTTAGGCATCGAATACTTCCATATCTAGTACGGATCAGAGACACCTTTAAAATTCCACTCCTAATCGTCTCACACAACCCAGCGGAACTCTTAGCACTCTGCGACGAGGTGGTAGCGCTTAACCGAGGCAAAAAGGTTGCTCAAGGAACGCCCACCGATGTTTTCAGTACGCCGGAAGTATATGCGGCAGCCGCTGACGAGGGATTCGAGAATATCGTGAGAGGAGAAGTCGTTCAGAGTTCGAACTTCGAAACTCAGATACGCCTAGAGGGTTCAGAAACCGAACAACTGATCACAGTCTCAGCGAGCCACCACACCCCAGGCGAAAAGGTTCTATTGGGAATCCGCTCACAGGATGTTTTATTATCCAATAATCGGATACAAGGTGTCTCCGCAAGAAACTGGATCGAAGCAAAAACGCAAAAGCTGTCACAAGTAGATGGCAAACAGGTCCTAATCGCAAAAGCAGGGAGAAACGAATTCCTTGTCGAACTCACTCAGGACGCTGTCGCGGAACTGAAGATCGCTCCCGAGAACCGAATCTGGCTTTTCTTCAAGTCGAGCGCCGTTTCAGTCTACAGCTCCACTCCATCTGACTGAGAGACTGTCCAACAATTGTGGGAGCGTGCTTGTCACGCGATCGCAGGTTATCTTCTCCTTCTCCAATC
>NZ_JAENIL010000033.1 GCF_016595505.1 Pelagicoccus mobilis | reverse complement strand
ACAAGCACGCTCCCACACTTTTCGCCTGTTCAAGAATTCTCGCTTTGTCGAGCGGAGCCAAAGCAGGATTGTCACAACAACCGGAAGCGTTTTGCTGATCTGAAACATCCGCATGAACGCCCCCGTCACCATTTCCATCTGCATCGTCACCGCCATCGTTACACAGATCGCCCTGACCAAGCCCGCCGTCCTGCAACGACTCCTTTTCAAGCCAGAAGAGATTCTTCGAAAAAAGGAGTACGACAGACTCTTCTCAAGCGCCTTGATCCATGCGGACTGGATGCATGCAGGTTTCAACCTATTCGCCCTCTACTCGTTCGGTAGCGCGATCGAAGACATCTACGGCTGGAAAACGCTATTCGTCATCTACGCCTTCTCCGTTCTAGGTGGCTCTCTCCTCTCGCTCTACTTGCACCGCCACCACAACTACGCCGCGCTCGGAGCCTCCGGAGGGGTAAGCGGAGTCATTTTCGCCACCATTTTCCTGGTACCCGGCACCGGAGTTAGCCTGTTCTTCATTCCAATCGCCATTCCAGGAAACATCTTCGCCCTCATCTACCTGATCGGATCCTTCTGGGGGCTACGAAAAAAAGTCGGAAACATCGGGCACGACGCGCACTTCGGCGGAGCGATCGCCGGGCTAGTATTCGCCTACTCGATACGACCCCAGTTCTGCCTAGCAGACCCGCTCTACTTCTGGGGATCAGTCGCCGTTTCAATCATTTGCCTAGTCGTCCTTTACCTCGATCCGCAGAATCAAAGCGGTTCCCTATTCCCCAGCAAAAAGAGCGACTAGGACTTGAGCCTATCATAGAACGCCTCAGGCATTCGCACCGGTTTACCTGTTTGGTAATCCACCGCAGCCATCTCCGTTTTCGCGAGCACCAGCAGATCTCCCGCCGAATCAAATCCACGATAGAGCAGATCAAATCGAGTGGGACGCCTATTCGCCACCGCTATCTCCAACTTCATCGTGTCCGGATAAAAGGCTTGCTTGGTGAACTTAATCGCGAGCTCTGAAAGAATGAGAGAAGCACCCTCCACATCCATCTCCGTGTAGCCGAGGCTTTCGAGAAACTGGAAACGCCCTTCATGCAAATATTCCACAAACACATTGTTCGCCACATGATTGCCGTAGTTGTGGTCCGTAATCCGAAAACGGATACTCGCCGTGAAGTCGATACGCTCTAAGCTCTTGATCTCTTTAAACATACTCAAAGGCCGACAATCTACCCCCTGGCAGACAAGCAATTCAACTCAAGAGATTGCCTTGAGCCACTTAAACTGGCCGCTGGACAAAACGGCGCCACTCCCCTAGTCCTCCCGCAAATGCCATCTAGGGGACGACATCAAAGCACATCAAAGGAATGCCAGAGGGCGATCGAGAAGATCGAAGCGCTCGAGGGTGTGGTGGGCGTGATCATTGGCAGGTCCTACGGAGGCAAGTCCCTGGGAGGAAGCCGAACCGGAGCGATCAAAATCCAAAGACAACAACCGGGAGGATTCAAAGCCGTCACCCAGACAGCGAAAGGGCTTCAGGAGCTTTTCATCCGCATCGAAACCGGCTGCGAGGAACAAGTGGCCGACTCGATCGAAAAGTTAAAGTAGCTGGCGAGACAGGAGCTATCGCACAGGCTTTCAGTCCTCATCCCTGCCTAAGAGCCAATTCCAGACCTCCGGCCAGGTCATGCCACGAGCCTCCTCCGCAAGCGTCTCGCCTTTTACGACATCCTCGACCCGCATGATCCCAACCGGACCTGAATAGATGCCGCCCGCTCCAGCCGAATCGTGCACTCGAACAGCCAGCAGATTCTCCTCCCTCAACAAATGGGTCGGGAACTCGTAGACTCTGTTCCGACGCCAAAACTCGCTGTTTCGCTCTCGGTCCTTACCATCGAGCTTACCTGTTTGGCCAATGCGTTCCCCATTCAGGAACACCTCGTCCGTATCGTCGATTTTCCCCAAGACCAAAGCCAAGCGCTCCTCGTCTCCAACCGTCACCGCTCCAAAGCGTTTCTGATACCACGCGTAGCCGTCATAGTCCTCGAATCCGTTCGCTTCCCAGACCAGAGGAACTTGCACCTCCGTAAATCCTTCACCCATCTCCGACGCCCAACGCGAGTCGTCACCCGTACGAAACTGCCACAGCCCCGCGAGATCCAGCAACGGCTGCGGCAACTCCGAGGCATAGATTCCGACAGGCCCCTGCACAATGCCTCCGCTGAGCTGGTCGTCAAAAACACGTACCGCGATCACGTTCTCCTCGTCCGCCTTCAAAAGAAGCGGAGGCACCCGATAGATCCGGTTTTGATT
Organism: Pelagicoccus mobilis; assembly: GCF_016595505.1. GTDB lineage: Bacteria > Verrucomicrobiota > Verrucomicrobiia > Opitutales > Opitutaceae > Pelagicoccus > Pelagicoccus mobilis. The sequence goes on along the minus strand of NZ_JAENIL010000033.1, from coordinate 92,226 downwards.
CCAAGCCGTCAAATACTCAGGGTGCATTTTGCCGCGCCCATCGATACGAGTCCCGTTCACAAACACCTCGTCTACGTCGTCCACCCTCCCAAGAAACAAAAAGAGCGGGCGATACGTATCCTTCGCTTCAATACGAAACGCCTTCCGATACCAAGCGAAGCCGTCATAAGACTCGTACCCTTGTTCGTTCCAATCGCCCGGCACCGAAATCTGCTCCCAGCCCGAATCGTCAAACTCAGACGCAGCCCAGCTCGCATCATCCCCAAGGTTGAACTTCCACTCGCCTTTCAAACCGACGACCCGTTCCCGAGTATCCTTAGTGATGAACTGATGCGTTGCAGGAACGACTAAGCCCGCCTGCCCGCGATTCGAATGTTCATCACCAAAAATCCCGAACCAGCTCAACAATCCCGTGCTGGATGCCAGCGTGACGATGCCAGCGATTATCGCGGTCGAAGAATTTTCCTTTTTGCTCGAGGACTCCTCGCTCCTATTTTCTTGAGATTCAAACATACAAGCAGTGGTTAGGATTCATCGACTGTTGACGACTGAGTGTTCGACTTCCCCTTTCGCTTGCGCACCGCCTCGCGGAGGAGAAACTCGATCTGTCCATTTACGCTTCGGAAGTCCTGATGGGCCCACGCTTCAATCTCCTTAAACAAGGAGGGATCTATTCGCAACGCGAAGGACTTTCGATTGGGACAAGCCATGGCCTCTTTTAACGTATTACTTAAGGAGCTTAATGCCCACGCCGCTTTACGACCGTTTGCACAAACGAATTACTCGTCACAGCCACGCCGCCCAAAGGCTCCCACCCCTTGCGAATAGCATCGTTAACTCTATCGACCAGTCTTGTCTTCGCCTTCTTCTGAGAAAAAGCGAACCCCTCAGAGATTAGTTTGTACTCCATGATCTTACCCTCCTGCTTTACGTGTACAAAGTGCCTGTATTCACAACTGGATGCACTTCCTGATCACCACAGAGAACAACAAGAAGATTGCTCACCATCGTAGCCTTACGTTCGGAGTCCAGATCCACAACGTTGTGTTCGTCCAACTCCTTAAGAGCCATATCAACCATTCCCACAGCTCCCTGGACGATTTTAGAACGGGCCGCAACAATCGCTTCCGCCTGCTGGCGACGGAGCATCACTTGAGCGATCTCCGGAGCGTACGCCAAGTGGGTCAATCGAGCCTCCTCAATTTGCACGCCCGCTTTCGCCAAACGCTCTTGAAGTTCCTCCTGCAAGGCCAGATTCACCGCGTCCGCGGAAGAACGCAATGTCAGCTCCTCACCCTCTCCTTGATCATAGGCGTAGCTGCTCGCCAAATGACGAACCGCCGACTCACTCTGGACAGAGACGTAGTGCTCGTAGTTGTCCACATCGAAGCTCGCTTGGGCAGTGTCATCCACCTTCCAAACCACGACCGCAGCGATCTCGATGGGATTGCCGCGCATATCGTTCACCTTGAGCTTGTCCCCGTTCAAGTTGCGAGCCCGAAGAGAGACTTTCTTCTTAACCATCAGAGGGTTACGCCACAAAAACCCGCTTTCACGAACCGTACCTTTGTAGGAACCGAAAAGGATGAGAACGGCTGAGGTGTTTGGCTGGAGAGTGAAAACGCCACTCGCGACAAAAATAGCTGAGAGAATGGTCGGAATCGCCAAGATCCCGTAGAGCGGAACATGGCGGACAATAGAGGAAACGATCAATAGAACGCCTGCGATCAAAAGGAAGATGGCCAGACTGATCATAGTCCAACCACTCGCGGCGGAGGTGAGTTTCTCAGCGTTCGCTGAGCTTGGGGCTTTTTCGTTTTTCATGCTTGGATACCTTTCGTTGAATGATCTCAAAGTGATATCACTTTGAGATCATGTCAAGGGGATTGGAAAAACCAGGGATTTGTCGCGAAACTGGATTTCTGCCTTTAAACCCTTCCTCTCTTAAGCCAGCAAAGGGTATCAAACTATTTAAGACAGCCACCCCTGCCGTAGTTGGCATTCTCATCGTAAACGTTCTTCTTTTCGCCTGGAAGATGCTGAGCGAGCCTGCGAACCCACGCGTTGAAGCGAATCCCGTCGACGAGCTTCTTGCCCTGCACTTCCCCTACAATGACCGCCTGGGGTTTTGGCAATACGTCACGCACATCTTCATGCACGGACATCTGGCTCACATCGCCTTCAACATGTTCGGCGTCTTCACCTTCGGTTCCATCCTTGAACGCGTATGGGGCACCAAACGATTCCTCATCTTCTATTTCGCAGCTGGGATCGGGGCAGCCGTCATACACACCGGAGTCAATATCTACGAATTCGGGACATACGTGGACTATCTCGCAACAAAAGGAGTATCCGCCGAGTCAATACAAATGTTCCTCGATTTCAAAATCAACCTCCCGTACCTAACCGTCGAAGAGGCGAAAGCCTTCAGGGGAATCTACTGGGGCAGCATGCTTGGAGCATCTGGCGCGCTCTACGGCGTGCTCGTAGCCTTCGCTCTTCTATTCCCCAACGCGAAACTTGCCCTGATCTTCCTGCCGGTTCCGGTTGCCGCCAAATACTTCGTCCCCGTCCTTATCCTAATCGACCTGCTTTCAATCAAAACCGGTTTCTCGCTTTTTGGAGGCGGCATCGCTCACGTTGCCCACGTGGGAGGAGCCTTGATCGGCTTCCTTCTGATGCTGTACTGGAAAAAGTCCCTCCCCAGATACCGATACGAATAGAGACCAGGCAGATCGCGATCCGCTAAAACGAAGCGTACAAAGTCGCAAGACGACTGCGAAACTGCTTCAAGCGTTTGTGCGTCACAGGCTCAATCTCTATTGAGGCCCCATCCATCTTAACGCCTACAAAGAGAGCAAAAAGCGAGTTACCCACCGCAGCGGGCAATACAATAAGCGATTTAACGTCGCCCTTTTCATGTATCCAATCGGGAATCACAGATGCGATCTTTCCTGCTCCTGTATCCTGAATCAAAATGTCTTCTTTCCGATTAAGGCAAATCGCGAACAAGTCCTTGTTACGCGAGGAGATGATAGGCCGGTTCTTGATTCGCTCGTACAAAGCGCCTGTACCATGGCGAGCCGAGAACCGAAGATCCTGAGAGTTCTCGGTATCCTGCAAAAACGTCATGCAGCCTTCGAGTTTGAGTTCGTCGCTGATCGCCTTGTTCAAACTCGTGTAAACCTCGCCAAGTTGCCCGTCGCTCATTCCGCCGGAACCCCCTTCCATAAGCTCAAGCAACTCCGCCAGCGATTGAGCTCCCTCGATCTTCGGCTTCCCGATGCCGATCGATTCCCTCGCTTCACTAGTCGACTTTTTCGGACGCGTGACAGGACGCCCATTCAATCGGGCCCGCAAAGCGCGATTCGCATGAGAGTGCGACGCCTTTATCCCGACCACTTCATTCAGTTGACTCATAGCGGAGTCCACCTCTTCGAGTCCACCGACCACCATATCAATATCAACCGGCAAGCTGTCTCCAAACATGTGCACGATCGAGCGAAGTTCATTCTGGAAATCATCCGGACTCAAACTCTCGTCGAAGGCCAGCTCGCAAACCCGCACACAAAATTCCGACGCGATCAGGATCTCCTCGGACTCGGATTGAGCCGAACGATTCAGTTTCTCTTTTGGCACGCGTTCAAGCGACGCCATGATCAACTCCGGCAAATTCGTCCCGAGCAAGAGCGTGTGCCCCAGCTCTAGCGGAGTCATCCCGAAAACCTCATGGTAGGCCGAATCGCCCCCTCCTTGCTGGGCCAGCGAACGAGCTGCCAAGTACTCGTCCACAAAGAACGTAGACATCAGCAGCTTCCCATAATTTCGCAGCGAACCGCTCACGAAAGCAATATCCGGATCGGCCGAAAAGAGCTCGGAGCCTCCCACCAAATTTTGGGCCAGCATCCCGCTGCACACGGAGAGAGACGCCATTTCGCGCTGTTGCTCGTTGTCTATTCCCTTCCCGGCGTTTTGAGCCAGCATCACTGACAAGGTGAGGTTCCGTATACGTTCGAAGCCAACCGTATGGATCGCCTGTGAAATCGTCCCGATCTCCACCCCAGACGGATTATAGCCAAAGGTATTCGCCGCGCTGATCACCTTTTCCGTCACGCTCGGATCTCGCTCGATAATCTCAGACAAATCTTGGACTGAAACCGAGGCGATTTGCCCCGAAAGCTTGCGCACCGTCTGAACGATCTCCGGCATAGCTCCCGTTTGACCGCTCTCGAGAGCGTCGTTGAGACGTCGCAAGGTCCTTTTGGCGAGGGGGTTAAGTGTATCTGTGGAGGAGTCGGGCACGGGTGGGAACGGTCGATAGAGGGGAGCGCGAAGCAAGCACCCTAGCAAATAGCTGGAGATGAGCTCAGTCAGATATCGGCAAAACGCCCCAGCAAGTTTAGGGAATCGAAGAGAATCCACCTAGGAGGAACCGAATTAATCTTACGTTAAGGTTCCAAGCCGACCTAGGACCACCCCAGGAGTAAATCACCTAGCCCACCGTCAGCTGCCAATCGCACGCTTTACCACGATTGCCTACAACCCCAAGTACCGCCTAACAGGTTCTAGATCGAGATGAGATTCGATGCTCTCAGCCATCGAATCGTAAACGCCGAGCCGCTTACTCCGCCAATCCGCTCTAGACACCACAACACCCCCGATCCCAGCCTCTTCCAAAAGTCGCTCCCGAACAGACGGACTATCAAAGAGCCCATGCTGGTAACTCCCCCAAACCTTGCCAACCTTGAGCCCATCAGACTTCAACTTGCCGCTACCCATCGGGCCAGCTTCAAAGAGCGACTCAAATTCGGCTCCCTCATTGAGGCGACTCTGCCCAGTGTGAATCTCGAAAGTCTCCCACCGTTCGTCAGCCAGAACGGACTCGTTGCGAACCACCTGTTTCGCCTCGCAAAACTCGGTGTCAAAGGGCAATAGCCCCAAACCATCCGCCGTCTCTTTGCTTACCGGATCAAACAATCGCCTCCCAAGCATCTGCTTGCCCCCGCAAATGCCAACAACCGTAACGCCCTTGCTAGCGACCTCTATCACAGCCCTCCCCAAGCCGCGCTCTCGCAGCCAAGCCAGGTCCGAAAGAGTGTTCTTAGTCCCCGGCAAAACGATCGCCGCAGCGCCCCTCACAACTTCCGGATCCACCGTCCAAATATTTTGAATACCTTTATCCTGCAGCCACGGCTGCATGTCTTGAGAATTCGCGACCTGCGGATATTTGACCCAAGCGACATAGGGTCGATCCTTGGCCGGCAACCTGACAACCGAATTCAAACTGTCCTCGTCATCGATTCCCAATGTCGAATCAAACGGCAGGCACCCCAGATACGGCAGCTCCATCCTCTCCTCAAACTCATTGCGAGCGCCATCAAACAAGCTCAAATCCCCCCTGAATCGATTAACAATCGCCCCGAGCCCCCTTCGCTGCATCGCCGACGGCAACAACCCCCATGTGCCGAACACCTGAGCAAAAACGCCACCGTACTCAATATTGGATACAAGCACCCACCTGCCATCCGTGTATTCGATCGGTCGCAGATTCACGATATCCCGCGACATCAGGTTAAGCTCCACCGGACTCCCCGCCCCTTCCATCACCAAGACATCACACTCGCCACGCCATCGATCCAGCGTCTCGGCCACGATCCCCCAAGACTCCTCGATCGTCTCGTAATAGTCGCGAGCTAGCACAGTCTCCCCCGCCACGCCTAGCCTCACAATCTGAGAGCCGTTAGCCCCGTTTGGCTTGAGCAGGATCGGATTCATTTCAACAGCTGGAATCAAACCGCACGCTTCCGCCTGTACCGCCTGAGCCACTCCGATCTCCCCGCCCGTCAAAGTCGCAAAGGCATTGTTCGCCATGTTCTGAGCCTTAAAGGGAGCGACCTTCACTCCTTGCTTACGCAACCAAGCGCACACAGCCGTCGCCATCCAGCTCTTGCCAGCATTCGAAGAGGTACCAAGCAGCGAGATCGTTTTCATAGCTTCGAAGCCTCCATCGGAAGCGATAAAGCACCGCTGTCCCCGCTGGACCAGGAATGAACGATCCTCTCCCCCATCGCCTAGCTCTTGCTACGCTCCGGTTTAAACAAACGCCAACGCTCCTCAGTAAGCCCCTTGCGATGCGTTTCTTGACGAGCCAGTTTAAAGGCGAGATCCGACAAACGGTTCACAAATTTCAATACGCTCGGATTTACAGGATCGATCTTGTTCAAGGTCACCAAGCGACGTTCCGCTCTACGAGCCACCGTCCGCACCATATGACATTGAGCGCAAATCTGATTTCCTCCGGGCAACAAGAAATGTTCAGTCGTATCCGCAAGGCTTTCCTCGATCGCCTTCATCCACTCCTCCATCCAAATCGACGACTCTTCGGGTAGCGGAATCGTCGGCTGCTTCTTCGCGTACGAAGGAGTCGCGACATGCCCCATCAGATTCATCATCTCCGTTTGGATACGCTGCAGTCCCGATTCCCAATCGTGCTCCGCCGGCAAAACGCTCCGCAAAACACCGATCACACTATTTGTCTCGTCAAGGTCACCAAGCGCCTCGATACGAGCGTCGTCCTTATCGACGCGCTCACCACCACCGCCACCAATGGCCGTCTTTCCCTTGTCTCCTCCTCGTGTCGAAATAACACCTTTTCCCATATTACTAACTCTTTCTAGTGCTCTCTGTAGGGCGGGGCGTTGACCCGCCATTCTGTTGAAACCGATTGTCGCCTCAACGCGGCGACCTACAAACAAATAAGATCCTTCCAGACTAATCTTCGAAGCGGCCTTCCCACTTCAGCTCATAACCCACGACGAAACACCGTCGCACCAGCTCAACGAAACTTGCAGACTCCACACTAAGCTCAAGATCGCCTAACCGTTCCTGCAATGCGTCACGATCAATTGCCTTATTCGCAACCGCAGATGCCAACACCGCAGCATGCCCAAGCATGATTTCGTGGATACAATTAACTGGCGAGACCCCCCAAACAAACTGATCACGCACGTGCACAAGGGCCTGTACCGCAGCCACCGTCACCGGATCATGGTTAGCTGACAAAAAGTTAGCCTCAAAAAGAGCTCCCTGAGCCTCCGGCAACCTGGCCTTCACCTCAGCGGTAAAGCGCTCCTGCGTCTCTCCAAAACGCAATAGCTGGGCAACGCTAGACCGGCGGGCGTCAGGAGTCAGTCCCGATTGGAGATTCAACGCTTCTTGCAAGGATCGCCGCACAGCCTTACCAATCAACTCGCCTAGCTTCGAGTGCTTATTCGCATCCGTATGCCGGATACGAGTTCCCAGTTGGCAAGCGATTCCAATCTGATCCGTACCAGTACCTGTCGCAATCCCTTCCGAATACTTGGAAGGCGCCATCAACTCCTGCAGCACACTGGACTTCGCCTCGGTCATAACGGTGCTAGCAGACACCAACGCTCCCTGAGTCATCTCCTCGCTCACCAAAAGAATCGTGTTAATCGTACCTGCCTGCGGCGGCTTCCGACCGATGATCACAGTCCCCTCTTCCGACTGATAGTACGAAGCTGGGTCGCCCGCTCTTCCACCATTTCCGCCTACACCAGCAGTAGTTATAGCAATCACTTCAAGCCCCTCGAAATTTTCTCTGGCAACAACAGCGTTATTCACATTCGCCGCGGTTCCGAGAGAAGCGCTTTTCTCGTAATCGATCCCTGCCTTGTTCGCGATCCGTTTTTGATAGCGTTCGGGCTCCTTCGTCGCCACATGGCACAAGTCAATTCCGGAATGAGCACGCGGTTCACAGGATTGGTGATTATAAAGAAACTCCAAATCCTCCCGCATGCCTCCATTGAACCGACAAGTAGAGAGCACTCGGTGCGGCTTCAAAAAGCGAGCGAAGACAATCTTCTCCTCCCGGTGCAATTCTACAGCTTCGTAATATTGACCAATTTTCATCTTACACATTCGAGCCGAGCAATCGCTCCACTAGCTCCGATAAGCTACGGCACTCAAAGTTCTCCCCTTCAAAACTGACCCTCCAACAATTCTCAATAACCTGTATCGACAATTTGGATTCTTCTTCGTTGTCAACGACCTCGTAACCGATTCGCGACAACGCCCTACAGGTCCAGACACGCTCAGCACCCGTTCCGCCGACATAGACCTTAGCGCAAGCGTTGCGGTGCATTCTGAACGCACCTTGCTCCGGATCCCAGTCAACCTCGCCCGAAGCGAAAGTCGCCGCGATCTCCCCCTCCAGAGCAAGCTGCTCAGGCATACCAGTTTTCAAAGTCCCGTCTGAAGCGAGCAACCAAAGCTTGTCAGCGCTCCTCAAGGCCAGATCCAGATCATGCGTCGACAGTAAAATACAGAGTCCTTCCCTCCGAGCCAGATCCCTCAAGGTGCGCATAAGCTCCACCCGCCTCGGCAAATCCAGAAACGCGGTCGGCTCGTCCAGCAGCATGATCTGCGTCTCTTGCGCCAAAGCGCGGGCGATCATGATCTTTTGCCGTTCACCATCGCTCAACTCCGAAATTTGACGATGAGCCAGATGCCCAGCGCCAACAGCTTCCAGCACCCAGGAAATTCTCTCCTTGTCCTCAGCACCCAATCCCCCCGTCCAACTGGTATGAGGATGCCGCCCTAGAGCAACGACTGAATAGCCATCGAACATACCAACCGGCAAACTATCGGTAAGCACCACACTGACCGACCGCGCCTTCTCTTTCGGAGACATACTCGAGACATCTGTTCCCGAAATGTGGATACTCCCTCCTAAAGCTGCCTGCATCCCCGAAAGGCTCCGAATCAACGTCGACTTACCCACTCCGTTTGGTCCCAACAAGCAAACGAATTCACCCGGTACCAACTCAAGATCCAACCCCGAGGCAACGGTACGTGGCTCTTGCCCCTTGATCTTGTATCCGACTCGCAACGACTCGGTCTGCAAAGGCTTCACACTCATCCAAAAGCCTTTCGCAAATTCCTCTGCCGAATCAAAGCAGCTATTATCACAGGAGCCCCCACCAAAGCAGTCACTGCATTCAGAGGCAATGCTCCGTCGAACCCAGGAGCTTTCGCCACTAGATCTGCAGCCAAAGCGATCGCCGCTCCGCCTAGCAACGAAGCCGGAATCAGAACTCTGTGTTGGGCCGTCTTGAAAAGATAGCGGCAGAGATGAGGAGCCGCTATCCCAAGAAATCCGATCGGTCCGCAAAACCCCGTCACCGTTCCGGCCATCAAACTCGCTAATCCGAGCGCGAAAATCCGAACCGCCTTCACGTTCGTCCCCAAAGATTCAGCGAAACGCTCGCCCATCAGCATCGCATCAAGCGGCTTGCACAGGAACAAGCTGGCCACCGCTCCCGAAACGATACAAGTCCCAAACACCCTCATATGGCTCCACGCCACGTTGCCAAACGTCCCGTACGACCAAGCGAAAAACGACTGTATCCGCTCCGCCATACTATAAAACATCAAGATGCTGACAACCGCTCCTACCGCATAGCTCAGCATCAATCCAAGAATCAGCAGCGACATGACATCCACCCTTTGAGCAAACGACAGGACAATCGCCAATACGACCGCCGCCCCTCCTGTCGCGGCGATAACCGTCAAAAGGTGCCCACTCAACTCCAGCCCTTGCGTAAGCGTCACGCCCGCAGGAGCCAATACCAGCAACACGATTGCAACCCCCAAACTCGCCCCAGAGTTCACTCCGAGTACAAACGGGTCAGCCAACGGATTCCGAAATATCGTCTGCATCAGCAAGCCTGCCACCGCCAAAGCGCTTCCAGCCAACAAAGCGGTCAAAGCCCTCGGTAAACGGAAATCCAATACGATTTGACGCATCACCGACTCATCCGAGGAATCGCCAAAAAAAGCGCCCCAAACATCAGCGAGAGAGATCGTGGCCGAGCCTAAGCAAATATTCGCCAACAACAGAGCCAGCACTCCCGCCCCTAAAAGGGCGAAGAGCAAAACGGAGCGCGAACTGGAGGCTGGCTGGGTCATTGATTAAAGAGTCTCGGACATTCAAATAGGATTCCGATTCTTCAGCGCGTTCGACGGTTTGAAAACACCTATTTTAACCTCTCGTAAAATATGAACTCATGATCCGGTACGAGCTCTGGGTGAAAGATCTTGATCAAGTCCGCTAGCACTTCGTCAGGATGTGAAACGCCACGCTCGAAGATATCGTTCCCTCCATGCTCGTTTACCCGTACCGTGTTGTTGAATACACGCCCGTCTCTCAACGCTCGAAACCCCACGAATCGCTCATCCAAAGCCAGCAGTTCTCGACGAGTGGAAAAGTGGCTTGGATTCACCCAAAAGTCCGCTTCCGCTGCCCGTTGCAAAATCACCTCCACATCGAGAGGCACTCCCCCACGAGATTCGTTCCCCTTCCAGAGATAGTCCGCGCCCGCATGACGCAAAGCGGTAGCGGTATAGCTCTTTCCTCCGGGCACATGCCACGTGCCTGCAAATGGAGCGCTCGCGAAAACCGTTGGCCGATTTGCGACAGTCCTGGTAAGCGCCTCCAGATTCTCATAACGCTCCGCGATCCCATCAAAGATCCTTTCCGCCTCATCATCCTTGCCGTAAAACGCGGCCACAAACTTGATCCACTCCGTACGCGCCAGCGGATGCTCTTCCATATAGCTCGCAGTCACCACCACCGGCAAGCCCGCCCTTTGCATTTGTGGATGCACGTCGAAAGTCGGATTTCCAGTCGTACTCGTCAGAATAAGGTCGGGCTGCAGCATAAGCATAGCCTCCACGTCCATCGCCGCTCCTGATTGAATTTCCTTAGCAGCACCGCTCTCAACCAGTTCATGAGCCCGGAGGTCGTTAGCGAACTTCAAGTACGCGATCCCTACCAACGAGTCGTACAAATCGAGATCGCGCACAGGACCGAGAAAAACGGTGGCCATAACCGCAAGCCGCTTAACCGGGGTACGCACCACAATCGCCCCCTCCTCAAGCTGAGGAATATCAGACTCCCGCGGCACCAAAGCATAAACTTGCTCATGATCGCCCGCGCCCGCCCAGGTGTTGCGTACCACGATCTCCTTATGCGACTCGAAATCCTGAATCTCGAAATTTTTGGCATAACGGAGCTCCGCGGCCAACTCAAGGCAAGCCCAGCAGCATACAGCGACAAGTCCAACAATACGTTTCATCAAAAACAGAAAAAAACAGGGACAGGGCACTCGTCGATAAACGAATTCCCCGTCCCTGGTAACCTTTTTAGAAATTCATACGAACGCCGGCGTTCACATTCGCCCCAGCAGTTTGATAGCCTGCGATCTCCTCGTATTCAGTATCGAATACATTTCCGATTCGGATCCACAAAGAGTGAAGATCGTTCAGCTCGTAGTTAGCAGCGAGATTCATAACCTCATACCCTTCGAGCTTGGTTCCAGCGAAACGAGAGCCACCATCACTGTACTGGCTTGAAACGGCTAGAACATTGGCATTCAGAGCCAATCTCCCATCCAGCATCTGGTAGTTCACGCCCAGGGAAGTTACGTTGCGCGGCACACGCAGCGCCTCAACAGTGCCGTTTTCCTCCGCGTCGCTGTAGGTGTAGGCAACCTTGAAACGGAGGTCGTCAGTGGGATAGTAACGGATAGCGTTTTCGATTCCCACACTCTCGTACTTGCTTACATTTTTATAAACGCCATCCCAGTCGATCTTGTCATCGACCTTGTTGCCAAAAAGAGTCGAAGCGACTTGTACCTTGCCACCCGCGAAGTTCTTTTCGATCCCCAGGTCCCAACCTTCACCGGACTCGGGCTTTAGATCCGGGTTGCCGTACGTACCATTGAAGAGCTGATAAAAAGAGGGAGCTTGAAACGATGTCCCAAACGATCCTCTCACTCGAGCATCCACATCATCGATACGGTAGCTAAAAGTCGCACGGTAGGTCGTTTCGGAACCGTAAGCGCTGTTGTCGTCGTAGCGAGCGCCGAGAGTCACGTCAAGGTCCTCGCTCAGAGCCAGCACATTCTCCATAAAAATGGAGGTATCAGTTCGTGAACCTACATCGCTGATGTTATCCTCATCTTCGTATTCAACTCCTCCCACAAACGTCCAAGCATCATTCGCTTTAACAGTGTTCACCCAGTCATACTTGAAGCGTTCACCGATCGCATTGTATGGCCATCCATTCGTATAGGACATCATATCGACGTCCGAATAAGCGATATTGGCTGTGCTCGTCCAATTGTCTTGAATACGAAATTCGCTCCCTGCCCTCAGAAAGAGTTGTTCAGAAGTTGAATAACGATCTCCACCGTCGTTCGCGTTCCATGGCGATGGCACACCAGGATCAAACTCCGAATAGGTGTCCAAATACAAGGCCGACGCATAGAAGCTCGTCGTCTCGTCTAATTCGAAACGGACCGCACCACTAAGCGTCGTATTATCATAAGTGTCGTCGTCTGCCCACGCCCAGCCGTACTCTGGCGACTGAGCTGAAAAACCTTCCGACTCGTGACGCATCGCATCCACGGACCAACTGAAGCTACCCTGCGATCCTGAGTGACCCAAAGCGTAGTCATAAGTGTCATACGATCCGTAACCGAGCAACAAACGCCCCCCAGGAAGCGAGCCAGCTCCCAACGTATCCACAGAAATGACACCCGCCAAAGCGTCCGCTCCGTACAAGGAGCTTTGAGGGCCGCGCAACACTTCCACGCGTGACGCCGCGCCAGTAAAGAGATTGCCGAGGTTCATCACCTGCCCGTTGGATGGATTGCTAACTTCGATGCCGTTGACCAACACCGTCGGGCGATTCGAACTCATCCCTCGAGTCGTAATGCCAAAGGTTCCACCGGGACCTCCGTTGTTTCTCATCAACAAGCCGGGCACCTCACGAAGGGCATCGACTAAAAATAGCTCTTGGCCGTCCCTCAGGTCGTAGCTGTCCAGCACATCGACCGTGCTGCCCACTTGCTGCACGGGAATTTCTAGGCGAGACGCGGAAATGGAAAACGCGTCGAGTTCATATACGCCGTCGCTATTGGCATCCTGAGAGCGCGCAGGAGCCGCCAAGCAGGCGAGACCGAGTCCAGTCGCAACGAGCAAGCGACGGGTCGTGTTTGGTTTGTATTCAGTTTTATGGTTCATTTATCGGTGTGTAGTACGCCGCTCTCGAAAAGGCGCTACACACCGAACAAGCCTAGAGAGAGCCTCCCGTTTAATCAAAAATACAGGATGCTTCTGCTCTGTGCCTCCGGAGCATTTGCGTTACCCTCTTGCTCAAGCGACAAGTTGATTGCCCCTACGCGAAACGCAGCGGCGGGTACTATCCGTAGGCAGTGGTCGGACTCCAAGTTTGCATCTCGCTGATTGTCAGAGAGAAACCTTACCCTACTTTGCGACTGCGAAGCTTGAGCCATTACCAGAGACTCAAATGGGCTTGTGACTTGTTACCGTAGCGCGACTGTCGCCGATTCTAACGGCGTTTCCTGTCGACGGATTGTTAAAGAGTTTGAAAAGAACCCCCTCCTTAAGCCGCACTCGAATTTCCTTAGCAAGCCTAATTAAAGAGAAAACTGTAATTAGATTAGAGGCTGGCCAAAACTCCCCATGCCACCGCTATCAAAACTAGGCATTTCGCGTAGGCAGTCCCCATCAGCCGAGTCGCTCCAGCAATATCCGCACGAGTTGGCTGAGGCCTTCCCTCATTCATCTCCGCAGTCTGAACGAGTTGCCCGCGTTCGTACATCCGCCCCCCAATCACTACGCCTAATCGCTTCGCCATCGCGGCCTCCGGCCAGCCGGCATTAAAGCTTGGGTGCTTTTTCGCGTCCTTCCGAAGTTCCCTCCAATTCGGGGCTTCCCGAAAGGTCAAAAGCAACACGCAGCAAAGCCTAGCTGGAATGAAATTCAACACGTCGTCGACACGGGCGGAAACTTTGCCGAGCTTCTCAAAGCGCTCGGTCCGATGCCCCACCATCGCATCCAGCGTGTTCGATATCCTAAAAAGCAGTCCACCGATCGGGCCCAACACCGCGATCCAAAACAAGGGAGCGATCACCGCGTCATTCAGATTTTCCGCTCCACTCTCGATGGCAGCTCGACACACATCATCCTCCTCCATTCGATCCGTGTCGCGACCAACGATCCAAGAAACGCGCTTACGCCCCTGCTCGATCCCCTGCTCAAGCCCGCTCTTAACCGCCAGCACATGCTTAACCAAATCACGGTAGGCGATACATTGGAAAACCAAGATCCCGTCGAAAACCACTTTCGCCCAACTTCCGACCATCTCGAGCAACAGCGCCACCGCCCAATACCCGCCCAAACAAATCCCAACGATTCCCAGCCAGAGTATCATCCCGGCGAATACTCTTCTTCCGATTGACGAAACTAAAAGCGACTCCCCCTTAACAGCGAGAGCGCCCACGAAGCGAACCAAGTGCGGCATCTTCCGTGGGTCCCCGAAAACAAAATCAAGGGCGACGCCCAATCCTAACGCGATGGCGAAATCTACAATCACGCTTCGAGCATAAGCCAAAACCAATCCCAGAAGTCGAGCCTGAGACGCGCAACAACTTGTCTCATTCTACGAAAACCTGCCAATTGAACGGGTTTCGAAATCAGCAAATGGACACAATCCCCTCTCGCGATAAGCTACCTCCAATCCATCGCGCAAAACAGCCACACCAGAGCCATGCCTTTCCCAACCAAACTCTTTCTCATATCACTATTGGCCCCGCTTTCACTCCAAGCGGCCGAAGACCCCCTTTTTCAACTCTTCGAGGATCCACCCTCGGAGTATCGCCCCTTCGTGCGGTGGTGGTGGAATGGCGCTCGCATTGACGAACAAGAAGCGATCCGTCAGTTGGACGTACTTAAGGATGCAGGGTTTGGAGGAGTTGAAATCAATACCATCGCCATGCCCCACGAGGCCGACCCAAGTACCTTTGAGCACGCCCCTGCCATGACTTGGCTCGGCCCCGACTGGTGCAACACCGTTGAAGCGGTCGCCCTCGCAGCCAAACAACGCGATCTGACTCCAGACATAATTATCGGCTCCGGTTGGCCCTTCGGCGGAGAGTTCCTCGAAACCGATCACCAGATCCAGCGACTCCGCATAACCAAGACTCCACTACAAGGCCCCCTCGCAACAAGCATCGAACTAACCAAACTCGCTAACGCTAACTCGGGTAGCGAAGACCACGAATCCATTCACGACACCACCCCTTCTCGATCCGAGTACACGTTCCTGCGGCTAGTGAACGAAGATGCGTACGAAAACGAAGCTTCTGGGCAACTAGGAACCGAACTCCTCCACCAAACCTCCGACGGCAGCATAGACATAAAAATCCCCGAGGGAAACTTCACCCTCATTCTAGGAATCGTCGAAACTGGCTATACTCAAGTGAAGCTCGGCGCTCCCGGAGCAAAAGGTCGCATCCTAGACCACTTCAACGGTACAGCCGTATCCAAATACTTAGACTATATGTCTACGGAAATGGAGCGAAACATCGGCGAGAACTGGGGAGACCTCTTTCGAGCAACCTTTGTCGACAGCCTCGAGCTGGCCCACTGCAACTGGACGCACGACTTCCCCTCCCAATTCGAAAAACGCCGCGGATACTCCGCCACACCTTTTCTCCCATTCATTCTAGATCCCGAACGCCAAGACAAAACAACCCGCCGAGCTCGCTACGACTACTCGAAAACCATCATCGAGCTCTTCGATGAACGCTTCGCGACCACCTACGTCGAGTGGTGCGAGCGAAACAACCTAGGCTCACGCATCCAAGCTTATGGTCGGGAAACCCACCCTCTACACGGAAGCATGCGCCCCACCCACCCGGAGGGCGAATCTTGGCTGTGGCACGATGAAAGAGATCGCCCCAGAATCTTCGCCGACTCTTCCGCAATCAACAAATACGCGTCATCGGCCGCCCACCTCAGCGGCAAACGTACCGTCAGCTTCGAAGCAATGACCAACGCCGTCCCGGTTTTTCGAGAGACTCTCGGAGACTTCAAACGTACCTTCGACCTAACAGCCCAATCCGGGCCGAACCACCCAATCATCCACGGCTTCAACTACACGCCGCTCGAGGCCGGCTTCCCCGGCTGGGTTCGCTTTGGCTGCTATCTCAACGAACGGAACCCATTCTGGCAGCATATGCACCAGTTCAACGACTATGCAGCGAGAGTAGGAACCATTCTTAGAAACTCCGACTATCAAGCTCAAATCGCCGTTCTCGCCCCCCGACCAGAGGAATGGGAGCGATACGGCCTCCTCTACCAACCTTTCCCTGAAAAAGTGTACCCTTGGTACCAATACAGACTGCCAATCGCTCTCCAAAAACTAGGCTTCGGGGTCGACTTTGTCAGCGAGGAGATCATCGCCGAATCCACCATCGAAAACGGCATAATCAATTACAACGGAAGAAAGTACCAAGCCCTCGTCCTTGAGGAGGTTGCCGCGATCTCTCAATCAGCCGCCGAAAAAGTAGCTCAATTCTCGAACCAGAGCGGAAAGCTGGTAATCATCGGAGACCGCCCGAGCAGAAACTCCGGCCTTAGCCCGAACTGGGAGACAAACTCGGCATACATCAAGGAGATCTTCTCAACACTCCGAAATCACAATACGCTCGACGTTCCTCCTCCCGCACCGCCGGAAGGTTATACGAGCGAAACAGCCTCTGGAAAAAGAGGAGAACCATTCGACGATTCTCAGCTGATCCGTTCCCTCGCCCACATTTTCCAGAAGCTAGATCTGCAGCAGCCAGCCAAACTGAACGCCCCATCTCCATGGATTTCTCTCGTACACCATAAATCAGACGACGACAGAGATTTCCTTTTCCTCTCGAACTCCAACAACACCGAGTCCGTCGAATTCGAACTAACGCCCCAGATGCTAGCTCCCCACGCAGAACTCTGGTCACCTCACGACGGCTCTCGAATCCCCATCGCCCTAAGTCCTAAAGGAACCCTTAAATACACGCTCCAGCCAGCTGACTCCATTCTACTAGCATTCGCCAACACATCCAAGCCGCAAGCTACCCCAATCCCTCCGCCAACAAGGAGAACAGAAAGCACGACTCTTTCTGGCCAATGGACACTCCTCTTCCAACCCGCCGACGGAAGTCCAAGCTTCGAGCGCCAATCAAAAAAACTCGCCGACATCAGCCTATCAAGCGATCCAGCATTGGCCAGCTTCTCGGGAAAGATAACCTACCAAAAAGAGATAGAGCTCCCAGAGGCCATATCCGACGCGCTCCTCGACCTCGGAATCGTAAACGGAACGAGCACTCTAAAACTGAACGGCAAGACAATCGCCTGCAAATGGTATGGGGCACACGAATACAAATTGGGCGACATTCCAAGCGGCAGACATTCAATCGAGATCGAAGTTACGACCACCCTCGGAAATTACCTCAAGTCCCTAAAAGACAACAAAACCGCCCAACGCTGGACGCACTGGTACCGCCCCATCGAGTCGGGAATACTCCAACCGGTCGAACTTGTGTACTCCCCAAACTAGCTTTCGCTCCGTATCGACTCCATCGGCGATTCGCTCGCGATGCCAAGACTGTTAAGCATTCCAGTTAACCAGGTCATTCCAGCTACCACAAAAACCGTGGCAATCGTGACACCCCAAGGAATATAGAGCTCAACCTTGAGAGCATACTTGGTCACCGCCCAACCAGACGCCAGCGAGAGAGCGACGCCCGCGAGGCCGGCGATAACTCCGATCAACGCGTACTCTACCCCCATGATCCCACGTATTTGTTTCGCGGATGCGCCAATCGTTCGCAACAACGCACTCTCTCGTGCCCGCTGATATCGGCTTGTAATCACTGACGCCATCAACGCAATCAAACCGGTCACGATCGTAAACGAAGCCATAAAACGGATCACAAAGCTGATCTTATCGAAAATCTCTCCCAGCGTCTCTAGCAACATTGTCAGATTAACCGCCGACACATTGGGAAAACGCTTCACCACCCGACTTTGCAGGGCGACCATCGTCTCTTGATTTTCGGCATGAACAGCCGTCACAAAAAACGCAGGTGCGGCCTCAAGAACCCCTGCCGGAAAAACCACAAAGAAGTTAGGCTTCATTTCGCGCCAATCCACTTTTCGGATACTTTCCACAACCGTCTCAATCGGCAGGCCTTGCACATCCCACACGATCTTATCACCGAGCTCTAGCTTGAGAGCCTCCACGATTCGCTCCTCCACAGAAATCGGAATCGCCTCGCCACTATCTAAAGAAGCATTCGAGGTGAAGCTTCCCGCTATCAGCTCTTCATCCTCCCGGAGAAAGTCGCGGTACGTCGATCGATATTCACGCTGAGCCGCCCATCGTTCGATCTTTCGATTCGGGTCCTTCTTCAGCTCCTCAGCCGTCATACCGTTCAGGCTCTGCAGTCGCATCGTTACGATTGGAGCAGGATGGAGAGACTCCACTTCAAGCTCTTCCATAATCTCATTCACTCCCGCCAACTGGTCCGGCTGGATATCGAACATAATCACGTTTGGCTGGCCTTCGTCATCAGCCAACTCCCCCTGACGCAACATGCTTTGCTCGCTGATATAAATCGTGTAGATCAGGAACGCCCCCATCCCTAAGGTCACTACCAGCATGCCTGTCCGATTGTTAGGTCGATGCAAATTCGCCAAGCCCTGCCTCCAAACATACGGCAGCCCAGCTAGACTCATTCGTTTCAAGACAAAACGAAGCAGCCAGCCGATACTCGCGAGCAGGATGATCGCCGCTACGATCCCTCCAAAAAATCCAAACGCCTGACCAAGCGTCCTCGTCTGGGTAACCGTAAAAAAAGCGGCCAGCCCCACCAGCCCCGCATTCACGAGGAGAAAAGCAGGATCCTTCCAAGCCGAACCTCCCGTCTCTACCGACGCCCGGATCGCTCGCAGAGGCGTGATTCTCCGAAGAGGCAGCAACGGGAGAAAAGCAAACAGAGTCGTAAACAACCACCCAAACAGCAAACTGGAAAAAACGCTCCCCCAAGAGATTTCGACCTGCAGCTCCAGTGGCAAAAACGACTCCATCAACTTTGGTAGAAAAGACTGAATCGACATGCCAAGCGCCGCCCCGGCGACACATCCCACAAATCCAACCACTGAAATTTGGATACAATAGATCAAGGTTGCCTGAGAGGAACTAGCTCCCACACATCTTAAAGTAGCCACCGCATCCGTCTTCCCCTTGAGATAAACCTGAACCGCCCCGGCAATCGCGACACCTCCCAGGAGCAAAGCGACAAAGCCAACCATGCTCAGAAAGCTGTTCATGCCCTCCAATGTCCGACCGATCTGACGCCGCTGATCCGCAACCGTATCGACATCCACCTCGAGATTCTCCAGCTCTTCCCTGACCGCCTTCAAGGCCGCCAAACTGGACTCCGCAGAACTCTCCTCAAACTTCTGGTACTCAAAATAATGAAGGCGACTGCCATACTGAGCCAGCCCGGTAGCTTCCAGAAAACGCATCGGAATCAGAATTCTCGGAGCAAAGGACCCCGTAAACGAGCCTTCCCCTGGAATTCTCAAGACAGAGCCGAGGACCTCGAAAACCTGCTCCCCGATCTTCACCGGATCACCGACTTCCAGGTCAAACTGGATCATCAAACTCTCCTCCAAGAGCGCAACAGGCTCGTCGCTATCCGCCACTCTCAAGTCTTCAGGGACTGTATCCAGCTTTCCATACCACGGAAAACCACCTTCCATCGCATGAGCTCTGACGATACGCGTATCATCCATCGTCGGGAAATAAGCCATCGTAGCGAACTTCACCTCACGGGCTCGATCGAGCGCAGGCACCTTCTCGATGAGAGCATTTACCTCATCATTGAAAGGAACCTTCGCGTCATACTCGACATCGGCACCCAGCAAGCTTCGAGACTGCCGATCCATCTCGCTCTCAAGATTGTCTCTAAACGAGTTGATTGCCACCAACGCAGCGACCCCAGAAACAACCGCCAACGCAAAGAGCCCCAAACGCCTCTTGGCCCGCCGCATATCACGCCAAGCCATGAGCAATATCCAAGAAAAGCCTGCCTTACTCATTCGCGTCCGAAGAAGAAATCTCCCGCAATTGCCCGTGATCGATGCGCAACAATCGATCCGTCGTCTGAGCAAGCTCCAGATCGTGAGTCACCAACACCAAAGTCGTTCCCTCGGTCTTGTTGAGTCCAAAAAGCAAATCCACGATCGGCTCGCTCGTATCCGCATCGAGGTTACCCGTAGGTTCGTCGGCAAACAAAATACGAGGCTTGTTCACGAACGCTCTCGCCAGAGCGACACGCTGCTGCTCGCCCCCCGAAAGTTGAATCGGGTAGTGAGTCGTCCGATCCCCTAGACCGACCTTCTCCAACAGCTCCTTGGCTCGCGCCTTCGCCCCTCTCTCCCCACGCAGTTCGAGCGGCACCATCACGTTCTCCAGGGCAGTCAAAGTCGGAATCAGCTGAAAATTCTGAAAAACGAAGCCAACGCTTTCGCTTCGCACTGCAGCACGCTCATCCTCTCCCAAGCCCGAAATGTCCTGCCCGCACAGGGCCACTTCCCCCGAGCTCGGCTGGTCCAGACCGGCGCAAATCCCTAGCAAAGTAGTCTTACCACTTCCCGAAGGGCCAATAATCGAAACCGTTTCTCCCTCGTTCACCGAGAAAGAGATCCCTTTGAGAACCTCCAAGTCCTCTCTGCCGCTGTGGTAAGTCTTTTTCACCCCAGCCAATTTCAGGACCGCAAGTTTCTCACTCGTTTCTGTCATGCGGTCCGACCCAATAATCGTTTCTTGTAACATGCAACTCGTTAAGCTCTTCTAATCATTCATGAAGCCAACGCATCTGGTTACACTTTTGATTGCCGCCATATTCGCGACCTCGAGCCTGGTCGCGGAAACCGCCGCAAAACGAATTCTCTTCCTAGGCGACAGCCTCACCGCCGGGTACGGTATCGACCCGCAACTCGCCTACCCCTCTCTCATCCAAAAAAAGCTCCAAGCGGGCGACTACAATTTCGATGTGACCCCGGCCGGCCTCAGCGGCGAAACCAGCGCTGGCGGACTTCGCCGAGCGAGTTGGGTTCTGCAAAAGCCGGTTGATATCCTTGTCATCGCCCTCGGAGCGAATGACGGGCTCCGAGGTATCGACCTTTCAGATACAAAGAAGAATCTCCAAGGCATCATCGACCTAGCCCGCAAGAAGTACCCTGAAATTCAAATCGTGATCGCCGGCATGCAAATGCCACCAAACCTAGGCGAAGCATACACCACTCAGTTCCGCTCCATGTACCCCGAACTCGCTCAGGAAAACGAAGCCACTCTCATTCCATTCCTCCTCGAGGACGTAGGCGGACAACCGGAATTGAACATCGCCGACGGTATTCACCCGAACCCAGCGGGTCACGAGATCATAGCCGAAACTGTTTGGAGCGCCCTCAAACCGCTACTCTAGCCGGCTAGCGAGCATCAAATACTTCCAGCGACGCAGACCCGATGCTGCCTGAGAGGCTTTCCAAGATAACAACGTAACGCCCAGATCCGAGCATCAAAAGGATCCGAGCCTCCTCCCCGTTTCCGGCCAACTGCGCCGTCGCTCCCGTCTGAGACACAGCATCTTCGACTGTCACACTCGTTTCAGTCGGCCAATCCTGCCAATTATCGTTGGATGCGAGCACGAACGGCGCCCCTGACTCCGGCACTTCATACAGCGTCACTTGGAGGTTCTCAGCAGTCGGAGAAACGCCCTTGCGTTCCAACGTTTCCCCAACCCCTTGAATTAAGACCGGGATCTCGATCTCGCCCTCTATGTCAAATCCTACCGAAATAACCGAATCTCCAGCCAACAACTGCCCAAGCGCTCGGCCTCCCCGGGGATACGCCCTCCCTCCTGAGATTGACTTTGCAGCGTAGCGGACATTCTCCGAGTTCTCATCAAACCCATTCGCACCCAAGACCTCGGCGAGAGAAAAATGCGTATCCCAATCCATCTCTGGAACCTCCCCGATTGACGAAAACTGACTCGTATCTGAATCCAAATCGTAGCGAGCGCTTGGATACCTTCTTCCGAAGTTCAACTTTTCGAACTCCGTCCCCGCCCCTTCCAGCTGCAGGACGATCTCGCCATCACCGGCCAAAGAGATGCCAGCGCAAAACGCCTTGGTGAATCTCTCAGCCTCAACTCGCAGAGCGAAACTCGTCATATTTGATTCCGGTATCAAATCAGTAGTCGTCTTCACTTCATCCGACTCTCCAATCCCGTCAAAAGCCACCAGAGCGTACTCCACTCGCGTCCCTCTCGGGGCATCACGATCGAAGAAACGAGTGCTGCCCGCATCAAGCTCCGCCACCTCAACACTCCTCTCAGAGCCTACCACCTTGCGGCGAATCCGGAACCCAAGCTCATCATCCGACTGATCGAGCCACACGAGCTCGACCCCCAAATTCCCCACCGTAGCTCGAACCCACTCAGGTTCCATCACATCAGACTCAAGCGGTGGATCTTGAGTAATAGTAATCGCCTTGTCATTGACCAAAAGGTCCGTGCTCCGCACCTCACCCGTACCGTTTTCTTCAACCGAAAAGCTAACCGATCCATCACCGTTTCCAGAAGTGGTTTCACCCAAAGTAATCCACGAAACGGATACACTCGCAGTCCAATCTACATTGCTCGAAACACTCAAAGTCCCAGAGCCCCCCATCGAATCGAAGCGACTCTGATCGAGCTCCAAATCAAGCGTGGGAACCTTCCCAGCCTGCTCAATCGTATGAGCACGGGAGTCGAATGCGGGAGAGTTGATTGATAGCTCAGCGATCCGAGAATCGAACGCCTCGTTTGCATCGTAATTCACCACAACCGAGCCATGCCCGGATCCCGTTTCTCCTGAGCTAATTTCGATCCAATCCGAACTCTCGCTAGCGGACCAGTCCACATTCGACTCAATATCTATAATCGCCGTCCCAGCTTCCGCATCGACCTCAGTCAGCGACGGGCTCACATTCAAAAATGGAGGAGACCCTTCCTGCACCACCGTGTGCACCATTCCGCCCACAATGATCTCACCGGTCCGATCTTCTTGCGATTCGTTCAATCGAGATCGGTACACCACGCCTTCGTTCCCAGATCCTTTGCCATCGCTCGGGCCGGTAACGATCAGCCAATCAACTTCAGAAATGGCTTCCCAATCTTCAGTCGAAGTGACCGAAATGGTGTAACCACTCTGAGCTTCCGGATCAATCGTGCGAGAGGCGGGCGTGATCGTATCCACTGGGTTCGTACCTGTGATCGCTACCACAGAATTGCTGTAAGCCGACGATCCCGACTCGTTGTATGCCTGCAGCCGATAGGCATAGGTTGCTTGAGCATCCACCGATCGATCCAGATAGGTCGTCACGTTCTTATCGACGGCTGCCACCGTGCTCCAGACCGCTCCGAACTCGTCTTTCCGACGTACAATCAGAAAGCCGTCCTCAACAGCAGAACGATCCGACCAACGAAGCTCAACCCGATTGTAGTGCTCCTCTACCACGTTCAAGTTAACCGGCCCCTGCGGCACGTCGTCAAACGACTCGATCACCGCGTCATTCGACCAGAGCGAAGCATTCTCGTTTCGTTTGGCTCGAACACGATAGATGTAAGTGGTCGATGACTCCAAAGTCTCATCATCGTACTGTGATTGATTTTCAACTACGGTTGCCAGATTCGAAAATTCGCCTCCTGGCGAACGTCTTTGCACTTCAAAATTCGTCTCGTTGTCGCTCTCGTCGCTCCAAACCAGTCGGGCGGAATTGCTGGAAATGTCCAATGCGGTCAGGTCCAAAGGGGCGTTCACGACCACAGGAGGCAAAACCGTAAGATCCACCGCAGGACTTGTAAGCACTCCCCCCGGATTGCTCACCCGAATACTAAAGGTGCTGCCATCGTCTCCACTAGAGATATTGGGAAGCGTCAACACCGGCAAAGTCTCGCCTCCCATTGGCACCCCATCCCGCAACCATTGATAGCTCAAGTCAACGCCCTGAGCCAAGGCGTAGAAGGCAACATCCTCTCCCTCCTCGATCGATTGATCAGCCGGCTGCACAACTAGCTCCGGCGGATCTACGAGCACCTCCCGACGAAACGTCACTACCGAGCTCCCACTGAAACTCGCTCCCACGTACACATGCTCACCATCCGGACTCGTTCCGATCGCCAACGGCGCATTCATGCTCCACTCATCCCCTACCTCCGGGTGGATGCTCTGATAGTAAGTAGCCTGGCCAGTCTCGGAATTTCGCTCGAACGAGGTCACCGAGTCGCTGCCAAACGCAGCCACGTAAATGTAAGCTCCATCCGAACTCATCGAAATCGCATGCGGCCCATCCAGATCCGAAACGCCCCCATTCCCATCGGAGATATTTCCGTCCAAGGTCAACGCTCCCGTTTCAGCATCCCTGGAAAAAACGCTCATCGCGTCGTTATTGACCGACACGACATAGGCGAACTTACCGTCCGGACTAAACGTCAAATCCCTCGGCGACTCATCCTTCGACTCGCCCGTGAGGTAGGCGACTTTCGAGAGATAACTCAGTAGACCGGTAGAACTGTCACGGCTGAAAACCACGATTTCGTTGCTCCAAAGGGCCACATACAAGTGCTTCCCGTCAGGACTCAGAGCCAACACATGCGGATCCGTCAGTTCCTCCACCCCTTGATCGCCTTCTTCATAGACACCCAGAAAGCTCGCCACGCCCGTTGTCGTATTGCGGCTAAAAACGCTCAGCTTGTTATCGTCAAAGGCCGCAGCGTAGAGATTTTTGCCGTCAGGGGAAACAACCACCGAACGCGCCCCGTCAAGACCATCCACACCACCATCCGTATCATAAATCGCGTGCACAAAGCTCAACTCCCCCGTGGTGAGGTTTCTCGAAAACGAAGCCAAACTGTCAGAGAGCTGAGACACACCGTAAACAAACTCGCCATCCGGACTTACCGCCAAGGACTTCACGCCACGCAGGGCATCCTCGCCGATGGACTCCTCATTGGCCAATCCCACGTAACTCAACTCCCCATCCACCTCATTCCGAGAGAAATACGAAATCGCATGCCTAGAAAATGAAGCGACGTAAACATGCCCGCCATCCGGGGCAACCTCCACGTCATACGGAGCATTCAGCCCCTCCATGATCCCCACTTCCTCGAAGTGCTGCTCGATGAAAACCAACTGTTTGATCACTTCGACCTCAGGCTCTTCCTCCTCTTCGCCTCCCTCGCCCTCCTGGGCACTAGCAAGCCCCCCTGCGATCACCGCAAAAAGCAGACAGATCGCCGAGCGAAACCAAAATGGGCAAATAGGAAAAATTAGTCTCATCGAGTCGTGCGCGCATACAAAGCACCCCACATGCCCGAGGCATTGATTTCACATTTCATTTACCAAACTTCACCGTCTTCCCTCCCCCCCATTAGAAAGAACGCCACGAAGCGACCAAACCTAGTCCTCAGTCGCCCAAGCTTGGCTTCTCTCCACAGCTTTGGCCCACTTGCGCAGTCGCTTTTCACGCTCGTGAACAGGCATCCCAGGACCATAACGCCGGTCCGCCCTGACAAGCTCCTTCAAAACCTCCTTCGACTCCCAAAAGCCAACACCAAGTCCCGCCAAAAAAGCGGCCCCCATGGCCGTCGTCTCCAAAATCTTCGGGCAAGCCACTTCCGCTCCCGTTAGATCGGCCTGCGTCTGCATTAGCAACGCGTTCGCCGAAGCGCCGCCATCAGCTCGAATTTCCCCCAGTTCCCGCCCAGCATCGCTCGCCATTGCCGAAGCGACATCGCACACCTGATAGGCGATCCCATCCAAGGTCGCACGGGCGATATGCGCGGCGGTGCTGCCTCTCGTTAAGCCGAAAATCGTACCACGAGCATAGGGATCCCAGTAAGGAGCTCCCAACCCCGTGAACGCAGGAACCAGCATCACGCCATCCGAATCATCAACCGACCGAGCCAAGGCCTCGATTTCAGCGGCGGACTTGATCAAGCCCAGCTCATCCCGCAGCCACTGCACCGCGGAGCCCCCCACAAATACGCTACCTTCCAAGGCATATTCGGTCGTGCCCGCCATCCGCCAAGCGACCGTCCCCAGAAGCTTGTTTCGAGAAACCGCCGGACCTCGCCCCACATTCATCAGGATAAAACAGCCCGTGCCATAGGTGCACTTAACCATCCCTGGTTCGAAACACAGCTGTCCAAACAACGCCGCCTGCTGGTCTCCCGCGATTCCGGAAACCGCTATTTCACAGCCCCCCGTCACCTCGCCCGCGGTTTCAGCCAACGCTCCGCTCGAATCTACGATCCGTGCCAAGCACGAACTCGGCACGCCAAATACTCCCAGCAAGTCCCCATCCCACTCGCAGCTGCGCAAATCCATGAGCAAGGTACGGCTCGCATTGGAAACGTCCGTCACGAACGAACGCCCATTGCTCAGCTTCCAAATCAGCCAAGAATCCACCGTACCAAATCGGAGTTCTCCCTTGTCAGCGAGCACCTTCGCCTCAGGCCGATTCTCCAAAATCCAACGCATTTTGCTGGCCGAAAAATAGGGATCTAGCAACAGCCCCGTCCTCTCCTGTATCCAGGATTCCTTACCTTCTGCCTTCAAGCGATCGCAGTACCCTGCAGTCCTTCGATCCTGCCAAACAATAGCCTTCCCAACAGGTTCCCCAGTCTTGGCGTCCCAAGCGACAATCGTCTCGCGCTGATTTGTGATACCAATCCCAGCGATCGACTCCCAACTGCAGCCTGCCTTCTTCAAGGCCCCTTCTATCGCCCTTAATTGGGACTCCCAAATCTCGCTCGCATCGTGCTCCACCCACCCCGCCTTGGGGAAATACTGGGCAAACTCATGCTGATCGCTCGCAATAACCTTGGCATCCTTGTCAAAAAGGATCGCTCGCGAGCTGGTTGTCCCTTGATCGATCGCAAGTATGAATTCCACACCACAAAACTAGCGCAAAATCCCCAGCTGAAAAGTCAGAAAATCACAAGAAAAGTATCCAACGCCTGGGCACGATCAAGGCAACCATTCCGCTAAAGGTGTTTAACAACACATCCTGCAAGCTCGAATCTCGATGAACCAGATAGCCCTGCCCCCACTCGATCAGCATGCTCAAGCAGAACGAGGCCAGCCCCACCAGAACCAATTGAGCCACCAAGGAACTGACTCTTCTCCTCGTCGCCGCAGCGAAGCAAATCCCAACCGGAATAAATCCCAAGGCGTTGACCAACACATCGCTCTTATAGCTTTCCTTCTCGAAATTCGCTGAATCGATCGATCCAAAGAAATTTCGCTTCCCGAGCTCGTAGCGGTCGGGAATGGAAAGACCTTGCGGGTAAGTCCCCGGCCGAAAGTCAAAATCGTAAACCGGCGCCGCCGCAGCTAAGCCTGCCGACCCCGCTCGGTAAAACTGGGAATAGATTTTCAAGCGACGAATCTCGCCTGTGAATGGACGCGTTCCATCCGCACTGTTCCCGATCGCCAAACGCCCGAGAAACCGGTTGTCCGGGCCCAACAACGGGAAATCGCTGCGAGAAGAAACGATCTTCCCATCGACGTACACATGGGTGCGCTTTCCTTCAGAAGCGATTAAGAGCTCCACAAAACCACCTCTCGAAAAAATCTCCTTGTGCCCAATCTCTGAATACCCTCTCTCCACTTCTTCCGCCAAACGCTCGCTCCGCAAAGCCAGGTGCTGCTGCCATTGGGAAACCATCAAGGTCGGCAAGCCCTCGTCCCCCTCTTCGAAGAACTCCAAAAAGACGCCCAAACCACTCTTCCTCGGGCGTCCTCTCAATTCCAACTTTATCGTAACCCCCTCCCAAGCGCGAGTATCCAAAAGCTCCTCGCTGTAAGCGACTCCTCGGGACGAAAAATCACCTCTCTCGTGCAAGCCGTTGAAGCGGAGAGCCTGCTCCTGGGTCGCATAGCTCACGTCGTTTTCCGGTAGAAAACTGTAGGGCCACCACCCAAAAGACAGGGTCACCAGCACGAGCACGAAAAGGACGCTACGCCGAAATGTCGGTTGCAGACTCATCAGCTCCGCCCGAGCGATACGCCTCCCGCAAATTGCCTTTTCTCGTGTAGCTCCTTCATTTGGAACCGGCACGAAAACAGGTCACCCCCCGACGCGCAACCCTTCAAACAGAGTATTCCTCGCCCCCGATCCTCACCCCAGCCCACTCTCGCCGGGCAATGATTAACCCCAAAAAGAAGGCTAACAGCTCTTGCCGCTAGCCTTCCTCGTTAGGAAAGAACGAAGCCTAAAAGACTTCCTCCATCAAATTCTTCAAGCAGGGCTTACCGCTATAATCGAATTCGTGGTTCTCCGCGTCATGATTCACCGGATCATAGACCCAGTAGCGGCGCATCTTGAGCAAATCTTCCAAGGTCAGCTTCACTTCGACACTCGAGCTCGACCAATCAAGCGTTAACACCTGCTCCATATCCACCAGATACTTGCGTGACGGGATTCCATGCCTCGTATCCAAGACAAGATACGCGATCTTCCATTCGTCCACATCAAGAATGAGATCACCAATGATACCTAGATTTTCATCTTGGCCCACCACATGGTAGCCGATCACCGCTTTGGCGGAATGCAGATGTTCGCCCGCGATCTTGCCCATCTTGTCGAGATGCTCGCGGATCTCTTCCTCCGAATGATCGTACGCAGAAACGGAAGGCAAATAACCCGCGTATCCAAAACTTCCAAACAGCGGCCGCTCGTCATAGATCGCATGACGGAAGAACCGACGAAACTCCATTTCGTACATCTCTTCGGCTGGCAAGTGAGAGCCAAAGCCTTCGCAAGCCCCGACCTCATCCTTACTCAAAGTCGTAGGAATGATGCGGCGATCCACACCGCAGCTCGGCGCTTCCAGATCTTCAGCCTTTACCAAACGTCGGGTGACAATGGTTTTATCGTCTTCCGTTTCGCTGAGATATCTCAAATTCAGATGCAATCCGCGGCGGGTTTCCACGTCGAGGTAGCGCATTCTCCAGTGCCGGTCTCCGAACAACAAGTCCTTAACCTTACCGGCCTTTCCATCGTTGGCCATGACCGGGTATCCAAACAGGTCTTTTATACTGCGTAACATGATGAATCTCTCCTTTCCGAACGTTTCGTTTGGGACCAGGTTTCCCTAGTCCTCGCACACGCTTAAACTTATTGCTATCAGTTGCTTTCTCAAATGAGCACGCACGCTATTCGCGAAACTTATCGCTCGATTAGATTCGCTAAAGCATCGACCTCGCCTCGCCAATCCAGCAAGCTCTCCGCATGCCTCGCCTCAGCTTCACCCAAAACCTCAGGCGCCACGTTACCTGTCCTGAAATGCAGGTCGCAGGCTCAACCGTAAAAGACGCTCTAGAGCACGCATTTGCCGACTCCCCCAGGCTTCGCAGCTACATCCTCGACGATCAAGGAGGCTTGCATACCCACGTCGCCATCATGGTAAACGGCGAGGCCATAGTAGACCGAACGACGCTGGCTCATCCCCTTTCCGAACAGGATGAAGTCTACGTCATGCAAGCCCTCTCCGGCGGCTAGCCCTCCCCAACTCGAAATTCCAATGAACCAACTCCTGATCACCACCCGCAAAGGGCTTTTCATCTACACCCCCGCCGCCGACGGCAGCTATCAAGTCTCCCAAACCGCATTTCTCGGCGATCCCGTCACCCTGGCCCTATACGACAAACGCTCCGGCTACCTCTACGCGGCCCTCAAGCACGGACACTTCGGCTGCAAACTACATCGCTCCAAAGACAACGGAGCGTCCTGGGAGGAAATCGCCACCCCCGCCTACCCCGCTTTTCCCGAAGGACGCGCCCCCGATCGCTGCCCCATGCGTCAAATCGAGATCCCTTGGAAACTCGAACTCATCTGGGCCCTCACCCCAGGCGGCGACGACCAAGTCGGACGAATCTGGTGCGGTACCATTCCGGGCGGACTCTTCAAATCCGACGACCATGGAGACTCCTGGGAACTAGTGGAGTCGCTCTGGAACAACCCAGCCCGCCAAAAATGGTTCGGTGGCGGATACGATTTTCCGGGCATACACTCGGTTTGCGTCGATCCGCGCGACTCGGAGCACGTCACCCTCGGCATCTCCTGTGGAGGAGTCTGGAAAAGCAAAGACGACGGGACCACCTGGCAACAAGCCGGGCAAGGCCTCCGAGCCGCCTACCTCCCGCCAGACCAAGCTCACGACCCCGAAGCTCAAGACCCGCACCTCCTTACGCAGTGCAAAGCCGAGCCGGATAATCTGTGGACCCAACACCACAACGGCATCTTCAAGTCACAAGACGGCGGTCAAAATTTCACCGAAATCGAGGAAGCCGGACCAAGTACTTTCGGATTCGCCGTAGCCGTACACCCCAGCGATCCAGAAACAGCCTGGTTCGCCCCTGCAATCAAGGACGAGCAACGCTACCCGGTGGACGGAAAATTCGTCATAACCCGAACCCGCGACGGAGGAAAGAGCTTCGAAACGCTCCGCAAAGGACTACCGCAAGAACACTCCTACGACCTCATCTACCGCCACGCCCTCGCCGTCGATGATAGCGGCGAAAACCTCCTCACTGGCAGCACCACCGGAAACCTCTGGCTAAGCCCTGACCAGGGCGACACCTGGCAAACCATCAGCAATACGCTCCCCCCCATCTACAGCGTCGCCTTCATCTAAAACGCCAGCCATCATGGTAGCGTCCGCCATCAAGGTAGCGTCCGCCATCAAGGTAGCATCCGCCATCAAGGTAGCGTCCGCTGTCCCCGGCGGACACAAAACCGGGCCCCACCTTCTAAGCACAAAAAAAGCGGACGAGTCACACCTCGCCCGCTTTCTTGGAAACCACTCGGATTCGCTTACGCGAACCAAGCGCGTGTACCGCCCATCGGACGGGTTTCAAAAATCTTCGCTTCGATTCCGAACTTCTCTTGGTACTTCTCTTCAATCAGAGCAGTGAGCTCGGCCACGTTTTCGCCGCGAACCAGAGCAATGGCAGAACCGCCAAAACCGCCGCCAGTCATACGGCAACCCGCGACACCTTCCTGCCCCTGAGCGAGCTCAGCGATAAAATCGAGCTCCGGACAGCTAACGCGGTAATCGTCACGCAACGAAGCGTGGCTCGCATTGAGCAACTCGCCCGCCTTCGCGTAATCCCTGTTTCCAAGGGCCTCCACCGCATCAAGCGTGCGAACGATCTCAGTCACCGCGTGACGTACATAGCGAACCATGTCTTCCGTAAACTCCGGATTCTGCAGAACCTCGTCGAGCTTGCTTGGATCCACTTCACGAAGCGTTTCCACACCAAGAATCTTCGCCGCCGCGTGACACCCGTCACGACGCACCGCATAACCGCCATCGGAAAGCTCGTGGCTAACACAAGAATTGATAATCAAGAGGCTCCAGTCAGGATCCTCAAAAGAAGCGTGCTGGAAGCTGTCGTCCACGCAGTCGAGCATGAGAAGCTTGCCTTCCTCGCAGAGGATCACTGCAGCCTGGTCCATCAAGCCACAAGGAACTCCCGCAAAATCATGTTCGGCCTTCTGACAGAGACGCGCGAGATCGATATCCGTCATCGCTTCCGCCTTGCCTGTTACCGTCAAAAGCGTCTTGCCAAACACCGCCTCAAGAGCCGCGCTACTGCTAAGCCCGCCACCAACGGGTACCGTCGACGTCACCGCGGCATCGAAACCAGGAACGTCGAAGCCAGCCTTCAAAAGACCGACAACCACACCCTTGATGTAGTTGCCCCAGCTCTTCTCCTCCGGCTTGAGGTCCTCTGATATTTCAAACTCAGCCACGTTTCCGGGAGCCTGAGCGGAAACCAGACGCACCTTATTGTCCTCGCGACGACGCAGAGCGATGTGAACATAGCGGTCAATCGCAGCTGGGAGCACCAAACCACCGTTGTAGTCGATGTGCTCGCCAATCACATTTACACGTCCAGGAGCCGCACCGAAAATCTCAGGAGTGCCGAAACCGGCGTCCGAGAAAAGAGCCTTCAGCTCTTCCTGTACGTCTTCTTGCTCGAGGGAGTTGTCTAGTGTTTTCATTCTTAAAATATCTGATCGACAGGTTTACGGTATGTTAGCACGGGTTTTTGACTTGAACAACGATACCACAGGTCAATCTTTGTAGAAATCCGGTCATACCGTTAATGCCTAGTAAAAGCATAGCCATCCTCGTCGAAACCTCGCTCAACTCGGGCCGCCAGATCGTGCGCGGCATCTCCCGCTTCGCCCGAGAGCGCAACGACTGGTCCATCTACTATCATACCGGGCAGCTCGGAGCCATGGCCCCCGGATCGCTCGGAAACTGGCGCGGAGACGGTATCATCGCCCGAATCGCCAACGAGGAAACG
The DNA here is from genome assembly GCF_016595505.1 of Pelagicoccus mobilis. GTDB lineage: Bacteria > Verrucomicrobiota > Verrucomicrobiia > Opitutales > Opitutaceae > Pelagicoccus > Pelagicoccus mobilis. Next base: position 59,856 of record NZ_JAENIL010000033.1, on the reverse strand, counting down.
CAACGCTACGTCCTCGCCGGACAGGTCCCAGTGGTGGACGTTCTCGGCAACGTCTCTTCAGCTGACTACCCGATGGTAACCTGCGACGAACGCGCCATATCCGACCTCGTGGGCAAACACTTCAGCAACCGCGGCTATCGCAACATCGCCTTTTTCGGCCTAGGCGACGAACATTGGTCCCTCAGCCGCCGCCACGCTCTTTCACAATTTTGCCAGCAAGAACTCGGCACCGAGCTAGCCAGTCTCGAAGTCAGCCACCGAGAGCGCGACTCGCACACTTGGCTCAACTACATCGCCCGCCTGCAAAACTGGGTGGAATCCCTTCCCAAGCCCGTTGGAATCATGGTCGCCAGCGATCAGTTCGGCCCCGACATTCTCACCGCCTGCCAAGAAGCCGGGCTCAGCGTCCCCGACCAGGTGAGTCTCGTGGGCGTCGACAACGACCTTCCATTCTGCGAGATTTGCCAGCCTCGCCTCAGCAGCGTGGAACCCAATCACGAACTCGTCGGCTACGAGGCAGCACGCATTCTCGACGGCATCTTAAGCGGAGAGGATCCAGCAAGCGGCCATCTACAAGTTCCGCCGCGCCTCCTCCACGTCCGCCAATCCAGCGACGCCACCGCCCTCGCAGACCCGGCCCTCGTCAAAGCCCTTCGCTACATCCGCAGCAATGCCTGCGACCCAATCAGCGTCGACGAAATAGCCCGAGCGGCCGGCGTATCACGCAGCGTGCTACAACGCCGCTTCAAGACCTCCCTCAACCAAACGGTACTGGAATCGATCCTCACCGTCCGCATTAATCGAGCAAAAGAGATGCTCTCCACCACTGACCTGCCATTACCAGACGTTGCGGAGCGATCTGGCTTCAAACACCAGGAATACCTCGGTTATGTATTCAAAAAACGGATAGGCTGCACACCAGGCCAGTACAGGACACAGAACGCGACCCCGATCTGAATCCAAACGCTGCCCCCTCACGTATTCCCTTTCAGGCCCTGTTACCCTCCCCCATGAAATACCTCTCCCTCATAGCGCTTGCAGGCTGTTTGTGTAGCGTTTGCTTCGCCGCCAACTCCAACTTCAAATCCCTCGCGAAATCCCTGTTCGCCCAACCCTCCGTTTCAGACGTACGAATAACGCCCGGCAATCGCGGCCTTAGCTACATAGCCAACAAGAACGGACGCTCCAAACTCTGCGTCCTCGACTTCGAGTCTCGCCGAACCTACGACACCTTCATCGAGGGAACTCCAGACGTCTACGACTACTACTGGATCGATCGGGACAACGTCATCATTTTCGTCCAGCAGCTCGGCAACCCGATCGGCGCTTTCACCGCCAGCTACAAACTGGGACGAATCGCTCCCACCGATTTCTATCGAGTCTACGACACCCTGCCCGACAAAAAGCGCATCTACATCGCCAAAGACGAGGACTTCGACAGCAAGTTCAACGACCTCTACCAGGTAAACGCCATCTCCGGTTCCCGGAAGAGAATCGAAAAAAACGATGGCTCCGTTATCGCCTGGCTGACCGACAAAGACGGCGTCACCCGGATCCGCTACACCATCGACGAAAACGAGAACGATCGCTACGCCTACCGCTCCGGTCCCGAAGACGCTTGGCGCGACATCCCCATCCATGGACACCCCTTGCTCGTCCTCTTCCTCAACGAGCCCGAGCAATTCGTGATCCTCATCCGACGCAAAGGCACCGACACGTTTTCCGTATACAAATACGACGCAGCATCCGAGCAATACACCGACACCCTTCTCGAACACGAAACCTACGACATTCTCTACACCGAGATCATGCACGATCCCGAAACCGAAGAAACGTATGGATTTGCCTACGATCTCGCCAAGCCCGCAACCTTCTGGTTCGACCCAACCTTCGCCGAAATCGAATCCCAAATCGATTCACTCCACCCCGAAGCCGAAAACCAGATTCTAGGCTACAACCACGACCGTAACGCCCTCGTGTATCATTCTTTTAGCGACACACGCCCCAGCCAGTGGCGGCTCTTTTCTCCAGCAAACTCAACCGACGAACTCTTGCTCGAGCACACGATCGATTTCGACACAAGCCAAACCCAAGCGTGCGAACCGATCACCTTTCCAAACCGAGACGGCACGCTCATCCACGGCTACCTGACTCGAACCCCAAATAGGGGCGAACCCCACGCAAAGACGCTCCTCATGATACACGGAGGCCCTCGGGCCCGCGACCGATGGGGTTGGGATGCCGAAGCTCAGTATTTCGCTGCCCTCGGCTACAACGTATTAAAAATCAACTACAGAGGCTCAGACGGATACGGCGTCGACTACAGTCCCTACTCCCACTTTAGCTCGATGCAAACCAGCGTGCGAGATACCATAGACGGAGCCAAGTGGCTCATCGAACAAGGCATCGCCACCAAGGGAAAAATCGGAATCTACGGCTCCAGCTTTGGAGGCCATGTCGCGCTCTCCTGCGCCGCAGAAGCGCCAGAGCTCTTTTTCGCATCCATCGGGTATGCTGGAGTCTACGACTGGCCGAAGCACCTAGACGCCGAGTTCAAAGAATATCCCGTCTTCGCTAAACTTAAGTTCAACACCTACTACCCGGGCTATGAGCAGGAAAAGGAGAAATGGCTCGCGAACTCCGCCATCGCCCGCGTCGATCAAATAACTTGCCCCGTCTACCTCCTCCACGGCGGGTCAGACGACAATGTCTCCCAAACGCAAAGCCGCCGCATGCACAAAGCCCTCAAAAAAGCGGGCAAGAATTCCCAACTCAAGATCTTCAGCTTTAACGGACACGGGCTGGTCCTCGAAAACAACCGCGTCAGCTTCTACTCAACCTTGGCTCAATTCCTAGCCAAGAACGCAAATTAACGCTTCAGCGCAACCACCTACCCGCATGGTCCGTCCCTAGTGCGTGAGTAGTCCAAAACTGATCAAGGCCATCTTCCCAGCAATCTGCCTCGCTCTCACGAGCACGCAACTCGCTTTCGCTTCTCTGAGCCTATCAGCTCCACCAGGAACCTTTGAGCAGGACAGCCAAGTCACACTTGCACGTCACCTCGTCGAGAAACGCACCACCACACAAATTCTCAAAGCGACCACAAACTCCGATGGCTCGCTCTCGCTCAACTACGATGGCGAACCTGGCATCCTTCTTTTAAAAATATCAGGAGAACCTGACCTCACTCTCGCTACGGCTGAAGGCGAATCGATCGCTCTCCAAAAAGCTGGTGACTCTCTCAAAACCGCTGGCTCCCCCGGAACCCTGATTCTAAACCAATACGAAAAGCTGCGAAAAGAGTCGCTCGCCCGTCTCGTGTATCCAACGCGCAACGACATCAGAAAAGCGAAAACCAATTCAGCGAACGACGAGGAAATCGCTCGTCTCACCCAGCTAGAAGTGGATGCCTACCTCGAGCACCTGCGCGAACTGAACGACTTCGTAATCGAGAATGCAGGCAACACCATGGCCCTGTACGGCAGTTCCCTCCGGTGGAACTTCGACTACCGAAATGACGAACTTGCAAAGCTCGTCTCCGAATTCGCTTCCATTCATGGAAACATAAACGCAAGCCAAAGCCTCATTGACCGTCTCGCTATAGCGAATTCAGTAAAACTCGGCTCCACCGCTCCAAACCTCTCAGCCGAGAACCTGAAAGGAGAAAGCGAGTCGCTCGAAAACTATCGTGGGCGGTACGTCCTGCTAGACTTTTGGGCGAGTTGGTGCCCTCCTTGCCGTGTTGAGAACAAGCATTATCAGAAATTGGCCGGTAAGGTTTCGCCGGAGACATTCACTATTTTCGCAGTCAATCTCGACACCCGCAAACAGCTCTGGTCCCAAGCAGTGTCACGGGACAAGGCCACCTGGGTAAACGTATCGGACCTCAAAGGCTGGCACTCTGATCTAGCGGCGACTTATGGCGTCAGCGCCCTGCCGAGCAGTTTTCTACTCGATCCTGAAGGCAAGGTAATCGCCAAAAACCTCAGAGGCCCAGTCCTCGACGCGAAACTCAAGGAACTAGGTCTCCTAAAGTAAGTCGGCCCCAGCCTAGCCGCCAAACGCCTCAAGAGCCTTCTTCGCTCCTTGGTGCTCTGGATTCAATTCCAGCGCCTTTTCGTAGGACGCTTTAGCCTCCATCATCTTCCCAGACGCTTGCTGTTGCTTGGCTAACTCAAAGTGAACCCACCCTTGCTTCGGATCGAGGGCTATCGCAGCCGCGTACTCAGCTTCCACATCCGCAAAACGGTTTTCCTTCTTGGCAATTTCAGCTGATTCGATGTGGCCTCGAAACGGATTAATGCGAGCCACTTCCGCGGCATGTTCCTTCGCTTTCACCATGCTGCCTCCGCCTATCGCAGGTGCGTTCATGTAGTAACGAGCCAGACCGATGTGAGCGCCCATATGATCCGGATTCACTTCGACCGCAGCCTTGTACTGGTCCATCGCTCGCAGGAACGTCGGCCCTGCTTGAAACATGTTCATCTCCTGGCCTCGCATAATCAAAGCGTATCCATAATCCGCTAGATAATCAGCATTGCCAGAAACAAGCTCATTCGCCCGCTTCAGCGCGACAACCGCCGCTTCGTTTTCCTTTAAACCAACCAGCGACTTTCCCAACAAGTAGAACGCTTCACCGTTTTCGGTTTCAGTCGCGGTCAGAGCTTCACCGATCGATTTGCCGCTCCCCCAGTCCGACTTTTCGACAGCAGAACGCAACTCCTCCATTTCTCCAGCAAAGCTGAAAAAAGGAAGAACCAAGGTCGCCACAGCAACCGCAACTGATTTAGGTAGCATTTTCATAACGTAGTCTTTTTTTGGATTCACAATTAAATTGATCTCAAAACCTCCTGAGGATTCGAACGGGTAATTCGATCTGACACGAACCAAGTAGTCGCTACGCTCGCCAGAACGATCACCGAGATGAGCAAGAAACTCGCTCCAAAGAACAAGATGTCCAATTCCCCGCCGAGGCGTCCGTGGAACTTGAAGCTCGCCGCGAACAAACCGATCCCCAGCAAGCAGCCAACCGAAAGCGGCACGACGAGGCGACGGATCACCAGCGCGTTCAATTGGCCGATTTTCGCCCCGAGGGCTAAGCGGATACCCCATTCCCTTGAGCGCTCAGACACATTGAACGCCATTTGAGAACCGATACCGAAAAGTGACAACAAAAGCGTAGCCGTGCCAAAGCCGACAAAAACGAGGTACATGAGAGTTTGGATAGAAAGCTGCCGTTCCAACACCGAATCAATCGACTCCATACTAATCCCCACTTCCGGGTAGCGTTGCTTCATTTCTGTTTCAAACTGAAGAGCATTGAACGTATCCAAGTTTCTAACACTCGTTACATAGGTTACAAATACCCATGGACTTTGCTCGTAAGGAACCAGAATCATTGGCTTGGGATCATCCGTCACATTAGTCTGCGCGTACTCTCCCACCACACCCACGATTTGACGGAAGTCGGGCACAAGCCACGGCATGATCTGCACCTGCTGACTCATCGGATCCTCTCCGGCTGTTAGGAATTTGTCTACGAACGCCTGATTTACCATCGCGACCTTCTGCGACTCGCGATTATCCCACTCATTGAAGCTCCGGCCTGCGACCAGCTTAATATCAAGCTTATCCAGGTAGTCGTTGCTCACCGTATTGTAGACAGCAGTAATGGCTTCCTCTCTTTCCGCCGCCAAATCCCGACCGTTCATCTGAAAACCGAACTCAAGGTCGAACCCCGCAAGAGGAGGACTTGAAGCGAGGACAGTACTACTGACTTCCGAGCGATTCTCCAGCCAATCATCCACCTCAGAGTAAAACGCCGCCAAGCCCGGCAAATCAAACATCCGCGCCTCACCGGGAGAAACAGTGATCATCATCAACTTCTCCTCGTTGAATCCCAAATCAAGATCTCGCAAGCGACGGTACTCGTGAACAACGAGCAACGCCGCCTGCAAGATGGCTACTGCTACCGCTATTTGACCGACCAGCAACGCAGTCCGACTCCGGCCACTTTCACGACTCAAGCCGTGGCGGTTTTCGCCACTCTTGATGATGTCGTTCGTGTTAGAGTGGATAACCTGCAAAGCTGGTAGTAGACCAAAACTGACACTGGAGAGCAACGCGATGACCCCAATCGTCCATCCCAGAGATCCCGACAGACCGATCTCATGCAAACGCGGCAAAAACAAGGCAGGCATGATCGAGTCCATATTGACGATGAACGCCCAAGACAGGAGCCAGCCAAGCCCGCACCCCACAAAACAAATCGCGCACGACTCCATGAAAGCTCGGGCCATCGCTTGCTTCGGGCTCTCTCCAATCGCTTGCCGAACCCCGTTTTCGCTACGGCGTTGAAGACCACTGATAAGTTGGATATTTGCCAGATTCAGACAAGTGGCGAACATAACCAAACTCACCGCCACCAAGATCAAAAGCAATGGCGTTGAGTAATCGCCAACAATAATCGTTTGCAACGTATCCATTGTGGCACCACGGCGACGGTTGGTCCCCGGAAATTGCTCCTCAAGATCGTTAGCGATCTGCCCAAGCTCTTGCTTGGCCGCAGTCTCCGTCACTCCCGGCGCTAATCGCGCCACCACATTCCAATAACGCGCGTCACGCACGAAATACTCTCCCGTCACGTCAGGGAACGGCGTCCATAAGTCGACAAACGACGGCTCGTTAAACGCCTTAGGCATGACTCCAACAACCTGATACGCAGCTTCGTCGAGCCAGATCGATTGCCCGATAGCGCTCGGATCGCTGTTGAATTCCTCTCTCCACAAGCGGTTGCTGATAACGACAGAACGCGCAGCTTCCGATGCGAAATCGTCATCGCTAAAGAAGTTTCCAAATTCAGTGTGGACCTTCAGCACATCCGCGAAATCGCGGGTCACTCGAGAGCCGAGTAGCTGGCGAGTATTGTCCGACTTGTCCTTGAAATTCAGGAACTGCATTCGGTAGCCAAACATCCCCGTGAACGATTGTTGACGCTCCCGAAAGTCACGAAAGTCAGCAAGAGCCATGAAGTTTACCACCTTACCAGTCTTCTCATCTACCGACTGGATTCCGTACAACTTATCGCTCTCCGGGAACGGGAGCGGTTGCCTCACCACCGTATCCGTGATCGTCCAAAGAACAGCTACCGCGGCAGAGCCAAAAGCAAGCAGGACAATTGAGAGAAGCGCTTGGAAGGGTTTACGTTTCCAATAGCGAGCCGAGTCGCGAACAAGAAGAGAGGGATAGATCGACATGATGGGAACAGAATAACAGGAGTTGCGAAATATGTGATGTGCCATTGGTCATGCGAATTCGAAGAAATCAGTCATGACGATTGTCACACTACTCCCTTACCCAGGGGGAGACTCAAGGTTGCGAGGAATCACGCGATGCCTCATGCAACACCGCGCTTTCAGATGAGCCCCAAATCCCGAGCCATCAAAGCCGCCTGCGTGCGGTCGAGTACACCGAGCTTTCCCAGAACGTTTGACACGTGATTCTTCACCGTACCCTCAGCAAGCGAGAGATTCGCTGCGATCTCCTTATTGCTACACCCTCGAGAAAGCCAAATAAGCACCTCTTCTTCGCGTTGGGAAAGCGGTTCTTGCAGACGAACTACAGGCCGCTGCGGAGTCGATGCCGCAGGAGTAGAGATACGATTAAACTCGGCGAGCACCTTCGACGCGATCGACGGCTGCAGAAAAGACTGACCCGAGCTCACCGCCTTGATCGCTTCCACGAGCTGTTGCGAGGGAGTATCTTTTAAAAGATAGCCAGATGCCCCCGCTTTCAGAGCTTCAAAAACGCGCTCGTCATCATCGAAAGTCGTCAAGGTCAGCACGTTCACTTCCGGCAGCTCCTCCTTGATGGCACGCGTCGCGGCCACTCCATCCATAATCGGCATGTTCAGGTCCATCAAGACGATGTCCGGACGTTGACCGCGACACGCCTCCAAAGCCTGCTGACCATCATGGCATTCGGCCACGATCTCCAGCGTTTCCTCAAGGGAAAGAAGCGTCTTAAGGCCCTCAAGAAACAAGGATTGATCATCTGCTAGAATTACTCGGATACGATCGCTCATCGTGGAATCGAAACACTGAGACGAAATCCTTCTCCTGGCGAGGTCGAAAACGTAACCGTCCCATCCAAAAGTTGGATACGCTCCCGAATCCCCATAATCCCAAACCCTCCAGCAACCTCGGAGCAGCCCTTGCCATCATCTGCCACAGACAGCGTCACCTTCCCTTCGTTGGCATAACTAAGCTCCAGCCCAACGCTCTTCGCCTCCGCATGCTTGCGCACATTGGTCAAAGCTTCCTGGGCCGAACGATAGAGAGCGGCTTCCTTGGCCGTGGGGAGCTTCTCCGGATCGCCTCTCAACTCGAAGCGAGTCTCCAAGCCTCCACTCTGGTTCGTCTCCAAAAGCTCTTCCACCGTATCCGCCAGGGTACGACCATCTAGCGGTGAAGAGCGAAGCGAAGCCACTGAGGAGCGAATATCCGACAAGCCTTTCTTCGTAACCTCCTGCGCTTTTTCCAAAAACTCAGAAGCCTTCGAGCTATCCTTCTCCATCAAAGCCCGTGCCGTCTCGATTTGCATGTTAACGACGGTGAGCGAGTGCCCGATCGTATCGTGGATCTCTCGGGCAATACGGTTTCGCTCCTGCGTCGCCGCCAATTCCTCAGCTTGACGATACGTCGCACGAAGCCGCTCGTTCGCCTCATCCAACTTCGACGAAAGCGCGAACGCCCTAGCTCGCGACCTACGCTCGCGCCGGAAGATATAAAACATCATGGCCGAAAACAAGTAGCCCGAAAACATGGTCACCGAATCGACGACTTCCCACCAGCCACCCCACATGAAATAGGCCAGCACCACCCAAGCCGCGCATTGGTAGACAAGGTAGAGAATCGCCGTCCCCAAATTGAAAATCAGAGTCGCAAAACCGGCTACGATGAAGAGCAGCACATAGTTAAACCCGAAATAGCCCGTATTGAGATGGGTCACGTAGATATAGGCGAAACAAACTGGACCAAAACCCAGCAGGTAAAAAACGATTTCCCCCAACTGTCCCCTGTCTTTCTCTTTATAAGGATCCTCCGGACCAAACCCAACTCCAGACTTCCCCAACAGAAATCCCTGATAGACCCAAGCTCCGGCAAACCCAAGCCAGAGAATAACCTGCAACACCGAAAGCTTCCCGCTCAGCTCACGCTCCGCCAAAGCAAACGGAAGAATAAGAGCCACAACAAGCAACAGCCCCCCGAACAGGGCGAACACCAGAGAGCTGTTTCGCTCTACGTTTCGCGCCTGCGTGGTCGGCCTTAAATCCGATCCAACTACCTCATCTTGAAGCACATTGCTCATTCGCCTGAAAGCTAGCGCAAATCCTTCCCCGCTGTCATGTGCCAAAAGTCACGCCTCAGACTCAGAACGGCGGATTTTTTCCAAAAGCAGTGAATAGGAGGCTGCCCGGCCACGTCTTAACCCGCGAACACACGAATTTAACCTCAAACGGACACGCATTTATGAAAACAATCGCAACCCTTACCCTCCTCGCGGCAATCGCCGCGTTCATGTCACCCCAACAAGCGGTCGCTGGAGACAAGGAGAAAGCCCTGATCGGCGGTCTCATCGGAGGCATCATTATCGGATCCGCCCTTGCCGACGACCACACCCACGTTTCAACAACCGTTTCCTATCATCATGGAAATCACGGCCACCACAGAAGCCATTGCAACCACGGACACTGGAAGTGGACCAGCACCAAACACTGGGTTCCAGGCCACTATAAATACAGCCGAGACTGCCACGGCCACTCCGTCAAAATCTGGGTTTCCGGATACTACGACTACCACAAAGAGAAAGTATGGGTAAAGGACTGCCGTTGCAGCCACTACACTCGCTCCAGCCGAGGGCACCACTATCGCTACGATAGCCACAAGAGCCATCACGACCACTACCGTCACCACGGCAAGCACGGCAGAGGCAGCCACCACGATCGCGGTCATCGAGATCATCGCCATCACAGCAGCACCCAAATCGTCAGAAACTACTAGTTGACCACACACAGCTGCAGGCGACCTCGCCTATCGGGGCCGTCCTCAAGCAATGAGAAAATTCCAAGCTTCCAATTTCCGCCAATTCAGCGCATGATTCACACCTAACTCCTTCAAGATGAAGCCGCTCCAAGAGATTTCCGACGCCCAAGCCCAGCAGCTAATGAGCCTGCTGCACGACGGCGAGCTATCCCCTGAGGGCGCTGAACGCTTGAATGAGTATCTCCAAAGCAATCCTGAAGCGATCGACTGGCTAGAAAATCTGGACGCTACAAGCGACTTGGAACAGTCGTGCCCCACACCTTCGCAGAAAGCCGAAGCAGTCACGACCATCCAAGAAAGCATCGCTGCCGAGGCGAAAGCTCCATCAGCCGGAGGAAACGTCCTCCTCAGATTCCCCACCCTTTTCCGCCCAATCGCCGCCGCCGCTGCCGTGGCGGTCATCGGGACCGTCACTTGGCTCGGGCTACGTCCTTCCGCCACCGCCGAATTCGAGCCCAACATCGTCGAGTTCGTAGCCTCGGACATCCCCGATTCCAGTACCTACGTCTATTCCGACGAAGAAAGCGGCTGGACCGTCGTTTGGGTGGACTCCGATAGCGGCGAATTCGATTCCCAAGGATAACCTCCCAGAAGGTAACGGCCATCGTCCTCGATGGCCCTTTTTATATCCTCAAGCGACCACCCACGATGATGGCCGCCAACTTTTCAAAGTTACTCGACCTCGATCGCAGGTTGGCTCTTCACCAAATCGTCGATCTGCTTCATCTGCGAAAGGAAACCTTCGAGGCGATTAAGAGGCAACGCGCAAGGCCCGTCGCACTTGGCATTTTCCGGATCTGGATGAGCTTCCAGAAACAGACCCGCCAAACCAACCGACATTCCCGCCTTCGCCAAATCGAACACCTGGCGTCGACGCCCTCCAGCTGCCGTAGCCGTGCCTCCAGGAATCTGAAGAGCGTGAGTCACGTCGAAAATCACCGGGCAATCGAACGCCTTCATGATTCCGAAGCCGAGCATATCAACCACCAGGTTGTTGTAGCCAAAGCTCGAACCACGCTCGCAAAGCATTACCTTGTCGTTCCCCGCCTCGTTCAGCTTCTTGATGATATGCCCCATCTCACGCGGAGACAAAAACTGAGCCTTCTTCACGTTAATGATGGCTCCAGTCTTCGCCATCGCCACCACAAGATCCGTTTGCCGGCAAAGAAAAGCAGGAAGCTGGATAATATCACAGACCTCCGCCACCGGAGCCGCTTGATACGGCTCGTGCACATCCGTGATAAGAGGCACGCCATAGGTCTCCTTGATTTCCGCCAAAATCTCCAAGCCCTTCTCCATCCCCGGCCCACGATAGCTAGTCACCGAGGAACGGTTCGCCTTGTCGAACGAAGCCTTGAAAACGTAGGGAATTCCCAGCAGATCCGTGACTCTTTTATACTCGGCAGCGATTTCGAGAGCGAGATCGCGGGACTCGAGCACATTCATACCAGCCAGAAGGGTAAAGGGCTGGGCGTTGCCACACTTGATGTTTCCGATTTCAATCACCTTGGACATGGCTTCGTTCTTCCCTGTTTGGTTGACTTCGCCAACTAAAAACAACACCGCTCCCAATATTTAAAACCTCCCAACACCCTTCGCTGTAAAAATCGCTCCATTCCAATGTCAAAACGCCGCTACTGCTGGATTGATCTCGAAATGACCGGCCTGGATCCGGAAACCGACCGCATCGTCGAAGCCGCCGTGATCATCACCAACAAACACCTCGAACCCGTATTCGAATGGGAGAGCCCAATCCGTCAGCCACAAGAGGTTCTCGACGGCATGAACGATTGGTGCAAACACCACCACGCGGCAAGCGGTCTGCTCGACCGTATCCAAGATGGAATTACCGAACAAGAGCTAGACGACAAACTCGCAGAAATAGCCCTACAGTACTTTAAGAAAAAGAATCCCTGCATAATCGCAGGAAATTCGATCGCCCAGGATCGCAAGTTCATCGATAAGTACCTTCCTCAATTCTCCTCCCGGATCCACTACCGCATGCTCGATGTATCGAGTTTCAAAATCGTTTTCCGCGAAATGCTAGGTCGCGAGTTCAAAAAAGAAAACACCCACAGAGCCTTGGACGACATCCGGGAATCGATTGCTGAACTCAAATACTACATGACTGCGATTGACGCCTCCAACCTGGCACCAATCGATAACACCCCTAAGGAGAAAAAAGCTGGCGAATGACGCGTTCTCGCTTCCTCAAAATTTTGCTCTGCCTCAGCTGTTACTATTCCATTAGCTTCGGCGGAGAGCTAAGCGAAACGCAAAAAAGGAAGCTCGTCGAAGCGGTCGGAAAACGTCTGGAACAGAAGGCTTACGCATTCGAAACCGATTTCTCCCTTTGGGAACAGTACGCTGCCCAAAGAGAAGAAGAAATCCGGCAAGCAAACAGCAAAGAGGAGTTAGCAAAAGTCCTTGGCGAGGCATTGGACGAATTCGACCTCTCGCACCTCGGAATATTCGCCCCCTCCACCGTAAAACTTCGCCGAGCAGGCAAACGGTCCGGCATGGGGATAACCATCCACCCGCTCGAACAAGGAGGCGGACTCATCAGCTACGTCCTCTCGGACAGCCCGGCAGAAAGATGCGGACTCCAAAAAGGAGACGTCTTGGAGACAATCGATGGCGACCCGCTTACCGATTTGAAACAGCTAGCCGGCACCATAGGACAAGAGAGAGCAATCGCTTGGAGACGGGGCGAGAACAGAATGTCCGGAAAAATTGTATACGCATCATTCTCGCTCTCCGAACCAAGCAGCATGAAGTGGATTACCCCCGACGTAGCGCTCATCCGAATACAAAGTTTTCAGTACCGATTCTACAAACTCGCTCGCATCAATCGGTTTTTCCGCGAATCAAAAAACGCCAAAGCCATCATAATCGACCTACGCAACAATCGAGGTGGGCTCTCGCTCTATTCGCGGCACTTGGCCTCAAAACTCTCATCCTCCCGCGACACCTTCGCCTTGCTAGCCAACAAAAGGTACAGCCAAAAGAAACTCCACCCACTCCCCTTTTCAAATCCCTACCAAGGGCAAGTCATCGTGCTCACCGACTCCCTCTCTGCCAGCGCTGCCGACATCGTACCCGCGTTCGTCTCCGAGAGCGGTCGAGGAACAGTCATCGGCGAAAAAACAAGCGGAGCCCTCCAATTAGCCCGCAGCTATCCTCTCCCCTACGGCTTTCGCATCTACTTACCGATAGCCGAGATGCTCACCCCAAACGGGAACCGACTGGAGGCTAAAGGGTTTCCCCCTGAGATTGAACTAAGCCTCGAAAACACAATCAACGACGATCAAATTATCCGAATCGCGCTAGATCAGATCGAAACAGTTCAGGCCTCTTCCGAGGAATAGAAACGATCGATCTTATTCGCGACATCCCGAAAGGAAATGTCGTTTGCGTAAATGAGCTTGTAGCGTCGAATCGCATCTTCCTTGTCACCGATCGCCTCGCAACATTCCGCCGAGGAATAGATGACGTCCTTTTTGAAATCGTCCATCCCAGGAGTTTCGGCGATTGCCTGATCAAACTGCTCCAGAGCCAAGTCGAACAGCCGCTTCTTCGAGAAGCTGCGACCAAGCATAACAAACGCACGCTGCTTCAAACTATTGCTTCGCTGAGCCACCTGAAATTCTCGGATCGCCTCATCCACTTGCCCCGCAGAAAGCAACAATTCGCCGAAGCTTAAGCGCTGCCCGTAATCGTTGGGAAACTGCTCAACCAATTTACGAGACTCCTCCAACTTCAAAAGCTCTAGATCATGCTCCAGCTTTTGGATACGCTCCACAGAATCTTCGTCTCCTTTCGACTCATTGAGCAGCTTCTGCAAATCCAACTCGGTCGCCTTAATCATGATCTCGCTACGAAGTTGCTTCAAAACAACATCAGCCGTCGCCTGAGGCAGTTGCGCAGCCTTGTCCAACCAAACGAGAGCCTCTCTGTACTCATCAGTGAAAAGGTATACTTTTACCAATTCCTTGTATAGATCCAGGTCTTGAGGGTCCCGATGGATCGCATCGACCAACTCCCTCGCCTTCCCGTGCAGATCGTCCGAATCCTGTATCAGACGGTTCTCCCGCTCCAAAGCTCCAGCAAGGTCCTCATCGCGCAGCTTCGAACGAAAATCCTGCTCCTCCTCCGCCCACTTGCCCTTGTTGATCGAGTGGGCAACTGAAGCGGATTTGACCAACTCCTGAATAATCGAATTTTCAGGTTTCAACTGCTTCAGTCGCTCGGCGATCGATACCGCTTGGTTGGTCTCTCCTATTTGGATCAACGCCTCGCAATAGCGTTTCATCAACGCGAAATCCTTCGTTTCGCTATCACAGATATTCTGCAGGCAAAAAACCGCAGTCTCGTACAAACCAAGCTCTTCGGCCCCTGCCGCGACCAAAGACAGAGCCCCCGCGTCAACCGGATTCCGAGACAAGGCACGTTCTCCGTATTGCATCGCCAATCCAGGGTTCTTCTTGATATACGGCTTCCCGTAAACAACGAGAGTCCGCACCTCCACGGCCAATTTCGACTTCAGAAGAAATCCACGTCCTTGTTTCGCAAATACACTTTGCTGCGCTTGACGCAGCAGATGACGAACCTCCAGGCATCCCGGATTTTCAGCGAGAATCGACGAGCAAATCTCGATCGTGTATTCAAAGTTTCCGCGCTCGACCGCGATTCGAGCATTCTCGAACTGCTTCCGCACTCTGCGGTCAAGCTCTTTGAGCGGAACTTCGGCCATGACAAAAGCTATACCAGATCGAGATCCTTCTCAACCGCAGTCTGCAATACTTCCATGGAAGCCGCCACAACCGTCGCAGTTCGAGCTTCCACAAGCAATCGAATCTTTGGTTCCGTACCCGAGTACCGAACAAGCAAGCGTCCTTCCTCGCCTAGCTCCTCGGTCAAACGGTTGATACAAGCCGTGATCTCAGGACAGCTCTCAAACGGGGGCTTGTCTGCAACACGCAACGCCTTCGACGACTTTGGATAGGCGGAGTAGACATTTTCCACACCGCCACGAACCTCAATCTCCGATACCGCCAGAGCGGAAACAAGACCGTCTCCCGTTACCGCGAAATCGCCGTAAACCAAATGCCCTGACTCTTCGCCACCCAGCGTGTAGCCTTCCTTCAACATCAAACGAGCAATATGCTTATCACCAACATCAGTGCGCTCGACCTTGATTCCACGTTCACGCAACGCAGCATCGAGCCCTAAATTGCTCTGCACCGTCGTCACCAAGGTATCTTCATGCAAGGTGCCTGCATTCTTAGCAGCGATCGCCAAGATAGCGAGAACAGCCTCTCCATCGATAGGCTCGCCGGACTTGTCAAAAACGACCAGACGATCCCCATCTCCATCGAAGGCGAACCCGAGGTCGTATTCAGCATCAGTATACATCGCCGCCATGGACTCCGGGTGTTCACTGCCAACGTTCGCATTAATGTTCGAACCATCAGGAGCATCGCCAACCACCGTAATATGAGCGCCGAGGGCTTTGAATACTTTCGGGGCAATCTCGAACATAGCGCCATTCGCGCAATCGAGAGCAACCCTCTTGCCCTCCAACATTCCAGCTGGAAAATGCGAAGCCACCGCATCCGAATACTGTTGCCGGAGCGCGGTTCCCTCCTCCAGGCGAACCGATCCCGCATCGGCCATACCGTCGAGCGTTGCTTCTCCTACAAAATCGTCCAGAGCCTGCTCCAAGGCCTCCGACGGCTTAACCCCCGTACCCTCGAAGAACTTTATTCCGTTGTCACAAGCCGGGTTGTGAGAAGCGGTAATAGAGCACGCCAGAGCGGCATCACTCTGTCTCGCCGCAAACGCGACACAAGGAGTCGGAGCCACGCCGAGATCGACCACGGTCCCTCCTTCCAGCGACACCCCCTTGGCAAAGGCCTGCAGGAGCTTTTCTCCAGACTCACGAGTGTCACGGCCGACCACAACTTTCGGAGCCACCACATTTTGCAGCTCGCGAGCAGCCCGAACCGCGGCCTTGCCCGCTCGAAACGCAATTTCATCGTTCAGGGTTTCGCCGCCATAAAGACCGCGAATCCCATCCGTTCCAAAAAACTTCAAACTCATAGAGCAGTATAAAAATCCTTAGTGTCACTCAGCTTCGCTTTCACAGCGCCGCCCAACAGCAAATCACGAGCCTCCTGAATCCCAGCCTCGATCGACTCCGCACGCCCTACGACATGCAGAGCAGCACCCACATTCAGGCACACAGTATTCTCCAAACCAGCTGGAGCTTTCCCGGCTAGCAGTTCGTCTAGGATCTTGAGATTATCCTCCAACTCGCCGCCCAAAAGATCAGAGACATCAGCCTCAGGCAGGCCAAACTCTCCAGCGTTCCAACTGGCATCGACCGTGTCCAAAGCTCCAAAGCCTCTTACGCGGTTGGTTCCCACCACGCTCATCTCGTCCATGCCACGTCCGTCAGCCAAAGAGGTGTGGGCAACCAATCCCGCCTTCAAATCGAGAGCATGCAATGTGCTCGCCAACATATCGACTACGTCGGCCGAGAATACGCCAAGCAACTGATGAGCTGGACGAGCCGGATTAATCAGTGGACCAAGGATATTAAATACAGTTCGCTGCCCTTTCGCCGCCAGTTCCTGGCGAACTGGCATGATCTCCTTGAACGCAGGGTGAAAAGCGGGAGCAAACATGAAGCAAAACCCCAGAGCCTCCATCGATTTGGCAAGCGTCGCATCGTCCGCCATCAAATTTACGCCCAAGGCTTCCAGCAAATTAGCGCTGCCGCATTTAGAAGTGATCGACTTGTTGCCATGCTTCAGCACAGGCACCCCCGCAGCCGCTAGGGCGAAGACAACCGTCGTACTAATATTAAAGCTGCCGATCTTGTCACCTCCCGTTCCACACACGTCGATCCCATCAGCCTGCCACTTCTCCAAGCCCGGGTTTCTCGCCAACTCGCGGAAGCGGCCAGCGATTCCAGCAACCTCCGAAGCGACTTCGCCCTTTTGGGCTAGAGAGGTCAAAAACTCAGCCTTTACGCCAGATGGCACATCCGCAGAGGCCAGAAGATCCGCTGAGGTTGCGGCTTGCTCGGCAGACAAATCGGATCCCTGCGAGACGAGAGAGGTAAGCTCGTTCAATTCCATATGACGGGAAGAACTAGGCAGCTCTTTCTTGTAAAACAATTCAAAATACACACAGGATAGCCTCCTAATTATATCGCTTCTCAATCAGGCGATACGGCTGCTCTCAGCCTCAGTTTGTTATTTTGAAACAATAACTTGACGGAGGTAGGGCCACGAGTTATCAAGCGCAGCTTTTCTTTAAAGCAGAAGAACACTGACCACGGAATTTACGTACAATGGCTAATCCAAAACGCAAGCAATCCAAGCGCCGCAGCCGCCTTCGCAGAGGCGCCAACCGTTTCGAGGCTCCCGAGCTCGCGAAGGATCCGATCGACGGATCAGCATTCCGCCCACACCGCGTGAATCCAAACAACGGCATGTACCGCGGCCGTCAAATTCTCGACGCTTCCATATAAGGAAGCTCAGACGACACGGCACTCGCCCGTTCTCTAGGTTATTACGCGCCACATGCTCGAACAAAAGAGCTCTTGCATCGCCATCGACGCAATGGGCTCCGACAAAGGGCCAGCAGAAATGGTCGCCGCTACCAAAATGGCGGTCGACAGCGTAAAGAACCTAAGACCCATAATTCTTGTCGGCAACGAAGCCGAACTGAAGCCCTTGCTTGAAAAAGAAGGGCTTTCTTCACATCCGGACATATCCATCTTCCACGCGTCCGAAGTCATCACTATGGATGACAAACCCTTGGTCGCGCTAAAGAAGAAGAAGGATGCAAGTATGCTCAGAGCCATCGAGCTCGTCAAAAACGGCGATGCGAGCTGCGTTCTCAGCTGCGGAAACACCGGAAGCCTCATGGCTGCTGGCACCATAAAGCTCCGCACTCTAGACGGAGTGGACCGTCCCGCGCTTGCCACCGTGATGCCACGCAAGCGAGGACACTTCGTTCTCATCGACGCGGGAGCCAACCCCTCCGCCAAAGCCGAACATCTAGTCCACAACGCCGTTCTTGGCAGCGACTACTGTCGACACGTCCTCGGTATCAACAAACCGAAGGTCGGCCTCATGACCATTGGCACCGAAGAAGGCAAAGGCACGGATCTAATCAACCAAGCCCACTCCCTTCTTAAAAAGATCGATGGCCAAATCGAGTACGCCGGTCTCATCGAAGGCTTCCAAACCTTCGAAGAAGGCGTCGACGTCGTAGTCTGCGACGGATTCACAGGAAATATTCTCCTCAAGGCATCCGAATCCCTGTTCATGCTGCTCAAAAACTTCGTCAGCGAAGAAATCCAGGCGAACATGGTCCGGAAAATGGGCTACCTGCTCTCCAAAGGGGCGTTCGACGCCATAAAGAACCAACTCAATCCCGACAACTACGGAGGCGCTCCACTCCTCGGCCTCAAAGGCAACGTTCTGAAAGCCCACGGCTCCAGCAACAAGCAAGCCGTCATGAACGCCATCCGGATCGCCAACGAGATCGTAAGCAACGATCTAACCCGCCACATCCTCGAAGATATCGAGGCCGCGAACAACATTATCTACGACGCCGACTGATTTGATCTGCATTTGCAGGTTGCATGAACAGTAAGGCTTCCCCATTGAGACATTCGCATGAGTACTGCGCCTAGATCCGTAATCGTAAAAGGAACCGGTTCCTACACACCGCAAAAAGCGCTTACCAACAACGATCTCTCGAAAATCGTCGACACCTCCGACGAATGGATTTTCACCCGCACCGGCATCCGCGAACGCCGGATCGCAGCCGAGGGCGAGACCTCTTCCACGATGGGAGCCGAAGCAGGAATTCGAGCCATCGAAAACGCTGGACTCTCCCCCGAAGACATTGACGTCGTGGTCGTCGGCACCATGACGCCCGACATGCCCTTCCCCTCCACCGCCTGCCTAGTTCAGGACAAGATCGGCATTCCAAACGCAATCAGCTTCGACGTTGAAGCCGCTTGCTCAGGCTTCCTGTATATAATGGAAGTCGCGGCTGGCCTCCTCGCGACTGGACGCTACCGAAATGCCCTTATCATCGGAGCAGAAAAGCTATCCAGCATACTAGACTGGGAAGATCGCACCACCTGCGTCCTCTTCGGCGACGGAGCAGGCGCTGCCGTCCTCGGACACGCTGAGCCAGGCGAAGATCGCGGCATCATCGATTTCAAACTCGGCTCCGACGGAAGCAAAGCGAACATGCTGCACCAACCCGGCGGCGGCTGCGCAATCCCCCCAAGCCCCACCTCCATCAACGACCGCCAGCACTTTCTGAAAATGCGCGGCCAAGAGGTGTTTAAGCAGGCTGTTCGAGTCATGGGGCAGGCCGCAGTAGAAATCCTTGAACAAAATGGAGTAGAAGCGGATCAACTAAAGTGCGTAGTTCCCCATCAGGCTAACATGCGCATTATCGACTCCCTTTCTTCACGACTCCATATTCCAATTGAACGCTTTTTCCTAAATCTCGACAAATACGGAAACACTTCCGCCGCATCCATCCCTATCGCGCTCGACGAAGCAGCTCGAGCCGGCAGACTGGAACGCGGAGACATCATTTTACTCGTCGCCTTCGGAGCCGGCCTCACCTGGGGCTCGACCCTTCTCCGCTGGTAGGCCAGACTCCCCCAAAAAACGACCTAAAGACGCCCATTTCCCGAATTACCCACAGATGAACCTAAGTTTTGCCAGAACCCTTTTCAGCAAGCGACTCACCCTACTTGCCAGCCTCGCCCTCGCTATTTTCGCATTCATTCAGAGCGCTCAGGCCGAATCGAAAATAACGTGGTCAGCAGAGACCGGCTACCAATCCGAAGAGGTCGATCTATCCGGCCTCCTCCCCGAGGAACAACAAAAGATCCTCAACTGGATGAACAACGCCCGAAAGGCAGAGGAAAAACGCAATTTCTCCACCGCGCTCCGCCTCTACAAAAGAGTCTACAAGAAGTACCCAAAGAACCAGTACTCCCCAGAGGCCTACCAACGCACCGCCCTCATCCAGCTCGAACGCAAGAAGATCGATAAAGCCTTCGAAGCCTTCAACACGATTGCTTGGGTCTACCCGAACTACGGCAGCTTCAACGAAACCCTAGGCGAGATGTACAAGATCGCCGTCGCCCGCCTCGAAACCCACCGCGACAAGATTCTTTGGGTGATCCCAGGCTTCAAAAACACGGACCGCGCAATCCAGTACTTCGAACGCGTCGTAGCGATCGCTCCTTATAGCGATTACGCCCCGCTCTCCCTGATGAATATCGCCAAAGCATGGTCCGACAAAAACAGCGACGCGATGACGATCTACGCTCTCGATCGACTCGTAACCAACTACCCCAACAGCTTCCTCACCTCCGACGCCTACCTCAAACTCGCACAAACTCACTACGGCCTAATCAAAGGCCCCGAGTACGACCAGCGAGCCACCGAAGACGCCATCACCTTCTTCGAAGACTTCCTAATTCAGTACCCGGAAAACCAGAACGTCGACCAAGCTGAAGAAGGTTTGGCCGGGGCTCAAAACGTACTAGCTCTCAGCAAGCTAAAGATGGGCGACTTCTATTACTTCAAGCGCTCCAAGTACGAGGCGGCTAAAGTCCTCTACAACGAAGCGATTACCATAGCGCCTCGCTCTCGAACAGCCGACACCGCTCGCACCCGTCTCGAGAAAATCGATACGATTCTAGCCAAGAACGAAGAAGCGATCGAAGAAGAAGCGCCAACCAACGAAGAGATCCAGCAGCGTGCCCGCAAACGCGCGAAGCGCCGCATCCTAGGAATCTTCTAGACGCCTAATTTCTCAGACATGAGAACATTCGCTCTCATCGGAGCCCTCGTCACGTTGCTTTTCACTGGCTGCGCCTCCTACCAAATGGGCGAGCCCACCGAGTTGCCGTACCGCACAATCTACGTCGCTCCTCCTCAAAACCTCTCCACGCTCGCCAAGCTCGAAGGCCCCCTAAACGCCGCCTTGCGCCAAGAGATCCTGCAGACCTCGTCTCTCGAACTCGCTCAGCCAGGAAGACAAGACGCCACACTCGATCTGACGCTCACCAAGGCAAAACGAGAAATCGCCGCGGTTACCACAGAAGATCTCGGCCGTGGACGAAAATTCGAACTCGTTCTGGACTTTGAGCTCAGCCTCAAACGACCAGGCAACAACGAGGACTATTTCGTTCAATCCCGAGAATTCACCATAAAACGCGACATCTTCACTGAAAGCGGGCTCGTGGACGCAGAGTATCAGGCCGGTCCAGAGATCTCCCGAGAAGCCGCAGAGAAGGCTATCCAAATCATAACGGACCTCTGGTGATCGTCCCCCTCTAGCTGTTTTACGGGAATTCTCGCCTCTAGACTTGAGCCCGAAAACCAAGGAAGGCTAATTATCCCACAATGGGTTCTCCAATTTTAGCACCATCCATGCTAGCCGCCGATCACACGCGACTAGCCGAAGACATCAAATGCGTCGAACAAGCAGGCTGCCAATGGCTCCACGTCGACATCATGGACGGGCACTTCGTACCCAACCTGACGTTCGGTCCGCAAACAGTCGCCGACCTTCGGCCGAAAACGAAGCTCTTCCTCGACGTGCACCTGATGCTCGACAACCCACAGGAGTTCGTTGAGCACTTCATCAAGGCCGGAGCAGACCAAGTTACGATCCACGTCGAGCCGGAATACGATATACCAGGCACGCTCGCAAAAATCCGAGAGCTCGGAGCTAAGTGCGGAGTCGTCTTCAACCCAGGCACCCCCGTAGCGGCGGTAGAGCCTTACCTAGAGCAAATCGACATGGTCCTCGCCATGACCGTCCAACCGGGCTTTGGCGGCCAAAGCTTCCAGGAAAGCGTTTTAGAAAAGACCAAGCAACTCGCAGCTTGGCGCGAAGAGCGGAATCTCGACTTCCGCATTCAAGTCGATGGCGGCGTCAACGCCGATAACGCTCCAATCTGCCGTAACAACGGCGTGGATACCTTTGTCGCCGGTACCGCATTCTTCAAATCGGAAGACAAGGTCGCATTCAGGCAAAAAGTCGAGGAATTGGTCTAGTCCATCCAATTGGGCGAGCGAGCATGATTACGCGTGCTCGAAAAAGAACTACGGGACAAAAGACCATCCCAATGCAAATTCGAACAAAGCAAAAGCGATACTCTCTGATCCAATGATTTTGGCTAACGACTGGGAAGACTACGAAATCCTCGAATGCGGAAACGGCATGAAAAAAGAGCGATGGGGCGATGTCGTACTCGTCCGCCCCGACCCTCAAGTCATCTGGCCACGCACCTCCTCCAGCTGGGGCAAATACGACGGGCTTTACAAACGAAGCACCAAAGGCGGAGGAACTTGGGATTTCCGCAGAAGCCTCCCAGAAAGCTGGATCATTCGCTACAAAGACCGGCGTTTCAAGATTCGCCCCACCAACTTCAAACACACCGGACTCTTCCCCGAACAGGCCGTAAACTGGGATTGGTTCGGAACTAAAATCGCCGAAAGCAAACGCCCAGTAAAAGTCCTGAACCTGTTCGGCTACACTGGCGGAGCGACCGTCGCCGCTGCGGCAGCTGGAGCAGAGGTCTGCCATGTCGACGCAGCAAAAGGCATGGTCGCCTGGTGCCGTGAAAACGCCGCCCTAAGCAACCTCGGCCAAGCCCCCATCCGCTACATCGTGGATGACTGCGTGAAATTCGTTGAACGCGAAATACGTCGTGGGTCCACATACCAAGGCATCATCATGGATCCGCCCTCCTACGGACGCGGCAGCAAAGGCGAAGTCTGGCAGTTCGAGCGCGACCTCTACGGGCTGCTTCAAAAGTGCGCCAAAATCTTCGACAAATCCGGCCTCTTTTTCCTCGTCAACGCTTACACGACCGGAGTCTCGCCAACAGTAGTTGGAAACCTGTTACGAGAGTCCATGTCGAGTTTCCCAGGTAAAGTCACCTCTGGCGAAGTGGGGCTCCCGATTTCAAATACGCTCAATACACTCCCCTGCGGCCTGTATGCCCGCTGGGAATCCTAGTCGTTTTCCCTAGGTCGTTTGTTACAATTGTCCTGAGCAAACGGTTCTGGGTTGCTTGACTAACGAGGGCTCTCAAGTTTCTTGGCACTCGCCACTCGTATAACTGGAAAATGCCGCGTCACGACTTCGTAAAGAGCAAGGTTTTTGATTTTTACCGCAACATCGACTACCCCACCTATAAACAGGAGAAGGAAGCTCTACAGATCGAGCTGCTCAAACTGCAGCATTGGGTCGTCGAAAACCAAAAACGAGTAGCCATTGTATTTGAAGGTCGAGACGCGGCAGGAAAAGGCTCTTCCATAAAGCGCTTCATAGAGTACATGATGCCCAAAAACCTCAGGGTCGTAGAACTCGGCATCCCTACCCCAAACGAATCAAAGTATTGGTTTCGCCGCTACGAGAAGCACTTCCCGGATCCTGGTGAAATCGTCTTTTTCGACCGTTCCTGGTACAACCGCGCCATGATCGAGCCAACCATGGGCTACTGTAAAAAAAGCCAGTACAAGTACTTCATGAGCAAGGTCGTCGAGTGGGAGGAAAAACACATCGATCAAGGGCTCATCCTCATAAAGCTGTATCTTTCCGTCGACAAGGAGACCCAATCAGTCCGCTTCCAGGAACGCATCGTCAATCCTCTCAAATACTGGAAGTACTCCGAAAACGACGAAAAGGTCAGAGAATTTTGGGACGTGCTAACCAATTACAAGGAACAGATGTTCGAACGCACTTCCTCCCCTAAAAGCCCTTGGGTGGTTATCGGCTCGAACAACAAGCTCGAGGCCCGTCTCACTTCCATGCTCTACGTTCTTTCCACCATCAGATACGACGAGTGGAAGCAGTTTAAACCGCTTGCGAAGAAAAAACCGCGTACCCGCTACAGCAAGACAATCGAAGGCGTCCAATTCAACAACCTGAACTACCGCCAGTTGAAACTGCTCGAAACCCTCGAAGCGATCTACAATGCATAAGCTCCGCACCATCGAGGCTGCCGGGGGGCTAACCCTAGACGCGAACGACCGCATCCTCTTTATCTTCAAAAACGGTCGATGGGACCTCCCCAAAGGACTTATAGAACGAGAAAACTCCGCTGCCAAAACAGCAGTCGCCGAAGTGTCCGAGGAAACAGGGCTAACAACCAGAGAGCTGCGCGTATTGACCGAGCTAATACCCACGATCCATGTTTCGAAATTCGCCAAGACAAAATCCCTCAAACAAACTCGATGGTTTTTGCTTAGATATTCCGGCGAAGACGAAGGATTCACTCCTCAGACCGAGGAAGGCATCGAACATTGCGCCTGGATCCCCCTCTGGGACCTAGAACGCCCGCTGCGCAACTGCCCCGCCCGTATCCACTATCTGGTGAGCTTCTGGCTCAAAGTCAGAAAAGAAATCGACTACTAGCCTCGTTCACTCTCGAATGAATCCAACATCCGAATACACAAACAGCGGTCTTCCTTTCGGAAAAACCGCTGTCTGAAGTGGCACGGGGTAAGGGAGTCGAACCCCTAACCTCCTGATTCGTAGTCAGGTGCTCTATCCAATTGAGCTAACCCCGCTTCAGGTCTTAACCGCCGGGTCGGCGATCAAGGCTCAGGAAGAAAGTAGCTTTGGTGCTTCCTGACAAGGACTTTTTTCAAAAAAAAGAAGCCGCCCGAAAATTACAGGCGGCTAAGGTTAAAATACAGTGGCGTGCCGAAGTTTAGACCTTCGGAAGGCTGGCCGGGATATCGACCTCATGAGTGTCTTTACGCTTCACTCGCTGGAGGCGCGAGCGACGACGCAGCATGCGATCAAGCTTGTCGACGAGTAAATCGACCGCTTTGTAGCAATCAGGGTCAGAAACAGAGACATTCATCGATGGGCCATTGATTTCAATATGGCCCTTGGCAATGAACTCGTGCTCGCTACCGCCCTTCCCATAAACGCATTCTAGTTCAACCTTGACCCGTATAATGCGGTCCTCATGCCTGAAGAGTCGCTCCACCTTATCCGTTACGGTCTGCTTGATAGCCTCAGTCAGATCCATGTGGATGCCGGTGATAATTAGGTCGTGGTTGTTCTCAGTGTACATGATACTCCTTTGGTTATTATTAGATTTTCGATGCATAACCCCAAACATCCAAAGCAAACGGTATGGGCTCTAGATACGACCTCGCTATCATTACAGGAGGCTCTTCTGGGATCGGATATTCAATCATCGAAGGATATTTGAAGTTAGAACCGGACGCTTCGATATTCAACCTTTCTCGGCGTAAACCGGCATCTTTTTCAAACGTCCCTGAACGCCAACACCTTGAGTGCGATCTTTCGGACAAGAATCAGCGCAAGAAGGTATTAGACGAACTCGAAAGGCGTATTCGATCCGCTAAAGGGCAAGGGAGGATTCTCCTCGTGAACAATGCCGGCTTCGGGCTCTACGGTGAAACCGGCGACACTCCTCCCGAAGAGCACCTCGAACTCCTCGAGGTAAACGTCTGCGCCCTAGTCGAAATAACCACCCGGCTCCTGCCTCTAATCAAGGAACGCGGAGGCTCGATTATGAACATCGCCTCGACTTCAGCGTTTCAACCTACCCCCCACCTCTCCACCTACGGAGCCAGCAAAGCGTTCGTGCTGAACTGGACCCTAGCCCTAAATGACGAGCTCAAGGGATCCGGAGTAAATGCCATCGCCGTCTGCCCCGGCCCCACAAAAACCGAGTTCTTCAAACGAGCCGGCTTCAAGGATCGCGTCGTCCCCGCCGGATACAGCCACGATCCCGAACAAGTAGCAAACATGGCCCTCCGCGCCCTAAACGCTGGAAAACCTTTCACCGTAACAGGGCTTTTAAACAAGCTCGCGTCCCTATTCTCGACTATGCTTCCACTTGCTCTCAGAACCCGAGTCGCCGGCCGAGTCATCCGCCGCTTTCGCCCAAACCCAGAGAATCAATAATAAATGCCTGCAACCGAATGGGGTTGGCTCGTCACCCCCGAAGAGCTGGAAAACTGGATTTTGCAAGACGACGATCACGTGCTTCTGGTAAACAAACCGGCATTGCTCGTTTGCCACCCTTCCAAAAATGGCCCGTGGTCCTCACTGGCGGGAGCTTGCCGCGAATATCTTCAGTCCGAACGCTCGCATCTCGTCTCGCGTCTGGATCGCGAAACCAGCGGCATCGTTCTTTTCGCCAAACACCGCCTCAAGTCCCGCCATCTCCAAATGGCTCTCGAACGTCGCAAAGTCTCCAAAACCTACATCGCGATCCTCGAAGGCGAACTCAAAGAGGAAACTCTCGTCGACGCCCCACTCGGCCCAGACACCCAAAGCATCGTTCACTCGAAAAATACAGTTCGCCACGACGGACGGCGCCAAGATGCCCAAACCCGCTACACTCCGCTCTACACCAACGGACGCTACACCCTCGCCAAAGTCGACCCCATCACGGGACGCAAGCACCAGATTCGAGCCCACGCCCTGCACATCGGCCATCACATCGTAGGCGACAAGCTCTACGGACCAGACGAAGGCCTCTTTCTTGATTTCATAGAAGACGGCTGGACCGAAGCCATAGCGAAGGTCCTCCCGATCAACCGCCACGCCCTCCACGCATACCGGATGGTTTTCGATCTTGAAGACGGCCCCGAGACCTACATCGCACCCCTCACTCAGGATCTCGTCGACTTTTGCAGCCAAAACCTCGGTCTTTCCACCGAGTCGCTAGAGGAAATCCTCCAAAAGCTCTAAGCCAACAGCGCCTACTCCACTCCCCGATCTGTAAACAGGTTGCTAATTTACACTTTATTTAACGAGTCACATGGGTTCTAATCCGAACCATGAGATTCAACATGTTCGGCATCATCTCCCTTATGATCTCCGCGATCTTCATCTGGATTTACGTGGTAGATTCCATTTGGACCCTTGCCCGAACGTTGGTCGCTTAAGAGAAAGATCAGCTATCCCAAACCTTGATTTTTAGCAAAAAAGGCCGCTCCCTCAAAGGAAGCGGCCTTTTTCTTTTTGCCTGAACAACAATCAAGTCGCCCGCCCTCCCGTAAGAAGCGGAAACACCAACGCCCACCAACGTGCCAGACCCATCCCCACCCGATCCGCTTTCCCTGCCGAACGTAAAACGATTCATCGCGTTCCGCGTTTTCTTCAACGCGAGATTCTACTATCCCGTTTTCACCATCCTTTTCCTCGATTTCGGACTTAGCCTCGAGCAGTTCGCCATTCTCAATGCCGTGTGGGCGATCACCATTGTGTTGCTGGAAGTCCCGTCCGGCGCTTTGGCAGATACGATCGGACGTCGAAATCTCGTCGTTCTTTCAGCCGTCATCATGGTGTTGGAGATGCTGCTGATCCTCTTCGCCCCTGTTGGAAACAGCCAAGTCGTATTCTACCTCTTCCTGATCAACCGAATATTAAGCGGAGCTGCCGAAGCCGCAGCCAGCGGAGCAGACGAAGCCCTCGCCTACGACTCACTCAAAGAAAAGGGCATTGAGGACCAGTGGGGCAAAGTCCTTGAGAGACAGATGCGTTTTCAGTCGATCGGCTTCGTCATCGCAATGAGCACCGGAGCGATCCTATACGACGTCGACAAGGTGAACTCGGTTATCGGATTGCTGAATTTAGATTACGAGATACCAAGCAAACTCGCAATTCGCCTCCCCATAATTGGCACCCTCATTCTCGGCTTCCTCGCTCTCATAACCACGCTTGGGATGAAAGATAGCTCGGAAAACGCCCCCACAGGGAGCTCATGGAAGACCATCAAGCAATCCTTCGCAAACACGATGGAAGCAGGGGCCTGGATCCTCAAAACGCCGCTAGCCCTCGTCGTCATCTGCTCCGGCATGCTGTTCGATCACATCGTCCGAATGGTCCTTACCCTCAACAGTGAATTCTACCGTCAGATCGAACTCCCCGAATACACCTTCGGATTCATCGGTTCCGGATTGGCCTTGCTCGGAACATTCATGCCGAAAATCGGCAAAGCCATGGCTGAAAACCGAAGCAAAACATTCAATTACATCGCACTCTCGCTATCGATCGGGAGCGGACTCTGGCTCATGTCACAATTCTTCCCCTACTGGGGAGCACTGCCGATGGTACTCGTCTACAGCGGAATTTTTCTCAACGGCTTCTTCGTGAGCCACTACCTCAACCAAATAACAGACTCGAAACACCGAGCAACCGTACTCAGCTTCAAGGGACTGTCCTTCAACTTAGCGTACGGAGCGATCGGATACGTCTACGCCACCGCCATCGGCAACCTGAGAAAACAAGAGCCCTACACCTCCCTCACAGACGACACCCTATCCGGAGAGCTTTTCAAAACCGCTTTTACCTGGGGTCCGCCCTATTTCGTAGTCTTGGCAATCGCAGTCTTCACATTCGCTGCGCTTCGACTTCGTAGCAGCAAATAGGCCTCTAGACGCTCTCAAGCTCAAAAGCCGCTTCTTCCTGGCCAGCAAGCTCGAGCTCGGAAAACCACTCAGGCAAAGAAGCTAAGATCCGCAGAACCGTCCCCACGTGGATCACTTGACTCAACGCAAGACCTGATTCGCTAACTCGCTGCGTGTTTTCGACCACTCCATCCGCGAGACGAGCCACAAGCTCAAGACGAACCCGCATCTGCTTAAAACGCTTATAGTACTCCGTATCAGAAATCTGAACACTGCGCGACTTCCGAGGACGCATCTCCGCATTGATCTTAACGATCTGCTCGTTCAGCCAAACCTTGCACTCCTCGTCAAAACGCGCCCCAAAATTCTCAACCGCCGCAAGCAGCTGCTCTTGCAAAAGGCGGACTTTGTCCTTCGGAACCACCCGCATCAATGCCACCAGTTCCTGCGATCTCAGCACCTCAGGACTCATATCCATGACCTCGTTATTTCCATGGCCATGACCATCAAGCATGCGATGGTTTACAAGGATGTGCCTTAGCACTTCGTTGATATCCATGTAGGAAACATAACCAATATCGTTCCTGATAGGCCCCCACTGTCGCTCGCAGACCGACAAGAACTTCTTGGAACGGACCGCATGAGTTTCCCCTTCATGACCAAAAGAGTTCGAAGCGTATCCGTCGGAAATCTGATTGAACGTATCATCCGACAGTCGAGCGAAATCATCGAGCTTCGTCCGCCCCGTTTCCACAATTTCGATCAAAAAGGATTCACAGTGCTTTTCGAGCTCCTGCTTCTCGTCAACTTCGACTTTGGGCTCTTTCTCCACCTCCTTTTCAGCCGATTCCCGGCAATAGTCCCCGAGACTAGAAGAGGCTGGCAATGACTTTTGCGAACTCCCCGTAAGCACCTGCAATCCGATGTAGCAAGCGATCGCGAAAAACGCGCACACCGCTACAATTCCCAACACATCTGTGATGGCATCGCCTGGATGGGTACCAGGAAGTGCGGCAAGCGATAGAAAGTTCATGGCCAAAAGAAATGCGAAGTCTTCGCACCCTAGTTACCTCGACCAAAAACAGCCTAGATTAACCCCTACTGAATTCAGTCCGCCTCGCTAGTCCCCCTCAGAGGGAGATTAGCAACTGTTTTACGAGATTTGTTAGAGCTTCAGACTTAGCTCTTCGCATCGAGCGTATTGCCCAACATCTCATAGTGAGCCTGGATCACTCGCGCATTAGCGCCGTACATGGTCTCAGCGTGAGACATTTCCAGAATCGGATTAGGGCCGAAGTCACCACGAGCGACCTGAGAGACCGCCTTGTTTAGCTTGCGGTTTCCTCGCTCCATCCCTTCTCGCGCCTTGTCGAAAATAGTAGAGCCACTCGTTGTTACTTCACGGATTGCCATACCACATTGTATCGTACTCCGTGCAAAAAAATCTATCGAGCAATGCGCTCAAATCGACATGAGCTCTTCACTCTATAGCGACCTTCCCCCTAACGCCATTCGTGCTTGGGATAACGCCCTTTCAGCTCCTTCTTTATCCCCTCGTACGAACCAGACCAAAACGCCTTCAAATCAGTCGTCATCTGAATCGGCCGCATATTCGGCGCAAGCAGTTCAATTCTCGGGGTAGCTCTTCCTTGGCAAAATTTCGGAGTATCCGGGATGTCATACAAGCACTGAATCTTAGCCGATAACGTCAACAGCCCCTCTGCATCAACACGCAAGCGGGCTGGTTTTCCGTTCTCCAATTTAATCTTTTCGGCCAATTCCTTCTCCACCATAGCAAGCGTTTCCGGCCCCACCCATTCGTGTAGAACTGGCATCACCTCCTTGCGCTTGAGATCCTTCATACTACGAATCCCCATACAACATTGTTCAAGAATTAGCGTGCGAGCATCTTCGTCAATCGCCTCAAATCCGTATTCAGAAAACGTAGACGCTACAAAATTCACCTTCCGGATAAAGTGCTCAACATCGTCATCCCATTTGGCCAACTTCGCTTTTCCATCCTCGATTAAACGCGCGAAAACCTCAGCCGCCTTTCCAGGGTCAGGCTCTAAACTCTCTTTCGAAGAAATTTCCAAATCCTGAAACCGAATCACACGCCGCTCCACGACTCGCTTCTGTTTCTCGTCAAAAGCAGTTTCCTCAGCATCCGAAAACAAATCAGGAAACAGTTCCTCCAACCACTCGACGTCAATAGCCGAGCAAAGGTTGAAAACTGTATTTACCTGCCCCCCTTGCCTTCCAATTTCGTTCACCTCGCAGGCAACGAACAACTCCGAACCATCGGCTAAACTCTCTCTCGCCAAGTTCCCCCGGCGACCTCCCACCATCGAGCATCGCAGCGTACCCGAATCGAGCCGCCTACAAACGCGATCTGGGAATCCCCAAAGCAAACACTTGCGAATATCAGCTTCGTCTGCAGCTACCTCTTTTCCTCCCTCAAGCAAACCGCTCGCTTCAGCGTATTGAGAAAGCTGATTCGCTACTTTCAAAACTTGCCGAGCGCTCTGAGCATGAATACCCAGCTCTTGGCAAAAACGCATATCAAAACGCTCCTTTAGCGCCGCCTTCCAAGCGAACATCTGAGCAATCAGATCACTCTTCCCCCCCTCTCCCCATAAGGCCTCACGCCGCTTCTCTACCGCCTTATCAACTTTCCGAAGTAGAATATTTCGCGATTGAGCAAGAGCCGCCGCTAGAGCCATTTCCTCCACGCAACCAAAACCCTTTGCAGCAAGGAGCATGGAAGCAAAACGTGGATGGAGCGGAAATCCGCTCATTTTCCGACCTCGCGCCGTGAGTCGCCCGTCGTCGTCGATCGCTTCCAGACCACGCAACAATTGCACAGCGTCAGCAAGTCGCTCTTCGTTTGGTCTCTCAAACCACTCGAACGCATCCACAGAACCGATACCTGTGGCAAGCAGCGACAACAGCATCTCCGAAAGATCGACTCGCCTGACTTCAGGCTCCTCAAACAGAGCCCGATTCGCATTCTCTCGTTCAGTCCAAAGCCTAATCGCCTTTCCAGGAGCCGTACGCCCTGCACGACCAGAACGTTGCTTCGCCGAAGCATTACTTATCCTTTCGATCCAAAGAGTATTAATGCCACGAATCGGATCATATCGAGCGATCCGAGCCTGGCCGCTATCAACAACGAGTCTCACGTTATCAATCGTAAGCGAAGTCTCAGCCACATTCGTGGCTACGATCACCTTCCTCCGATTTCCGCCCTCAACAGCACGATCCTGATCCTTCGCGCTCAGCTCACTGTGCAACGGCAAAAGCTCAAAACCCCGGGCGGACAAACGACGCCCCAAAGCTGCGATCGTTTTACCGATCTCGAACGCTCCGGGCATAAACACCAAAGCATGTCCCTCGCTCTGGGTCTTCAATCCTTCAGCCGTCGCATTCGCAGCAAGCTCCCAAATCGGCAAATCACTGTTAGCGGACCTGTTATCGATATAGCCCACTTCAACCGGGAAAGTCCGGCCCTCCGACTTCACAATTTCGCACGGTTCAAGATACGTGGACAGCTCCGAGGCATCCAAAGTCGCGGACATGATGATAAGCTTGAGGTCCGGTCGCTTCGTCCTCTGCAGCATCAAGGCACGAGCCAGAGTAAGGTCAGCATGCATGCTCCGCTCGTGAAATTCGTCGAACACGATACACGATACGCCCTTCAAATCCGGATCTGCGATCATTCGCCTCAGCAAGATCCCTTCGGTCACGAAGTGGACCCGCGTGTCACGGGACGATACTCGATCGTGCCTGACTTGGTAGCCGATCGTTCTTCCCGGCGACTCACCAATTTCCCAAGATACACGCTTGGCTAGCATGCGAGCCGCAATCCTGCGCGGCTGCAAAACGACGGCTTCCCCATTATCGAGAAAACCGCCTTTTAGTAAGAACTTGGGAACTTGTGTCGATTTGCCAGAGCCCGTTGGAGCTTCGAGAACCAGACGATTCGTATTCGCGAGTTTGCTACAAAACTCGTCCTCTATCTCCAGGATCGGCAGATCCATAATCTACAGAACCGCGACTTCGTTCGCCCAGACCTGCTCAAGCGGCTGACGTTCACGAATCACCGCGATACGGCCACCTTCTCGAAGCAAAACTTCAGCGGATTCGGGAAAGCTGTTGTAGTTCTTGGCAGCCATTGACGCGCAGTAAGCGCCGGCCCCACCCACAACAAAGTAATCGCCAATCTTCGCTTCGGTCAAACGCCGTGGAGACAGGGCCTCCGGATCTCCTGGAGCAGGTGTCAAAATGTCTCCAGACTCGCAGCAGTGACCAACCACGATGTAGTCTTCCTCGCCGCGCTCCGACTCGTCCGCAGGCAATACCCACATTGGATGCTGAGCGCCATACATTGAAGGACGGGTATTGTCGGTCATGCCGCTATCGAGCTTGAGGAATTTGTATCCATCTTCCCCTGTCGAAGTCTCGTCTTGAATTCGAGAGAGAATCGCCGTGCAGTTCGCCACCAAGTAAGTTCCTGGCTCCACCTCGAGGTGGATTTCACGTCCAGTACGGGCTGCGAACTCCTCGAACTCGACCTTCATCTTTTGGCCAATAACCTGAAGATCTGTCGTCTTCTCACCTTCAATGCGACCAATCTTATAACCACCCCCGAGGTTCAAATGAGTCACGTTCGGGAAAGCCTCAACCAAATCAAGATTCATGCTCACAACACGGATCCAAACCTCAGGATCGCTCCCGCTTCCAATATGTGAGTGGATTCTAAATACATCGAGTTCACACTTCTCGACGAGCTCTTGCACCTCTTCCAGATGCTCATGCCAAATTCCAAAGGAAGAAGCAGGACCGCCCACATTGGTACGTTGCGTGCCACCTGAGCCGAGACCTGGATTGAAACGCAGTCCAACCTTGCTGCCCGGCAGCGCTATGCCAAACCGCTTCAACTGGCTGAGCGAGCACACGTTCACAGTAATCCCCGCTTCAACGAGCGACACGAAATCTTCCGGCAACTCCTGAGTGCTAAGTGAAATGCGCTTCGGATCAATCCCCGCTGCGATCGCACGACGAACCTCGTACCCAGAACTGGCGTCGAAATGAAGCCCCATGGACGCAAACAAACGCAGAATATTCGAATTCGGGCTCGCTTTCATGGCATAGCGAGCAGTTAGGCCGAAGGCGTTGGGAAACGCTAAAACCTGAGCCGCGCTCTCGCGCAAGGCAGCTTCGCTATACACATAACAAGGCGTTCCAACCTTGCTCTGAATCTGTTCCGCGATCTCGCGGGTTATGAAATTCTCTGCGCTCATTTTTCTAAATCAGGCGGCTGATTCTGGGATCAGAAAAGCCACCTGCAAGCATGAAGCGCGATCGACAGCGACTACATCAGAGCCTTGAAATCCGCTGGCGGCTCAGCCTCCAGCTCCATTTCTTCGTTCGTGAGCGGATGAGTGAATTTGAGGTAACAGCTGTGCAACATCACACGATCCGGCTGTTTCGCCAGTCGTGGAAGCGGACGAAATCCATAAACAATGTCACCCAGAATGATGTGCCCGATACTCTTCAAATGGACACGAATCTGGTGCGTACGGCCCGTGTGGATGCGACAACGCAGCAAGCAATAGCCTTCTTCGTATGACTTGACCAGGGTCCAATCAGTCTTCGCTTCTCGCCCACGGCCCCTGCCTTCCTGGCACACCCGCATCTTGTGTCGCTGATTCGGATTTCGCTCAATTGGGCGTTCAACAGTACCGCTCAAAAGCTCCGGAGCGCCGCAGCCGAGAGCCAAATACTCCTTTACCAACGACCGCGATTGAAACAACTCGCTCAACGCTCTGTGGGCCACGTCGGTTTTGGCCGCCATGATCAATCCGGAAGTCTCACGGTCGAGACGATGCACAATCCCTGGCCGTTCGACTCCGCCGATACCGCTCAACTGCCCTTGGCAATGATGCAGAAGCCCGTGCGCAAGCGTAGGCTCGTCCGGTCCGGCGCCAGGATGGACCACCAGTCCTGCAGGCTTATTGACCACCACCATGTGCTCGTCCTCGAACACCACATCGAGATTCATCTCGATGGGCCCCATATCCAGCTTTTCGATACGTGGCATCGAAAACTCGACCGAGTCACCCTCAGTGACTTTACGGTTCTTCGCGATCGGCTTCCCGTTCAACAAAACGAGGTCCGCTTCAAACGCCCTTTGAAAATCCGACCGGCTATGCTCGGGAAATGCTTCTGACAACAGCTTGTCGATTCTCGTTTTATAGACGCCTTCTGGAACGTCCCACACTATCGCGTCACTCATTGAGCTAATACCTCATCAATTTGGCGGATGTATTCACTCTTAGACGATCGATCTAATTGAGAATGCTCGAAACCGTTCTTAGCAAATTGGGCGAGTTCCGACTTCGAAAACCCCAAACGCTGGGCAAGCGCCCTGTATTCGTCGAGAATGTCGTTCGCAAAACAAAGCGGATCATCCGTGTTAATCGTGCACGTCACTCCAGAGTCTACGAGCTCCCGCAGAGAGTGCTCTTCTAGACTCGGAAAGACTTGAAGCTTTTCGTTGCTCAAAGGGCAGACATCAAGCACCGCGCCCTCGTCCGCGAGTCGCTTAACCAAAGCCTTATCCTCAACCGCTCGCACTCCGTGCTGAATACGTTTCGACCCAAGCTGATCCAACGCTTCGTAAATCTTCTCCGGCCCTCCAAATTCGCCTGCGTGACACTTCACGATCTTTCCCGCGTCTCGGCAACGTTTCCAAATGGGTGGAGTCCAATTCTCTAGATCGAGCCACTCCTGACCGTGCAGATCGATACCATCCAGCTCGTCCCATTCATGCAATTTGTCCAAAATGGGTCGCATCACGTCGGTATAACCGTTTCGAACCATCCCACCAATCACTCGGACCTCGAGCCCTTCAGGAGCAGCCGATTTGATCGCTGAAAGGATTTCAGGACCATCAACTCCTATAAACTCGATCATGTGCAGATGGAAACTAGTCTCAACGTATTTAACATTTAGAGACACGAGCTTCTCGAACATCCGCTTACAAGCCAAGTGGTAGCGCTCCGCCGAGTTGAACCAAACCACGGCGTGGTCGATCAGTAAATTTTCGAACTCGACGAAATTCGGATACCGAAAGTCCGGTTTACGAAAGTGAGGAATCTCCGGAAACCGCTCCTCATCCATTTCGGTGAGCAACTCGTAGGGCAAAGCGCCCTCCACATGTAAATGCGTCTCCGTTTTCGGGATACGGTTGATAAAGTCTTCCAGCTCTTTAGCCAGTTCGCTCATTTTACTTAGCAACCAACTCGTCCGGGTTGAGGGACTTGAGCTCGTCCGTCACGAACAAGCCATCCTTTCTGATCAAGACATCGTCGAACCAGATTTCACCACCTCCGTATTCTGGACGCTGGATACAAACCATATCCCAATGCACCTGAGACTTGTTGCCATTGT
The DNA here is from genome assembly GCF_016595505.1 of Pelagicoccus mobilis. Lineage (GTDB taxonomy): Bacteria > Verrucomicrobiota > Verrucomicrobiia > Opitutales > Opitutaceae > Pelagicoccus > Pelagicoccus mobilis. Next base: position 23,822 of record NZ_JAENIL010000033.1, on the reverse strand, counting down.
TGGCATCTTCGTACGCTTGCCCTGGCGTGAAATGGAAAGATCCGGCGATCTTCTCATCGAACAAGATGTCGCGCATTGGCTCCTTGATATGCGGATTGAAGCCGATGGCGAACTCGCCGATAAAGCGGGCTCCATTGTCCGAATCCAGGATTTCGTTCAGACGCTTGGTATTGTTCGCCGAAGCGTTGACGATTTTGCCCTTCTGAAATTCCAGCCGAATATCGTCAAAAGACACTCCTTGGTAAACGGACGGCGCATTGTACTGAAGCACTCCCTCGACACTATCAATCACCGGACAAGAAAAGACCTCCCCGTCCGGGATATTGTGAGTCCCCACGCATGGAACCGCACCAATACCTTTAATCGAAAACTTCAGATCCGTCCCCACTCCCTTGATGTGAACGCGGTCCGTCCTCTGCATGAGAGAGGCAAGAGCGTCACTTCCCGCCTTCATGCGCGAATAGTCGAGATTACACACCTTGAAAAAGAAATCCTCAAACGCCTCAGAGCTCATCATCGCCTGCTGGGCCATCGCGGACGTCGGCCAACGCAACACGCACCACTTCGTCTTGTTCACACGCCAGTCAAGCACCGGCTTCATAACCTGAGAAACAAGCTGAGCCTGTTCGCTTGGAACATCAGACGCCTCGAAGATGTTGTTTGAGCCACGCAGAGCAATGTACGCATCCATATTCTTCATACGCTGAAGCTCGATTGCGCTTTGAATACGGAGCGACTCCTCGGTCGTTTCGAGAGAAAGCTCACGATTCACCCGGGCATGATTCAAATTCACATAAGGAATCGCTCCGATCTCACGGGCAGCCCGAATCAGCTCGACGATGATCTCGTCTGGCACATCGAACGCATCGATTAGAAGGCGCTCCCCCTCCTTGAGGTTCGTCGAGTACCGCGTTAAGTTTCTAGCCAATTGCGAGAGGCGTGGGTCGATCATACCCCTCTACGAATGCATTTCTGTGCAGGATGCAACGATTTAGCTGCGATTCAGCAAAGCTAGACAGTAAGTTTACGCTCTACTTTCTCGGTAAAGCAGACTCGAGACACCGCCTCTTCGAAATCCTCAGCCCCGCGCATGATGTCGATCTCCAAGCGAAGGTAGTAGAGAGGAATTGAAAACGAAATAGTATCCGGGATACGCACTGCATCCTTTTCGGTCGTAACGATGAAATCCAGTCCCGCCGCCTTGGCCTCATCCACGATCTCAAGCAACTCATTCGCATCGAATCTATGATGATCCATGAATCGACGCGTATAGAGCAGGTTCGCTCCGAAATTTCGCAAGAATCCCTCAAAACTCTGTGGCACCGCAATTCCGCTGAATGCACCTATCCGGCGGTTCTTCAATTCCGAGAGCTCGAGACGCCCCTCCCCATTCACCTCCTGCAAAAACTGAGGGCGGTGAGCGCATTCGATCACATCCACTCCTGGATTGTGCTTCTGAATCAACGCGTCGAGCTCCGGGTCTGGCCGGCCATCCGATTTCGTGAGAAAAACATAAGACGCTCGTTTCAGGTGCCGGATCGGCTCACGCAAAATCCCACGCGGAAGCATCTTGCCGTTTCCAAACGGATTGCTCTTGTCGACCAGCAAGAGGTTCAGCCTTCCCTTCAGAGGCAAGTACTGCATCCCGTCGTCGAGAATTAGCGTATCGCAGCCAAATTTCCGAATCGCGTAAGATCCGCTTTTCACACGGTCCTTGTCTACCAACACAACTACGCCGGGGAGATTCTTAGCCAACATAAACGGCTCATCGCCCGCATGCTCGGAATCAAGCAACAATCTTTGCCCATCACTGACCACTTTCGGAGGAGGCGGCTCCCCTCCCGTTACGTAGGTCCTCCAGAGCTTATCGCCGAACCCCTCCTTCCTGATGTCCTTGCTCTTGTAGCCGCGGCTCAAAATCGCCACTTTCCGTCCTCGGTTGTGAAGCGAACGGGCGAACTTCTCCACGACAGGAGTCTTTCCCGTCCCCCCGACGGTCAGATTTCCCACCACCACAACCAGACACCCCAATGGCTGGTCCTTCAGGATTCGGTTCCCATAAAGAAAGAAACGCAAATGTATCAATGAGGCGTAAATCATCGAGAGCGCTCGGAGGAAGATCTTGAAAGCCACAGCCCGCTTCCCGCGACGCCGGTCATTTACCACTTCGACCGCGAATTCCTCCAACTGCGTTAAAAGCCGCTTCGTGTTGCTGCTGCTCATTCGCCGAGGGAAAACTTCGAAGTTAAGAGGGGAAGAAATGACATAAACGAGCAATGCTTAGAGACCTGTCAGACGCTCGCCAAGACCAATCGCCAGCATTCCATTCTCGCCCTTTCCTGAGCTACGTAGTCAGAAGGGTTCACCAAAATTGTACTTGCAAGCTCCCAAATTTGTCCCCATCGACCCGAAATTGGCCGCCTTCCGGCAGGCTACGCCTCAAACAATCCAATTTCCCGTCGAGCCACCCAGCGGCCCGAGCACATTTATCAATCTACTCTATATATAATGAAGTCACTCGTCATCGCGGAAAAACCGAGCGTAGCTCGCGACCTTTGCAAAGCAGTCGGCGGAAAATTCGCCAAACACGACGAGTATTTCGAGAGCGACGACTACGTGATCACCTCCGCCGTCGGCCACATCGTAGAGCTCTGTATGCCGGAAGATTACGACAAGCGCGACGCGTTTTGGCGTTTAGCCAACCTTCCAATCATCCCCAAGACCTTCAAGCTCAAGCCAATCGAAAAGACCGAGTCGAAATTCAAGGCAATCCGCAAGCTAATGAAGCGGAACGACATCGGCACTGTCATCAACGCTTGTGACGCGGGTCGCGAAGGTGAACTCATTTTCTCCTACGTCTATAAGATGGCGAAGTCCAAGCTGCCGGTAAAGCGACTCTGGATGCTATCCATGACGACGACAGCCATCCGCAAATCCTTCGAGCAACTACGCGAAGGTGAAGAAATGCAGCAACTCGCCGACGCCGCTCAATCTCGCTCGGAAGCAGACTGGCTCATCGGCATCAACTGTACTCGCGGCGTCACCAAACGACTCTACGGATCCCGAGCAGGCAATGTCGCCGGAGTCGGACGCGTCCAGACACCGACCCTCGCGATCGTAGTCGAACGCGAAAAACTCATCCTCGCCTTCAAGCCTCGCCCGTACTGGCGCATCGTATCCGATTTCGGCATCACAAATGGCAGCTACCAAGGCGTCTACCAAAAGCCGAACTTCAAGAAAGGCGACGACGAGCACGACCGCATCGACCGTATTTGGACAGAAGAAGAGGCGAAGCAAATCGCCGCGACGCTCGAAGGGTCCCCTAGCGCCAATGTCTCCGAGGAAAAGAAAAAGTCGCGCCAAGCCTCACAACGTCTCTACGATTTGACCACCCTGCAGCGGGAAGCGAACAACCGATTCGGCTTCTCGGCACGCCGCACTCTTCAACTCGCCCAGTCTCTCTACGAAAAACACAAGATGATCACCTACCCGCGTACCGATTCGCGGGCACTCCCGGAAGATTATCCTGAAACGGTACGCACCACTCTGAGCAGCCTCGAAGACCTCTTCGGCGAAGTAGCGACCCGCCCTGTATCCAAAAACTGGGTAAACCCAGCGGACAAGCGAATCTTCAACAACAAGAAGATCTCCGACCACTTTGCAATCATTCCGACGGCTGATTCACGCAAGAAGCTTAACGACGACGAAGCCAAGATCTTCGACATGATCTGCCGTCGCTTCATTTCCATTTTCTACCCAAGCGCGGAATTCGACGTCACAACACGAATCAGTGAAGTCCAAGGGCATAACTTCAAAACAGAAGGTAAGGTTCTCGTCTCCCCAGGTTGGTTGGAAGTCTACGGCAAAAGCGTCACAGTCGCCGGCGTAGACGACACCCTTCCCGCTCTTTCGGATGCAGACGGATCACCCGCCACCGCACAGGTTGAGAGCTACGAAACTCTAAGCGAAGAAACCAAACCGCCCCCACGCTACACGGAAGCCACCCTCCTGTCTGCGATGGAAGGAGCTGGAAAACTGGTCGAAGACGACGAGTTGGCCGACGCGATGAAGGAAAGCGGACTCGGCACTCCAGCCACTCGAGCCCAAATCATCGAACGCCTCATCGCGGAACGCTACCTCGAACGCGACCACCGTGCCCTTTGCCCAACGCCTAAAGCCGAAACGCTCCTCGAGTTCCTGACCTGCATCAACGCGGAGGCCCTCACCAAGCCAGAGCTCACCGGCGAGTGGGAATATAAGCTCCACAAGATCGAAAACGGAGAGCTCGATCGAAAGATCTTCCTGAAGGAGATCGTCGACATGACAAAAACCGTCGTCGAAAGCATCAAAAGCTTCCAAGAAAACGACGAAGATCTACTTCCTAGCGATCTAAAGTCTCCCATCGACGGGCAGCCGCTCTTCGAATCCATGCGCGCCTACAAAACCAAAGGCGACAAGAAGCCTGAAGAAGGCGAGAAGGATACACGATTTGCGATCTACAAGATCATCGGCAATCGCAAGATGAAGATGGAAGAGCTACGCGAGCTTACCGAAAAGGGCCGAGTCGGCCCCATCGACGGCTTCCGCTCGAAATCTGGCAAACACTACAGCGCGAACCTCTACCTCGACCCCGACACCCACCGCGTCAAGTTCGACTTCGGCAATGGTGAAGGCGGTGAAAACGGAAGCGGATCCATCGACTTCTCAACGCTTGAGCCCGTCGCGAAATGTCCGCGAACCGGAGGGGATTTGTTCGAAACTCCTGCCGCTTACATCGTTCGCGTCGTCGATGGAGACAAGGAAACCACACCTATACGAGTCAGCCGAAAGATTCTCGATCGTGAGATCCCTAGGGAGCAGGTCATCAAACTTCTGACCGACGGAAAGACCGACCTACTCGACAAGTTCTGGTCCAAACGCACCAAACGCCCATTCGACGCCTACCTAGTCCTCCAAGCCAGCGGCCAAACCAAGTTCGAGTTCCCTCCTCGAGCTGCGAAAAAGGGCGCAAAAAAAGCGGCCAAAAAGGCCGCCAAGAAAGTAGCAAAATCGAGCTAGAAATAGCTCTAGCCGTTAGGCGGCAATGATCGGATCGATTGCGCTCGTCATAAACGTGACGATCGCGAGCACGGTTGTCAGAATCGCGAACTTCCAGTCTTGAGAGTGCTTTACCACCAGATAGGCAATTGCGGTGCCAAGCAATCCGTTGGCGAGCAATTGTGAACCTGCCAGCAGTCCGATCGTGTCGTAGCTTAGCTCGGACTCAGCTACGATGAAGAAGCAAGAGGAGATCGCCTTGAGCACGCCAAAGACGATCGCAGGCAGAACCACCTTTTTCGTCTGATAGGCAAGAACGGCGAGAATGATCAAGAAGAGGAGACTAAGTAGCATAGTGATAGGTATTAGGCGAGAGGCATTCGCTTCTGAACCTCATCGACTCACTATCGCGAAACCTAAGATACGTGGGACTATCTCCAGCCGATTTTACATTTCCTTTTACAATCCCCTGCCTAACCTCACAAAAAAAGACGAACCCTCCGAAAAGAGTTCGCCATCTAAAAAATAGGCTGAAGGAGAAGGGCTATTTGCCACCTATGGCAAAGACTTCGAATCCGATCTCCCGCAAAGCCTCGTGGTCGAGAATGTTTCGCCCATCAAAGATAAACGCGGGCTTATACATCCCCTCATAGATCTTCTTGTAGTCCAGGTCCTTGAACGAATCCCACTCGGTCATAACCGCCAAACCGTGCGCCCCCTTGGCAGCCTCGTAAGGATCGTCGCAAATATCGACAAGCGGATTGGGGTTACCCTCCGCATCCGTCTCGGACTCCTTCAAATCCTTGAAAATCTGCTCACGCGACACCTTCGGATCGTGAACCGCCAATACAGCTTGCTCGTCGAGCAAATCCCGCCCGACGTACATCGCCGCAGTCTCGCGAGTATCATTGGTGTCTTTCTTGAATGCGAAGCCAAGCATCGCAATACGCTTCCCGTTAACGGTGTTGAATAGAGTGGTAACGATCTTCTGCGAGAAACGGCTCTTTTGCCAGTCGTTCATAATGATCACCTGTTCCCAATACGCAGCCACATCCGGAAGGCCGAAATACTCGCAGAGGTAAACAAGGTTCAAGATGTCCTTCTGGAAACAGGATCCGCCAAACCCAACCGATGCCTTCAGGAACTTCGGACCAATTCGCGAGTCACGCCCGATCGCGTAAGCGACTTGGTCAACATTTGCCCCAGTGCGTTCGCAAAGGGCGGAAATCGAGTTGATGCTAGAAATACGCTGAGCCAGGAACGCGTTCGCCACCAACTTCGATAGCTCAGAAGACCAAAGATTGGTCGTGATGATGTTTTCGCGCGGCACCCAGTACTCGTAAACCTTGGCCAACGTTTCAATCGCAGCACGCCCCGCCTCGGTTTCCTCTTCACCCCCAATCAATACACGATCTGGATTCTCCAGATCCTCGATTGCGGTACCTTCAGCGAGGAACTCCGGATTCGAAAGCACCTGGAAATCGATACCTTCGCGAGTATTAGCGGAAAGAACCGTCTTCAAGCCTTGAGCCGTACGAACCGGGAGAGTCGATTTCTCAACAACGATCTTAGAGCGGTCCGAATGTTCCGCGATATCCCGAGCACAGAGTTCGATGTATTTGAGGTCGGCTGCCTTACCAGCCCCCGCTCCGTAGGTTTTGGTCGGGGTGCCAACGCTAACGAAAATGATGTCGGCCTCCTTGATGGCGGTCACTTTATCCGTAGTGAAAAACAAGTTACGACCACGAGCCGCCTTCACGACATCATCCAAGCCTGGCTCAAAAACCGGCAGTTCATCAGAATTCCAAGCGTTGATTCGCGCTTCGTTGATGTCGGCTACAGTAACGGTAATATCCGAGCACTTGTAGGCGATCATAGCCATCGTTGGGCCACCAACGTAGCCAGCTCCTAAGCAACAAATTTTCATAAGGGTGTAGAGTTGAGAAAGGGACCGTTTTTCAGATTCAGGCAGAAGTTTAAAGATTTAAATCCGGCCTAATCGCCGCATAAACCAAGCCTAAATCGTCTAAGCCCCGTGAAACCTTAAAAAACAACTGTGAAAAATCGGATTTCTCCATGATCGCTCCCTTAGAATTCCTTGAAGAAATCGAAGCTGCTGCAACCGCCGCCGGCTTCACTTCCACTCCCCTTGGCAAGGTCGAGTCATATCCGATCATCGGGCTGACACGCCCTTCTCAACAAACGCCCCCCCGCAACTTCCACCTCTACCTATCAACAGGCGTGCATGGCGACGAACCGGCCGGACCATTGGCTCTACTCGAGATTCTCAAAAGAGACCTGCTCCCCCGCGAAATCCAAATCAGCATCCTTCCCCTCGTTAATCCAACCGGATTCGTCACTCAAACACGTGAAAACGCGCAAGGCGACGACCTCAATCGAGAGTTCCGCACCCCCAAAAACCCGGAAACCCTAGCCGCTAAACAATTCATCGATACACTCCCCCCCTTCGACCTCAGCGTCGCCCTCCACGAAGATTGGGAATCTTCCGGATTTTACATGTACGCCGTCTCCCCTTCTCCAGATGATCCCGTGTTTCGCGACATTCTAGACGACACCCAAAACTCCGGTCCAATCGATTTAGCTCCCGAAATCGACGATTCACCCGCTCAAGACGGACTCATTAGTCGCCCCATCGAAGGCGCCATCGAGTCACGGGAAGATTGGCCCGAAGCCTTTCTCCTGTATTCGAAAAACAAACACATACATCTAACAACAGAAACTCCAAGCTCCTTGCCGATCAAGACTCGCATCGCCATGCACGTCACAGCGACCCTATCCGCAGTGAAACGCATCACCGCTCGCCGATTCTAACGAGCAGCGATGAATAAATTAGAAGAAGCGACGTCTAAACTCGCAAATGCCGGCGCAAACACACAAGACTCGCCCGCAATAACAACAGCGAGGTGACACCAGACGAAACGACAGATGTGCTTGTCATACAGGCGCAAGAAGGGGACAAAAACGCGTTCAACCAGCTCGTCTCCCTTCACTACGACAAAGTCTACGGACAAGCGCTTCGCATGACAAAGTCTGAAGAAGACGCCAAAGACGTCGCCCAACTCACATGGGTCAAAGTCTGGAAAAAGCTCTCCAGCTTTCGTGGGGATTCCGCTTTCACCTCCTGGCTCTACCGCATCACCACCTTCACCGCCCTCGATCTCATCCGCAAACGAAACAACAGCCGAGAATCCGCCTCGGAGCAAGAGTTCCTCGAAAACGCAGCGAACAACGAAGCTTCTCCCGTTGCATCCCCTGAGCAAGTTCGTAACCTTGAGAGAAAAGAACTCCAATCTCGAATCGAAGACGCACTAGCCAAGCTTCCCGAAAAACTCAGTACCGCTCTTCAGCTGCGGGAAATCGAAGGCCTCACCTACGAAGAAATAGCCACCGAACTGCAGGTAAAAACCGGCACCGTCATGTCCCGACTTTTCAACGCGAGAAAAACAATCCAGAAACACTTAGCCGACCTCGTCTCATGAAACACATCCGCATTCCAAAACTCGCAACACTAGCCATCGTCGTGCTCGCCACTTCACTCTTCTCCACTGTTTCCAGCGCCCAAGACGCATCGGTCAGCGCCACGCTCATCCTAGCCTCCAACGAAGGCCAAGGCGTCGACGCCTCGCTCAAACAATACGAACGCCGACTGATTCGCGCCTTCCCATTCGACACCTTCAAGCAACAAGGAACAGGAAATTTCAAGCTACGCCTAAACGGCACCCAAACAATATCCTTCCCCGGAGGCCAAAAGGTGACCGTTTCCTACCTCTCCAACGAAGGCGGCAAATACCGGCTTTCCGCCCAATGGAAAAAAGACTCCAAAACCCTCACCGACATGACAGTGCTAGCCAGCAAGGGACATCCAACCGTCCAAGCGGCCGGCAACTCAGGCGGCAAGCTGCCCCTGCTTATTCTCGTTGTAAACTAGCTCTTCGCTTTCTTGCCGTGGTCCGCACGCAAGAACAGCCATACACCCACCGTCTGATAAGCCAGGTTCGGTATCCAAAAAAGCAGTTCAGGCCTAAGCTCCGGCTTCCCATCCAGCCAATCGATCGAGATCATCGCGAGATAGTAGAGCAGCCCCATCCCTACCCCCAACCCTAGATTGGCCGAGGTCTCCTTGCGCGAGGTTTTCAAACCAAGAGGGATCGCAATACACGCGAACGACAGCACCGCAAAGCCCATGGCGAAATTCTTGTGGAACACCATTTTCGCTTTCAGCATGTTCCGTAGAGCCTCCTCGCGAACCTCCCCTGTCGAGCTCTCCGCAATCTCCTGGTAGCTCGCGACCTCGCGCTGCAACTCGTCAAACGTCATCCAAGTCAGCTTCCGAGCCAAGGTCTCACGCCCTAGGATCTTCTCCAAAGAGAAAGAGAATGGAAACCTCGCCGCCGAGCCCGGAAAGAAATTCTTGGTCCTGAAATTCTCAGGGTCCTCCTCATCGCGGTGCTCGATGGTCACCTGCTCCGCATCGAGCTGAAGCTCCGCGCTATTCTCCAAAAAAGCGAACTTCCCTTTTTCCGCTCTCGCAAAAGACGTCACCTGACTCTGCTCGTTCAGCTTCCAAATCCAAACGTCGTAGAGCATCTCCGCCTCCTTCTTTCCCACGTAGATTACCGATCCCGGAAAATCCCGCACAAACGTTTTCTCCACGATGAACCCTAGCGGATTCGTCTGGATCGTATTCTTCAGCTCCTGGCGGTACTGCGTCTTGGCCAGCGGACCGTAGTAGAAATTCACTACCAACGACGCAGTCGTGCCAAGGATCGCCAAAAGAAACGCCGAACTGGAAAGCCGAATCACGCTCACACCAGCCGCTCGCAACGACGTGATTTCATTCTCCGCCGACAAACGCCCCATCGTCAGAAGCACACCCGTGATAAACCCCATCGGTAGCGCGTAAACGAATACAAAAGGCAGCAACAGCCAAGTCAGCCTGAAAAACGCCCCAAACGTCAGCTGCCCTTCCGCCAACAAATTGAGCATGTCCTTCACCATGCTCATCGTCAGGATCAGAAACGCAAACATAGCCACCGACGCGAAGCAGGAGGCAAAAACGTTTTTAAAAATGTAGCGATGTATCAAACTCACCGCCGCCTACACTTATCCACCGCCCCCTATCCGCAAGCCGAAACCACTCCCCAACAAAACTCGCAACCCAGACTTCCCCTTTCGCCATTCCCCCTTCACCATCCACACCTTTCATGAAGTACCTTCCGGAAAAGCCACCCATCTACGGCGAAACGCTCGACAGCCTCCAAGCTCGCTTCGAAGAGCTCGGCGAACCCAAGTTCCGCGCCAAGCAAGTCCTCGAATGGCTCTACAAAAAACGGGCCAAGTCCTGGGACGCCATGAGCAACCTCCCCAAATCCCTCCGCGAAAAACTCGACAACACCTTCGAAATCGCTCCCTCCAAACGCGTCCTCGCCAAAGAATCCGCCGACGAGACCGAGAAGCTTCTCCTCCAGATGGGCGACAACGCAATGGTCGAAACCGTGGTCATTCGAGCCCCTCAGATCAGCGTCGGGCAAGAAAACTCCCGCAAAACCATCTGCATCTCCACCCAAGTCGGCTGCGCCTACGGGTGCAAATTCTGTGCATCCGGACTCGCTGGCTGGAAACGAGACCTCTCCATCGGCGAAATCGTCTCCCAGCTCATCCACGTCTGCCACCAAGAAGACGCGACCACAGAACGCGCCTCCGAAGAAATCGCCTCCTTCGACAACATCGTCGTCATGGGCATGGGCGAACCCCTGGCCAATTACAAAAACCTCCTGCCCGCCCTACGCATCCTGAACGCAAACTGGGGCCTCAATTTCGGAGCTCGCCGCATCACCATCTCCACCTCCGGAGTCGTGCCACGGATCGAGGAGCTCGCCGACGAGCCAGAGCAATTCCGACTCGCCGTCTCCCTGCATGGGGCAACCAACGCGGTCCGCGACCAGATAATGCCAGTCAACCGTAAGTACCCGCTCGAAAAACTCCTACCCGCCATCCAAAAATACGCCCAGACCAAGGGCCGCATGATCACCCTCGAGTTCATCCTCATCGAGGAAATCAACGACACCCTCGAACAAGCCGACGCCCTCATAAAGATCGCCCTCGACCTCAAGGCGCACGTCAATCTCATCCCCTACAACACAGTCGACGGACTCGATTGGCGACGGCCTTCGATCGCCCGCCAGGACACTTTCTACAACCGTCTCCGCAACCGAGGCGTCTCAGTCACCATTCGCCGCGAAAAAGGGCACGACATCGCCGCCGCCTGCGGTCAGCTAAAACTCAAAAACGAAAGCGACCTCGCCTCCTAGGGTCTACGCAATCCAGCCACCGAACCACGCGACTTACCTCCTCTTTCGTTAAACACCGACACATCCTCCCCGCAAATCGAGCGGCAGCGTCACAGAGTCGATTCTCGCGCTTGCCCTTGAGCCCAAGGCTGTTGCAATCTCTCGCTTCGCACCCATGAAGATCGGACTCGCTCAGATAAACACCACCGTTGGCGACCTCGCCGGCAACCAAAAACTCATTCTCGACGCCTACCAATCGCTCGTCTCGCAGGGCGCCGAACTCGTCGTCTACCCAGAACTCGCAGTCTGCGGCTACCCTCCGCGCGACCTGCTCTTCAAACGCCGCTTCGTGCCGGACCAACTTGCGAGCCTAGAGCAAATCGCCAATCAAATCGGCGACGCCCCCGCCGTCATCGGATTCGTCGAAGCAAACGAAACCCAGTCAGGCCGCGATTTCTTCAATTCCGCCGCCTTTTGCCAAAACGGAAAAATCCAGCAAATCGGGCGCAAGTCGCTCCTCCCCACCTACGACGTCTTCGACGAAGACCGCTACTTCGAGCCAGCAGACCTGCCTCTAGTTTTCACCTGGCAAGACCAGAAAGTCGGCGTCACCATCTGCGAGGACATCTGGGGAAACACGGATATCTCTCGCGAGCGCTATCCACACGCCCCCGTCGAATACCTCAAAGAGCAAAACCTCGACCTTCACATCAACCTCTCAGCCAGCCCTTGGCACTGGGGAGGCAAAGGAGAACAGAGAGAAGGCCTCGTCTCAGCCGCATCCAAAGCCTGCGGTTGCCCCACGGTATACGTGAACGCAGTTGGCGGAAACGATGAGCTCATCTTCGACGGCCGCAGCATGGTATCCAATTCTCAAGGACAAATTATCTCAGGCCTTTCCGCTTTCGCGGCCGACCAAGCAGTCGTCGACCTAGAATCAACGACAGCCAGCCTCGCCGAAACCTTCCGCCAGGAACTCATGCACAACATCGAGGACGCTCTCGTGCTCGGCCTACGCGACTACGTGCACAAAAGCGGCTTCAAAAAGGCCCTCATCGGCCTATCCGGCGGCATCGACTCCGCCGTGGTAGCCGCCATCGCCGCCAAAGCCCTCGGCCCCGAAAACGTCACCGGCGTAAGCCTGCCCTCCGCCATTTCCAGCGATCACTCCAAGAGCGACGCCAAGGATCTCGCGGAAAACCTAGGCATCGACTTCCATACCGTCGCCATCGCCGACATCGTCGCCTCCGCCGAAGACACCCTCTCCCCACTTACCGCCGGCTACGGTCGCGACGTCACCGAGGAAAACATACAAGCCCGCGCTCGCGGCCTGCTTCTCATGGCCCTCTCCAACAAGCTCGGAGCACTCCTCCTCACCACCGGCAACAAATCCGAACTCGCAGTAGGCTACTGCACGCTCTACGGCGACATGTGCGGCGGGCTCGCTGTGATCAGCGACCTTCCCAAGACTAAGGTTTTCGAGCTCTCGCGATTCATGAACCGCGACAAACCGACAATTCCGGTCAATACCATCGAGAAGCCGCCCAGCGCCGAGCTCCGCCCCGACCAGAAAGACGAAGACAGTCTCCCTCCCTACGACATTCTCGACGGCATCCTCGAAGGATACGTCGAAAAAGGAATGTCCACTAAGGACCTCATCGAGCAAGGATACGATCCCGACGTAGTCAAAGACATGATACGCAAGGTCGATCTCAACGAATACAAACGCAAGCAAGCCGCTCCCGGCCTCAAACTCACTCCTCTCGCCTTCGGCGTAGGCCGCCGCATCCCCATCGTGCAACGCTACGTCTCCTAGGCGTTCCGCCTCGGTAAATAGGAGTTAGGTGCATAGGCTTTAGGTCGAGCTTCCAGACTCCATCAACGTTTCTTCCTAAAGCCTAAATAGCTAAAACCTAAACACCTATCGAAATGACAATTTCGAACGATCTTTTCACCCGCGCCCAAGAACTCATTCCCGGCGGCGTAAACTCGCCCGTCCGCGCGTTCCGCTCCGTAGGCGGAGCCCCCTTCTTCACAAAAAAGGCAGAGGGAGCCACCCTCACCACCGCAGACGACAAAGAGCTCATCGACTTCGTCTGCACCTGGGGGCCAGCCATCCACGGGCACAACCACCCCGTCATCCGCGACGCCATTGCCGAAGCGCTCAACAACGGCACCAGCTTCGGCACACCAAATCCCTACGAAGTCGAAATGGCGGAGCTCATCATCAAGATGGTTCCCTCCGTCGAGAAGGTCCGCATGGTAAATTCGGGAACGGAAGCGACCATGACCGCCATCCGCCTTGCTCGCGGATACACAAAGCGAAACAAGATAATCAAGTTCGCTGGCTGCTACCACGGCCACGTCGACAGCCTACTCATCGCAGCCGGCTCAGGCGCGCTTACACTCGGCAAACCAGACTCCGCCGGGATTCCAGAAAAACTGGCGGAAGAGACCATAGTCCTCCCCTTCAACGACCTTTCAAAAGTCGAAGAAGCCTTTTCCAATTTTGGAGATCAAATAGCTGGAATCATCCTAGAGCCATTTCCGGCGAACGTCGGTCTGATTTTCCCAACCGACGGCTATCTGCAAGGGCTACGCGACCTCTGTACCAAACACGGCTCCGTCCTGATATTCGACGAAGTCATGACCGGGTTCCGCGTATCCGCAGGCGGCGTACAAGAGCACGTTGGCATCACCCCCGACATTACGACCCTCGGTAAGATAATCGGCGGAGGCCTCCCAGTAGGAGCGCTCGGGGGGAAAGCAGAGATAATGGACCACCTCGCGCCACTGGGTCCCGTCTATCAAGCCGGCACGCTAAGCGGCAATCCACTCGCCATGGCTGCAGGCATCGCCTCGCTCAAGCTCCTACTCGAGGGCGACGCCTACTCTCGCCTCGACAAGATGGGAAAACAGATCGCATCCGCGATCGCTTCGACCGCCAGCGAGATCGGACTCCCTCTCCAAGTGCCCCAAGTCGGCTCCATGTTCTGCGTCTACTTCAGCGAAAAGCGGGTCGACACGCTCGACGACGCAACGGCCACCGACACGGATCGCTTCAACAAGTACTTCCACACCTGCCTCGAGAAAGGCGTCTACCTGCCTCCTTCGAAGTACGAGGCGAACTTCATCTCGACCGCTCACGAGCAAGGAGCAATCGACAGAGCGAGCGAAATCCTCTGCGAAACGCTTCGCGAGCTCTAGGCGAGCTCATTGCTCGTGGTGAATTCCAAATTAGCATTTGATCCACCGCTGATTCCGACCGCTGTAAAATAGGACAAATCTTCGATTTGTATCATCTTTCTTTTGTTAGAGGTAGGTAGGGAACATTCCGATTTGCTCCGTGCCTAATTGGGCGCTACCTAGTCCGACAGAAATAACTGAATTACCCCCAAAAAGAAAGAATACGAATCGTGGAAAAATCAGGAATTAATCGTCGAAACTTCGTCAAGGGAGCGACCTCTGCAGCCGGGCTTTTTGCTCTGCCCCGCTTCTCGATCGCCAAAAGCAAGCAATCAGCGAACGGAAAGCTAAACATAGCGTTCGTGGGAGTGGGAGGAAAAGGAGCGTCTTCGATCGTCCCACTCCGCAACGAAAACATCGTCGCTCTCTGTGACGTCGACATGGCCAATGTCGAGGCTACCGTAACTCACCCGTGGACCCCAAAGGTTTTCGGTGAGGTACTCGAAGAGATAAACTCCAAGGGAGCGAAGTGGTACAGCGATTACCGCAAGATGTTCGAGGAAATGGCGGACAAGATCGATGGCGTGGTCATCTCGACGCCCGACCACATGCACTACCCGATCGCTCGCTCCGCCCTGAACCTCGGCATTCACGTCTACTGCGAAAAGCCACTCGTTCACACTGTCGAGGAAGCACGCTGGATCGATGCAGCCGCTAAAAAGTCCGGGCTCGTCACCCAGATGGGCAATCAAGGAAAGTCCAACGCAGGTCAAAGACTGGTCTACGAATGGATCCAAGCCGGCGTAATCGGCGACGTAAAAGAGATCGTCTCCTGGACCAACCGACCCATCTGGCCACAGGGCATCAAAGCTCCTGATCACTCAAAGGCGATTCCGGTCAAACCTGACTCCCTTGATTGGGACGTCTGGCAGGGAGTGGCGCCTCGACGAGCTTACGATCCCTCAATCCACCCATTTAATTGGCGCGGGATGTGGGACTACGGCTGCGGAGCGATCGGCGACATGGCTTGCCATATTATGGATGTACCCTACTGGGCGCTCAATCTGGGCATGCCGACTGCGATTTCCGCGACCACCACTGCGTTCAACGATTACAGTTCACCGAGCTCCGCCATGGTCACCTTCGAATTCCCACGCCGTGGTAAACTCTCACCAGTCACCTACCGATGGTACGAAGGCGGACTCATTCCACCGATCCCTGAGGGACTCGAAGCCTCAGTCTACGACGACAAGGGCGGAGGCACGATCATTTACGGCGAGCACGCCTACATCTACTCCGACACCTACGGAAAGGTCGTGCGCATTCTCCCAGACGCTAAGTTCCGTGCAATGAAGTCCAACCTACCACCACGCACCTTGCCACGTGTTAAAGGTACTCACCAAAAGAACTGGACCGATGGCATTCGCGGGGAACTCACACCGTGCTCAGACTTCGAATACGCCTCTGGACTCACCGAAATGGCGCTACTCGGAAATGTGGCCATGCGCGCCCAACGCCGTATCGAGTACGATGCCAAGGCCATGAAGATCACCAACGTTCCAGAAGCGAACCAGTATCTGACCAAGGAATACCCAGACGGCTGGATTTTAAGCTAGTCCTCCACACTCCCTTTCGAGCCGCTATCCCCCAAATGGGTAGCGGCTTTTTCATTTCGCGGATTCAAATAGACACTCTACGCCTCTTCGCTCAGTTGCTCGATTGGCGTGTCCACAAAAGGCTGCGAAAGGGGCACTCGTAAAATAAACCGCGTCCCTTTTTCGATTTCAGATTCCACCCGAATCTCACCCTCCATCAAATCGACCACACGCTTTACAATCGCCAAGCCCAGTCCAGTTCCCCGGTAGAGCCGTTTCTTTTCTCCGATTATTTTCCGAAACAGATTAAAGACCGAATTCAGCTTTTCCTGCGGTATTCCCACTCCTGTATCTTCGACAGCAATCATGAGCGTATCCGTAGCTCCCTTACTCACTTCATAGCTTAGGCTGATCGTACCGTGATCCGTGAACTTGATCGCGTTCTCAAGCAACTGGCCCATAATCTGATCCAAACGGGCACAATCAACCTCCACAAACGTCTCCGGATCCAAGTCTTCCTGAGGACTGAAAGATACCGTGATCTCTTGCTTGTCCTGTCTTTCCAGCTCGGTCAGCAAATACGAATTCCACTTCTCAAAGAACTGCCCCAAGTGAGTGGCGACAGGCATAAGAGCCACCTTCTGAGACTCCAGTAATGAGAGTTCAATGATGTTGTCGATCATCGTCGTCAAATACTCCCCGTTCTCTTCGATGATCTGGAGATATTCTTCTTTCTCTTCCTCTTCGCAAGCCCCACCCCGAAGCACATTCACAAACCCGATGATCGCATTCATCGGAGTCCGAATCTCATGTGAAATGTTCTCGAGAAAGGCCGACTTCAAGCGATCCGATTCCTCCGCCTTTTCCTTGGCTACCTGTAGCTCAAAAGTCCTCTGCGTGATCAACTCCTCCAAATTCTCCCGGTGATCGATCAACTCCAAATTCTGGTCCTCGGTCTGAGCCTTCTGGTATTCCAGAGCCTTTAGAGCATCTTCAAGATCCTTAGTACGCTCCGACACCGTGTTCTGAAGTCGCTCCTTCTGCCCCGCCAAGGTCGCTAGCCTCATCCGAACAATCCCAATCACCAAAAGTATCAGGGAAGCGACGACAGCGATCTTGAACCATAAAGTCTGCCAGAAAAAAGGCAACAGGCGCAGCGGCAGAGAAATGCCCGCTTCGTTCCAAACGCCATCGCTATTGCTCGCCCGAACTCGAAACAGATAGTCGCCCGGCGGCATATTCGTATAAAAACAGTCGGCTCGTTGCCCGTTCGCCACCCAATCCTCGTCAAAGCCTTCGAGCATATATTCGAACTCATTTCGCCCCGCGCTCAAATAATCCAGAGCCGCAAACTCAATCCCCAAGATATTGTTACCAGGAGGCAAAACGATTTCAGACGCAGTAAATGGCGTTCGAGGCAAAACGTCCCCCTCCCTCCCGTAGCTATCTTGATTAACGTGCTGAACGCTGATCCCCGTAATCACCAGTTCAGGGGCCTCGTTACTCACCTCAATCTCTTCAGGACGAAATTTCACGATCCCCTTTTCGCACCCAAAATAGAACAAACCATCGTCCCCAAGAAACTTCGACCGCTCGACAAATTGATCAGACAGCAATCCATCAAACTTATGAAAGGCTTTAAAAGAATCGGACGATTTTTGGTATCGAGCTAAGCCTTCTGAGGTCGCGACCCATAGCTCATTGTCTCTTGATTCATTTATTGAACGAATCGAGGCCCCCGGCAATCCCTCTGCCAAACTGTAGCGCTTAAACTCTCCGACTTCGCGGTTCATGGAACAGAGCCCATTTTTCGTTCCCACCCAAAGCGTATCCGAAGAATCGATATAGAGACAAACCACATGACCGTCGCTTAAGCTTGTTTCATCAGCAGCGTCGTGCGTGAAATCCACGAAAGTAGACGCCCCCTCCTTTAGCAGACTCAGTCCGTTCGCCGAACCAATCCACAAATCGCCATTCGCATCGAGAGCCAGATCCTCAACCCATTCGCTCAACGGATTCTCATAGTTCGTGAACTCGCCACTCTCCCGATCCAAGTAGTCAAAACCTCTCCCATGAACAGCTAACCACAAATTCCCTTTCCGATCCGGGAGAATGACTCGCACATCGTAGCCTTGGATCGAATTCCCCCCCTTCTCATCGGGCACGAATTTCTGAAATTTGCGTTGCCCGGGTTCTAATTTCGCTAAGCCATCCCGATTTGTGCCAATCCAAATGTGACCATCGGCCGTCTCAACGATGTCCCACACGGAGCCTCGCCCAAGACCTCCCGAAACGTCTTCATGCGGATCAAGATAGGTCCTAGAAGACAAAGAAAAATCCAAGACATCCACCCCCTCATTGTGGTACCCAACCCAAAGCCGCTCAGAAGAATCTTTCAGGATAGCTGTCACTTTCCGCTTGGAGAGAGGAATTGGACTATTCTGATCAATCCCCGAAAAAGCCTTGGAGTTACGCACGACACTCAAACCGCCGCGCGAAGTCCCTACCCACAGATTCCCCTGCCGATCAGTCGACAACGCATAGACCGTCCCCGGTTGAATTGACGCAGTACTGTAACCAACGTTTCGATACATCTTTTTCCGTTCACCTTCAGGTGAAAAAATAGTCACTCCCGCAGTCGTCCCAACCAACACATCGCCATTCTCATGGACCGTGACTGTCCCTACCAAATCTTCGTCTTTTCGCTTCGCTGGAACCTTCTGAAAGTCGCCAGATTCCAAATCCAAGATCCAAGACCCTTCCTGATTCGTACCAACCCAAAAGCTCGACGGCGAGACTCGTGCCAAAGCCCTCACAAACGATTTTCGCTGCTTCAAGAACTCAGCGCCTTCCCCAAACGAGCCCACGATGTTCAAGTCGTCATCCACGATCTGGATACCGCGTTCCCCACCGATCAAAAATCCCAGTTCGTCATCGAGCAACAAAACGCTGGCCCGCCCTTGAATCTCAAGATCAAGCCTACGGAAAACACCATCCTCCTCCAGACGCCCCAGTCCCAACGCCTCCCCCAGAACGAGAAGCTCACCCTTGGACGTTTCAGCGAATCCGCTCACACTCCCATTGTACCACTCGATCTCGCAAGGCACGAAAACATCCAAGTCCGGGTCGTAGAACACAACACCCCGCTGCAAGCCTACCCACAATCGACCGTTCGAGTCCTCGTAGAACGTATTGACCCGATTGTGCGGCAGTTCGCGACGCTCGTTGGCCCCCGAACGATACCGTAAAAACCGACGACCGTCGTAGCGGTATATCCCGTCCCGAGTCCCGACCCAAACAAACCCCCGATGGTCTTGAAGCACATCGATCACCGCGATGCTCGCGAAGGTCTCGCTTTCTTCGAACCAATCGAATTGCAACCTCTCGAGATCGAGATCAAGTGGCCGCGTTTTCGCCTGCAGCGAACAAAACGAGACAAGGAACACGACAAGTCCAAACAACCGAAAACGGTTTAGTCCTGTGAAACCGAACCGAAGCATGAGTAAATTTCTAGAAACTTGTCCTAGCACTTATTCAGCCTAATGGGCCTGCCGCTAAGATCAACCAAGCGAGCGAAGTTCTTCGAAAATCTTTACCTAAGTATTAACCTCGAATTTACGCGACTAGGCGTCTTCCTCATCCGCCTCTTCGTGGGCTTTACGTTTCCTTAGGAGAACTCCCGCAACGATTAGCGAAACCTCGTAGAGAACAATCATCGGCAAAGCCATCATGACCTGAGTCACGGGATCCGGCGGAGTAAGAACGGCCGCGAGAATAAAGAAGGAGATGATACAAATCCGGCGGAGCGAACGCAGCTTCTCCAAACTCACCACATCCAGATAAACCAGCACCACCGCGATCAACGGGAACTGAAAGGAAACGCCCATTCCGATCACGATCCATGTGATAAACCCGAAATAGCTGTCCGGCGACCAGATGATCTGGAAATCCATCATCTTGTTAAACGCCATCGTCACCTCTATCGCCTTGGGCAGCAGCAGGAAAAACGCGAACGAACACCCCATCAAGAACAGGCAGAAAGCGCTGAAACACCCTGGCAGGAGCAGTTTCTTCTCCTTCTTAGTAAGCGCGGGAGAAAGAAACTTACCGATGTAAAAGAGGAATACCGGAGAGGCGACCGTTATGCCCGTCAACAAACCGATGTGTAGCATCGCCGTGAATACGCCGGTCGGATTACGAGTCGCCAAGCCATTGAAAACCTCCATCTGCTCAGGCGAGTAGTTTTGGTTCAACGGGAACATCAGCACGTCCTTCACATGCTGGATGAATACGATCGTGAGCACGAAAGTGACAAAGAGAACCGCCAACGGTTTGATCAGCGTCCAGCGCAACTCCTCCACATGATCGAGGAAGCCCATCTTCTTCGGGTCGTCCGCCCAATCCATGTCTTCGTCATCCGAATCGTCATTGAAGAAGTCGAGATCGTCATCCACGGAATCTTCACCGTACATGTCGAGGTCATCCTCTTCGGGCTCTTTATCGGAATCTTTTGGAACGATGTCGCTCATGGAAAACTTGGGAAAACGGACCTTATTGCGCGACTGGATCGGCGTGGGCAATCGCAAATCGCTCCCACTTTTAAGCAATCGCAAGTTTAACGGTAAAGCCCCTCTGAATGCGTCCCTCTATCGTTCGAGCTCCTCCCTAGGCAGCATTCCCGTTGACACACGCTCCCCCATCACTATGTGAAACCCCTTTTCGAAACTGGGAAGAGGCAATTCAGCGTCTTTCATAATCAACATCGCAAAACCCAAGCTATCGAAGTATGGCATCCAAAAAGACAGCGAAACGCGCAACCGCAGCCAAGAAGGCTGTACGTAAGCCCGCTAAAAAGGCAGCTAAGAAAGCTCCTCGTAAGGCAGCGGCAAAGAAGAACGTAAAGTACGTATACTCGTTCGGTCAGAAGACTGACGGCGACGCTACTATGAGAAACCTCCTCGGCGGCAAGGGTGCGAACCTCGCCGAGATGGCCAACATCGGCCTCCCAGTTCCTCCAGGCTTCACTGTTACTACAGAAGTTTGTACTTACTTCTACGACAACGGCCGCACTTACCCAGAATCCCTCCAGTCCCAGATGGAAACTGCCATCGCTAAGATGGAAAAGGAAATGGGCACAAAGTTCGGCGCGACCGACGGCATGCCTCTCCTCGTAGCGGTACGTTCTGGTGCTCGTGACTCTATGCCAGGTATGATGGACACCATCCTCAACCTCGGCCTCAACGACGATTCCGTCGAAGCTCTCACCAAGGCAACTGACAACCCACGCTTCGCTTGGGATTGCTACCGCCGCTTCATCCAAATGTACGGAGACGTTGTTCTCGGCGTACAAGCTGGACCAGACGAAGACATCGAGCCTTTCGAAGGCGTAATCGAAGGCTTCAAGCACGAGAAGTACGGCAAGGACGTTATCGACTCTTCCCTCACAG
Organism: Pelagicoccus mobilis; assembly: GCF_016595505.1. GTDB lineage: Bacteria > Verrucomicrobiota > Verrucomicrobiia > Opitutales > Opitutaceae > Pelagicoccus > Pelagicoccus mobilis. The sequence continues at coordinate 2,246 of NZ_JAENIL010000033.1, read as the reverse complement.
CTGAGGACCAACAAGAGCTCGTTAAGCGTTTCAAGGAGCTCGTCAAGGTTCGCACTGGCAAGGGCTTCCCAACAGATCCATGGGAGCAGCTCCGTGGTGCAGCTGGTGCGGTATTCGGTTCTTGGATGAACGACCGCGCGATGGTTTACCGCCAGAAGTACGGCATCCCTGCTGAGTGGGGTACTGCTGTTAACGTTCAGGCGATGGTTTTCGGTAACACTGGCGAAACTTCAGGTTCCGGTGTTGCATTCACTCGTAACCCAGCGAACGGCGAGAACGAATTCTACGGTGAGTTCCTCGTTAACGCTCAGGGTGAAGACGTTGTTGCTGGTGTTCGTACACCAAACCCAGTTGCAGAGCTTCAGGAAGTAATGCCGAAGTCCTACAAGGAGCTCCTCCAGGTTCGCAAGAAGCTCGAGAAGCACTTCAAGGACGTACAGGACGTTGAGTTCACCATCCAGGAAGGTAAGCTCTACATGCTCCAAACTCGTAACGGTAAGCGTACAGCTGCTGCCGCTCTCAAGTTCTCCATCGACATGGTTAAGGAGCGTCTCATCAACTGGGAAACTGCGGTACTCCGCAACCCAGCTGACCAGCTCGACCAACTCCTCGCTCCTATCTTCGACCTCGCTGACGTAAAGAAGGCCAAGCAAATCGCTACTGGTCTCCCAGCTGGTCCAGGCGCGGCTTCCGGTAAGATCTACTTCAACGCAGAGCGCGCGGTTGACGCAGAAGCTCGCGGCGAAAAGGTTCTCCTCACTCGCGTTGAGACTTCTCCAGAAGACCTCCGCGGTATGATCGCTGCTGAAGGTATCCTCACCGCTCGTGGTGGTGTTTCTTCTCACGCTGCACTCGTTGCCCGTCAAATGGGTAAGGTTTGTGTTTGTGGCGCGGCTGAGCTCCAAATCGACTACGACAAGAAGATCCTCACAGTTGGTAAGCAGAAGTTCAAGGAAGGTGATTACCTCTCCATCGACGGAACTTCCGGTGCGGTTTACGCAGGCGAAATCAAGGCTGCTCCTTCAGAAATCATCGACGGCCTCCTCAACAACAAGAAGGCTGCTCAGAAGACTGAAAAGTACCAGAACTACGTGAAGCTCATGGGCTGGTGTGAAAAGGCAACTCGCCTCCAAGTTCGCACTAACGCCGACACTCCAGCTCAAACAAAGAACGCGATCGCGTTCGGTGCGGTTGGTATCGGCCTCACTCGTACAGAGCACATGTTCTTCGAAGGCGACCGTATCGACGCAATGCGTCAGATGATCCTCGCCGACTCTCTCGAAGGTCGTCAGAAGGCACTCAAGAAGCTCCTCCCTTACCAGCGTAAGGACTTCGCGGGCATCTTCCGCTCACTCAAGGGTCTCCCAGCGACAATCCGTCTCTTGGACCCACCTCTCCACGAGTTCCTCCCTCACACGAAGGAGCAGCAAATGGACCTCGCTCGCACGCTCGGCATCAAGGTTGAGACTATCATGCAGCGCGTTGCAGACCTCCACGAGTTCAACCCAATGCTTGGTTTCCGTGGTTGCCGTCTAGCTATCAGCTACCCAGAAATCGCTGAAATGCAGGCACGTGCGATCTTCGAAGCAGCCGCTCAGGTTGAGAAGAAGGGCATCAAGGCACGTCCAGAGGTAATGATCCCACTCGTCGGCTTCAAGAAGGAGCTCGATATCCAGACTGCGATCGTTCACCGCGTTGCTAAGGAAGTTGAAGAGAAGAAGGGCGTTAAGCTCACTTACTCTGTTGGTACAATGATCGAAGTTCCTCGTGGTGCCCTCACCGCTGACGAGATCGCTGAAACAGCACAGTTCTTCTCTTTCGGAACCAACGACCTCACTCAGACTTGCTTGGGCATGTCTCGTGACGACACAGGTTCTTTCCTCGGCAAGTACCAGGAAGAAGAAATTCTCTCCGCTAACCCATTCGCATCTATCGACCAAACAGGCGTTGGCCAGCTCGTCGAAACTGCGATTGAAAAGGGACGCAAGACTCGCCCAGACATCAAGCTCGGTATCTGTGGTGAGCACGGTGGTGACCCAGCATCCGTTAAGTTCTGCCACAACGTTGGCCTCGCTTACGTATCCTGCTCGCCATTCCGCGTACCAGTCGCTCGCCTCGCAGCTGCACAAGCAGCCATCGAGGAGAAGCGCGCCAAGTAAGTGCTTAGCGTACTAAAAGTTTAACTACACAGCCCTGCTTCCTAATCCAGGAGGCAGGGCTTTTGCTTTATTTGTGGGAGCGTGCTT